>CAYYVQ010000005.1:0-97468 GCA_964475205.1 uncultured Victivallales bacterium | reverse complement strand
TGAGTGTTTGAAAATTCCCGGAATTTTCAATACACTCCATGTTTTGGTTCTGTTTCTCCGTGTATCTTCCTGTTATTCGTTTGTTTTCGCAAGTAGAGATTGCTTGCAGTGTTCAATCTCCGTCGGCTTGCCTGATTGCTTCCCGGTAGATGTTGGACAAGGCAGATCATTCGTCTTCGGATTTGAGCGTTTTCCACGACGCGCATTCCGAAATGCTGACATGCAATGTTTCTCTTCCACCATCCATCTCATCAATCTTTATAAACAGAACGTCGCGAGTCACCGGACAGTGGGAGACGCGCTCGGCGCGGCTTTCACTGGTACGGTGGACTCGGCTTGTTCGCTCTGCATGTTCCCTTGGATCTGAGTCTGAAGCAGGCGATATTCCGCCGAATCCGGTCGTGCAGTCATCGCTTGGCCGATGGCCGCAAGCGCCTGCTCGTATCGCCCGAGACTCGCCAGTGCAACGGCGCGAAGCGCTGTCTTGTCCGAGTCATCCGGGAATAGATCCAACGACCAATCTGCAAAGCGAAGGGCCTCAGTGAAGGACCCATCTGCAAGGTACCTCTTAATGACCATGTTGTGCAGCAATGGAACCTGCGGATGGCCCGCATCGAGAGCTGTGGCCTGACGGACGCGGGTTTCGACCTGTAGGGCGGGCGCAGCCTGATCGTTCAGCGACTGAGCGACGGCTCCCAGGGGCACCACGTCGCGGGGACTTGCCTCGTGCATCGCAAGGAAGAACCCAAGTGGCGACCAGCATTGGAAGACGCCGGACAGAGCGTACGCCCCATGGAGTACCAGGTAGAGCGCAAGGACGAACGCAGGAAGTCGCCGCAAGCCAGTCAATGTTCGTAACTTGTCGAAAACGATACGCCGCGAAAGTGAGTGAAACACATGATGCCCGGCAAGACACAGGAGCAGAAGTGCGGGCGCCACCGCCAGGTACCTTTGCGAATAGGGGTAGCCTCCGGCAGTCAGCAACAAGAGGTTGAGCGTATTGCCACCCAGCCACCCCAGCAGCAACACGCCCCCCGCTTGTCTTGCTCTGAGCAGCACAACCCATCCTGCTGCGAGAAACACCAGGATCAACAGGACTGCGACTGTGGCAGCGCCAGAAGGGCTGCTTGGCAGTTGTCGCCAGAACACAACGGGTTCAGGTATCACGAGCTCCCTGATGGATAACACGAGAGTGTATAGTGCGGGCAGGGATCGGTCATCCAGAAGTCTCATCGTGCTTCCGACAATCGACACTGGGTTATGTATGCCAACGAGGACCCGTGTCGCAAAAGCTGCGACCAACCCCAAGCCGGTGCCGACCGGCACAGGCAACGTCGGGAGTGCTGCGTGTGCCCCATGCTTCCAGATGGAACGAACGATAGCGGTCACAGCCAGCGGGGCGAGGTAGAAAAACGCACTTTCCTTGGTCAGCCCCGCTGTCAAAGCGAGGGCTGCACAGACTGCCGTTGCTCGGAAGGGAATCCGACGAGGCATCCGTTCATCTTCCCGCAGAAGAATCAGAAAAGTGACAAGTGCGGCAATTTCGACGAGGAGGTCCGGCAATGACATGAACAGAGACACGACTTCAACGCGAGTGGGATGCAACGCGTAGAGTACCCCAATGAAAATTGCGAGGCCTGGGTTTTTCGGTGCAGCCCGTGCTGCTGCGAGAGTGACAAGCACAGTGGCGGCAATGAAGCAAAGGAGACTGAACAGATGGAACGCGATGGGGGTTGGGCCGCAGATCGAGTAGATGCCAAACACAGCGCTCATGAAGACCGGACGATAGAAGCCTTTGGGCTGCCGAGCGAACTCCAATCCGTAGTCACGCGCCCATATCTCGCCGACGAAGTCGGCTCTTGATAGCTCGGCGTGCTCCGGAATTAGCGGAACGTCATCGTACACGAAGGTCCCAAATACCCCTGGCAGGTGGACCAAAACGGCCGCCAGCATTGGGGCAACCGCCGGATGACGTCGGAGAAACGCGGCGAAATGTGCGTAACTGGCTTTCATGTTGGAGTATTCCCAGGAGCGAACGTCACCGATCAGGCGTTCAGAAAGGGACGTCCGCGGCCCTTTCTGAATCGCCTGAATTGGTTTGTTGGCGATCTCGTGTTTCCTGTTTCTGCGCTTTTCGCTCAGCCTGCTTTCGTTTCTTCTCTTGCACCATCTGTTCGACCGATCGGACATTGTCCGGTCTGGTCTTGCCGAATCGCTTAAAGTAAAGATCCTCGATGAACTCAGGGAGTGGTACTTTCCACGGCTCCTGCTTGTGGTTCGCCTTGCCGCCGATCTTCTTTGGGTTCATCCCGAGTTCGCGCGCCATTTGGACATGTGCGTGTGAGAGGTGGAAACGCTTGCGCGCGTCAACCCACGGCTGGTACTTCGGCGACAGGCTCTTCTTCTGTTTTGCCATCAATCATCCTTCGCCAACTATAGTATTAGACGGCTTTATTTCGTTAATACAACACGTGCCGTCTATTCTGGCGGTTTTTTTACCCGCTGAGTCGTGTTGTTTATGTTGTTTTGCATTCATTACCGGCCGCAAAACAGGCTTGAATGCCCGAATGTTTCTTATGAAAGAAGTGTATGAGAGTCCGGGGGGCGTGTAAAGGTGTTTTTGGGCACAGTCCGATTGTTGGAGATATATGATTTCAACTGGAGCGCAGGCTTTGTTAAGGGGAGTGAATGGAACCGCGCGTGAAAAGACCGAAAAGGCGGTTCTTGAAGAGCCGGAGAAAAGCCGCGGCGCGCGAAAGGTCATCGTTGCCGACGAGAGGCAATTTGAGTTTTGCGATTTGTATTGTTTCCATGCCGGATAATGGGGGTTGTCCCGACTTTCCAGGAGATCGGGATTTCAGAGTACAGTCTTTGCGTTTCTCGGGCGGACTCTGTCCTTCTGAATTAAGGATTTTGTGCATTCGGCGGCGTACTTCGCTGAAGGGGTGGTTCGTGATCTGCGGGGCCAGGCAGCGCTGGTAGCGCTGAGTTGTCCTGACTGAGGCGTGGCCCAGTTCGTTTTGCAGGTAAGAAATGTCTATTCCGTTTTCAAGGCGGCGCACTGCGTAGCTATGTCTGAGAGCGGACACACATACCGGGCGCTCAATGCCTGCGGCGTCTGCCGCGCGGCGCACAATGGTCTGAACCATGCGGTTGCTCAGCCGCCCGTTTCCTGTGCGACCTCGGAATATGTATTGATCGCCCTGACAGGTCTTTGAACCGGTTTTTAGAATATCTCGCAGCGGTTCGGGGACTTTGAGCATTCGTTCCATGTAACGTACAGTGGCTGCAACGTGAAGGCTTTTGCCGTTGTCTCGCACATCGCTCCAGCGCAGGCGGCAGGCTTCGGTTCCGGTAAGCCCGCAGCCATAAAGAAGACCCAGCAGTAGCTGGTCGCGTATTGTGGTTCCGGCCTGAACGACTCGCCGGGCTTCGTTTTCGCTGAGTATCTCCGGCAGGTGAAAGCCGCGTTTGGGAGTTACAAGATTCTTTGTGAGCGACAGACCGCAGATATGATCAAAAACAGTTCGCAAAACGGCGATATTGAGCGCGATCCAACTCCACGATACGCTGTTCTGACCAAGGTCGGTGACATAGTTTCGTATAACCGAGGCAGTTGCCTCGCAGGGACGGGCAACTCCATAGGCGCGCAGTTGTCTGAGTATATACCTGTATTGGCGGCGAGTGGATTTTCTGTAGCCGCATGAAAGCAGCGTTCGATTGACCGAGTCCCAGAATGAGGGCCAGGTAAGGGCCGGGCTCATAGCAGGACCATCGGCAAGGCGCAGGCGGTTGGTTCTTTCTATAAAAGCTTCATGCCTGGCTTGGAGTACCTGAATTGGTTCGAGCATTGTCATAGTGCAGCCTCCTCGTTTGTGTTTCCGGGCAACTCAAGAATCTGGTTTATGCGGTCTCGAAGTTGCGAGAATGTTGCAAAAAGCGCATCAACAGGTTTCATTATCCGTTGCCTGCGTTGTTCGGCGCGCGCCTTTCTTAACGGCGTTTTGATTGTGCGAGCGCCGTTTTCTGTTACATGAGTGTAGATTTCGGTTGGCTTGTTGATTTCAGGAACCCCCTTTGTTTTGAATGTCCGGTTAGCATAAGGCTTGTGATAGAGCTGCAAACATGCGACAATGGCTTGTATGGAAGAAATTGATGAAGAAGTGAATGCGGAAGAGACAGAAGAAGAATCCACCGGAAACATAAATCTGGATTCTATTGAACTCAGGGTGTTGGCCTGCCTCATCGAAAAGGAGATCACTACACCCGAGTACTATCCGCTGACGCTCAAATCCCTGACAGCGGCATGCAATCAGAAGTCCAACCGTCAACCGGTGATGTCTCTTGGGGAGGGCGAGGTAATGGACGCGCTCGAAAGGCTGAGGTACAGGCGCAGCCTTGTCTGGCAAGTCGACCAGGCAGGCAGCAGAACGCCTAAGTACAAGCATGCTCTGCTTAACACTTTAGAATTAAATCCACGTCAGCTCGCGGTGATTTGCGAACTGATACTTCGAGGGCCTCAGACACAGGGAGAACTTCGCGCACATTGCACAAGGCTTGCAGATTTCGACTCGCTTGCGGAAGTCCGGCAAACCATATCCGAACTCAAGCAATGGGCGAACGGTGCGCTGGTAGCCGAGTTGCCTCCGGGGTCAGGACGCAGAGAAATGAGGTATATTCACCTTCTAGGCAAGCTGGAGGACAGACCGGCAACAGACGAACCTACCTCTCAGGTTGTTGCGTCCGAAGAAACCGATTCAGCTCAAAATGACTTTCGAATTGACGAACTGGAGAGCAAGGTCTCCAGTATGTATGAAGAACTTAACCAGCTACGAACACAATTTTACAACTTCAAGAAGCAGTTCGAATAGATCAGCCCTGGGAATAACAGGAACTATTACTATTCACTGCCGGATAGATCATCTGCCTCGCTTAAATAGCGGAAGTAATCCGACTTCGTTCCAAGGATAAGGGTGGCATTTGATTTCAGCGAATTGGCATAGCTTTCAAGAGAACGATAGAATGCATAGAATTCCGGGTCGGCGCTGTAGGCTTCATTGTAAATACGCGTGGCTTCTGCATCGGCATCACCCTGGATTATCTCTTTTTGTCTCCTGGCATTGGAGATTATCTCTGCCAGTTCTTTCTGGGTCTCTCCCACAATCCTCGAGCTTTCCCCGCTGCCTTCGGCCCGGAACCGTTCTGCAATGCGCTGGCGTTCGGATATCATTCGCTCGAACACCTGTTGCTGGACGGAGGGGATATAGTTGAGACGCTTAATGCGAACATCCACTAGTTCAATGCCGTAATTCAACATCTCTTTTTCGGCCTCTTCCCGAAACGAATTTATCAGATCTTTTCTCCCGATTTTAACTTTCTGGGTGATAACCTGCTGCGTCTTCTCATCTTCCGGCAGGATAATGCGCTCCATATCTTCTTCTTTAACATCCCAATCCTTGGAACGGACTATGTCTATCAACTCTGTCTCAGAGATGTTGTCGCGAACAACAGAGTCTATGATGTCATCAAGACGGGACTGGGCTCCTATTTCATTTTTGACGCTCTTGAGAAAAAGCAATGGATCAACAATCCGCCAGCGGGCGCTTGTATCCACCGATATGAACTCGCGTCCAAGGGTCGGTATCTGGTTAGGATCGCCATCCCAGACGATCAGTCGTTTATCGAAGCGGCGCACTTCCTGAATGAAAGGGATCTTGATGTGAAGGCCCGGTTTTTCGACAACGTTACCCACCGGCGCTCCGAATTGCACTATAACGGCTTGTTCTGTTTCGTCGAGCATGTATACAGAGCTGAGAAGAACGATCAAAGCCGCAAATCCAAGCACTGCGGCAACAACAAACTTATACATCCTGGGATTCTCCATGATTATTTCTCCCCCTTCTGCAGTGACCCGGTCCTGCCATCGTCAAGATTCAGAAGAGGGATCGGCATCGTGCCGCCCTTTTCGATCACATACAGCTTTTCAATCTCCGATATCACTTTGTCCATGGTCTCGATATAAAGACGCTGACGGGTGACCTCCGGGTTTTGGTTGTACTCTTTCTGTATTGCCGTGAAACGGCTTGCTTCGCCCTTGGCGATATTTATACGCTCAGCGGCATAGCCTTCGGCTTCGGAGACGATCTGGTCCGCCTCGCCTTTGGCCCTGGGGATCTTCTGGTTGCGCATTTTTTCGGCGTTGTTAATCAAACGTTCCTTCTCCTGGCGTGACTCATTAACTTTATTGAAGGCAGGTTTGACTGTTTCCGGGGGTGTCACGTCCTGTAATTGCAGGGAAGTGATGTGAATACCCATGTCATAGGTGTTAATTATCCTCTGAATTTCGTTTTTCGAAACCTCTGCAATCTCGACACGGCCTACAGTGAGCACATCGCTACCCAAACGGTTGCCTACAATCCGGCGCATCACCGCTTCGGAAACATCCCTGATGCTGGAAATCTGATCTTCGACCTTATGCATGAATTTGTCTGGATCGTCTATGCGGAACTGAACCACCCATTCCACATTTATCACATTGAGGTCGCCTGTAAGCATCAGGGATTCCTCGCTGTATTCATTGGAACTATATTGCGTTCGGCGGCCTGCTTTCAAGGTTCGGAATCCGAATTCCTCTTTGAGAATCCGCTCAGTCGGCACGAAGTATTTCCGGTCAATTCCAAACGGTAATTTAAAATGCAGGCCCGGCTCCTTGATGGCGATCACTTTCCCAAAACGCTTGAGAACCACCCTCCCTTCCGGTTGGACCGTATAAGCTGAGGACGACAATCCGATGACTGCCACAATCCCTGCTATTACCCAGCCAAGGGAGGGTTTGAGCTTTTTCCAGTCTATCCGCGAGACTATCTCGGTAAATGGATCCCGGTTAAATTCCTGTGGCATGTAAATCCACCTTTCTGTATTATTTGTTTTCATATAGGCAGACATTGATCTGCATAGCAAACATTAAATTTAAAAATGCAGCCCTGTTGTGCCGAAATAAGCAGTTGTGCAGGGCAAGCCGCCAGGTAATCAGGCTTGTGGTTCAGGAGTGTAGAGGAGTGTAGCGTTGTCGAAACTTACAAAACAGCTTAGTTTTATCCATGTTTTCTGTATTGCTTCCGGAGCGATGATAAGCTCGGGGCTTTTTGTGCTGCCTGGTCTTGCCCATGCAAAAGCGGGCCCTGCAGTGGTGTTTTCGTATTTTCTGGCCGGCCTGCTTGCGGTCGCCGGTTTGTTAAGTATCGCGGAACTTACAACAGCAATGCCGAAATCAGGAGGTGATTATTTTTATATTTCACGAGGTTTAGGTTCTGCGGTAGGCACTGTGGCCGGTTTGCTCAGTTGGTTCAGCCTGTCTTTAAAAAGCGCTTTCGCCATTATAGGGCTGGCCGTGCTGCTGGCTTCTTTTGTCCCGCTGGGTTGGCATACAGTTGCGGCGCTGTTGTGCGTGGCTTTTGTGCTGATTAATCTCAAAGGAACAAAAGAAGCCGCTGGACTCCAGGTCATACTGGTACTGGCTTTGCTCGGCCTTATGCTGGTCTTTATCGTGAAAGGTTTTTCACATATTAACATCCAGTTTTTCCAGCCTTTCGCGCCATACGGCATTAAATCGGTTATTTCAACAACGGGTTTTGTGTTTGTTTCCTACGGCGGCCTGGTGCAGGTTGCAAGTATTGCCGGCGAAGTCAAGAACCCCGGCCGCACTATTCCGCGGGGCATGATTGTTTCTATTATTTCCATGGTGCTCCTGTATACGCTTATGATATTCGTTACAAGCGGTGTGCTTGAAACAGACAAGCTTGACAACTCACTTACTCCCATTTCCGACGCGGCGGGCAGTTTTCTTGGAAAGCCAGGTTACTTTTTTATCAGCATTGCCGCTGCGCTTGCATTCATAACCACTGCAAATGCCGGCATTATGACTGCCAGCCGCTATCTCCTGGCAGCGGGCAAGGACGAACTACTGCCGCCCGCAATTGCCAAGATCAGCGACAAATACCAAACACCTTATGTCGCCATACTGGCTACCGCTTTTCTGATAATGATAGCGGTTTTCCTTAATATTAACGCCCTGGTTGAAGCTGCATCTACCGTTTTTGTTCTCAGTTACGTGCTGGCTAATGTATCTGTAATTGTGCTCCGGGAAAGCAAAGTGCAGAATTATCGGCCTGCGTTTCATGCGCCCTTTTATCCCTGGCTGCAGTTAGTCTCTATCATCGGTTTCGCATTCGTCCTGTTCGAGATGGGCGAAGACGCATTTTTTGTTACTGCAGCTATCGTTCTGCTGGGATTCTCTGTCTACTGGTTTTACGGCAGAAAAAAAGCGGCAAAGGATTCCGCCCTGCTGCACCTCCTGAACAGGATAACAGCTAAAGAGCTGGTCACCGGCACACTTGAGAACGAATTAAAAGAAGTTATCCGGGAACGGGACGAAATAATTCGCGATAAAATTGACCATATTGCAGAAGACGCCATTGTAATCGACATTGAAGAATCAATGGATCACGTAAGATTTTTCCAGATTGTCGCTGAGAAACTCTCACAAAAACTAAACATGGATGAGGAAAAACTTAAACAATCGCTAAAGAAACGGGAAATGGAAAGCAGCACTGTTTTAAGCGATACACTTGCCATACCGCACATAGTTATTGAGGGGGAAAATCGGTTTGAGATGGTGCTGGCAAGGTGCCGGAAAGGCATTTATTTCTCCGATAATGCGCCCCGCATCACCACTGTATTTGTGCTGGCGGGCACAAAAGACCTCAGGAACCTGCATCTGCAAGCCCTTTCCGCCATTGCCCATATTGTTCAGGCGCATGATTTTGACAAGCAATGGGAACAGGCCAAGAATGCTCAGGCATTGAAAGATATTGTTCTGCTGAGCAAACGAAACCGTATCGCCGGAAGAGGGTAAGATACGCTGTTCAGCGTCTGTAAGAGCGTCTCTTCCCGCGCCGATTGTTGTAGCCTGAATTCTTCCTGCCCGGTGAACGCCTGGACCTTAGGGCCTCTTCACAGTGATAATCGTGATCGCGATCTACCGGCACAGAAGACCCAAGCAGCTTTTCAATTGCATTTAGATAGGATCGATCCTCGGACGAACAAAACGAAATTGCCTCGCCGGAAGCGCCCGCTCTAGCCGTTCGCCCTATTCGATGCACATACGTAAGGGCCTCCATCGGGAGATCATAATTGAATACATGCGTGATATCGTCCACATCCAACCCGCGAGCCGCCACGTCAGTGGCCACAAGCGCATCAAAGCGATTGCGCTTGAATCCATCCAGCGCGCGCGTGCGCGCTCCCTGGCTTTTGTTGCCATGTATATCGGCGCTTCGTATGCCAGCTTTTTCAAGCTTTTTCGAAACACGACTTGCAACATGCTTCATTTGAGTGAACACCAGAGCTTTGCCGACTTCTTTGTTATTCAGCATTGAAAGAAGAAGCTTGTCTTTGTCCTTTTTGCCGACAAACAATACCTTCTGACCAATCCGGTCAACAGCCGGTCCATTCACCTTTATCTCTACACGAACGGGCTCACCGGGAGCCAGAGATGAGGCAATTTTTGAAATTTTCGGCGTCATCGTGGCAGAGAAAAAGAGTGTCTGGCGCTTTTCCGGCACAGCGCTAACAATTTCTTTAACATCCGGAATAAATCCCATGTCAAGCATACGATCAACTTCATCGAGTATAAGCGCCTCTATTCTTCCAAGGCTAACATGCTTCTGCCGCATCAGGTCGAGAAGACGGCCGGGTGTTGCCGCAAGAATATCTACACCGCGCCGAAGGGCCTGTACCTGTGCGCCCTGTTTGACTCCACCGAAGACAGCAGACCCTTTCAAACCTGTAAAGCGGCCATAGGTTCGAACGCTGTCATTGATCTGCGCTGCCAGCTCTCGTGTCGGGGCAAGTATCAGGGCGCGTGGTGAACACTTCTGCCTCTTGCATGGCCGTTGATATAACTGCTGAAGGAGGGGCAGCATAAAGGCCGCTGTCTTTCCTGTGCCTGTCTGGGCTATTCCAACCAGGTCACGCCCTTTCAAAATATATGGAATACATTTTTCCTGCACTGGTGTCGGGGTTACATAACCTTGGGAGGTTATTGCCCGGCACAATTCAGGGATGAGGTCAGAAAAAGCGCCCTCAAGCGGTTTTGTCTGTTTTTGTTTGGAATCTCTTCTGGATGCATTATCCAGATATCGCGTATTTTGCATATTCTTTCTCCCGGTCCGGAGTTTCTCAGATATCTCTCTCCGCCGGACACGTGAAAAAGAAAGTTCAGCGCCAGGGCCTTGTGCAATCTGGGGGATCAAAAGGAGATCATATCAGAACTATGCAAATGAGGTTCCAACGCAAATATTGAGAGTGATTAAGCACAATTTTCGCAGCAATAGCAAGACTTATATAAAGAAATTTTCAACCTGGCAAACAATACATCGCTCACAGCAACTCAAGCTGATGCGGAGCAGGCGGATTTTCCACGGATCTTGCCAGGTTAACGGTTCTGCCGCGATGAAGAGGCATATCTGCATGTCCGCTCCTTCGCATCGTCAGCCTTACTGTTCAGACTGCATGTAAAGCGAATTCAGATAATCGCGCGCTTCAATTACAAGATCGGGATTGGTTTCAAAAGGAAGAACTCCTGTTCCAATGCAGGTATTGGGCCGCTGACAGGCAATTCCATAAACACGCGCAGACTCTTCATTCACGGCTTCGGTGTCCGCGCCAATAAACACGCCCGGATTCATGTTGACGCGCACTTTAACATCCGGATAACGCTGCATGCGGTGAATAAAGCGCTGCTGGTTGGTTTCTTCGGGGCATATTACATAGCCTGCTCCCGCCCCAACTATACGTTCTATTATCAGCTCAGTGTCGCCCCCTATTACGCAACCTGGCTTTCCTTGTGCCAGAGGAGAGACCTTTTGCATGATCTCGGATAGAGCCGGATAGACACTGCGCTCAAACAGATCCGGCGAAAGGATGGGCGGGGAGGCCGCAGATTCAAAAAAAGATATCCCAATTCCGGCTGAAGCCACCGCTGCGCAGAACTCAACCTGGCTTTCACCCAGATGCAGAAGCGCATCCCTGACTTCATCAGGAGACTCCAGCAGCTCGCATAACAACTGGTTCAGGCCCATCAGGTTGGCCGCTATGGAAAAAGGTCCGCTCACGGGCACGACCACATCTCCTTCGGGATACCTGGAAGCAAGCTTTACGGCTGTCTGTATAACCATGGGGATGCGTCCGTCGCTGGCGGGGTCGAGGGGAGAAAGATTGCGCACCTCGGCAACCGACCCGCACGGATGGTCCGCCAGGGAAGGTACGGTATAGCCTTCCGGCCGCGCGATCCTGCCCCCGTATGCTTCTACCTCGAGATTATATATGTCTATTCCGACGGCTATGGGATTGTGATGATATCTTTCAAAAGCTGCCGAATGCGCGCCAAAAAGCAGTTCAGGGTCGCGCGAGACTTCCCACGGGGATTTATTCACACATGCGGCGGCATGCTCGTACACTACAGGTTGAAATTCCATGGTCTCGCAATCAGTTTAAACAATGGGTTATCCCGTATCCCGCTGCGGTCAAATTCAATCATAAAGACGCGATGTAAACGCTTCCGCTCTCGCGAAATTGCAGCTTAGCAAATCACGCATTTTACTGCAAACGTAGTAACCGGAAAAGCGGCAATTCTCATTATGGCCATTTTGCCACGTTTGGCGTGGCCAGAGTTCCGGCACGATATTGCAGCCACGCGCGAGTAGGCCCGGCTTCACCGAAGCCGAGGCCCCAAGAGCGCTGGGCTTCGGTGAAGCCCGCGCTACTACGCACATCGTTATACAAATAGGTTTTGGCGGAAAGAGGCCATAATGAGAATTGCTGCCGGAAAAGCAGCCATGGCGGACAAGATGCGGCGCATGACCCTTTCAGACTGGAAATCTCGCTGAAAAGATGTAGACTGATTGTTTTTGGAATCGAAACGGAAAAATGAGATTTCTTCTATACAACATCAGATATGCAACAGGCGGAAGCAAGCTTCTGTTTCCGTTGTGGGGATATTTCCATATGACCAGGAAAAACCTCGCCCGCATCACGGAGTTTATCGGGAATAAGAACGCCGATATAATAGGCCTGGTCGAGGTCGATGCCGGTTCATACAGAACGAGGAAACAGAACCAGGCCGAAACCATAGCCCGCCAACTAGGGCATTATCACAGTTACGCCTGCAAATACGCCAGCGGTCACGCCGCAAACTTTGTCCCCGTCCTTAACCAGCAGGGCAACGCATTTCTGACGAGGAATTCCTTTTCCCGGGAGAAATTCCATTACTTTGAACGCGGAATGAAAAGACTTGTTATAGAGCTGGAGCTGCAGAACGTAACCGTGTTCCTGGTCCATCTTTCCCTGACATCAAAGGTCAGACACAGGCAGCTTAACGAGCTCTATGGCATGGTTTCGGCAACCGACAAACCAAAAATTGTCGCAGGGGACTTCAATGCATTGTGGGGCGACCGGGAAATACAGCTTTTTTTGGCCGCTACAAAGCTTATGAACGCCAATACCATGCGTTCTCCGTCTTTCCCAAGCTGGAAACCCAAAAGACAGCTTGACTTTGTTCTTCACAGCAAGGAGATAAAGATTAACAATTTTGAAATGCCGGACGTCAGATATTCAGACCATCTGCCGCTGTTATGCGACTTCGAAGTCAAACAGGAAAGCGGCGAATGATGCTGAAAATCATAGACCTTGGCCGGAAAAAGTACGCGCCGGTCCTGGAACTGCAGAAACAATTCGTTGAAGAACGCAAAAGCGGCAGGCGCCCGGACACATTGATTCTTGTCGAACACGACCCGGTCTACACCCTGGGCAGGGCATCCAGCGAAAAGAATATCCTGCTGCCCCCTGATGAGCTGGCAGTCAAAGGCATTGACACAGTTAAAATCGGTCGAGGCGGCGATGTTACATATCATGGGCCCGGCCAGATAGTAGGATACCCCATAATAAGCCTGCCCGAACGCAAGTTAAGGGTGGTTGACCTGGTAGACGGACTTGAGAAAACCATTGTCGCAACATTGGCGGGCTTCGGTATAGAGTCCATGTTGACACGCCAACGCCGCGGAGTGTGGGTGGGAAATGAAAAGATCGCCGCCATCGGCGTGAGAATCACAAGGGGCATAAGCATGCATGGCTTTGCTTTAAACGTGAGCACGAACCTGGGTTACTACCAGGGCATAATTCCATGCGGAATAGCAGACAAGGGTGTAACATCCATGCTGAAACTTGGACATGACACGCCCGCTGAAGAAGTTAAAGAGGCCCTGATACTTAACTTTAAAAAAATATTCAACTACCGGAACTGCAAACCTGAGAGCTGTGCTTATGGATACGATACCGCTGATTAACGCTTCGAATTTTGTTGAAAACCTCAAAAACCGCAAACGTCCCTATCACAACAAATACTTTGCCATGTTCTCCTCCTATCTCGGCGGAATCGTAACCGATCCGTCCCTGATGCTCTTGGCGGTTGATGAACATCTGGCCCACAGGGGCGACGGCGTGTTCGAGAGCATGAAATGCCTGGACGGTGGCATTTATAACCTTGACGGCCACATGCAGAGGCTGGCAGCTTCCGCTGAAAAGATTGAATGTTGTATTCCAGGGGGTATTGAAAACCTCGTCGGTATAATCAGGCAGGTCGTGGTTGAAGGGGGTAAAAAAGACTGCTCTATACGGGTAATAGTTTCCCGTGGACCCGGCGGCTTTACAGCCAACCCGTATGAATCGGCAGGGCCTCAGATTTATGTTATTGCATACCGGGCTCCTTGCCCCTTCATGGAAAAGCGCCCCGACGGCGCAATGGCTCAAATCAGCTCCATCCCCATAAAATCCGGACAATTCGCAGTTGTCAAATCCTGCAATTATCTCCCGAATGCATTGATGAAAAAAGAAGCAGCGGATATGAAGGTGGACTTTGTTTTCACTGTGGATTCCAGCGGCTTCCTTGGAGAAGGTTCCACCGAAAGCGTCGGCATCGTATCCGGTGACGGGAGACTTCTTTTCCCAAAACTGGAAAAAGTTCTGCGTGGAACCACTGCGGAAAGATTAATCACACTGGCCGGAGAACTGGTGGAACAAGGCCTTATAAAAAGCGCGGGCAAGGCGGACATTCCGCTTGATCAGGTCCGCAACGCCAGGGAAATAATCGCGGCAGGCACTTCGATTGATGTTGTTTCTGTAACACAGTTTGAAAAACGAAAAGTGGGTCAGGGCAAACCGGGACCGGTATCGCTTGAACTTGGCAGGTTGCTGAAAAAAGACATGCTTGAAAATAATGCCATGCGAACCAGTGTATTCTGAGAGAAACAAAACTGTTTTTTTATGGCTATTACGCGCGAATTTGATATGTACTCGGTCCTTTATGCCGGTTTCTTCGTTGCCGGCAGGAGTTATTGATGAGTTTCAAGAAAATATTCAAAAACGGCAGTTTCCGCGTGGAGCTTAGCGGCAACACGAAGGACGAAATTATAGAAGAGTTGATCGACATGCTGGTAGCAGACGGGAAAATCAAGGACCGTCAAAAAGCTCTGGATGCTGTAAGGAAACGGGAAAACAAAATGTCCACCGGCATGCAGCACGGAATAGCCATTCCCCATGGAAAGACTGACGCCGTGGATGACCTTACTGTAGCCCTGGCGCTCAAAAAAGAAGGCGTTGATTTCGGCGCTCTTGACGGAAAACCGTCCAGGATTTTCATTATGACCATCTCCCCGGTGGGCAGAACGGGACCCCATATAAGTTACCTGTCGGACATCAGCAAACTTCTTAACAGCCCCAAGACAAGAGAACGGCTTCTGAAAGCGCAGAATAAAGAAGAAATAAAACATATTCTTCTTGCAGGTTAAAAAGACAGTCTTACACCAAAGCACAAATTTTTGAGGTGCCGCAATGAGCCATGAAATGGTCCGGTTAATTGTTCAGCTAGGTGTCATAACAATATCAGCAAGACTATTCGGTCTGCTTTTTTCCCGCTACCTGCGGCTGCCCAGGGTCCTTGGCGAGCTGTCGGCTGGAATGCTTATAGGTCCATATGCCCTCGGCGGACTGGCAACTCCCTTTTTCCATACCCCGCTTTTTCCCATGCTTGACGGCCAGATACCTGTGAGCGCAAGTCTTTATGGAATAGCGACTCTGGCCATACTGATTCTATTGTTCCGGGCAGGCCTTGAAACAGACCTTTCCATCTTTCTGAAGTATTCCATTGTGAGCTCGGCAGCAGGAGTCTCGGGGGTGCTGTTTTCGTTCTTCGCTGGAGCGCTGATAACTGTTGCATGCGGCATAGCGGACTCGATCATGGATCCGGAAGCTTTGTTTCTGGGAACAGTCTCAACGGCAACGTCCGTTGGCATCACTGCAAGGATTCTCTCCGAAAAAAACAAAATGTCTTCCCCGGAAGGCGTCACTATCCTGGGCGGGGCTGTTCTTGACGACGTGCTTGGCATAATCATTCTTACAATCGTGGTAAGCATCTCAATGGGTTCGGCAGCCGGCAACGGCGTTAACTGGGGCAAAGTCGGCATAGTGGCGGCTAAAGCCATGGGTTTCTGGCTGGCATGTACTGTAATCGGCATTCTACTTGCGCCGAGAATTACCCGTATTATGAAATGGTTTAAATCGGATGAAGTCATGGCAGCTTCCGCTTTCGGGCTGGCCCTGCTGCTGGCTGGACTCTCGGAAATGGCCGGGCTGGCAATGATAATCGGAGCATACGTAACCGGACTTTCCCTGTCCCAGACTGACGTTGCCTACGAGATCCACGACCGCACAGACGGCATATACGATTTTTTTGTTCCTGTCTTTTTCTGTGTAATGGGCATGATGGTCGATTTCTCTGTGATGCTTCCAATCCTCGGGTTCGGCCTTATCTATGCGTCCGTTGCAATGCTGGCAAAAGTGATCGGGTGCGGTCTCCCTGCATGGTTGCTGGGCTTCAACCTCAGGGGCGCAGTGCGGATAGGCATGGGCATGCTGCCGCGCGGGGAAGTGACACTGATCGTGGCAGGAATCGGTCTTTCCATGGGAGTTGTAAGCACGGAACTCTTTGGCGTTGCTGTTCTTACCCTCCTTGTTGCCAGCGTAATAGCCCCGGGCGCGCTGGTAAAAAGCTTCGAGGGAGGCTCGGGGATAAGGGCAAAACTGGCGGGCAAAACAGAGGATGAAGACACAAGGCTGGTAGAGCTGGAGGTTCCCTCCGGCGAGGTTTCACACTTCCTCCGCTCAAGAATCGAACAGGCGTTTCGCAACGAGGAGTTCTACGTGAAACGGCTGCAAATGGAACGGCCAATCTGCCATATCAGGAAAGAGGATATTGTTATAACCCTTACTGAACAGGAAAACAAGATAGTTCTTGAGACCAGAAGGAAGAACGAACAGCTTGTGCGGCTTATCGTCCTGGAAGAGCTGCTCGAACTCAAGGACTTCCTGGACTCTGTGCAGAAAATGAAAAGCCCGGAAGCCCTGGGCGCCGACTTTATGTCACAACTTTTCACCGGAGAAACAGAAGAATAAAAAAACAACAGGAGTTGCCCAGGATGGAGTTGCTTCTTGATAGATCAGCCCGGCAAAGGTAAAATTACCCTTATAAATATGTACATGAGTATAGAAACTGCAAAAGAACAGGAACACAATGATACCGGTAAAAGTAGACCAGTTGTTTTTTTCAAATATGGGCTTCGTGGTGCTTCTCAAACAGGATAAACAGGAAAAAACCCTGCCTATATTCATCGGCGCCGCCGAGGCTCAGGCTATTGCCCTGCACCTTAACGAAGTTGAAGTGCCGCGCCCGCTTACTCACGACCTGCTCAAGAACATCCTGGATTTTCTCGAATGCCGACTTAAACGTATCGAGATCACCAGCCTTGACGACGGAACTTTCTACGCGCAACTTATCCTTGAACGCGACGGGAACGAACTGGTTGTTGATTCGCGGCCAAGCGATGCTATCGCGCTGGCGCTCCGGTTCAACGGCCCGATTTACGTTGCCGACGAAGTTATGCACGAGGCCGGACGCGTATTCTCGGAAGAGGAGACAGCAAAAATGCATGATGCAGCCGGGACAGCCCGAAAAGGCGCAAAATCGAAACAGAAAAGACTTACGCCATTGGAAATGCTCGAGAAACAGCTCGAAAATGCCGTAAAAGACGAAAGGTACGAAGATGCCGCCAGGCTGCGGGACGAAATTAACCGACACAAGGGTTCATCAACCCAGAATTGAAAAATCATCCCGCATATCGCACGATTCCGGCTATCAGCCCCGCTTGAATGCGGGGCTTGTATTTTGGACGATGTAAATTTGTGAATGACGCTAACTGAACACCTTTGAATAAGAAACAGATTAAGGCAGTTTCAATGAAAACCCACGATGATAAAATGTCCGCATTTGAGGAAGCGGGAGTATATCTGGTAACTTCAGAATCTCTTTCTGCCGGCCGGAGCACACTTGAGATCGTAAAAACTGCGCTTGAAGCAGGCATAAAGCTCGTCCAGCTCAGAGAAAAAGATTGCTCCGCCCGAAAGCTTGTCAGGATGGGCGAAAAGGTCCGAAACCTGACCCGGCAGTTCGGCGCTCTGCTGATTATAAACGACAGGGTGGATGTGGCCCTTGCGGTTGAAGCCGACGGTGTGCACCTTGGACAGGATGATTTTCCAGTGGAAAAGGCTCGTGTTATGGGACCGGATTTGATAATAGGCGCATCAACCCATAGCTTGAAAGAGGCCTTAGAAGCAGAAAAGAAAGGCGCGTCTTATGTAAATATCGGACCGGTATATCCCACCGGTACAAAGTCATGGACAGGTGATTATCTCGGAATAGAAGGTTTGAAAAACATTGCGCCCGCGCTCAATATACCGTTTACAGTTATGGGGGGCATTAAAGCTGGAAATCTTGACGCCTTGAAAAAAGCCGGAGCGAATGTCTTTGCGGTTGTTACAGCAATAACCGCTGCAGACGATCCGGCCTCAGCAACCAAGGACCTCCTGAAAAAAGCAAGAGGAGAAACACAGTGACCGACGAAAAAAGCAGGACCCGGAAACCGCTGCTTCTGAAAGGTTTGCCCCCTTTTTCCGGGTTCCGTATGGCAGCGCTCAAAGACAATATGTCCAGAATCTGCCCGGAACTCAATATCAGGACTATTGAAGCCTTTGAAATATTCATACTGAACTGTAGCGACGAAGTCGAACCCGAAACAATGGCAAAAATCACAGGCCTGCTCGGCTCCGACCGGGAATTTGTTACGGACAAGGGATTCTACATTGCGCCAAGAAAGGGAACCATATCGCCCTGGTCCTCCAAGGCAACCGACATATTCCATAACTGCGGAATCAGCGCTGTCAAACGTGTCGAAAAAGGCATTCATTACCGGCTTATCAATGATGACGGCAAACTGGTTTCCGCCGCCGAGGCAAAATCATGCCTGCATCTGCTTCACGATAGAATGACAGAAGGAGTGTATGCCGGCATTCAGGATATTTTTGACAGGATGCAGCCTACACCTATGGAGGTTATTGATATCCTCAGTGGCGGCATACAGGCGCTTGACTCTGCAAACCGGAAAATGGGTCTTGCCTTGAGCGACGAAGAAATCGACTACCTTTACAATGCATATTCCAAGATAAAGAGAAATCCTTCGGACGTCGAACTGGTCATGTTCGGACAGGTCAACTCGGAACACTGCCGCCATAAGATATTCAGCGCCGACTGGATCATTGACGGCAAGCCGATGCCGCATTCGCTTTTCGATATGATAAGGAACACCCACCGTGTAAGCCCCGGCGAAACCCTGGTTGCATACAAAGACAACGCTGCTGTCATCGAAGGCCATATGGCGGAATTCTTCGAAGCTACCGGCAAAAACAGAAGAATTTACCGTTTTGTAGAAGATCCGACCGACATTGTAATAAAAGTCGAAACACATAATCATCCGACCGCAATTTCGCCCTATCCCGGCGCTGCTACAGGAGTAGGCGGAGAAATAAGAGACGAAAGCGCCACCGGGCAGGGAAGCAGAAGCAAGTCGGGACTCAGCGCGTTTATGGTCTCCAACCTCAGGGTGCCGGGCTTTAAAATGCCCTGGGAAAAAGATTTCGCGGAATTTCCCGCCAGGTTCGCCACCCCGCTGCAAATCATGCTCGAAGGCCCCATAGGAGGCGCGCGCTTTGGAAATGAGTTCGGACGCCCCCAACTAAGCGGTGTGTTCCGCACCTACGAAGAAAAATTCAACGGAAGCTATCGCGGCTATCACAAACCAATCATGGTTGCCGGGGGTATGGGCAACATAAAACGCCACCACGCCTTTAAAAAAGAACTTTCCAAGAACGACCTGATAATTCAGATCGGCGGCCCGGCGCTGAAAATCGGGCTGGGCGGCGGGGCCGCTTCTTCAATGGCGGCGGGCAGCAACGTTGAAGACCTCGATTTTGACAGCGTCCAGCGAGACAACGCGGAAATGCAAAGACGCTGCCAGGGCGTAATCGATTCCTGCATGGCGGCAGGCGCTGAAAACCCAATACTTTCCATTCACGATCTTGGCGCCGGAGGACTGTCAAACGGATGCCCGGAACTTGTGGAAGAAACAGGCGGGACTTTCTCGCTCAGGCAGGTTCCAAACGAAGATCTGTCCATGAGCCCGATGCAAATCTGGTGCTGCGAGGCCCAGGAAAGGTACGTGCTTGCCGTCCGCCCTGAGTCGCTCGACAAGTTTATGAGCCTGTGCCGTCGGGAAAGATGCCCCGCAGCGGTAATCGGCAAGGCAACGGGCGACCGCAAGCTGGTTCTCGAAGACTCCTATTTCAAAAATAAGCCTATAGACATTAACATAGAAGTGATTCTCGGCAAACCGCCGCGAATGGTCCGGAACGTTAAACGCCTGAATGAAGAATTTAACAGGTTTGATACGCGGGATATCCGGATCGAGAAAGCTTATAAAAGGGTCCTGCAACTGCCGGCGGTTGCAAACAAAAACTTCCTTATCACAATTGCAGACAGGAGCGTTACGGGCACAGTCGCCCGGGATCAGATGACCGGCCCTTACCAGACACCGGTTGCAGACGCCGCTGTGACGGTTAACTCATATCGCGCCTTTAAAGGACAGGCAATGGCCATTGGGGAGAGAACGCCGCTTGCCATACTCTCCGCCCCGGCTTCCGGACGGATCGCCATAGGAGAAGCCCTGACCAACATCGCTTCGGCCGGGGTCGGTCCAATAGGCAGCATAAAACTCTCCGCAAATTGGATGTGCGCCTGTGGAGAAAACGGCGAGGACGCAAAACTGTACGATATCGTCAAGGCCGTGGGCATGGAACTGTGCCCTCAACTTGGAATAGGAATACCAGTGGGCAAGGACTCGCTCTCCATGCGCACCGTGTGGCAGACAAGCAAGGGCATGGACGAGAAAATGACAGCCCCGTTAAGCCTGGTCGCAAGCGCCTTTGCCGCCATTGAAGACGCAAGGTTGTGCGCCACGCCCGACCTGAAGCACGAAGCCTCCTCCCTTTTCCTGCTGGATCTGGGGCAGGGCAGAAACCGGCTCGGTTGCTCGGCCCTGACACAGGTTTACAATCAGACAGGCGACTGTCCCCCCGATCTGGACGACCCAGGGATGTTTATCCGCTTTTTTGAGGCCGTCCAGGAAATGCACCGTGAGCGCATGCTGCTGGCTTATCACGACAGGTCCGACGGCGGACTTGCCGCTGCCCTGGCGGAAATGTCAATTGCCGCAAGAAAAGGCCTCAACGCAGATCTCTCAACATTGGGAACTGACGCTATAAGCTGCCTTTTCACGGAAGAACTTGGCGCAGTTGTCCAGGTCCCGGAAGAAAAAGTCCCTGCATTTCTGGAACTGATCAAATTAAAGGATCTTTCGAATATATGCAGCCGCATCGGAAGTCCGAGAGAAGATTCAACTTTTGAAATCCAGTTCAAAGACAAGACCGTATTCTCACAGGATGTTTTCACACTAAGCGCATGGTGGTCCGAATTGACTTATAAAATGCAGTCACTGCGTGATAATCCGGCCTGCGCTGAAGAAGAATACAAGTCGATAATGGATCCTGATGATCCGGGGATCAACTTTCATGTTGCTTTCAAGGAATCAGAAGTGATTGCAACCGCAAAGAATGTTAATGTGAACAAAGGCGTACGCCCGCGTATGGCAATACTGCGCGAACAGGGCGTGAACGGCCACACCGAAATGGCCGCTGCTTTCGATGCCGCAGGCTTCGAGTGCGTTGACATTCAAATGACCGAACTGTTTGACGAAACCGCAACCCTGGAAGATTGTTCCGGCATGGTGGCTTGCGGGGGCTTTTCTTACGGAGATGTGCTCGGGGCAGGCTCTGGCTGGGCAAAATCAGTATTGTTCAATGAAAGACTCATGAAACTCTTTGCGGATTTCTTTGCGCGGCCGGATACTTTTTCTCTGGGAGTGTGCAACGGTTGCCAGATGATGTCTCAACTCAAGGATCTCATTCCGGGCGCGGAATCCTGGCCGTCTTTTGTCACGAACCGTTCAGAACAATTCGAGGCAAGATTCGTTACTGTTGAAATCACAACATCGCCTTCCGTCCTGCTACGAGGCATGGAAGGATCACGCCTTGCTATACCGGTTGCACACGGCGAAGGAAGAACCTTGTTTTCCGGCAACAATCTTGAGACCTGTGTTGAAAGCAACCTTGTCACAATGCGCTATGTCGACAACCATGGCAAACGGGCTGAAAATTATCCATTCAACCCGAATGGATCGCCGCAGGGCATCACTGGCCTGACCTCCAGCGACGGCAGGGCAACCATAATGATGCCCCACCCCGAGCGAGGTTTCCGCTCGGTCCAGATGTCATACCGTCCCCGTGGAACATTCGAAGAAGAGCCCGGCCCGTGGCTCAAACTCTTCCAGAACGCAAGAAAATTTGCAGACTGAAAATCAGCCATCAATAATTCATAAACCGTAAGAAACCCCTTGCAAAGCCCTGTTTCTTCTTCCTCTTTCACCCTATATCCGGCAGTAGAAAACCACTAACCCGCATATCTCACAGAATGCCTGCTGCGAGCGCGGATAGAGCCACTGCGACGGCACAAATTGACAAAACCCCAGATTGCAGTATGTCTATACGGCTGCTCCGGCGTTTTACCAATTCGCACCCCCGCAGCAGCACTTTCCACGCTCTCACTACGAAATCCTGTGAGAAATGCGGGCTAATGGACACTAAATAGCACTAATGTTTTGAAATAGCTGGAAAAAGCATCAAAAGAAAACTTCATGAGCACATTGAACCCTGCACCAAATGGGTGCAGTTGCATTGTGGATAATACCCTCATTTATTCGTGTCTATTCGCCTGCCTGTGCGTGTCCGCACGCAGACAGGTATGCTATTCGTGGTTCAACTGCTCTTTATAGGCTCAGAATGGATAGCGCATTTTCAACATAATCAAATCTTTATCATCAAAACGCCCGAAAAGAGTGTTTTGTTCGCCTTCGAGAAGAAGTATTTGCAATGTTGTTTCTATTCCATTTCTGAATTTGTAGGTTGCTTCGGGCGATAACATCCAGTCATTGTAGGGAACACGCGCAAATGCCTGTAAATCAATTGCAAAGTCCCCGTACATCCAGTTCTTTGACGCGTTAAACCCAAGCTGAAAAGCAAGGTCTTCGGTTTCCCAGAGTTCATCGGCGCCGGAAACATAATCCACGACAAATTGCAAATTCGCATACAAATCCCAATCGGTCGTGTGGTCAATGCCTATTCCTGCGGAAGTCATTGATTCCTTTGTATAGGACAAATCATCTTTTTTCATAAAAGGCAAATCATGCATGTGCGCGATCTCTCCGCGCAGACCGTAATTGCCTGCAACGGTTTCAAAATCAGCTCCGACTATGTGCATACGGTCATGGCCGGCCTCCAGAGTCAGGTCTTCGGGTTCCGGGGTTGACGCGACAAGGTGTGATAAGGTTGATTCATTCGGATAAAAGAGAAACTGCTTGGTTATGTTCCCTTTTCGCGTCTTTTCTTTCAGCGTCGGCACACGGTTATGGATTGTCATGTAATTAAAAGTATGATCAATTTCACCAACTCGGCCTCGAAAACGCAAAGCAAGTTCAGGCTCATCGCTAACAGAGCTTTCATCTATCTCAACACCATTAACAACGGCTTTGGCCTGCTCCGGAAAATTGCCCGACAATACAGTTTGCTTAAGCTTCCCGAAAAGAGCCCAGCCTGAGCCGAAGTAGTCCATTTCAGACGGTTGGAAGTACGGGATAACAACAGCTTCAATTTGATACGGGCTGCCGAACCATGTTGCTGACACCATTGGTATGGGATTTTTACGCTCCTGCTTGTCATATAAAACAAACCACCGCAGATCCTGGGGAGAGATGCGATCCAGAACAACAATATCGTCCAGTTTTCCCCAGGTGATCGTCTGTTTTCCTGCCGATATAGTCCAGGCGCGCCATCTCTTTTCAAGGTATGCTTCTTCGAGACTAATATCGCTCTCGATATTTTCATCAGAATCCAGATCAAAATTTTCATGCCTCATCTCAACACCTACTCTGGCAATGGCGTTATGTTCAGGAAAGCGTATCGTGTCCTCAAAAAGAAGAACCGCGTCAAGTGATTTGCTCGCCTCTCCGTTATCCCTGGTTATATCACGGTAGAACCGAGTTTCAATGGTTCCCCCGACGCCTGAATTGTCGATCCAATCCACTTGTTCTGCGGGTTCGGTGCTTTCCTTTTCTAAAGGGCGTGGCGGCTCCGGTATTTTTTCTTCCTCATACCTGCTCAGGACATCAATGAGGCTTTTGGCATCTTTTTTTTCGGCCAAATCAAGCGGTGTTATACCGTTTTTTGACTTAATTGAAGGATCTGCTCCGTATTCAAGCAAAAATTCAACTGCGTTGGCGTAGTTGCGGCTGGATGCCAAGTGAAGCGCAGTGAAGCCATTTTGAGTTCGCGCGTTGATATCAGCCCCATGGATAAGAAGGATCTTAATGGCTTGAGTCTGATTCATCGCCGCAGCTATATGCAAAGGCGTGATGCCTCCTTGAATTCTGGAGTTAGCCGCCGAATGTTTCTCCTGCGACAATATTGAACGTAACTTATCAATATCCCCATTCTTAACAGCTCGATGAATTTCCGCCCCGAAGCCATAAAATGTGAGAAGCAAATATACGCTTAAGCTAAGCAGTTGCGTTGCCGCAGTTTTTTTCCTGGCAAAATATTTCATATTTGTTCTAAACGACGCTTGGTGAAAATCTGTTCGTCAAGTCCCTGGTTATACTTTGCTTCCGTAACAGTCATGCGCGTACTGGTTTTACGGCGCAGATCTTCCATCAAGGTGTCAGCCTGAGTCCAGATACCGTCCATTTTTTTTAGATCTGTTACTGTAAAACGTTTCGTCAGACGTTTCTTTTTGTTGTAATAATCGGTCTTTACAATTACATGGCTTTTCTTGTCAACCCAGACGATCATCCGGCTGTACTGAGAATCTCTGTCTTCTACCGGCACGCTTTCGGTAACATAACAATTCCATCCTGAAAAATTCTCTTCCCTCAGAAATTTGTGTTTATTCTCATCCGGATGCTGCCGTTCCATATCCTCGTAGGTATAGTCAGTATTCATGAAATTCTGTTTTTTCTGACTGCCCACGATTCTTCGGGTTCGACCAAGCGCCGGCAGATACAGGTATTGAGTGTCGTCTTTACCTTTATTCTCAAGAGTAAGGAAACGTGTTCCGTCGATGTCAGCCGGACTGGTGAACTCCAGAAACGTATTGACCAGTTTGCCTTCATCCCTGGACTGAATTATCAATTCTCTTTCGCGTTTCCTGCCGCGTTTGTCTGTGAGCGTCATCTTAATATTGAATGTGTTGTCATTTCCATCATCGCGGTTATATACCCATTCAGCAACCCGGCGGCCGGTTACCTCTTCGGCAAAGCAGACGCAGGCTGTGCTGATAAAGATGGAAAAGAAAACTATTGTTGTCAGCGCTTTCAAGCTTATGCATCTATTGGTCATTTTTTCAGCCCTTTCATAATTGAATTATTAAATTTCGGTTTCAGCCATATAAACAGGCACGGCAGCACAAATAAATCTGCAACAACCGCATTAAGCATAACTGTGGCGCTTAGAAGCCCGAACTGAAAAGTCGGGATGAACTGTGACGTAAGGAGCACGGCAAAACTGGATGCCAGAATTGCCGAAGTGAATATTATGGCTCTGCCTTTACTCCTGAGCGCCTGATACATCGCCAGCCTGTAATCCCCGCCGTTATTATTCAATGCAGAGCCAAAGCCATAGGTAAAATGAATGGTGTCATCAACTATAATTCCTATTCCGATAGCGGAAATCAATGATGTCGCCGTATCCAGTGGGATTCCTGTTAAGCCCATAATTCCGAAATTGATTATAAGTGGCAGAAGATTAGGCACAATACTTATCAATCCGATGTGAACTGATTTGAAAACGATAAACATCATCGCAAAGATAACGATCATAGCCAGCCCCAGGCTGCGAACCTGGCCGTCCACTACGGTTTTCACGCCGTCCGCAAAATTCACGGTTTCACCCAGGAGCTTCGCTTTTATGTCTTGGGCTTCAGCCTCAGTCAAAATATCTGAAACTTGATCCAATATAGCCTGTTGTTTGCGGGTGCCGTGCTTTGAGATTCGAAACGTCAGGATTGTCCATTTCCATTCGGAATCAACGACCTTTTCAAGATCTTCCGGATCATAAAGCAATGCATACTGGGCGACCATCTCGCGGGAATCCGGTATGGTGTAATACTTTTCCTGCTCGTTGTTGAAAGACTCATTCATCTCCTTGATCAGGTCAACCACTGAGGACGCTTTATCCACACCGGGAATTTCCAGTATCTGCTCCTGAATTCTTTCAATCATCTTCAATTTTTCAGGATGTTTCATTGCGTCTTGATCCTGATGACTGAATGATACGTGCGCAAAATGTATGCCGCTGAGATTTTCCCGGATGAACATAGTGTTCTTGTAGATTTCCATTTTGGGATTCAGTTGTTGTATAAGGCTTGACTCGACAACAATCTTAGACATGCCCCAGACCGATGCGACAACTACCACAATGGTTGACAACAATATCAGCTTTTGATGTTTCTCGTTAAAACGCCCTACGCCGGAGAGGAACCTGTCCATAAGCGCTTCTGTTTGAGCATTTTCATTGTTTTTCTTTTTTACGTTGCTCGGGAATAGCCGACCTGACATCAGAAGCGGCAACAGTGTAAAGGTCACTATGAATGCCAGGATCACGCCTATAGACGCAACCAGGCCGAGTTGCTGGATAGCCGGACTGCGGCTTACCATTAAAGACGCAAATCCGAACGCGGTCGTTATCGTGGTCAAAAAACATGGAACAAGGAGATGATCCATGGTTTTTTTTATCAGTTCACCTCGATCGTCTATACCCTGACTGAGCGCCGCGGACACGAAGTGAACGGAATCAGCAATTGCAATGGCGAGAATGATAGGGGGAATAATCACTGTAACATTGTTGATTTTCAGCCCCATAGGCCACATTGCAGCCATGGTGTAGAGCAGGCTCGCGCTTACTACCGCCAGCGGCATAAGAACAATCCGCCACTTTCTGAAAGTCAGCAGCAGAATCCCAATCATTAATGCGAATACAAACGGCAGAAAGCGTTTGAGGTCTTCCTGCATATGAACGGAATAGTAATACTCCAGAGGAATAGCACCTCCTATATGGGCCTCAAGGTCTTCGGGTACATATTTTTCAATGAGTTGTTCCATGGCAAGGACAAGGTTTTCCCTGAAGACACCGTCATCATCGCGAACATCTTCGGTTTCAACAGTAATACAGGCAGTTCTTCCGTCCGTTGAAATAATGTTTTTGAGGAAAAGAGGATTGCGTAGAGTGCGCCGCTTTATTTCAGCCATTTCTTCGGCATCTGTCGGAATATCTTCGATTAAAGGCTCGACATAAAAGAACTCATCTTCGCCGATTGTATCGTTAACAGTAGTAAGGCTTGTTACAGTCTTAACATTGTCAATCTTATCAATCTCATCTGAAAGCTTCTTTATTACTTGAAGGTTACGATGCGTAAAAACATCATCGCACTTTATTGCAATCATGGCGTTTTTTCCGCGGACAAATTGCTTTTCCAGAATGTCGCTTTCTATCCACGTTTGTGTTTTCTGATTGAAGAAAACATCTGTGCTAGTATTAAAACCGATCCGCATTAAGCTTGTAATCGCAAGTAATGTCAGCAGGATATAAACGCCGGTGGTTGTTTTCCTGTGCCAGAGTATTTGTTTCAGAAGTTTCAGTATTCTTTCTTTCATCTTATATTCTGTCCCTGTCCCGGGTCACTGCGCCTTCTTCACAAAAAAGAGTCCAGGAAAGTTTCCCATTGTTTAAGTATCCGTTCTTTCTCACGGTAAACCGCGGAAAGCAGCAATAACCCCGTAAAAAAAGCAATATACTGGCGGGCTATCATTTCTGAAGGCATGGCGTTGGATATAAAACCATGCTCACGGCAGGCGTTAACAAGCGAAGTTATAACTTTAATCCACTCATTATTGAGGCGTTTGAGTTCATTCCTGATTTCATCTGAATCGCTTTCATTGTGAAAATCTATCATAAGGCGAATTTGCACCGGATGATCCAGAAACCATTCCAGCAGAGCAACTGCCGTTGTCCGGATGGTCTCAGGGCAAAGCTGCTTTCCATCCAAGAGATTTGCAAAAAGTTGCCTGTTTGCAGAACAATGCGCCTTGCATATCTGTATGTAGAAATCCTCCTTGGACGAAAAATAGCAATAAAATCCACCCTTGCTGAGCCCAAGACAATCAATAATTTCCTGAACTCCCACCTGTCGATACCCTTTTGCCGCAAACAAGCCGGTAGCCTTATGCACATAAGATGCAATTCTTTCTTCGCGTCCTGTGCTGGATTTATGACTATTAGAACTCATGGCTTTAAACATACCGACCGGTCGGTCTTGTGTCAACCAATCTTTTTTAAGCTTTTTTTCGTTGGTTTTGTGACACTTGCTGCTTTTTGTCCATATAAGGGTGATGAAGGCGTTAAAAACAGTCCAATATTCGACAGGGATTCCAGTAAAATGGCCGGTTTCCGGCCGATATACGTTTGGAAATTGCAATGAATATGAAGTTGTAATAGCCGATACCCTGGAACTTCGCCGCAGAGCCTGGGCGCTCGTTTCAAAAGCTTCTAACTGGATACAGGAACACATCATAAGATTACTCACGGAGAGCGCTGAATTTGCAGGTTGTTACCCGCAACAAGCAATGGTAGGCTAAAGCATTATGAAGCAAGACCTTGAAAAATTTGAGCAGATTCTAAGTGAAAGCCAGCACATGGTGCGCGCTTACATTGCCGGACTGGGAGTGTCTTCGGACGAGGTTGATGATATCGCCCAGGAGGTTTACGTGGCCTTCTACAAGGGCATGCACAAGATGCCTGAAGACACTATACCGATTCGATGGCTGAAGGGCATTGCCCGTAACCTGTGCATGAACCATTTTCGCAAGACAAAAAGGAAACAGGCCAGGCGCTACGAGGCCATCGCTGAACTGCTTTCAGAGGCAGAGACTTCCGGGGAGCCATCTCTCTTTGCAGGCGCGTTCGAGAGTCTCAAGGTATGTCTTCAGAAACTCTCGGAAAGCAGTCGAAAACTTATATCACTGAAATACGAGAAAAATTTGAATGCGCAGGAGATTTCACGCGTTGTAGACATGAAAGCCGGCGCTGTGCGTATGGCGATGCTGCGGATCCGCGAAAGTCTCCGGGAGTGCATCCAGGATAATATGAGCCGGGGGATGATCCATGAATAGTGAAGTTGTGGCAAAATTCATTGAGGATCGGGACAGTCTTTCCGGGGAGGAGCTGGCTATACTGATCGAGGACTTGAAAAAGGATCCCGAATTGTCAGGCCGATTGCATGAGCTGCTTTCTGTCGACGACCTGCTTGGACGACTGCTCATGTGCGACAGGACTGATTTCGAAAGCCGGGTCAGGCAGAGGGTGGCGGATCTCAAGCAGGAGCAGGATTTGCCGGGGTCGGAGTTTCAAGCAAGTGTAATGGATCATGTAAAGAAACGCGCGTCGCGCAGATCATTAAAACTCTATCCGCTGCTTGCGATGGCAGCCGGTGTGCTACTGGTTGTCGGCGCTGGAATCTGGTTCGCTGCGGAGGGCATTGAATCTGTTACCGGCAATGTAACGCTAAAGGCGCGGCAGGGAACCGTTACCTTAAGGGATCTTGATGGCAATATTGTTTCAACCCTTACCGATGAATTATGGCGCCGGGGCTGCTGGCTTGAAACCGCAGGGGATGGACGGGTTTCCCTGGCTATGGACAGGGGGAACACCGTTGTCGAGATCAGGAAAGTCTCTTCCGTCAGATGTCAGGTGTCGAGCGAAGGGGAGAAGCGGCTGTTCTTGAAAAAGGGCTCTCTGGCGGCGTCCGTTATGGAACAAAAACCGGGCAAGCCTATGGTTGTCGGGACCGGACACGGTAACGCCACAGTGGTCGGCACCAGGTTCGCGATGTCTTCTATGGAGGAATTCTCAAGACTGCATGTTACGGAAGGAAGCATGCGATGGCAAACGGACAACAACGAAGCATTGATGGTTCATGCCTCCGAACTTGTGGTTTCCGACAAGCGGGGGCATGCAACGGTCTTTGGAAAGCCGATCTTTGTTGAGGATTTCAGTTCGGGGATTGCCCAATGGAAGCCGTATTGGGAGAAAAGAGACGGGGTTGCTCATGAACTGCCGGAGGCGGAGAAAAGCCGGATCCGTATTGTGGATGTGATGAGGGACGGAAAAAAACAGAAATCGGTTGAGATCGATGCCCGTGGCGTCAAGGGGTGGATTAACCTGGTTTGCAAGCAAAGTATTGATGTTGATCGATTTGTGGTCACATTCGGTTCCCGTGCAACAGAAACAAAAAATATGTCCAGGATAGATGTGTCCTGTGTAACAGGAGAAAGCGCAAAATGGAAACAGCTTTATAGACAGAAGAAACCCCGTATTTCTCCAAACAAGTGGCAGATCGGGAAAATCGAGTATGCTGTGGATGCACGATCAAGGGGCGCGGGCAAAGTCTTTAAAAAGACCTACTGGCAGGAAGATAAGCTTATGTATTTCGGGTCTGCCACGCTCAAGATGCCCGGGCCATCTTTTGCCCTGTGGCTGTCCGCAGAAGATTTGATTGCGCAATTCACTCAGATCAGGGTTTTCCCCGTGAAAAGTTCAACGCTTGCTTTCGACTCGAAAGAAGCCCTGGTTATGCATCCTGAAATGCTCCTTTCCAGCGTCAAATAACCTTTGCCGCCCCAACAACCACCGTATCCCCGGCGCCATTCGCCCTTTTTCTGTGACACTTGACGTTTTCCGACCATATAGGGCTGAAGAGACGCAATTTTCATGCGAGGCGGATAATATTTCGGGAGGGGATGTGATGAAAGACATATCAGAAAAGATGAACAATGCCGAATTTACAGTAGAATGCGCCGAACCGGCCAGGATGGGGTACGGGAAATGTCGTTCAGAAATAAAAGGTAAGGCTTTGAAGCTGGACTCCTGGATATGCATAACGCGGCAACAGGCTGGGAATTCTTTGCCGGCCGATCCGTGTGAGACCACGCAGATGCCCTGGATTGAACGTGAAGATGATGGACTTATCACTGAAATCGCGACTGTTTCGGGCGATGTTTACCGGTTTAGCGTGGCGTCGGATATTGTTAGTCGCGAACGGGTATATCGGTTTGCCCATGAGATATACAGCGGCGTTTCGCTGGCGCAGGCCGATTCAGGCATGGTGGTATCGCCCTACGATGCCGGGCCTGAAACCTTTACTATATTTGCCGAAGACCAGAACGGGTCGATAGTTGGCACAGTTTCGCTGGTGTTCGATTCTGACAAGGGGTTGCCCTGTGACGAGATTTATCGCGCTGAGACAAACCGCATGCGCGCCAGGGGCCGGTACATGGCGGAGGTGACGCGGCTTGCGTTGCACAAGGATTGCAAGGATTCGCGCGAAGTACTCTTGCGGCTTTTCAACTTGATCTACATTTACGCGAAAGGTGTGCGCGGCTATACCGATTTCATGATTGAGGTGCATCCGCGGCATCTGAAATATTATAAACGGACCCTGGGTTTCGAAATGAGCGGCGCCCAACAGACGTGTCCGCGGGTTGGGGGGGCGCCTGCCGTTCTGGCGTGCTTGGATCTGGCTATCCCGACTCGCGAAGTCAAACGGGTTGGCGGTCGCGGCTCTTCGGTGAAGGAACGCACCTTGTATCCTCATTTCTGGAGCGCGGATCGCGAATCGGCTTTAGCAGAAACCATGGCAGCGGCCTATCGGCCAATGCCGGAACACGAGGCGCCTTATTTCGGAATTGAACCGATGGCGGACACTAATGAACGTTTGGAGGCATAGTCCGGGGACGCTTTGCTGAGATTCCCCTGCAAGCTCTGAATAACAATAGGTCGGAAGCTTTTAACCTATATACGGCACTTGAAATTCGGGAAGCGATGTATATTATTACAAATAAGGAGTTTACAATTTATTGCGCCCCCACCCAAAGGGTGCGGGCGAGCTTCCCGAATTTCAAGCCGCAAGGGGTTGCCGATTTCACTGCATCTGCTTCGTTCTGAGGTCTTCGGCATAGTTACTATAGCCGAAAACCTCACGCCTTGCAGCTACAGCAAACTCGGCAACTGCCGTTTCTAGGTTTAAACCGCCGTGAGCTGTTTACGGGGGCGAAGATGAAACTTTTCGAGTTTGGCGACTGGCCCGGATCGCCTGTCTGGTATCGCGTGTATCTGCACAGGTATCTTGTGCTGTGCTACAAATGGTTCGGATACTACAAACTATGGGTCAAGCCGTTGTCGAATTTCATTCGCGAAACAAAATCGGATACCTTGATGGAATACGGTTCTGGATCGGGTGAACCTTTGAGACTGATTGTCTCGCATCTGAAAAGGGAGACGTACGCAAAGACAAGGTTTCTTCTTAGCGATATCAGGCCGAATCCTGAATGGTGTGAAAAAATCAACCGAAACAAGGACCAACAGATTCGCTATGTTTCCAAACCCGTCGATGCCATGGCCGACAACGGGGAATATTCCTGTCCGATGATTTTTATCAACTCCTTTCACCACTTTGACGTCGATCAAGCGAAACAGATCATAAGAAACAGTTGCAGCCGGGGACGTGACATTTTTATTCTGGAATATGTTCGAAACACGCTGTTGAGTTTCATTTCCATGCTGGTCGGGCCATTGACCATATTGCTGACCTTGCCTTTTGTCGCACGGCGCCGGGATTGGCCAACGATGATGCTGTTCACGTATGTCGTGCCTTTGTTTTCTCTTATGTTTTTCTGGGATGGTTTAGTTTCCTGCCGTCGATCCTACTCTTTGCGCCAAATACAAGACATGGTTGAAGACATGGGCCTGAGCATGCCGATTTCGGAAACCATCGAGAGAAATATACTGTATCCGGCCGGGGTTTCAGCAATTGCAATAACATGTTCGGCAGTCACCCCTGGCTTTGGGCCGGAAAGCGATGCCCATGCGTAGAGCAGGCGAGCGGTCGGCGTCTGCCGTCCGGGTTAACGACCTGGGTTCATCGATTTTTTTTTGTGACACTTGACGTTTTTTGACCATATAAGGGTGAAGATACGAATTTTTCAATAAGAAAGGGGCAACAAATGATCTGGACTAAGGAATTGAGAGAAGAAGCTGTTTCCAGGAATATCGGGCTGATTGCGCGCGAAGAGCAGGAAAAACTGCGTAATGCCACGGTTGCCATAGCCGGTATGGGCGCTGTTGGCGGTCATCACCTGCTTACTCTGGCCCGCATGGGGATCGGCAAGTTCATTATTGCTGATCCTGACATTTATGAGCCGCTGAATCTCCATCGCCAGGCCGGCGCCTTTGTGAACACCATTGGTCGCGGCAAAGCCGAAGTCATGGCTGAGATGACGCGCCAGATCAATCCCGAAGTGGAATTAACCGTGATCTCTGAAGCCATCGGAGAGAATAATGTGGATTCGTTCCTTGATAAAGCGGATATCTATCTTGACGGTGTGGACTTTTTCCAGGTTGACGCGCGAATACTTATCTTTCAGAAGGCGCGGGAGAAAGGGATTTTCGCAATAACCGCCGGACCGATTGGATACGGGTCTTCTGTTCAGATATTTGACCCGAAAGGAATGACGTTTGAACAGTACTTTGGCATCAAGCCCGGCATGACACGTGCCGAGCGCATTATAGCCTTCGCGATCGGCATTCTTCCAAAGCTGCCTAATCCCAAGCAGATGGACACATCATCGGTTGATTTTGAAAAGGAGAAGGGCCCTGCTCTTATATCGGCCATACTGATGTCTTCGGGTATAATCGCAACAGAAGCGCTTCGTGTGCTTCTCAAGAGGCCCGGGATCAAAGCTGTTCCTTATAACTTCTACTTCGATCCTTACGGACACAGCTACTATCGCGGATGGGCGCCATTCGGCCGCGTTCGGCTTCGCGACCGTCTGATGAGGTTTATGGCTTTCAGGCGTTATCCAAGCCTGAAACGGCTACATGATTCGGAAAAAGAGGCAAGAAAAGTGGAACCCGAAGCATCTGAAAGAAAACCTGGAATATCCTCGACTGGCACAGTTATGGAGCCTCAGACTATATAATGCTATACTCTTTTGACTGACTTATTTGACAGGCTAAACGCAGGGGCTGAGACTACTGACTATTTTCGCCCGAACGCCGTCTTTCCGTCAGATGTATTGCATCGCCCATAGCCTGTTCGTTTCTGGCTTCGCACCAGTGTTTCTCAAACTCGGAATCCAGCAATAATTATGGCCATTTTGTCACGTTTGACGTGGGCCAGAGTTCCGCCACGATATTGCAGCCATGCGCGAGTAGGCCCGGCTTCACCGAAGCCGAGGCCCCAACAGCGCTGGGCTTCGGTGAAGCCCGCGCTACTACCCGCACATCGTCATACGAATAGGTTTTGGCGGAAAGAGGCCATAATGAGAATTGCTGCTCGGAATCCTGGACCACTTGCGCGATGGCAGCAAGTGATGATAAATTGTATGTCCCTATTTCTCAGGAGTAAAACTCGCTTCTGTTACACCTGGTAACGAACATATTGGATACTTATGTGGCAAAGGGAGTTTGCGACGACAAAAGCATTTAGTGATAGAGAGGAATTGTAAATGACACTAATTCAACAAAACGGCCAGAAGATACGGGACACGGCCCGAAAGCATTCTGCCCTGGAAAAAGCAGAGGAGGCGGCGGTGGAACAATTTGAGACACGCTTGGTAGGGACGGGATACGCGCTTCCAGAGCGCGTGGTTCCCAACACCGAATTTGAGAAGATGGTGGACACTTCTGATGAATGGATCCGGAAAAGAACGGGAATTCACGAACGGCGGTTTGCCGACACAACAGACCGGACATCGGACTATGCCTCGGATGCCGGCCTCAAGGCTCTGAATGCAGCCGGGATTGCACCTGCAGGTCTTGACGCCATTGTTCTCGCCACCAATACGCCGGACATGCGACTGCCGGCCACTGCCAATTTTGTACAACGCAGGATCGGCGCGGAAAATGCCTATGCGTACGACATCAGCGCCGCTTGCAGTGGTTTTATTTTTGCGTTGAGTTCAGCATATGCCCATATCCAGGCCGGGTTCGCAAGGAACGCTCTTGTTATTGGCGCCGAGATATATTCTTCCATTCTTGATTTTCAGGATCGAACAACATGCGTGTTATTCGGGGACGGCGCCGGCGCCGTTGTTCTGGAACGCAAGAAGCCCGAAGGCGCTGATACGCGCTCAGGAGTGCTTGGTGTCAGTCTGTACTCTCAGGGGCAGTACACCGACATTCTTCAGTGTGAAGGATCAGGGACAGTGGGTAGAACGACGCTGAGGGCTGCTGAAGGCAGGGTAATCAAGATGGACGGCAAGATAGTTTTCAAGGTGGCCATCCAGGGCGTTACCCGGGCAAGCCGGGACGTGCTCCAAAAGACAGGTCTGGATATAGGGGACGTGGACTGGCTGATTCCACACCAAGCCAACATTCGGATTATCGAAAATATTGCTCAAGTTTTGGGATGTCCCATGGAGAAAGTCGTGGTAAACGTGGATCGGGTCGGGAATACGTCATCGGCCTCTGTGCCCATTGCTTTGGGTGAGGCCGTCCGCGATGGCCGGATAACAAAGGGCGATATTGTCCTTTTAAGCGCTGTAGGAGGCGGTTTCAGCAGCGGGGCTGTACTGCTGAGAATGTGAGCGAAAACCCGAAGGTACTTCCATTTTTTACCCCATCCGAGACTGGGGCCATCCATTAGCCCCGCCCCCGGGGTGACCCGGATTTTTCGAGTCAAACAGGGTCAAACAGGGTCACGTCTTCACATTTCACACTGGACGGAGTGTTGGTAATATGGGAGAGTGCATTTATGGCAAGACCGTTGAGAGTAGATGTTGGGGATGGCTAGCCTGATCTATTCATAAAAACCTATTACGAGTGTGCATGTCACTTAATCTCAACGACTTTGCTGGCCAGCCGATCTTGACGTATGTTCATACGCCTTCACCCGGCTATCTGCGCAAAGCCATTGATCTAAAGCAACCTGCGCACTCTCATTACGAAGTTGATGAATAGATAAGGCTAAGCAGTTCGTTTAGGTGTAAATAAGTAAGTGTGAGCTTACGTGTGCGGTGAAGTGTAGGTTTAAGTGTGAGAGCGAAGCGCGCACCTGATCGTACGCTTAGTCGCTTTCTTAACCGCCACCCTTACTTGGATACGCTTAACCGACCTGCTTCCAACGATCCAAGGAAATGAAAGGGCGTGAGCCCTGTCAGTATTTATGGGTAAAGGGCAGGGCTAGTATCATGTTACGTCCCGGGGCATAGAACGTAAGAAAATATTCTTTACCAATCGTTACTATGAACACTTTCTGGAATTGCTCGAGGAAATGACAGAGCGATATAGCGTGAGTGTTCATTCCTATGTGCTTCTCTGCAACCATTATCACCTGATAATCCAAACTCCCTATGCCAATGCCAGCCAGTCAATTCAGTGGCTGAATGTCAGCTACAGCGCGTGGTTCAAAGCAAAGCGCAACAGGATCGGTCATGTTTTCCAGGGTAGATTCAAGAGTAAACTCATAGACGGAACAGGATCATGGTTGCTGTTGGCCAGCGTACCTGCATTTGAATCCTATACGGACCAGCGCCATGCAACTGAATAAGAGTCAGAATAGCGCGGAGTCACGAGGGCTGAAGAAAGCGGACAAATTTTTTCCTGTCCTCAGGAAGTAATGAACTTCACATTTTCGCCTACACTGAAGTTCATCATCTCAGCATGGACACGCATATAATCGTAAAATTCAGTCTCTCAACAATTTTTCTATTAAGATCAAGCAACTCTTCATATGTCACCTTGCCTATGTCAATGCCTGCAATATTCCCTGCCAGGTATTGATTCGCCGGGTATCTTGCGCCCAGAAACAGTTATTCCTTGGAAACGGACGCTTCCAGAGGCTTGCGCAACACTACTTTTGGAAACCCCGATCTGACCAGCTCACGATAAAGCATTTTCATTGCTCTCAACGGGGCATTGCGGCGGCCCACGATAATAATCAACGTACTTCGAGTGGCCCCGAGCGATTTCAAGGTCCCCGGCGCTTCCCGAAGAGATTCCTTCTGACCCCCGATACTTATGCTGCCATCAGATTCGACGGCAATCCTGGCCGTGCCGTCAGGATCTATTACCGGCGACACACAACCGGCAAGGAAAAGAAGCGCAAGGGCAAAAAACAAAAGGAAGCTATGCTGACTGCATGTTCTTCTGCAAATAGTCTCTGACATATTCATTGACTCCTTCTTCAATTGTATAGAATTGTTCACGGTATCCCGCCTCGCGCAACTTATGCATGTTGGCCTGCGTAAAATACTGGTACTTCTCCCTTATCTCCGGAGGCATATCTATAAACGTAATCGCAGACTTTCTGTCCATCGCGGAGAAAACCGCCAGCGCAAGATCCAGCCATGTTCTGGCTTCTCCTGTGCCACAATTGAAAATGCCGTTTTTTTCAGGATTGTCGTGAAAGAACAAAGTCGCCTTTACAGCATCATTGACATAAACAAAATCTCTCTTCTGTTCCCCGTCCCTGTAGTCAGGCCTGTGCGAGCGAAACAGCCTGATTTCGCCATCTCTGAGCACCTGGCCGTATGCCTTGTTGACCACGGACCTCATGTCCCCTTTGTGGTCTTCCCTGGGACCGAAAACGTTAAAATACTTCAACCCGGCAATCTGGTCGAGCAGCCCGCTCTTCAAAGCCCAGAGATCAAAAATATGTTTCGACCTTCCGTACGGATTGAGCGGCACCAGCTCCTCCAAGCCGTCGTGAGAATCGCAATAACCCCTGGATCCATCCCCGTAAGTTGCGGCGCTTGAAGCATAAACAAACCGGGCATCATTTTCAAGGCACCACTCGCACAGCTCGCGGCTGTAAAGATAATTGTTGTCATTGAGGTAATCTTCGTCGGTCTCGGTGGTCGAACTGCATGCGCCCATATGAAAAACCGTGTCAACCCGTTCAAGTTGCCTGTTCCTGAAGAGGCGGCGGAATTCGTCTTTGTCAAAGTATCTGGAATAACTCAACGATTCAAGATATGCGGATTTTATTCCCGAATCCAGACGGTCGACAATAACTATATCCTCGTGGCCTCTGCGGTTCAGCTCCCCGACGATATTGGACCCGATAAAACCGGCCCCGCCTGTAACAACAAAACTTTCAGCCATATTCGTCAGCCTCCATCAATTTCCCGGATTCGCTTTATCAGATTGCTTGTAGACAGCCCCGGGGTCAGCCGCGCCAGCACTACCCTGCCTCCACGACTCTCCACTGTCTCTCTGCCACTCACATAATGCGCCCAGTCTTCTCCCTTGACCAGAACATCGGGCTTGATCTTCTTTATGAGATCTGCGGGTTCGTCTTCGCAAAAGATTGTTACGTAATCTACACATTCCAACCCGGCAACTATCTTTGCTCTCTGGTCTTCGGTAACAACCGGCCTCTCAACACCCTTTGTGCGCCTTATTGAATCGTCGCAGTTAAGTCCGACAATAAGTATATCACCCTGTTTCCGGGCAAACTCAAGATATTCCAGGTGGCCAGCATGTAGAATATCAAAACAACCGTTGGTAAATACAACAGTCTTTCCTTCTCTCAGCCATCCATCCCGAAGTTTTGTCAGCCTTTCATTGTCAACTATCTTGGACTCGTGCAATCTCATATTATAAGCTCCAGTAGTTCCAACCAAATGCTACTGTCATTTTTTGGTCCGATTCAACTCAAGATACCCGCTCTACCTCTTCAGCGGCAAGGTTATTATGGGGTTAGCGGCGGCCTCCAAGGGGTAAATTATTCGCGTGTTGCAAATGATCCAGGTCAATTCAGGTTAAATTATACGGTTTTTGATATTTACTGGCATTGTTTTTTCGGGATAGTATAATGCTCCAAAAAGGAAAGCTTACTCACAATGACTGGAACATCTCAGAAACGCCCCAAATACAGAAGGATCCTTTTGAAGCTCAGCGGAGAAACACTCCAGGACAAGGAAAAGAGAGTGAGCCTTGATCATGATGTCACCGGCGAAATAGCCGCCAGGATCAAACATGTCAGTGAAATGGGCGTGGAAATCTCAATTGTCGTTGGCGGGGGTAATATCTTCCGGGGACTCAGCGGAGAAGCCAGCGGCTTCGACCGCATCACCGGCGACTACATGGGCATGCTGGCTACAACTATCAATGCCCTGGCTCTACAGAATGCAATCGAGAAAACGGGACTGCAAACAAGAGTTCTGACCGCCATTGAAATGAACAAGGTTGCCGAACCTTTCATCCTGCGACGGGCTCTCAGGCACTTTGCAAAGGGACGGGTTCTGGTTTTTGCCGGCGGTACAGGCAATCCGTATTTCAGCACAGACAGCGCGGCAGCTCTGAGAGCCAGCGAAATTAAGGCCGATGTTCTTCTGAAAGCCACTAAGGTGGACGGGGTATACTCCTCAGACCCGGTCAAGGATCCCCTTGCCAGGAAATACACACAGATCACCTATAGCGAAGCCCTCCAGAAATCATTGAAAGTCATGGACGGTTCCGCTTTTTCGCTTTGCATGGAAAATAAAATACCTATCGTTGTTTTTGACTTTTTCCAGCCTAACAGCCTGGAAAGAGTTGTCTGCGGCGACTCACTTGGAACAGTAGTATCCGGCCAGGCCGGAAAGGAGGAATAACATGGAGACTCCAGTAGAGATTCTCAAAGAAGCAAAAGATAAAATGGATAAAACGGAAGCGCTTTTACACGAACAGTTCCAGGGAATACGCACCGGCAAAGCCTCGCCTGCGCTGGTCGAGAATATCCAGGTTGACTATTACGGAACCCAGACCAGAATCAGAGAGCTTGCAGGCATATCGACGCCTGAGCCCAGACTCATCGTAATAAGCCCGTATGATCCCACTATTCTGGGATCAGTTGAAAAAGCTATTCTGGCAGCCAACCTGGGAGTCACACCTGTCAATGACGGAAAAGTCATAAGGGTCCCCTTCCCGGAGCTTAGCGAAGAACGAAGAAAAGAACTGGTCAAGGTAGCCAAGAGAGTAGCAGAAGAAAGCAGGGTAGCCATCAGGAATGTCAGGCGCGAAGCCAACGATGAGGCGAAAAAGCTCCAGAAAGAGAGTAAGATCAGCGAAGACGAGTGCTCCCAATGCCTTGAAGACATCCAGAAAGCAACCGACAATCACATTAAGGAAATCGACAATCTACTCGAATCCAAGGAAAAAGAGATAATGGCCGTGTAGAATCGAACAGAGCCCGTCGGTTGCGATCCAGGATCGCTTCAGGGTGAGTATGATAAAATCTGTTCGATCCTACCCATTACATCCTCGGTAAGAAGATCGGCATCTTCCGAAGCCTTGACGTTCTGTTTAACCTGCTCGGGCTTCGAGGCTCCGGTGAGCACCGTGCTTACTGCTTTGTTCTTCAGGCACCATGCCAGCGCAAGGCTTGCCTGGGCCATGCCAAGGTCCCTTGCAACATCCCCAAGTTTCCGGCATTTTTCAAGTTTCTCTTCACTAATAAACTTCTTACGCCTTTCCGGATCCATCCTGCCAAAGTGGCTGTCCTCAGGAATACCATTGTTGTACTTGCCGCTCAGGAACCCTACCTGTAAAGGGGAAAACACCGTTAACCCGAGGCCTTTCTTCTGAACCGGACGGGCAAGTTCCTTTTCAACGCCATCCCGGTGTAACATGTTATACTTCGGTTGCTCCATAGTCGGAGGCTGATAGTTGCCGGCCTCCGCAATGCCGAATAACTCCATGATTTCACCCTCCGAAAAATTGCTTGTTCCCCAGTATAATATTTTGCCCCGCTTTATAAGCTCGTCCATGGCAGCCACCGTCTCTTCCATCGGAGTTTCAGGGTCTGGCCGGTGACAGAAAAACAGGTCCAGGTAATCGAGCCCCATGCGCATAAGGGCAGCATCGCACTCCTCGACCAGATGTTTTCTGGACAGACCGCCCTGGTTAGGTTTATCGCCGATTTTGTTGACCTTGCTGCTGATTACCAGGGTGTCCCTGGCCCACTTCTGTTTCCGGAAGACTTTTCCCATCGCTTGCTCGGCCGCGCCCAGGGCATAAATTTCGGCGCCGTCAAAATAGTTTACTCCGTTTTCATATGCCTCAACCATGCAGGCTTCCGTGGTCTCCTGATCAACTGATTTTCCGAAAGTCCGCCATGAACCCAGTGAAACTTCGGAAACTTTGATTCCGGCTATGCCAAGTCTTCTGTAACGCATTGGTTCTTTCCTCCTGTTATTCGTTTGGATGAAACGGATTTTTTGGACCGGCCCATTCCATTACCTCCTTTATCAGTGTCCCGACTCCCGGGATCCCCGGAGTTCGGAAGGTCATTGGTGGTTGTCCCTTCTCCGGTTGTATAACTGAGGTTAAGGTTAATGGAGATTCTATACAAAAAAAAGAAAAAGTCATATCTTAACGGCCTTTTGCCGATTCGTGCCCTCGCAGTGGCGCTACCCGCTAAGGGAATCCGCCGGCGTATATAAGGAAAATGATCATTGATTTACTTTGACGTTTCATGAGACATTTTTTCTGGAACAATTCGCCAGTCTGGTGAATTGAAAAAAAACGCATGAAGAAAATGGAGGACTGTTATGAGCAAGTGGATCAGAAGTTTTCTCGGTTTGGTTCTTACGGTAGCAATGATTTGCGGCGCAGGATGCACGAAGATGGAAGAAGGTGAAGATGAAGCCGGCGAGGCCGTCGAGGAAACAGGCGACGCTGCTGAAGAAGCTACAGAGGAAGCAGCCGACGCCGTTGAAGAAACAGGCGACGCCGCTGAAGAAGCCGGCGATGAAATGTAAAAAAGAGCGCTAAAAAAATAATACCCTGCCCGGTCGCTCTGTTCATGGATTGCTATTATTCAGGGGGGCCGGGTATGGTTTAAATATACCCACACACCCGCTTACTCATAACCATCAATTTGCAATGTCAATTGCTGGATCCGGTCATAAACAAGGTTGTCTGATCAGGCCCAAGACCCTCCCGCGCCTTCTCTCTCAATGTTGAAGGCGTATTATTGCCTAAGCCGTCAGTAATAAAAAAGCGCCCGCGCACAAAGTTAAAGCGCCTTGACTCACTTTCATTGTATTATAATACTCTGCTGAAATTCAGAGAGGAGTTCTGATGGCAAAAAAATACGCTATTGTCGGAGTCGGCAGCCGTTCACGCATGTACTCGAAAGCGCTGCTTGACAAATACGCCGGCCACAGCAAACTTGTTGCGGTCTGCGACCGCAACCCGGGAAGACTGAACCTGGCGCTAAGCAAATGCACAGAAGCGGGAGCGGAAACAAAGGGCTACCCCGCCGGCGAATTCGAGAAGATGATCCGTGAAACTCAGCCTGATACGGTCATAGTGACTACAGTTGACCGATATCACGATGATTATATCTGCAAAGCCATGGAAATGGGCTGTGATACCATAACTGAAAAGCCCATGACCATCAGTGAGCAGAAATGCCAACGCATTATTGATACCTGCAGAAAAACCAGAAGGGACTGCAGGGTGACTTTCAACTACAGGTATTCACCGCCTCGAACCCAGATCAAGGAACTCCTGATGTCGGGAGTGATCGGCGATGTGTTGTCTGTCGATTTCAACTGGCTGTTGAACACGCGCCACGGCGCCGACTACTTCCGGCGCTGGCACCGTAACAAGGAAAATTCAGGAGGTCTGCTGGTTCATAAGGCAACACACCACTTTGATCTGATTAACTGGTGGCTTGATACGACACCCCAAAGCGTACACGCGCTTGGAAAACGAAACTTTTATCTGCCCGAAACGGCCGAGCGGTACGGCCTGAGCGCTCGATCAGAAAGGTGCAGCCAGTGCCCTGAATTCAAGAATTGCCGGTTTGCCCTGGACATGGAGTCCAATGAAACGCATCGCAAGCTGTACCTGGAAAATGAACATTTCGATGGATATTTCCGGGACAAGTGCGTCTTTAGCAAAGATATTGATATTGAAGACACTATGCACCTGATTGTTTCCTACAAGAACGGAGCAACCATGAGTTATTCTCTTAATGCCTTTATGCCATGGGAGGGACTGCAGGTTGCAATTAACGGCAGCAAGGGGAGAATAGAGCATATCTGTCAGGAAACCGTTTATGTCAGCGGCGACGGCAATGTTCCCGGAAAACTGATAAAGGAAGGCACCAAAACAAAAGTGTATCCACATTTCGAGACTGCATACGAGGTCGACATATGGACCGGAAGCGGAGGCCACGGAGGGGGCGATCCGGTGCTACTTGAAGATTTGTTCAGTGAGTCGCCGCCGCAGGATAAGTACATGAGAGCCTCGGATTACCGCGGCGGGGCATGGTCAATTCTTACCGGAATCGCAGGCAACCGTTCGATCGAAGAAAATCGCACTGTAAATATTGATGAACTGATATCGGGACTTGATGAACCGGACTACCCCGCACCATCCCCGAAGGACTGATGTGGATTCGACGCAAGAAGCCTGACCAGTTGCCGGGCGCCATATTGTGCTAGCTTGTATGTTCAATGAGAACCTTTATGCCAATAGCAATCAACAGCAGCCCGGCCGCCAGTTCCATTTTGCGTTCCAGCAGATGCCCCAGCATTTTGCCGGTGTAAGTCCCCGCGAATGACATGATAAAAGTTATGAACCCTATAACCATTACCGGAACCACTATTCCTATATCCACGAAGGACAAGGTAAGCCCCACAGCCAGAGCATCAATACTGGTGGCGATTGATAGAATGAAAAGTACATAGATATTCGTAGGGTCATAACCCGGTGGACTGCCTTGACTTTTTCGTGATTCATAAATCAGTTTAACGCCGGCCCCGAGCAGAAGGCCGAAGGCTACCCAGTGATCCCATGGTTCAATAAACGCTTTGACACCTTCGCCAACCATCCAGCCGACCATCGGCATGACGCCCTGAAATATTCCGAAGAATGCGGCTATAAGCAGCGCATGACGCACCTTCATCTCCCGAATAGCTATGCCGCTGGAAATTGACACTGCAAAAGCGTCCATGGCAACAGCAAAAGCTATGGCGATTATTGCAAATATAGACATGGCTGCATTCAGGATCCGATGCTTCCTGTTTCTCCTCCCTCTTGTGTGAAACTCGGAAATCTAAAGCCCGCTGACAGTTCTTGCAAGCTTGATCTGATTGCGGCCTGAGCCCTGCTTGGGTTTTGTTTGTTTTGGGATCTGTTTTTTGCGATTATGGGACAATACTTATCTGGAGGATTCTGGTCATGCATATTCAAACACTTAACGGCTCTTGGTCCTGCGCTCGCAAAGGGAGCAACGAGATTTACGAAGCCCACGTGCCGGGCATGGTTCATGACGCGCTCATGACCAATAAAGTAATTCCCGATCCTTTTTTCCGGGACAATGAAGATAAGCAGAGCTGGGTTGGTGAGAGCGACTGGGTATATTCGCGCGATTTCACGGTGGAAAACGACTTGATGAGGTATGACAGGGTACTGCTGAAATGTCACGGGCTGGACACGATTGCCGACATATTCATAAACAGAAAGAAAGTCGCATCAACCGACAACATGCATCGAACATGGGAGTTTGATGTCAAGAGCCTGCTTCGCCGCGGCTCAAACCAGATCAAAATACATTTTTCATCTCCTCTCAAGTATGTCGCAAAGAGAAATGCCCAGGCCTATATGCATGGGTGGGGTGTTGGCAACCACAGAGTGGACAGCGGCGGATGGATTCGCAAACAGCCAAGCAATTTCGGCTGGGATTGGGGCCCGAAATTGGTGACCTCGGGAATATGGCGGGATATTGAATTGGCGGGATTCAACATCGCGAGATTGGAAAACATAAAGATCAGCCAGAAACATTCAGGCGGCAAGGTGCGGATTGATGTCAAAGCTGAAATTCAAAAAACGCGCCGCGCCTTCCTTCAAGGCAAAGCAAGTCTCTATTTTTCAGGCTCACTGGTAACTGAAGCAGAGCTTCAGTTTAAAGGTAAGACGACATCAGTCGAGTTAATCGTACAAAAGCCAAACCTCTGGTGGCCCAACGGAATGGGCAAACAACCCTTGTACGAATTGGCCATTGATCTGCTCGACAAAAACGGCGACTTGCTGGCTACCGATGAAAAAAGAATCGGTTTACGCACTTTGGAGTTGAAAACACAAAAAGATAAAAAAGGAGAATCCTTCGCTTTTGTTATCAACGGAAAGCAGTTTTTTGCCAAAGGCGCCAACTGGATCCCGGCCGATGCTCCGGTATCCCGGGTAAAACCCGAAGACTACAGGAGACTGATTGAAGATTCCGTTAAGGCTAATATGAACATGCTGAGAGTCTGGGGCGGGGGTATATATGAGTCGAATCTATTTTATGATCTATGCGATGAATATGGCATTTGCCTCTGGCAGGATTTCATGTTTGCATGCGCCGCTTATCCTGCTTTTGATGATGAGTTTGTTGACAACGTGAAATTGGAAGCGCGCGACAACGTCAGGCGACTCAGACATCATCCTTGTCTCGCCCTGTGGTGTGGCAACAATGAACTTGAGCAGGGACTTGTTGCAGACCAACGCACCGATACCGCAATGTCATGGACTGATTATAAGAGGCTTTTCGACAAGACAATATCATCAGTTGTCCGTCGCGAGGACCCGGAACGTCCATACTGGCCCGGCAGTCCGCATTCGCCCAGAGGCGACCGGTCAGACCACAGAAACCCTGGATGGGGCGATGCACATTTGTGGAGCGTATGGCACGGCAGGAAACCTTTTGAATGGTACCGTACCTGCACACACAGGTTTATAAGCGAATTCGGATTCCAGAGTTTTCCCGAACCTGGAACAGTCAATCTTTATACAACCCGTAAGGACCACAACATTACATCGCCGGTTATGGAGCATCACCAGCGAAGCAATATCGGCAATGTGGCGATAATACAGTACATGCTTGACTGGTTCAGAATGCCGAAGAATTTCGAGATGACCCTGTGGCTCAGTCAGATCCTTCAGGGTATGGCCATGAAGTACGGCATTGAACACTGGCGGCGAAACATGCCTGAAACGATGGGAACACTTTACTGGCAGCTTAACGACTGCTGGCCGGTGGCAAGCTGGTCTTCCATTGATTACTACGGCAAATGGAAAGCGCTGCATTACATGGCCCGAAAATTCTACGCCCCCGTCCTGGTCTCTGGCGTTGAACACCCGGAAACGGGCAGAGTTGATGTCCATGTGACAAACGACATGCTCGGACAGATCAAAGGTCACATCAACTGGAGCCTCACAACAGTGCGCGGGGAGAAGATCGTGGAAGACCGTTTCCCGTTTACCGTGAGCGAACGCAGCAGTAAGCGGGTCAAGGTTCTCGATGTTAAGGACGTAATGAAACAGGCCGGCCCCGAGGAACTGCTGGTATGGCTCGAAGCCGGAGAAAAAGGCACAGTTCTTTCTTCCAACCTGGTAATGTTTGATCGACCTAAAAGAATGGACCTGGTTGATCCGGAATTGTCAGTAAAACTCAAAAGAGAACCAACAAGACAATTCGTGGCTCAAGTTTCTTCCGGCTCGGCTGCCCTGTGGTGCTGGCTGCAGCCTCCGGCGAACATTCAAGCTTCTTTCAGCGATAATTTCTTTCATGTCCGGAAAGGCGCACCAAAAAACGTAGTCATCGAAACTGACGACAATGTTGATTTATCCCGCCTCAAGCGCGGCCTTAAAGCGCACAGCATATACAACACATTCTGATTAAATGTAAGCCTTGTGACTACTTACGGACATTGTAGCAATATAGATTGTTTCCGTAGCGCAGGTACAGGCGTCCGCCGGTCACAACCGGATGCGCCCAGCTCGGGCCCTTGCCGGATACTGAAAAGCTGCCGGTCATTTCAAAATTCTCCGGCGATGCTACTGCCAGTGCAACGTTGCCTCCGCGCTCACCGAACAAGTATAGCATGCCATCAGCATAACAAAGAGATCCTTTGCCGACACCTTTGGCAAACCATTTCTTTTCTCCGGTCTTGAGGTCGAGACATGACCATCCCTTATTGTTGTTGCCATAAATATAACCGTTGTGAATCACATATCCGCCATGATGACAGACCATGTCTTTAGTCCGCCACGCCTCTGTAGCTTTTACTTCTGTTCCGGAAAAGCTGATTTTAAGGCAGATGCCGCCTTTGCCGTATCCGTTGGCCCAGAATACATAATTATCACTAAAGGCAGGCGTGGGACAATTAGCCGTATTACCTGAACAAAAACCGTTGGACCAGAGTGTTTCACCGTCAGATTCGCTCACTGCAAATATACCGCCGCGGTTGCCGTTTACAATCATGTGTTTTCCTCGATAAGGCACCCGTATTGCCGAACAGTAATGAGCGGAGGCTCCATTGCCCCTGCTTTTCCATATCGCGCGGCCGGTTTTCTTGTCAAGCGCCACAATACAGTTTTTGCCGCCCGGACTGACTATAACCTTACCGTTGACAACCAGCGCTGACTCGGCATAACCCCAATTCGGAGTTTTGCCTCCAAACTCGCTCATTTTCCGCGACCAGACCATCTTTCCTGATTCAATTTCATAACAAGCAAGCTTGCCATGTCCTGAAAGAAGATATGCCTTATCTCTGTCTATGGTAACTGATGCTCTCGAGCCCGCGTAACTCCTGGTCCATGCCGCGCCGTGTTCCGTCTCCCACAAGGTCTGACCTTTCATGTCAAGACAGTAGACCACACATTTTCCGTTTTTCGCGCCGGTTATAAATACGCGTCCGTCCGCAACCGTTACGCTTGAAAAACCCTTGCCAAGGTTGTTTTTTTCCCAGAGCTTCTCCGGGCCGCCTTCCGGCCACGCTTTCAGCAGGCCTTTGTCTTCGGACTTCCCGTCCCTATTGGAACTTCTCCAGGATTGCCACGAGCTGCCTGGTTCACCGTGGACAGCATAACCGGCAAACAGAAGAATAAAAATATGCAATAAAAAACGAGTCATAAACACCGGCCTTTCTCTTTTGCTGCTATTACGGTCGTAAATGCCGCAATTTTAAGGGCCAACAGGCTTTTCGACAACATAAAAAGAAAGCAACATTTTTGAGAAGCGGAGCCAGGAAACCCAGTAAGCTCTGGCGTACTGTCTCGGCGCGAACCCTCTCACGATTAATTACATTGTTTATGAACCGTTACAGTCAGTGGTGATCGGTATCCGAATTGATTAACCCGCAGTGTGAGATATGCGGGTTAATGTCAAGCATCCTTAGCTGTGACTTCTACGGCAGCCTGATAAATCGCGTTATAAAATTCTTCTGGAGTGTGCCAGCGCTCATTTGGATCAGTCAACAGAGCGCGCGATATAACCTCCTGCACAGCAGGGGGAACGAATTCAGGCATGGGCGCAGGCTCGCGCTTTAACACTTCTTCAGGAGAAATGTCAAATGGATAGATCGGTTGAGAGGTTAACATTTCCTGTATAACCGCCCCCATCGAGTAAATATCCGAAGCCGCTGAAGGCTTGTTGTCCTGAAATTGTTCGGGCGCAGCATAAGTGGGTGTACCTTCCAGATATACTCCCTCGGTTTTAAGCTTTTTCAAATGCAGGCCGCGGGCTGTTCCAAAATCAATGACCTTAAGGCGGCCGCGATCCGAAAGCATGATATTTTCCGGCTTAAGATCCCGATGGAATACGCTGTGTCGATGAGCATAATCCAGGGCAATTGAAAGCGAATGAGCAATATCAAGGACAACTTCCAGGTCCAAAGGAGCCGAATGTTCGATAATCTTGCGGAAATCCTCCCCGGGCACATACTCCATTACAAGGTACATACGCCCTATTTCGACATCAAAATGAAACAGCCGGGCAATGTTTTCGTGGGCCAGTTGCATTGCAATCCGGGCTTCATTCTTAAACCGTTCCCGTGTGGCCGGGTCGGCAACAACTTTCCTCGGCAGCACCTTGATGGCAACATCGGCATCAAGAAAGGTGTCTTTCGCCTTGAAAATCGCAGCCGATCCACCGCGTCCGATCTCTGAAATTACCTTGTACCTCTTGCTGAAGAATTTCGGGCTTGTTCGCGGGGTAGACGCTTTCTTGCTGGCGCCGCCTGCAGGACCAGCGCCTTTTCTCGGCATGCGCGGCATATTTGAATTTGGAACATTAGACGGCTTATCCGGGATAACGCCCTGGGCGCGTCTAAGGCTCCGGGCTTTAGCCAGATCAAATACTTTGCGGTCCTGTATGGTAATTGTCTTTTTGACCCTACCGGCTTTTTTTTCAGCTCTATTTAAATTCTGCTCTTCGCTCATTTCGTCTCACATATATTCTTAGATCAAACTGCTTACGCCTGAGATGCTATATTGATCATACAATACAAAAGCTTACATCCGGCGCGCCGATTAAAAGGCTCACTGCCGCAAAAGTTTGCGGTATGTTGATTTATCGTTAAAACGGCAGTTGAACTCAATAAATCACACCGTTCAACTGCCGTTTAATGCCTATCTGTCAAGTGCTGGAATTTCTGAACATGTTTGGCATGATATTACATTGAAACCGTAATGTAAAGATTGCATGTCAATTTCCGGACATCAATTTCTGCAATCCGGATACGATCTTTTCCGGATCTTCTTTGCCTTTGCCGCGAGCTTTCAGCGTTGAAACATCAGTCGGCGGGCCGAAAGTGATCCTGATTTTTCCCGGCCTGGGAAATTTACGTCGCGTCGGCCAGGCTTCGTAGGTTCCTTCTATCGACACAGGTATGACCGGAACCGACAAGCGGCTGAGCACAAAGCCAAGCCCGGGCTTGAATTCCTGCAGGGCGCCATCCGGAGACCGCATACCTTCAGGAAACCAGACAAGGTTGTATCCGCGCCGGAGCACAAAGGAAGCAAACGCAATACCCGACATGGCTCCGCGCCTCGGTTCAATCGGGAGAACAAGGGCAAGGCGGCTGCCGCGTCTTTTTAGAGCCGTATCAAAAGCAGCAACCGTGGCTCCTGCCCAGCAGGTATTGCCTAATTGTCTTCGTCCAAGCGCAATACCGAGAACAAATGGATCAAGATAACTTGCATGGTTCGGCGTCAAAACACAGGGCTCATCAGGTGGAACATTATCCCTTCCCGAGACTTCAATGCGGTACATCAAACGGAAAAGAGCGCCCCCGGCAAGGTAAATAATATTAAAGAGCGCCGACTCGATTTTTCGTCGGGGCGGCAGCCAGCGGCGCTGAGATGAGTCTAATACAGAGCCAGGGTCTTCCACGGGATCAAAAGTTTCTCTGTCGCCGGTTGCAGCATCGACAACCTCGTTGAGCAGATCTCTCACGGTGTCCACACGGGCAATGGCAGTTTCGTCAAGTTCCACCCCGGCCGCTTCGTTTAAATCAAGACTCAGGTTAAGCCATCCCATGGAATCGATGCCAAGATCAAGCTGCGGGCTCGTATCCGGGGTCAGGCGTTTGTCGCTATAGCGATCCGCAAGCCATTGCCAAACCCGGGATGCAACAGGGTTCTCAAGCAGAAGGCGGTCTGAATCTGACATCTCTTCGAACGCTATTGGTCCAGCCTTGACCTGGCCTGCTTCTTTTTCACCTGCTTCTTCCCATCGTTCCTCAAGAATGTGGCGTCTTATCTTTCCGAGCCGGGTGCGAGGCAGACTTCTAGTAGTTACCCGCACATCGGATATTCGCATGTATGAGGGCAGATTGCGGGACACCTCGCCTACTGCCTCCAAAACAAGGCTGTTTATTTTTTCAGTATTCAAGCCTCCGGCTGCGGACTTGTCGGGAACCGCCAGGGCCACAAGCTTTCTGTCTTTTTCCAATAAACCTATTTCTGTTATTAAAGAATGCTTTGAATATTCCGCTTCCACGTTTTCAGGCTGAACATTTTCGCCGCCTTCAGTAACAATCATCGTGGAAATCCTGCCTGTTACATAAAGGCAGCCCTGGCCATCAAGATAGCCCAGATCTCCGGTGCGAAAAAAACCATCCCGGGTGAAAGACTCTTTGTTTTCTTTATGAAGATTTCTGTACCCATCGAATACACCCGGCCCTTTTGCCAGGATTTCGCCTTGTTCCGAGCCGCTTTTACCTTTAGCGTTGTCAGATCCGGGCTTTTGATGATGAAGATCAATCCGGATCTCCGTTCCAGGCACAGGTCTTCCAATGCTTTTTAACGGGCAGCCGCCGGGAAGACGAAGCGAAAGAAGCGGTGAAGTTTCAGTCAGACCGTAACCAACTACAACCTGCCAGCCTACAGCTTCCAGCCACTGGCCCAACTCCGGATCCAGCGCCGAGCCGCCGCTGGCCATCAGCCTGAGCCCCGGCGCGACCTTTTTACGCAATGGCGCCATTATTAACCGGGCCGCAGACGCGCAGTTTTTGCCGTACAGAAACAAGGCGAGCTTTTCAGACATGCGCAGGTAAGTCCGCAAAACTGTGTTGCGAGATTTAATCTGCGTTTGCATGCCGTCATATAAAGCCCGGTAAAACCGAGGCACACCGATGATCGCGGTGACTTCTCCTTCCCGAACAGCGCGCATGATCTGGGGACCCGTCAAGGCGGCCGGGACAACAATACACGCGCCGAAAAAAAGAGGAACAAGCAACCCCATCACAAAAGGATACACATGGTGCATGGGCAGCGCCAGGAGCAGATTATCCCCGCTTGCGGCAATTCGTTGTTGGTCCAACATCTTAATCTGATACACCAGGTTCGAATGTTTCAGCGGCACCCCCTTTGGAGCGCCGGTAGTGCCGGATGTATAAAAGAGGACAACCTGGTCGGACGGGTTAATGTCAGGAACGTTCAAGCGTTCCGGCTTTTCCATGTACTTGCGCCAGTGACCGTCTTTTCCCGGTTCATCAAAAAGCGCCGTAATCCAGGACGCGCCGGGTTCCAGGCGGCCAATTCTTTCAGCAATATCTGAGGTGGTGAACAGGAAACTGGGACTGCTGTCTTTGAGAACGTGACGCAGGCCGTCATCGCCCATTTGAGTGTCGATCGGAACCACTACTGCGCCGGCATAAATTACCGCGAGCATCGTTGTAAGCGAATCCGCGCCCACTCCGGCGGACATTGCCACCCTTTGCCCTTGCTTCAGTCCCGCGGCGATCAGCCCTGCCGACAGCGCTTTCACTTCCGAACCGAGGACTCTGTAACTTGTCCGAGACAATTTGTCCGGACTGAACTCGAGAAGGCAGACAGTATCGCCCCGTTGCTCCAGGGCATCAATCAACTCGATCAAAGTCTTCACTATGCCCGCCCTTCCTTCCTGCGGCTGTTTTAATTCAGAGCAGTATAAACTTCATCCCCTTATATTGCAGCAATAATCCCGCTTTACAATAGCTTCGAGTTTACAGCGCTCACAACACAAAGTACAACCATACCGGCAGACTGAAAATACTCAATCCTGTGCTGATAACCAGCATCGAGGAAACGAAACCTTCTTCCACACCGATCTGACGGGCCACTACAAAACTGGCAACCGCGTTGGGCATAGCCGTCAACATCACTGCCACACCAAGGGTAACGGTGTCCGCGCCCGGAAAAAAAATACGAATGATAAGCAACGTTAATAGGGGCAACACTATCAGCTTGCCCGTCAGAACAAGCGAAAGCAGTCCCATGCGCTTTTTTGTTTCCGCAAGATGCATGGAACCGCCAATAGACAGAAGCGCAAGCGGCAAGCCCATTGCCCCTATGAGCTCCAGGAAGGAACCGGCAAGTTCAAGCAATGCAGAAACCGGAGCCGCCAGATGCAACCGTCCTTCCGGATCCCGGAACACTTCGGCAACCAGTGCCGTTACTATTCCCAGGAAGGCGGATATTACCAGGGGATTTAAAAAAGCGCCGCGAATCCTACCGCCAATTCCACCCCCGCTCTTGCTATCGCCGTAGATTCCTATCATTAGAAATCCGAGGATAACGGAAAACGGCATTACAAAGGCATTGTAAATCGCGGCGCTGGTCATGCCCTCGCTTCCATATGCGTTGTTTGCAAGCGGAAAGCCCATATATGAAACATTTGCCCAGAACGTTCCGAAAATAAAAGCTGCCGCCAGCGGCCCCCTGATTTTAAACGCCAACCCCAGGAGAACAAATATTATGCATGTAATAATAATGGCGCATGCCGGTCCCGCAAGAAGCGGCACATCAAAAAGCTCAATAAACCGCTGGGTAGCAACTCCGCGGAAAATAAGGGCCGGCAGTGCCAGATTATAGGTCAGCCAGTTGATGAAATTACGCCGGTCCTTTCCTAGAATTCCGCGCAATTCCAATCCTTTTCCCAACGCAATCATGGCGAAAACCGGAATGCAAACCACAAGAATATCCTGTAAACGAGACCAATCCATTTTATCCTGAGAAAAATCCTTTCATGTTTTTATCTCGCCTTGTAGATTTTCCTGATGTCCTGTCCCAGAAATAACATGTCATTTGATTGGCCTATTTTGGATGCAGCGGGGCTCAGGTGTAAATGACAGCAGGGGATTTTATTATATTCTGGAAACCGGAAATTGTTGCTTAAAATGGGGAAGATATTCTTCCAGACCATACGTTTTACACATTCCGGCAAATTCTTCAAATAAAGCATCATTAAAGGGAACCCCTTTGTCTTTTCTGTAAATCCAGGCATCATGCTCCTTTTCTCCTGCTGTATAAATTCTCTTTTCTCCCGGCATCTTCTGAGAAGCACGCAGTTTTCTGAGAATATCGCCTGTGGTTTTTTTAAAGTCAGCGGGTTCGGTAAAAGCATTTATATCAATGGCAATAAAGAAATGGCCTAAGGGATACGGAACTTTTTTGCCATCTTTAACGCCCAAAAGCATTTTCAGATAGGCGCCCTGTTGCAGGGCAGAAGAGAGAATTTCTACAACCGTAGCATATCCATAACCCTTGTAGCCTCCTGTTTCTTCTCCCACTCCACCCAGCGGTGTAAATGCAGCTCTTCCAGCTATCAGGTCTTCCAGTACTTCTACAGAGTTCGTTTTCGATTCTCCGTTTTTATCAATGACCCATCCTTTGGGCATTTCTTTGCCCTGGCGGGCGTATAATTCAACCTTGCCGCGCTGGGTAATGGAGGTAGCACAGTCCAGTAAAAAGGGAAAACCTTCATCGCTGGGCATTCCGAAAGTCAATGGGTTGGTTCCCAACATGTTTTCCACACCAAAGGTAGGTGCAATAGAAGGTCTGGCATTGGTTCCGGTTATGCCTATCATGTCTTGTCCGGTAGCCATCAGCGGATAGTAACCGGCAAAACCATAATGGGTCGAATTTCTTACAGCAACCATCCCCATACCATACTTTTTGGCTTTATCAATGGCCATTTGCATAGACTTGTATGCGATAACGTGGCCCATACCATTATGTCCGTCAACTACTGCTGTAGCAGGCGCTTCCTTCACTACCTCAAAATTGGTAACCGGATTAAGGATGCCGTCATTGATCCGGTCCAGATATATGGGTTTAAGCCTGTTTACCCCGTGCGAATCAACACCAAGTTTATCTGCTTTAACCAGCACATCTGCCACTATCCTGGCATCATCCTCCGGGATGTTGGCTTTTACCATCACATCAACCATGAATTTTTCAATCACATCAAAGGGAATAAATTTTTCTTCTTTGGCCATAGTTTGTTTCTAGATTTTGGATATTTGTATTGTAAATATAGGATTTTGTATTGTTAAAAAAAATACATATCCTAACCCGAGCTATTCATAAAAATCTATTACGAGTGTTCATGTCACTTCATCTCAACGACTTTGCTGGCCAGCCGATTTTGACGCATGTCTATGCGCCTACACCCGGCTATCTGCACAAAGCCATTGATCTAAAGCAACATGCGCACTCTTATCACGAAGTTGATGAATAGATCAGGCTAAAAAAGTTTTCTACTATGAAATATACGATAAATTTGTTGATTCTGTCCAATTATACCTCTTTATAAATTCTCAGGCGTTTTACCAATTCGCACCCCCGCAGAAGCACTTTCCACGCTCTCACTACGAAATCCTGTGAGATATGCGGGTTAAGGGACTGTCTGAAGACAAGCAGCCAGTTTTTTGCGGAGCATGTAGACTTTGTTTTGGCCTCGAAATGCATTATGAGTCTGTCTGTCAGATTTTCAGTCTGGCTTTTATAATAGCGGTCAAATGTTGGGCTATAGAGTATGTAAACCCAGAACATCGTAATACGGAGTCGAGCCTCCTTCGTGATATTCGAACCTACTTTGAGAGACAAGACCCGTCATGAACGGTAGACGGTACCCCCCGCGGCGCTTCGCGCCTCGGGTACTATGCAGGCAGGCCGCCAGCGAAGCTGTCACGGCGGGTGCGGGTAGGAGCAGGACGCATGACAGCGCGGAGCGCTGGCGGGCGGCCTGCCGGGGTAGTATCACCGCGCGAAGCGCGGGGGTCGGTCAGGATCGCCGATAGTGGCCCTCGAACCAGGTTCGGATATCTCGAAGGAGGCTCGACCATTTCGGATTTTTCCGCCGACGGCGGGAAAAATCCGAAATGGTCGGGGCGGTGGGATTGCTGCGGCCGTCGCCCGACGGCCTTGCCCTTCGGGGCTGGCTCAAGGCCAGCCACTACCTCGAAGCTCCCGCATTGAGGTAGACAAACCCACTTCGTGGGTTCTCATCCCTTTATCGGAAACAAGTTTGATATGGATCTGAAAGTTACTGTTGTGTCTGGAATATACCAAATGGTCGGGGCGGTGGGATTCGAACCCACGACTTTCAGCTCCCAAAGCTGACGCGCTGCCAAGCTGCGCTACGCCCCGCTGTACTGTGGGATTTGACCCACGACTTTCAGTTTCCAAAGCCCCGACTCTCGCGATTTGGCGCAGAGGTCGGGATGCTGCCAGGCTGCGCTACGACCCGGTGTTTTAACTAACTTTTCGCATTATGATATCAGCATCGTCAATATAAGCCAGCAATTCTTCACTTGATTCCGCACAAATAATGCGGCCGGCATAACAGCATTTCTTCCCAAATGCTTTTGACGGCCCAAATCGCAGAGGGCTAACCCGCATGCGGGTTTCAGGCGCTTTCGCGACCGTGACCACGTTCATCTTGATCTGCCGTCTACTTGATTTTGATGTCAAGTTCTGCCATCGCTATACCCATCTCACCTGCCACAGTATAGAATACGAGAAGCTGATTGTCGCGAAGCATAACAGCACAATGCCGCAGTCTGTAAACGAATCTTCCCCTGGAGTCAAACGGTGTCAAGCCGTCTTTCGAACGATATAATTCTCCCCAACCGCTGTTCCAGTTCTTGGCAATAGCGTAGTAATATTCCTTCCAACGGAAGGTAATTAGGGACACACCATTAATAAGTTGCAATGGAATGCGCTACGGTGTACACTTTGCTGAAAGTCAGCAAATGTATGAATTTCTGAGCGGGGAGGTATTATGCGCACGGCACGGGTCAAGATAGAAGAAGGCGGGTACTATCATTGCATGTCCAGGGTGATAGAGCGCAGGATGGTTCTGGGTGATGTGGAAAAGGAAGTATTCAGGAAGATGATGCGCAAGGTGGAGGGTTTCTGCGGGGTCAATATCCTTACCTATGCGGTGATGGGCAATCATTTCCATATCCTTGTCCATGTTCCTGAAAGGCAGGAAATAGACGATGATCAGCTTCTTGAGAGAATGAGGCTGCTGTATTCAAAACCCTTTGTGGCCGAGTATGAAAGGCTGCTTAAGGAGGCCAGGGAAGATAATCAGGAAGCCTATGTGAGGCAGCTTCGGGAGAAATACCTGTACCGGATGTATGACGTCTCGCAGTTCATGAAGACGCTCAAGCAGCGTTTTTCCATGTGGTATAACCGTAACAATGTCAGGCGCGGCACATTGTGGGAGGAGCGATTTAAAAGCATACTGGTGGAAAACAGCGAGAATGTCTTGATCATGATGGCCTCGTACATAGACCTTAACCCGGTCAGGTCAGGAACCGTGTCAGATCCCCGCAATTACCGTTATTGCGGCTACGCGGAAGCTATGGCAGGAGGCAGGAGAGCCAGGCAGGGGTTGGGAAGCGTGATGCTGTCTCTTGATCCTGGGACGGCGGTATGGGGTCAGGTGAGCCATAAATATCGCAAGCTGTTGTATATGCGGGGAGAACAGACATCCGGCAGGATAGGTTTTTCCTATGAGAAGGTGCGTCAGGTACTGGAAGAAGGTGGCAGGTTGCCGAAAGCTGAAGTGTTGCGCTGCCGCGTAAGGTATTTTTCAGACGGGGTAGTTCTGGGCAGCCGAGAATATGTTGAAGGCATATACAGGCGATACCGGAATGAGTTCGGGCTGAAACGCAAAAGCGGGGCAAGAGCGATGCGCTGTGGTGACTGGGGCGGGTTATGCACTATGCGTGACCTGCGGCTTGAGGCGGTGTCGGCGCCTGCGGGCAGCTGACACGGTGTAGCACAGCCCAAGGGTATGGTTGCAAGGTCAGATAGCGCCCGGATTCAATGAAATGGCAGGGAATGCCGGGTGATGTGGTTATGTCATGGCAACACACCGGCTGAGTCCGCGCGCAGAGGTCAGGCTGGGCCTTGTATTTCTCCTGTTAATATAGATTCTTCATGCGGGTAACGTTTTGAGATTGATCTATATGATCCGTAAATATAAAAGGTGTGTCCCTAAGATTCCTAAGATTCTTACCAGAAGCCAAAAGACGTTGCATTGACCTGAGGCAATAGCTTACATTCCTTTTACAAGTTGATTCCACGGATTATTTTATTTTGGGAATAGGCAGGGAAAAGTGAACACAGTTTCGTTTCTTAAACAATTGTCCGAGGCGAACGGGGTTTCCGGCTATGAGGAAGAGATTCGCGAGATTGTGCGCGAACAGTTCGGCGCCTTCGCGGACGATGTTCGTGTTGACGCAATGGGAAACCTGATTGCCTTGAAACAGGGGCACGGAAAGAGCAATACAGCACGATGGCGGATTATGCTTGCCGGGCATATGGATGAGATCGGGCTGATTGTTACAGTTCTGGAGAAAGGATTCATCCGTTTTACACAAGTAGGCGGATTTGACGTGCGCACATTGCCGGGACGCGAGGTGCTTGTTCACGGAAAGCGGCGGTTGCCCGGAATTATCGGTTCCCGTCCGCCGCATGTGTTGAATGAACAGGAACGTTCCAAACCGGCGCCAATGGATGAGCTTTTTATTGATACAGGCCTGACCGCCAGAGAACTGGAAAAGAACGTGCGTCCAGGCGATTTGATTTCAATCCGCGGCGGATTCACCGAGTTACAGAACGGTCATGTAAGCGGCAAGGCCTTTGATGACCGGGCATCGGTCACTGCAATTGCCTGCTGCATGGAGCAATTGCGCAATTTGACCCATTCGTGGGATGTTTACGCTGTGGCCACGGTACAGGAGGAAGTCGGGTTGCGCGGAGCAATTACCGGCGCTTACAGTGTTGCCCCGGATATCGGAATTGCGATTGATGTCGGTTTCGGCAAACAACCCGGCATTCCGGAAGCGTTAAATGCGGTTGAACTGGGTAAAGGTCCTGCGTTGTGCAGGGGGCCGAATATCCACCCGGAAATGTTTGAAGCTTTGCGTAAAACAGCCCTGCAACATGAAATTCCTTTTCAAACAGAAATCTGCACCCGCGGCACCGGCACTGATGCCAATGCCATACAGCTAACCCGTGCCGGGATACCAACCGCTTTGCTGAGTATTCCTTTGCGCAGCATGCACACACCGGTGGAAATGCTGCAGGTTAAAGATGTTGAACGGACGGGAAGATTGCTGGCGCATTTTATCGCCGGCCTTGACAACGTTTTTATCGATAAACTTTCACGTGAAATTAAATAGGGTATGCGGCGAAGGGTTGTAAGCGCAAAATATAATGAAACTGAAAACACTTGAAAAACTGTCAAATGCGGCGGGTGTGGCCGGCGATGAATCTGCTGTGAGAGATATCATCATATCAGCAGTCCGTTCGAATGTGGACAGCCTGCGGGTTGATTCTCTTGGCAATCTGCTGGGGTTCAAAAAGGGCACGGGGCGAAAACGGCGGAAGATAATGATGGCGGCGCACATGGATGAGATCGGACTGATGATTTCACACGCCAATGAAAAAGGTCTGCTTTTTTTCCAGAAGGTCGGCGGAATAGATGACCGTGTTCTGCCTGCCAAGAAAGTTTTGATTGGAAAAGACCGTGTCCCAGGTTTGATTTGCATCAAGCCGGTGCATCTTACCCCTCCGGATGAGCGCAAAAAAATCATCAAGCATGACGCGATGGTTATTGATATCGGGGTGAGCAGTCGCGAGGAGGCTGAAAAGTTGGTCAACCAGGGAGATTACGCGGTATTTGCAACTGAATTTGAAGATCTGGGCGGCGTGGTTAAGGGCAAGGCTTTTGATGACCGTGCTGGCTGTGCAGCGTTAATTGAACTGATCAAGGCCGGACCGTATCCGTTTGATTTCTATCCGGTGTTCACAACAATGGAAGAAGTCGGATTACGCGGTGCGCGGGTGGCGGCTTTCGGGATTGAACCGGATGCGGCATTTGTGCTTGAAGGAACCATTTGCGATGACTCGCCAAAAGATAAGGATATCAGTCCGACAACAGAGCTGGGCAAAGGCCCGGCCATCAGTGTTATGGATAAAACCATGATTGCCGACAAAGACATGGTACAGTTATTGATTTCGACCGCGGAAGAGGAAAAGATTCCGTATCAGATTAAACAGCCGGGCCAGGGAGGGACTGACGCCGGGGCTATTCATCTTGCACGCAGAGGAGTCCCTACTGTGGCAGTTTCGGCTCCATGCCGCTATATTCATTCGCCGGTTTCGATGATGAGCAAAAAAGATTTGAACAACACCGTAAAACTTATGCTGAAGATTATGCAACGGTTGTAGGGGAAAAGAGAAATCATTAGTTATTTACTCGCTTCGCGCGTGTCATTGGTCATTGGTTGCCAGGAAGAAGAACCTCAGAAAACGCAAGGAACATAAAAAAGGAAAGATTTTTGAAAGACGCGAAAGGCAAAGCAGAGATGAAAGAAGTAATAAAGAAGCTGGTTGAAGCTTATGGACCGTCTGGGCATGAAGAACATGTGCGTGAAATCATAAAGAGCGAACTTGACGGTCTGGCCGATGACATCAGGGTCGATGCGCTGGGTAATTTAATTGTATTGAAAAAAGGCGCCGGCAACGGACGCAAGGTGATGCTTTCCGCGCACATGGACGAGATCGGTGTGATTGTTGCATACATTGACCAGCGCGGTTTTCTGAGGGTCAATCCTATCGGCGGGGTTAATCCTTTATGTGCTGTTACCAAAAGGGTGCGTTTTGCTGATGGAACGATAGGCGTTATCGGCATGGAAAAACAGGACGATAAGAAAAAAATCCCGCAATTTGACAAACTTTTTGTGGATGTGAGCGGGAATGACCGCAGCAATCCGGTGAAGGTGGGTGACGCAGCTTGTTTTGACAGCGGAATGGAGAAGCGCGGTGATAACATCATTGCGAAAGCCTTAGATGATCGGATTGGTTGCGCGGTATTGATAGGGGTTTTACGGGCATTAAAGAAATCAACCCATGACGTATATTTTGTGTTCAGTGTCCAGGAAGAAGTCGGATTGCGCGGGGCCATTACCGGCGCTTACGGCATAGAGCCTGACATGGGCATTGCGGTGGATGTCACGGCTTGTCCTGACACACCCGAACCCCCTTATAAGATGGCGATTGAACTCGGCAAGGGGCCCGCGGTAAAAATAAAAGACGGAGGGATGCTCGCTTCACCCAGGGTCAAGGAGTTAATGATTGAAACCGCAGAAAAGCGCCGCATTCCATATCAAATTGAAGTGCTCGGGTTTGGCTCGACTGACGCGCGCGCTATTCAGACTTCTCAAAGCGGCGTTGAGTCGGGCTGTCTTTCAATTCCGTGCCGGTATCTGCATTCTTCTTCGGAAACAGTCAACTACCACGATTTCGACAATGCAGTCAAACTGTTGACAGGGCTCCTCTAAGTCTTCCTGCTGCGAGCACGCCATCGTCCGCGCCTGCGCGACTTTCGGGATCCCCGGAGGTCGTCGGTGGTTGTCCCCTTTCCGGGTGCATAATTGAGGCTAAATCAATAATTGCTGGAGTCTATTGACTAGGCTGATATCATAGGCCGCAAATGGCGGGGACGGGGACGAGCCCGACATTCAGGCCGGTTCAAGCAGCAGGCATTTTCTTGACCCTCAGCCGATGATTGAGAAACAATTGGTGAATAGGCAAAAATAGAGGCATTTGATATATGAACGACAGAAGCACTGCTTTTTCAAGGCTACTGATAGGCATGGCCTGCTTCGTCATTGTTGTGGCGGGAATTAAGGCTGCTGCCTCTCTGCTTACCCCGTTCCTTCTGGCGGTTTTTCTCGCCATTATCCTGACCCCTCTTTACTTCAGCATGATGAAGGTGGGTATGCCGTCATGGTTGTCATTGCTGGTTATCATTCTCGGCTTTGGAGTGGTCAGCGCGATAGCAGTCGTTGTGGGAGGACGAGCGTTGGTCGGTTTTGCCGCCGACTTGCCGCAATACCAGCAGGGCTTGCAGTACCAGACTATGGAGTTTGTCGGCTGGTTGCGCGAACGAGGGGTCGAAGCGCCAGAACAGATTATCAGGGACGCCATTAACCCTCAAGCCTTTATCGGTTTCCTGAGCGGAACTGTGAGTACGCTGACCGATCTGGCCAGTCAGGCTTTTATCATTTTCTTTATTGTTGTGTTTATAATTTTAGAAGCTGCCCTGCTGCCGGACCGGATTAGACAGATCCCCAATATCAATCCCGATACAATGAAACGACTGCAGGTGGTGACAGAAAAACTGCGTGGCTACCTTGCAATTAAGACATTGATGAGCCTGCTCACCGGCGGACTGGTCCTGGCGCTACTCCTTGGCGCCGGTGTGCGGAATGCCTTGATCCTGGCGCTTTTTGCTTTTTTGCTTAATTACATTCCCAACGTAGGCTCGTTCCTGGCAAGCATTCCGGCAATCCTGCTGGCCATGGTGGATTTCGGGATTGTTCGCGCAGGCATTGTTGCCGCCGGATATCTTGCGATCAATGTGGGTGTTAGTAACGGCATTGAGCCGCGATTCATGGGACGCGGACTCGGGCTGTCGCCGCTGATTATTGTGCTGAACATGGTTTTCTGGGCTTGGGTCCTTGGGCCGGTAGGCATGCTCCTGGCAGTGCCGCTTGCCATGATAGTCAAGATCGTGCTGGAAGGCTTTTCTGAAACCCGCGGTGCAGCCATTCTTATGGGCCCGTTGTCAATCACACAACCCGAAAATAACATTCCTGAAAAGGCATCTTCGCCCGACAAGGACAAAAGTTAACCCGCAGCCACACTACAGCCACTTCGATGTTTTTGGAAAGATTGTCCCTTTTTTCAAAGATCAAACGTAAACCAGGTATAATGCGATAACAGGCAAAGCAATAGAAAGGAAGCGGACTGTATGAAGTGCATGGGCAAAATTGGATTGGCAACGGCATGTTTGTGTTTTGTAAGCGGCTTGGCCCCTGGTGATGAGGAAAACAGTGAGATTATCACCAACCGGACGGTCACACGATTGGGTGAAATCGTGGTCAAAGCCCCAAAGGAGGCTCGTGATCCCGTGGACACTCCTACTATCGAGTCGGTTTCTCTGGACATAGCCACTTCGTCGGTTGAAGCCAGGGATATTCGTATTCAAAGCAGTGGTACGCTGGTGGAAGCAATGGAATTTGCGCCTGGAGTTTTTACTGAAAGACGCGGACGGAAGGAAAAATCGTTCACATCTTTTCGCGGCCAGATCTATCCTTACCCGGACATCGCAGTCAATGGCGTCTGGCAACGGGCCTTTACAACAATACCTCCATTTTTTCCGGCCGCCGCAATTGACCGGATCGAAATCCTGCGATCCGGCGGCGCCATCATGGTCGGCCCGAACGCAGGGCTGGTAGGGGCCATTAACGTCATACCGCGCCGGTTCGACGAGTTGACAACCCTGCTTGATGTCAAAGCCGGCAGCTATGGGACCTATCGTGCCTCCCTGGTGCATGGAGACAGGCTTGAAAACGCCGACTATACTGTCGGGGCAAAACACTATTCAACCGATGGCCCGGACGACGAGAACGCTGCCGAGCAGATCTCATCGGTGTTTGGAACCACGAGCTGGGACGTTGGCGACAACTTGCACATGGAATTCACCGGCTACGGCCTGACTGGAAACCGGGAGCTTCGCAAAATTCAAGATCCGGGCAAGAAAAAAATTAGGAACCGCGAAAACGAGGAATTCTCGCCATTAACTTCTTATGGCGGAATCCTTCGCGCTCTATGGAGACATGATGAAACTTCCAGTACGGCTTTTGACACAGGATATGTACGTCGTGACATGGATTATCAACGCGACAATCCGAAACCGTCCAAACCTGATATTCAAAGCGACGAAGTTGACTGGGAATACAACGCAGGCGTGTTGCATGCACGGAGGATTGCAGACAACAACACATTGCGAGCCGGTGTGCAGTACAATCATTGGGTTGCTCCCGAGGGCAAACGCTACTATGTGGGCAATCGAATGGACGTGGAAACAATCTCCGGCGTCGTTATTGATGAACACCAATGGGACCGGTTAACCCTGGACGGCGGATTGCGCGTCACCAGGAGTTATTACCACGACTATACCGACAACAATATCGATATGCTCGGCGGTCCAGTGGCAGATGACCGCTCCGGCGGCGGAACTTCACTGTTCAGTACGCCTATAACAGATGAATGGGGAGATCCGGTAATGACCGGCACAATAGGAGCAAAGTATGGCCTATCGAAAATCACAGCCTTGTATGCCCATGCTGCGGTCGGTTCTGTCGACGCGCCTCCCGGCGCTGTCCCGGAAAAAGGCAAAAGCCTGTCTCGCGAGTCGCGCACGATCCTCGATGGCGGAGTCAGCTTCAGCGATACGGCGCTGGGCAGCTTAAAGGTCGGCGGCTTTGCAACATTTCGTGAAGACGGCATTCTTCTTACCTCAACTGAGGTAACCCGGGAGGGAGATACGTTCAACGCTTACGAAAACCGGGATATCCGGCAATACGGCTTGGAGATGGAGTATGAGTCGGCACGGATCATGGATATCTTCACACTGTTCGTCAACGGTACCGTGATGGATTCGGAACAGTCAAATGGCGGCGATTGGTCGAACCTTCGCGAAATTCCGGATGTAATTACTGCGGCAGGTGTATACAGCCAGGTCGGTCGGCTTGATGTGAACATTTTCGGCAAATACGTTTCGGGATACGAGAACAAACGCTTTGCCCAAGACCGCAAGTACAAGGATCTGGGAGATTTTGTGGACCTGAACATGACGGCGGGAGTCCTCCTTGGGAAAGAACGGGCCACGCGGCTGTACGCCTCGCTCGAAAACATTCTTGACGACGAATACTCTACCGTTGTGGGATTCCCGGACTACGGATTTCAGGCGTTTGCCGGTGTTGAACACCAGTTCTAACCCGCATTTCGAACAGGATTTTAAATTAGAAACGGTTAACCCCAAACCTTACTGAACGATACCGTAAGGAGCAAGCGCATCAAGGATCTCCTGTCGCGCATGCTCTATCCGGGGCACTGTGCCTCCTGTAAGACGCTCAGCCATTTCGCGGTAAAGATCGCCAATTGCCATCATGGTTTCAACTGGCACTTTGAACGTCTCGCCCAGGGGGACTCGCTCCGCCATCCGGTCCTTGTTCAGCAACACATCCTTGTCGGGCACGGCATCGCAGAGAAGCTTGCGGAAACGCTCTTTGGAGTTCTCGACCATCCTGCCTTCGCGATAAGCGGCCAGGTCCCAGAATCGCGAGGAATCAAGTGTGCCTACTTCGTCAATATAGATCATGGAGAGATCCGTTTCAGATCCAGGCGTATTGGCAACATAGCCGAACTCGAACTTGGTGTCGGCCAGAAGCTGGCCGGCGGCAGCCGCCTGGTCACTGATGATCTTTACGCCTTCAGTCAACAGCGTCTCATAACGATCCACATCATCACGCGAAACGAAACCGAATGCCTCGAAGTTGTCTACGATCTGGCGGCGAGTAATATTGACATCGTCGACTTCCGGCACGCCGGGAATCCCGGTCATTATTCCTTTTGTTGAGGGGGTAATCAGCAGCTCAGGCAACTTGTCGCCGTTTTTCAGGCCGTCCGGCAGTTTAATGCCGCATACCTCCCGTGCTCCCTTCTCATAGGCGCGCCACATGCTGCCCGTGATGTACTGTCGGGCAATGGCTTCTACCATGATGGGTCTGGCCTTGCGCACGATCCAGACGAGCGGGTGCGGCGTTTCAAGAATGTGGTTGTCGGCAAGACCGGCCTTTTTGAACTCGCTGAACCAGTGTTCGGCGGTTGCATTCAGCGATGCGCCTTTACCCGGGACGCCCATCAGACCGTCCTCTCCTTGCCAGACAATCTCGTATGCTGAAATACGATCGCTGATAACCATGACACCAAGCCCGGTGTCTTCGGGAACAGCATAGTTTCGCTGCTCAACAATGCGCCTGCTGTCTTCCGGGGAAAGCCAGTAAACAGAACGGACCTTGCCATTGTGTACGTTGCCGGTATGCCGCAGCGGAAGATCGTCGGTCTTGCGAATTGCCAGATGTGCCAAACTCATAGTGTAACTCCTTATCGTCTTTTACCATAGCTCGTCTTATATACAAAGAAAGGGATAATAATCAGCAATTATTTTTTGCGTTATAAACAGATCGCCTTCACTTTTACTCACAGGTGTTCTGCAAGAATGAACTGTTCGTATTCCTTTGCTTCTGCGTTTGAAAGACAACATTCGATGATCTTTCGTCCCACAGAATCCAGGTCCGGCTGCAGGAACTTGCTGATCTGCTCATGGAAAAAGTCCGTCAGAATTTGAGATCCGGCGTCATATGCATCGGGCCCTACCTCGGGTTGATGATCCACCTGGAAAAACTGCCGTGGCACAGTAATTCCTTCAATCCGGATATCGCGCAAGGTGTAACCAAGCAACGCGCAACGGGCAGGCACAAGCTGATCCGAAAGAAACGGCGCATGTCCGCGGCGCGCCAGGTAGTCCCGCGCAAGCCATTGCGGCATAAAGCCGGTTTCCCATGCCCCCACATGCTGGTTGGGTGTCAGGATATAGCGCGTCTGGGCAGCATTAACAAATTGTTGCAGCAACAGGTTGGCCTGGTCTACCTTTCGCCCCGTTGTAAAAGGCCAGTAACTGCCAACGCCTTCGCTGCTCATGGCTCCTGTATCCACTATGCTGGGATTTGAATAACCGCGCGGCGCAACCAGCCGCCACAGCCATGCGAGTGCAGGCGGCAAGACATGGAACAATCCCAGAATACCATAGGTCGGATTTTCCCTGGTACAGGGAGGCGTACGCACCCCGAAGGAGCGCACATCGATAGCCACTTTTTCATTTGTCACTCCGGGCACTATTTCCCTTGGCAGGATGACCCTCGGATTCGGGCACGGAACACCCGGCTCATCCTGAATGTGTTCCCAGAGCAACGCCGTACTTCCCGCAACAGCATCGATGTTAAGGAAAAGCAGCGAACGGGGCGAAGCCAGCGTCAGGCGTTCCAGATCAAGGTCCGTGCCGTAAGCTTCAATGTGGTTGACCCGGACAAACCAGGCGTTTTCGGCGTCCAGAATGCGCAGCTTCTGGTCGTTCTCCTGTAAGTCCGAATGACACAGTCCCATGTCATCGCATACCGGATGCAGATCACAGGTCCTGCGAATCTCCAGAAAACGCTCTTCACCGGTTATTGTGTTTCTGCCAATCATCAGGCGACCGTCAGGCAGTCGGTGCGGTTGCTGCAACATCTCGCTCTTGCCCCCGCCGCTGGCCCCCTCGTGCATGAATGAAACAATGTTGTCATAGGGAGTCACAACCTGCACTGCAGAACAATGCGCGGTAACCCAGTTCTGCTGCACTCCCATTTCTATCAACGCGCCGTAAACACCCTTCTTGGCGCTGGGTCCCGGGTAGAGGTTGTACGAGAACATCTCATGAACGTCCATTCGGTTATGCACCACAACCTGGCGGCCGTCAAAGTGAGTGTGCCGGAATGGCGGCGCGACATAAATTATGAAAGAAGGCTCAAAGGGATTTCCGACCTGCTCGATATCGACGACTCCCTGTAAAAGCCCCAGCCCGAAAGCAAAAAAACTTGCGTTTGCAGGGCAAATAGCCAGCGCATGGCCGATCGTACCGAGCGAACCCATCTCGAACGCGAAAACGGCCAAATCCTGCCCGGCAAGCCAGTCAAAAGTTTCATTGCGGATCTCGTCAAACGGTCGGTTATAGCGTTCGTGAAACCTCGGCTTGTCGGACGGACCACTGTCAGCCACAACCATGCAGTCCGGATCCCTGCGCCGCATGTAAGGCTCAATGTAATTTGCAGATATGCCGTTCCTGACACGCACAACCCGGGTTTCCTGCACTTCCCGTCCATCGGGTAGCCTATAGGCTACCGTCCATTCTTTGTTGTTCTTACCACCACAGGCCATATCCTCAAGAGTGTCAATATCCGCAGCCAGAGCCACAGATGGAGCCTTTTCCAGAAAATCCCGGGTCTCTGCAGGCAACTTCAAGTTCTGTAACATCTTCCGCCTTTTTGGTAAATCAACCTGATTAGAGATCTTGGCCATAAATATTTCCTTTTGAACCCTTGTAAACAATAAAAGCTGACAGTTAGTTTTTCAAATTTCCTCAAAAAAAGGCACGAAACACCCTTTTCTTGTGATTTCGTGCCAGCCTGTTCACACCGGGCAACATAGTGATGCCCCTTGTTCTCCTGCCCGCTTTTTAATCTTATGCAAACTGTTACACTTTAAGTATCTACCATGCCGTAAAGGCTCGAGTCAAACGAAAACCGGCAAGTACCGCATTTTGCAGTAGCCCCGAAATAAGCGAGGATTTCGTCGCGAGAGCGTGGAGAGTGCTCCTGCGGGGGTGCAAATTGGTAAAACGCCGGAATCTGCTGGCATAACCGTACAGAAGGGAGTATAAATCCATTGGTTTCGCGGGATGGCAACAGAAAGGAAGGCATCCATGACAAATTCTCTTTTTGCCCAGGATATCATGGAGATGGTTAACAACGGTCAGACTTCTGCGCTTCAGGAAGCAGTGGGGTCGATGCACCCCGCCGAGGTAGCCCGCATTATTGCGCCACTGGACGATGACGCGCTTTGGCGCTTTCTGGCCAATATCCCCTTACGACAGTCGGCGGATATTTTCTCGCATCTGGACCTGGAGAGACAGGCCGGGCTTGCCGAGGGAGCAAACCGCAATGCAATGGCCCGAATGCTTGAAGAACTTCCCCACGACGACAGGGCCGACCTGGTGCAACGGCTCGATCCGCAGATTGCAGAACAGGTTTTGCCCCTGGTTGCCCGTGCCGAGCGTGAAGACATCCGCAAGCTTACCAGCTATGCCGAGGGAACCGCCGGAGCTTTGATGAGCAGCGACTACGCTGCGCTGCGTCCGGACATAACTGTTGGCCAGGCTCTTGAACAGATCCGCCTCCAGGCCCCTACGCGCGAAACCATATATTATATCTATGTTGTTGACGCAGAGCGCCGCCTGATTGGTTTTGTTTCGCTGAAAGACCTTATTCTCGCCAAACCGCCACAACAGATAAACGATGTGATGCATACTGAGGTTCTCTCCGCCAATGTTAACGACGACCAGGAAATAGTGGCGCAGAAGATTGAAGAATATGACGTTTTGGCGCTTCCGGTAGTCGACGGCGAACAGAGACTTATGGGCCTTGTGACTGTCGATGACGTGATAGATGTGCAGGCAGCTGAAGCCACTGAGGATTTCCGCAAAATCGGCGGCACTGAATTGCCTAATGTGAGCCTGAAAAACGCCGGTTTTGCCTTGCTCTATCGCGCCCGGCTGCCCTGGCTATTGACGCTGGTTTTTATGAACGTCTTTTCCGGCGCCGGTATCGCACTTTTTGAACACACGATAGTTGCCGTGGCGTCGCTTGTGTTTTTTCTGCCTCTCCTGATCGGTTCAGGCGGGAATGCGGGAGCGCAGGCGGCTACGCTCATGGTTCGGGATATGGCTGTTGGCGATGTCCGATTGAAAGACTGGTTCAGCCTGCTTCGCAAAGAGTTTCTTACCTCGCTGCTCCTGGGATTGACAATGGCGCTGGGCGTTATGTTTGTGGCCGGTTTTCGCGCCCCTGAAATTCTTGTCCCTGTGGGGTTAACCATGGTCTGTACGGTGCTTTTCGGCAGCCTCATTGGCATGAGCCTGCCTTTTCTGCTGACGCGTCTTAAACTCGACCCCGCCACAGCAAGCGCTCCCCTGGTAACATCCATAGCCGACATCGGCGGGGTGATTATCTACTTCAGTATTGCATCCTGGTGGTTGCGCGACACTATCCAAGCCGCCGGAGCCTGATAGTACGCTGCCAGAGTGCCTGCGCGCTTTTCAGAATGAGAACATGTTTGGCAGAACGACTCATTTGATATATGTTTAGCCCCATGAATGCTGAATACATTGTTCTAGCGCCGCTTCTGCGGTTCGAACAGCTCATTTTGACGGGCACGGCCTCAGTGTCTGCGGAAACAAGAGGGCTCAGCCGGTTCCTTGCGGAACTAAGTGTTGACCATCCGGTATGTTATGCCATCCTGGCCTTCTTTGCTGTAACAATTGCAGCGCTCGTCCTTTCTCTTGCAAGCGAGAACCTGACAAAGCTGTTGGGCTACAAAAATGAACACACCGGCAAGACGCACGAAAGGCGGGATTGAACCATGGATGTATTCAATATGTTTCTTCCCGTAGCGGGTGTAGAGTTCAACTGGCTTTACCTGATCCTGATAGGTTTCGCAGTTGGACTGATGGGCGGTTTCTTCGGAATTGGAGGAGGGCCGGTTCTTACGCCGGCTTTAAATATCTTCGGGTTCCCGATGGCAGTCGCCATCGGAACAGGTATGCTGAACGTCTTTGGCCAGTCAATAGTCGGGTTTCGCAAGCATGCAGCTCTTAAAAACGTTAATATTCGGCTTGGCTTGACCGTTGGCGGGGCCATGCTTGCAGGGGTAGAGCTCGGCAAACAGATAATCTTGCGCCTTGAGACATTTAACCTTGAAGGTGCCATAGTCAGGTATGTTTACCTGTTGCTGCTCTTCGGCTTGACCGCGCGTTTTCTGCGTGACTATCTGGGCGCGCGCAAGAGCGGCCATGGCTCCGGTTGCTCCGAAAGCGCCACAGCGGGTATCCGGCCCAAACCAAAGACGCTGTCAGCTATCCTGATCGGGTTGGGTGTCGGCATACTGGCAGGTTTTCTTGGCGTCGGGGGCGGTTTCCTGCTCGTGCCTGCTTTTATCTATCTCCTGGGCCTGCCAACCCGCACCGCTGTGGGCACCAGCGTATTGTGCTGTGTGCTTTCCGGCGCATACGGCGGCGTTTCTTATGCGATAGAGGGACGCATGGATCTTATTGCAGCGCTGCTGTTGTTGACGGGTTCATCGTTCGGATCTCAATTCGGCGCTTCTGCTGTAAAATATGCTGGAAGCTACTGGTTACGGTTCCTTTACGCAATAATGCTCCTGATGGCCGCTATCGGAGTTATGCTCAAACAGCTCGACGAAATGATTCCCGAAGCGAATTTTTCTTTTGTTGCACAGGCGGTTGTTCTTGCAACTGCAGGTTCGATCAGCCTGGTGATACTGACCCAGTTTTTTCGCGGCATTCGGGCCGAAAGGCAAAAATGAACTGCATTTTCCCCGATTGCCTGCGCTGATGCAGAAGGGATAATTATGAAAGAACTGTCACTGACCCTGGACCGGCCTGATGATATCCGGGGCGTCACCCTCGAAGAACGTGCCAGGCTTGTGCTTATGACCCTTGGTAGAACGTCTGAAGAGATCAGAAAAGCATACCGGAGACTGGCCATGCAACACCATCCCGATGCCCGGTCCGGGAACAAGGAAACGTTCCAGGTTATTAATGAAGCTTACCAGCTTCTCACAGAAGGCTCCGTGCCCAAAAGACCCCTCCTGGCAAATGACGAATTGCTCAGGAAGGTAACCGGACGGAAAGTTGAGCCGCTCATCGACAAACAGAAACAATGGGAAGACTACGAACGATGGCGCAGGGATCATTTCTATGGAGTTGGCGTTGTCTGAGAAGGCCATGGCCCACCAGAGACAGGCCGCTTCCGAAATATGGCGTTGCGGCAATTCTCATTATGGCCATTTTGCCACGTTTGGCGTGGCCAGAGTTCCGGCACGATATTGCAGCCACGCGCGAGTAGGCCCGGCTTCACCGAAGCCGAGGCCCCAAGAGCGCTGGGCTTCGGTGAAGCCCGCGCTACTACGCACATCGTTATACAAATAGGTTTTGGCGGAAAGAGGCCATAATGAGAATTGCTGATGGCGTTGCCGCCGATCTTGACATCATCAAACCGATTCGGTAGTGTCAAAAGTTTAATGAAGAGTAATGAAAGCTGTTTGTGAGTGTGTGGGTGAATAGGAGTGGCCGAAAGAACCTCACATACCCACGCACTCACATACCCACACACCCACATACCCACACACCCACAAACGTGGGGGAGAATAACCAATCCGCTACAAGTATTTTATGAAAAGCAGGTTAACCCAACAAATGGAGTAGAAAACTTGACAGAACCACCGATTCAGCTACCGTGACAATATGAAAAATATCCGTATCAGACGGGTGCCCGTTCCACCTTACCACAGGATTTGGCAGGGAAAACAGGGAAATTGGGAAAGGTTTGGACAATGACTTCGGAAACTGAATTGGATGAAACTCTATCGCGGCCAGGCAATCCGTTAATCCAAATGATGCGCCGTATCGACGGGGATATCGCGATTTTGGGAATAGGCGGAAAAATGGGCCTTACACTAGGGGCCATGGCAGTGCGCGCGATTCATGAAGCCGGCGTTAAAAAACGTGTAATGGGCATATCGCGATTCTCGGATTCGGCCGCACGGGATTGGCTGGAAGAACACGGAGTCGAAACCATACCTTGTAATCTGCTGGATCCCGACGAAGTAGCCGAATTGCCCGACACGGACAATATCATCTACATGGTCGGGCGCAAGTTCGGGACCGCCGGGTCAGAACCTGCAACATGGGCGATTAATACGGTTGCGCCCGCAAACATATGCCGAAGATTTTCCGGAGCCAGGATAGTCGTATTCAGCACCGGTTGCGTATATCCCCTGGTGAATCCCCGGGGACCGGGGTGCAATGAAAGCACACAACCGGGACCAGTTGGAGAGTACGCCCAGGCATGCCTGGGTCGTGAGCGCATTTTCGAGTATTATTGTGATGCAGCCCAGACGCCGACTCTCCTTTTCAGGCTCAATTACGCAATCGATCTGCGCTACGGAGTGCTTCACGATATTGCCAAATGGATATGGGAAGAGCGGCCTGTACCGCTCCGTGTGCCAACCTTCAACTGTATCTGGCAACGCGATGCCAATGAGTTTGCTTTGCTTTCGTTTGAGCATTGCCGGGTTCCAGCCCGAATACTGAATGTGACAGGCAAGGAGACCCTGTCAGTGCGTGATGTGGCTACCCGGCTCGGCGAAAAAATGGAAAAGGCCGTGACGTTCGAGGGCAAGCCGGGCGATCGCGCATACCTGGCCGATGCGTCCAAATCGGTGCAGCTGTTCGGCTCGCCGGGAATGCCGGTCGAGGAAATGATCGGCAAAACAGCCGATTGGATCAGGCAAGGCGGTGGAAGCCTGGGCAAACCGACCCACTTTGAAGTAAGCAACGGACAGTATTAAAACGAATATTCAGCCTGAAAAAGCGACCTTTGAGCTGCAAAAGGGATACGGAGCACAATGAAAAACGAATTGCTTGAAATGTTGCGGCGCGGATGTGTAATTCCGGCGCATCCGCTGGCGCTTGACGATAACCGAAAGCTAAGCGAAAAACATCAGCGCGGATTGACGCGTTATTATTGTGACGCCGGAGCAGACGGCGTCGCGGTGGGAGTTCACTCGACACAGTTTGAAATTCGCGACCCGGAGTTCGGGCTTTACCAGCCGGTATTGTCGCTGGCGGCTGAAACTGTCGACGTATGGTCACAGGAGGCCGGTCGCCGGATACTCAAGATAGCGGGCGTTGCGGGGCAGACTCCGCAGGCGCTGAAAGAGGCAGCCACGGCTCAAGCGCTTGGATATGATGCCTGCCTGCTGGCCCTGCGCGATTTGCGCGAAGAGACTTTGGAAACAGTTCTCGAACATTGCCGGCAGGTGGCTGAGGTAATGCCTGTCATCGGGTTCTATCTTCAGCCTGCTGTCGGCGGACGTCTGTTGCCTGTCGAGTTCTGGCGCGAATTTGCGGCCATAGAAAATGTCATAGCAATCAAGATTGCGCCTTTCAACCGGTACCGCACCTTCGACGTGGTCAGGGCGGTCTGCGAAGCCGGCCGGCAAGACAACATCGCGCTTTATACGGGAAATGACGATTCTATTATATTCGATCTCATCTCCGAATATCGCGTTGTGATCAACAACTGCACACAAAAGGCAGGAATGGTCGGCGGATTGCTGGGACACTGGGCGGTTTGGACGCGCAAAGCTGTGTTGCAGTTCGAACGCATCCGGAAACTGCGCGAATCGAAAGAGGGCATACCTCCGGATGTTCTGACCATGGCGCATGAAGTAACCGATGCCAACGCAGCATTTTTCGATGCGCGCAACAACTTTGCCGGGTGCTTGAGCGGGATTAACGAGGTCCTGCGCAGGCGCGGACAGGTTCCGTCCCGCGTATGTTTGAGTCATTCCGAGACATTGTCTCCCGGCCAGGCCGAAGAGATTGACAGGGTGCAGCGTTCGTATCCGCACCTCAATGATGACGACTTTGTAGCCGAAAACCTTGACAAATGGTTGTCTTAATTCATCAACTCGGGGAGTTGATGGATAAATCACTCTGTCGCAACGTGGTGCGCCGGAGACGTGATCGACAGCATAGCGACACCCCATTTGTTCGCGACAACGCCGCGAATATCACGGCTTTCGCCGGTGGTGAAAGTGTGTTAGCAACAGGGAGACTTGAATGCCGGAAGTTATTTCAGAAAAATCCTCGCGGGAACTCTTGACTGAACTTGTCCGCTGCGGCAGTGTCAATCCGGCGGAACGTAAGACGTACCGGCCGCCATACGGGGAAGCTCGCCTGGTACGGTTGCTGGCTGAACGACTCAAAAAAATGGGCGGCGCAATAGAACAGGAAGAGGTTCTTCCCGGACGACCGAACCTCTGGGCGAAATTCAGAGGTCGTGACAGCTCACGGTCATTGCTCCTGGATGCCCACACCGATACAGTGGCGCACGAAAATATGACGATTGATCCATTTGGCGCCAGTATCCGGGATGGCCGCCTGTATGGACGCGGCGCCTGCGACACAAAGGGACCCATGGCCTCAATGTTGCTCGCTCTTGAGGCCGTGCTGAATGACGGATGCTTGTCACGTGATGTTGTTTTTGCAGCAACTTGCGACGAAGAAAACGGCGGCCGCGGCGTGCGGCGCCTGATCGAACATGGCGTTAAGGCCGATTTTGCGGTGGTAGCCGAACCAACGGACCTGAAGCTGGTGCATCGCCACAAGGGCATCGTTCGCGCAAACATTACAATGCACGGTAAGGCCGCACACAGTTCAACCCCGGAACTCGGAGACAACGCTATTTACAGGATGAACCGTGTATTGAGGCAGCTCGAAACGCATGCGGAAAAGCTCGCGGCCGCAACACCAGATCATGCCCTGGGAACACCGACTCTGGCGGTTGTCACAATACATGGAGGCACAGCTTCAAATATCATTCCAGATGCATGTGCCATTCAGATTGACCGTCGCCTGCTGCCGGGCGAGGATGGCAGTAAGGTCAGAAAAGCCCTTGAGGACTTGATCCAGTCCTGTGTTGTGGCCGGCGGGAAAGTGACCGTGGAGTGGACCCAGAATTATCCGCCGCTGGACACCGATTGCTTCCTGCGGGATGCAAAAGATCTGGAAGCGGCAACCCGGTCCGTGACCGGAACAATGGAGCATGGTGTGGCACATTACGGAACTCATGCCGGGTTCTACGCACAGGCCGGTATCCCGGGTTTTGTTTTCGGACCGGGAAGCATTGCAAACGCCCATACCGCAGACGAATCCATAGATCTGCAACAGGTCGTTACAGGCGCCGAGATACTACGTAATTTTTTATCCATGTAACTACAACCTGCGGCATTGTCCAGATTGCATTACAGCGTTGTCCAACGTATCTCAAAAGCCTGGTCGTATCGGCCTTTGTGCTGCATTCTGTTATACTATTATCCTATAAAGAGCAGTTGAACCTAGAAACGGCAGTTGCCGAGTTTGCTGTAGCTGCAAGGCGTGAGGTTTTCGGCTATAGTAACTATGCCGAAGACCTCAGAACGAAGCAGATGCAGTGAAATCGGCAACCCCTTGCGGCTTGAAATTCGGGAAGCTCGCCCGCACCCTTTGGGTGGGGGCGCAATAAATTGTAAACTCCTTATTTGTAATAATATACATCGCTTCCCGAATTTCAAGTGCCGTATATAGGTTGAACCACGAATGCACACCTGTCTGCGTGCGGACACGCACAGGCAGGCGAATAGACACGAATAAATGAGGGTATTATCCACAATGCAACTGCACCCATTTGGTGCAGGGTTCAATGTGCTCATGAAGTTTTCTTTTGATGCTTTTTCCAGCTATTTCAAAACATTAGTGCTATTTAGTGTCCATTAGTGGTTTTCTACTGCCGGATTCAGGTTTAACGTTATCGGATTTTGGCAGAATTGTTAGCCCGGGCCAAAAGAAGATGCGGGAAAAAAGGGTTGATCTGTCAAGTTCTGTTAGGGACTGACTGGACTCGCCATTGTGTCGATCAACCGGCTTGCCTTATCTGGCTTTTTATCTATTGCTTTTGACACAGGGCATGACATTCATCAAGGATCGCCAGGGCTTTCGCGCAATACGGGACTTTCTCAGGCCGCCGCCTTCCTGTGCTCTTCTTTTTGCCTGTGCCGCTATGATGGCATTTCAGGTAGTTCAGCATGTCGGAGGCCTCCTTGAGGCGTTTTCGTGTCCGGGCGACTTCATTCCTGAGCGAAGCCGGGTTCCGGCTTATCCTGTTACCGGCCTGCGCAAGATCAATCCCGAGCAGTTTTTCTTCGTGAGCAACGCCAAGGGTGATTGCTAATGTGTTGAAGTACCTGACCCGGCTCATTCGATTCATCAGCCCTTTCCATGCCTCAATGGATGACAGGGACGTGTCCGAAAGTCTCACGCTGATTTCCAGCCCGTTTTTCAATTCCTGCCGGTTAAGGGACACAACCAGGGTTGCTTTGTTCCCGTCATAGTTCCAGAAGTTCCCTTCCCGCGGTCTGAACGAAAACGGAATCTTTTTGCCTGCGCCCCTGACAGATTCGGGTGGAACCGTTCCCTCGATTCTTAGCTCTATGCTTTTTTTGCTTTGGAATCCCTTATATGAACCTTCGGGTTTATCGATCATAATCTTCCAGAGTTTTCCTTTTCTGCGGTGCGATATCCTCAGGGCAACGCATCTGTTCTTTTCATAGCCCGATGACATCCCGTCATCCTCGTAAAGTGTATAAGCCCCTTCGGTTCCGGAATAAATGGTAACGAGCAGGTGTTCAATTGATGTGTTGTTCAGTCGCCGCCTGCCTTTCTCGCCGGGGATCACGGCGCCTGGCCGCACAAATACAGGCACTTCGTCGATGGCATACCTTGCGGTAATCATGTTGTCCCCTGCAAGGGTCAGCCCCCGCGCCGTGTCGAACCATTCGCCCTTGGGAAGCCAGACATTTGCCGGAGCCATATGATCAATTTCGGATTGTTTTTCTATAACGGGGGCAACGAGCATGGAGTCGCCGAACATGTATTGGTTGCGCGCTTTGTATGCCGCATCCGAGCCGGGCCAATCATAATACATGGGGTGGCACAGGCTTATTCCCGTGTCATAGGCTTTCCTGCATTCGGTATAGACATAGGGAACCAGTTCATATCGTTTTCGTATTGTCTCCATCATGATATGACTATAGGGTGCGGGATATTCCCAAACTCTTCGTTCGGCGTTCTCGTTTTTTGTTGTGTGCGTTCTGAGAATGGGCGAAAAGGCGCCGAACTGCAGCCACCGGGTAAACAGTTCAGGCTCGATCTCACCCGGCATATGTCCTCCAATATCATGGGACCAGTAGCCGTATAGGACATTTGCCGCAGTAGCGGTGAAGTAAGGTTGAAAGGCGAGCGATTCCCATGTGGAATAAGTGTCACCTGAAAAACCGATACAGTGCCGGCCACCTCCGAGTCCTCCCCACCGGGAGAATATCAGCGGACGTTTATTTTTTCTGTCCGGATTGTCAACCATATCATACCAGTGCAGGTGATTGATCCATGGAAGAGGGTCAAGCCCTGTCAGTTTGGTGCTTTCACCCTGCTGCCAATCCATCCACCAGAAGTCCACGCCCCTGCGTTCCTCCGGATGATGCAATATGTCAAAATAGGCTTTGACGTAATTTGGGTCTGTGATATCAAACAAGACCTGGTTGGTTTTTTCGGGATCAAGACCCATGGCTACTGCCATATCCTTGAATTGATCCTCGTGCTTTTTGACGCCTTCGGCCGGGTGCAGGTTAAGTGTGACCTTGAGTCCGCGACGATGCATTTCCGAAAGGAATTCATCAGGATCAGGGAAATAACGTTTGTCCCACGTGTAACCGGTCCAGCCCTCAAGGTGCCAGTCCATATCGACAACGATAACATCTAGAGGAACATCCGCTATGTCAAATGCGTTAACAATCTCCTCAATCTCCTGATCCGTATATGCCCAGTACCTTGAGAACCAGCAACCGAAAGCATAGCGAGGGGGTAGGGGTTGCCGCCCGAGCAAATTGGCACAGTCCTTGAGCGCGGCCTTGTAATCAGTGCCGTATCCCAGAAAATACAGATCGGCATCACCCCCGTCGCGGCGCGCGGCAACCCATTCATATCCGTTGTTCTCGTCCAGCACAACACTTCTCGTATCGTCTATAATTGTCCAGCCTGCTCGTGAGACAAGCCCGCTGCCAAGGTCAACAGGCTCGTTGACTGATATGAACTCAGTCAAACTCTGGCCGGGAGCGCCTGTCTTTTTCTTGCCTTCCCTGTTAGGGATAAAATCAGGATTCGGAACTTTTTTTATTTTTCTATTGCCTTCCATGCCGTCAAGAGTTCGAAGCGTACCCCCCAGATTGCCATTATTATCCATTCCGGGATGCCAGCATTTTCTGGTTCCGTTGCAATCGAAATCAATGCGCAGGTTGTCATTTGAGAACACATTTCCATCATCGGTGTAGGTGAGGGTAAGCGCCGAGGTTGTCAGAACCAGCACATTATCTTTTACTTCTTTATGCCATTTGACAGCGGGAAATGACCTGTTCACCACCGTCAGGGTTGCCCTGTCTTCAAAACAACCCGTGCTGCTGTATTCCATTCTGAGCAGCCGGTCGGTCATGAACTGGAACCTGGCGTTGCCGAAGATTATTGTATTGGCTTGTGATGCTTTGTTCTTGTATTGCCTCATAATTGTTTATTACCAGATGTTATTTAAGATCTGCCCGGTTAAATTGAATTGATTGTGTTGAAGGATAGATATATTTGTTATTTTGTACATGAAAATAATCTTGTCTTGTCTGAGAAACCTTTACTACGCAAGCGCCTCCCTCTGCTTTTTTCGATGGATAAGAGCTTGTAATCACACTGTTTGGCTGTCTCGCGGCAGGCGCGAAGACGCGTCTCCTTGAAGTGTTGCGCATATGCCTCCGAGTAGGACACATCTGTCCAAAATGAGTTTTCGTGGGGACTTCCGCCAATGCCGTAAATATACAGATTTGGACAGCAGTGTCCGAAGGCCTCTTTGAAGGTGGGTAGAATTTATTTGTGTTTAAGGTTGCTCAGCTCGGGAATTTCGGACCATTCCATATCAATGTCAATATGCTCACGGGCAGTTATCTCAAGGTCTGTTTCGAAAAAGGTTTTCTTGTCCGAGCGCCGAAGCTTCAGCTCCAGGCGCCAGCTGCCCGGCCAGATATTGTTAAATACAGCCGTGCCGCCATTTGAGCCAAGATTTGGCGAAGAGGACAGCGTTAATCCGGTCCCTTTATGCGTAATGCTCACCACATACTGGTCTGCTGAACGGACCGGAGTCCAGTTGCCCATAAGCCTGGCGGTTACTCTTGCACCCGGTTTGAGCTCAATTTCTCCAACATCGCAAAGACCGGATATTTCAATGTCATTCACCTTGCACCAACCTATCCGCGCCTGATGTGCTATAAATTCGTAACTCCCCCGGGGGATGAACGGGAACCGGAAGGCTCTGCTTTTGTCAGGACTTCCTGTCGGGATATGTTCTTCTTTGCCACCGCACACAAGATACAGGTCCGTATACATAGACACCTCTTCGTTTGTGACTCTACCTGTCAATGAGTTCGGCGGAAGGATCACGTTTTTTTTGACTCGTCCCTTTTCAGGTATGTTCAAAGGTGACTCTGTGGACCATATTATTCTTTTTTCCCAGCTATCGCTTTCATCGAGCAGATTCAACTTCGCATTACCTTTTGGAAGGTTCGTAATCACGAACATGCACTCGGAACTTGCCGGCTTTATTTTGGCCTTCCTGGCTGCGCAGGAAGATGATTGATCCAGGTATATAAGTTCGGGGCGCCATTCGGAGAGTTTCGCCTCATCCACATTTTCCCCCGAAGCCAGGCCCTGTCCCCTTCTGAAATCTTCTTTGCTTCCGTCGCCGACACAGACATGGATCCTCAATTCACCCTTGCCTTCAATCAACTCGCCTCGCTTCTTGCGGAATACATCCAGGACTGTAGTCTCGCCTGGGCGCACAACACCTGTCGCAAACATCGTGTTTCCGATGTCAAATGTAACAGGATAGTTCACGGATACAGAAACCGGGCCTGCAACCACGTTGGTCACCGAATAGAACCCCTCTTCATCGGCTCTGGTTTTCTTGTAAAACTCAGCGTAGAATGATTGATCATCTCCTGCTGAAATATCTACTTCTGCAAAGGGCCATGGCTCTGGCCGTGAACATCTTGCGCCCTTACAGCTTCCAAACGGTTTAAATACCCTTCCCTTGACAACTCCTGTCTCCTTAAGCGCTGGCTTGATACCCGGCAGGTTTTGTTTGCCATGCGTTATCTGCACAGTTCGCTCAAAGGGCAGGATATCATCGCCTCGAACCAGAAGTGAGTAGCTTCCGGGAGAAACATTCCTGAAGACATAAGCGCCATTAGTGTTTGCCGTGACGATTTTGCTGGACAAGTTTATGACGGTTTCACCGCCAACATGCAACCGATTAAGAATTAGCTTGTCAGTCACCCACGCAGGGCCGCCGGTATAATCCTGCCAAAGGGAACCGCAGCGTTGAGGTATGAGCGCTACCTCAACCTGTTCTTTAACTTCACGGGGCAATTCAATTATCCCGGAAACCCGAAGGCCCTTTTCAAGAGTAACGGTCAGCGGTTCGGCAGGGCGTTTCAGAATAGCAGGAACTTGTTTAAGGGCAAATCCGTCCGCAACAATGGCAACCAGATTGGTGACGGGTTCACTGATCTTGAATTGGAACTTGCCTTGTGAATTGGTGAATGTCTTCTTTTTCTCATTATGCGGCCCGCAATACTTGCCGTCGCGGGTAACGGCAGTAAAGTTTGTCACCGGTTTTCCTGCCGGAGTTCTGACAAAACCGGTTAATAGGAACTCCGGCTGCAATGCAACATCCGCCCAGGCCATACCGTTTGTAATGCTCACCTTTTTCTCTATGAAGCCCGGAGCAGAAAACTCAAGGTTGCGTTCTGCGCCGTAGATGACAAATTTGCCATCAGAATCTGATGTTGTCCGGCGGCCATTGTAACTTGTGACTTCAGCGCTTTCTATCGGCTGACCGCCAGTGGAAACAACTTTGCCTGTGATGCCGGGAGCTTGCTTAAGAGATATTGTCTTACGCCGAGTGAACGGATCGTCTTCTACTTGCGGCCATTCCTTAACCTTCTCGATCTCTGTTTCGCCATAACGTTCATGTTCAACCCAGAGGCCCATGTATTCATGAACCGCATGAACCTTGAACCGGCCGGATGAATCGGTTTTTACCATACGATGCCTGTTTGGACATAATAGAGGATGGCGGTCAATGAGCGGCGCAACCTTAGCCTTTTCAACGGGCTGATCTGAATCCGCATCCAGAACGATACCTTCAACTGTCAGCCCTCTTTTAAGTTCGACTGTAACTACCTGATTCGTGTCGGTGGACACAATGACTTTGCGGTGATAACCATGCCCGCATCCATGGCACAAGTAATGCAAAGAATCTACGACAAGATCCATTTCACAGGCGAACGGTGTTTCGATCTCAACCGTTCCTGCCGGGTTTTTCACCTGGCGCATTATTACCCACGTCGGATATTCCCTGCCCCGGGGAGCCGAAAGGGAATAGCGATAGCGGAATTCAGGTACAGGCACTTTGCTGTCCTTATCAACGACTTCAACCTTAACGGTTTTACGATCAAGCCGCCGCAGTGGCCAATCCGGCGGATCGAGAGTCCATTTGTTTCCTTCATTGTCCACAAGATGATTTTCTTTTAACTCGAAATCGAAATGCTTGCAGCAAGAAGTAATCGATCTTTCTTTATTTGCCTTTGCCCATTCTCCCTGCTTGTATCCCTTACCCTCATGTGTGCGGATCGCATATTCTTCGCCGGAAAATTCCACCGCATTTCCGGGCACATCATGCTGAAAATATGTTTGGTCCCAGCTTGTTCTACAGCCGGAAACTGCTGCGCTTGCAAGTATGGCATTTATCAGAAACAGTTGTGTTATGGTCTGACTCATGCTCGCAATTCTATCTGAAGTCAGTTGCTTTTAGAAGAAGAGAAAAGACAGGGAGAAGAGCGGTGTTTGAAAACAGCCAATCGGTATCTCCAGTTCATCAGGACGCCCGGTGGTTACACTTGTAGTAACCGGCACGTATTCTGGAATCATTCCGTAGTGAGCCAGTGCCGATCGCAGACTTACGTAAAAGCCCTTCTTCTTCGCGTTTGCTGCAGTGAAGCGACGCGGAGCGACGTTGCCGTTGGCGTCAGCCATAGCGTAGACTTCACGACGCAATCGAATAATACGCCCGTTCTTGACTCAACAGTCCAACTGCCGTCTGACATTAGCAGGCGAACTTGGCCCCGCTAGAAGCCAACCTGTTCTAAAAACCCTGCCAGGTGGCGCTTGTTCTTCCCGTTCACGGAATTTCATTAAACAAAACGTCTTGGATCTGTAGTACGCTGAACTCGTGAGATATGCGGGTTAATTTGATTTCTATCACTTTGCGATAGGGATCAAGTGGGGTCGGCGGTAATTACTGTGATGCTGTCCATGATTTTATCCAGGATTGCAGGGCCGATTCCCTTGACTTTGAGTAAGTCCCTGGTTTTTTTGTAGGGGCGGCCTTCAATTATGCGCCTGGCTTTGACAGGACCTATCATGGGCAATGATTCCAGTTCAGACTGATCTGCAGTGTTTATATCCGTTAGACCAGTGCCCAGATCGGCTGCGGCTTCTTTCAATGTAAGCGGCCTGGCCCTGGCAATCTCCGCTTTTCCAGGCAGGTTAGCAACACAAAGAATCGGGTCGTGATCGCTGAGATCGTACTCCCTCAAAGAACGTGCTTTCGCAGAAAGGCTGCCCTTTCCAAAGAAATGGTCATAGCCTCCGCCGCCCTGCCATTCCAAGCCCGCATCCCTGAGTATCTTCACTGTCCGTTCCCGCTTGTACAACGATCGCGGGTATGCAACATTGAAGTCTCCGCCTATCAAAACTGTGGCCCCCGCCACGAACTGAGATTTGATATCTGATAAATGAAAAGCCAACTGGCGGGCGGAGCTTTCACGCATGGCTATATTTTCGGATTCGGTGGTGTCAGCGCCCGGTCCTGCATAGTTCGACTTGAAGTGAACATTGTAAACCGCAAGCCGCCCTTTCCCGCCGGTATCAAATACACAGAAAGCATAGCCCCGGGGTGGATCAGGTTTGCTTCTGCCCCATTCTTCGTACCCGGCAGCCAATGGTTTCAAGCGGGATGCAATTGCGAGCTGGAGTCCTGAGTGAAATTTTGTGTAGACGTGTATCTTCATATCGGGCAGCACACGCAGAGCTTTCTTCAACGCTGCCCTGTCTTGCACTTCCTGTACAAGCCAGACATCGGGATTGACTTTCGCGAGAAGATGCTGAACATCTTTTATGTGACGTACACGCTGCGCCCTGGATGGTCTTGGGGTCCTTCCGGGAAACCATTGTGCATTAAGCGAAAGTACGCGCAACTCAGCGGCTTGCGCCCCTGTCCATAGATTAAGAACAAGGAGCAGCTGCAACAGCGCTGAGAGCAAACACCGCAAGTTTATTCTGGCTATACTCATTATCTGCATATCCGACTGCCTGTTTACACACATGTAACCGCACAGCGCACGTGCTGTCAAGGCCCGCGGTCACCGGGACTTCGGAGGGCGCAGCGGGATTTACCACAGTCATTCGACGTGGCAGGCAAGATCGGGGGCTCAAACAAATGACTAACGTCTTTGGTTGCGGCGGGAAGACGCCCAGGATTATGGGTTGTCGCCCGGCGTTGGTTCTGCTATTTTCTATGGCTTATGAATTCTTTAAAAAATAATCCGAATCTGCAGGATACCCGAATCAGGGAATATATTAATACTTCAACCCCTGAATGGCTGTGGGAGCTTCTGCCCAGATCTCAGAAGGCACAGGAGACAGTGGTCAATATACGAAGCGCAATCGAGAACATATTGACCGGGCAGGACCGGCGAAAGATGCTCGTTATCGGCCCTTGCTCGGTTCACAGTGTGCGTGAAACCCTGGAATACACCAATGCAATCCTGGAAACAGCCGCAAAAGTCAAAGATGAGCTTGTCATCCTTGAACGTGTCAATATAGAGAAGCCGCGCACGCTGGCTGACTGGCCGGGTCTTCTGGAAGATCCCTTTATGGACGGATCCAATGATATTGAAACCGGCCGGTACAGGGCGCGAGAGCTGCTGCTGAAAATTAACGAGATGGGCATGCCTTGCGCAACGGAATATGTCAACACCAGTACGCCGCAATATATAGGAGATCTTGTTTCATGGTCCTGGGTCGGAGCAAGAACAGTTGAATCGCAAATGCACAAGAAAATGGCGTCTGGCTTGTCAACAAGCGTCGGGTTCAAGAATAACTCCCGGGGCGATGTGGATGCGGCAATAAACGCTATAATAACGGCAGCCACTCCCAATAAGTTCCCCGGCATCAAACCCAATGGCAAAGAAGCGACAGTAAGCACAATCGGCAATCCTTTCGGAGTCACGGTTTTGCGCGGAGGCGACAAACCCAACCATGATCGGGAGAGTATCGCGGCAGTTCAGAAGAAGCTCCAGGAGAAAAAACTGCGCCCCATTGTTGTGGTTGATTGCAGCCATGGCAATTCCGGCAAAGACTACCGCATGCAATCAACCGTATTCAAAAATGTTGTCGACCAGTTGCCGGAGAACGATGGAATTGTCGGGCTAATGCTGGAAAGTTACATCAGTGAAGGCAAACAGAAACTCGACAGGCCTGAAAAACTGCGCAAAGGCATCTCCGTTACCGATTCGTGTATTGGCATAGAGGAAACACTCAAGTTGATTGAATATGCGCGCGAAAAGCTGAAAAGGAACGCATGAAGGCAGGATGCACAGACGAGAAATCGCGGAAGGCTGTAACTATGTATGCCGGTCAATGCGGCAACAGGGTCGAACCGGTGCTGTTCGACAGCAGCGAAGCTATGTTTTCCGCATTAGCGGCTAACGAGATTGACCTGGCGGTTATTGAAGCGGAGGATTCTTTTCACGGCAGGATTGAGGAAAATTTCGATCAGCTTTACAAAAGAAGATTCTACGTTAACGCAGAGACAAAGATTTCCGGCAAAATATATTTTATTATATCTCCCGAACCTGCGGTTCCGCACAGGGCCAAGAACAGAGAATACAGAATTCTGGTCGCCATAACCCCGCATAATGACCGCCCCGGGCTTCTGAGAGACATCAGCAGCGTTGTAGGCATATACAGGGTCAACATGACCGATATATTTTCAAGGCCCGCCGTGGAACCGTCTTTGAAAAAGAAGGACGCCAAGATGTTCTACATCATAATGGAAGGCCACATCATGGACGACATCTTCCAGTCCCATATTCTTGAAGGCATAAAATCCATTCTCGAACACAGCGAAAAGTTCCCGTCTTTTCGCTTTCTCGGATGCTACGAAGCCGCGCAGTTTTAATCCGCATATCTCACAGTCCTCCGGTAGAAACAATTGATAGCGCCAAGTCGTCCTACCCGATTAGCCCGCATTGCTCGCACTTTTTCGAGCAGAAACGGTTCAGAGTATTGGCAGTGTGGGTCGAAACCGCTCGACTGATTGTTTCCGTCCCCTTATCCCGCATATCTCACAGGATTTCGTAGTGAGAGCGTGGAAAGTACTGCTGCGGGGGTGCGAATTGGTAAAACGCCGGAGCAGTCGTATAGACATACTGCAATCTGGCGTTTTGTCAATTCGTGCCGTCGCAGTGGTGCTATCCACGCTCGCAGCAGGAATTCTGTGAGATATGCGGGTTATCCCATCTTCATCCCGATCATCATCACGATCATTGTCGCTGCCATCCTCGTCCCGATCCTTGTCTCGATCATTATCGACAAAGATCGTGACAATGATCGTGATAAGGATGAAGAGGATCAAGATCGGGCATACCGGTTTTGGCCTGCAATGGCGGTGCTATGGAGCTTTTATGCCGGAGAAGTGTGATCAATGCGGGTTAGCAGGCTGCAAGACATTGACGGGGCATACTGATTCGGTTATGCTCGCTTCGTGAAATGCAAGCGGTCAAACCCTGTCACGGAGGATCAATATGCTAAAATACAACCCCGCTAAAACCTGTCTCTTCGGAACTGCTCTTCTCTGCCTGCTGTGCGCCCCCGGCCTGGCCGAGGATTTTTATTATTTTCCGCTGACGGATCTGCCCCTGGTTGAAGGGGAAATCCCAAAGACAAAGATAGACAAGGACGCTGATTCTCAAAGGGTGCCGTGGCGTAGACGTATGTTGCTGCAAACCCATATGCAGCCCTATGCCGTGGGCAATGCCGACACGGAAGTGTACGTGGACATTTCAGGCGAGGCTTGGAGACCCTCAGATTCTACCGGGGTAAATGTATCTAGAAGCCGCGTAGCAATCAAGGTTGCGCAGGGAAAAGCCGCCACTGGCAAATTGTATATTCCGCGCAACGACTGGTCGGGCATGGAAAAACTGGAATTCAAAATAGACGGGGGGGGTGAATCGCAGTCGGAGGCAAAAAAACTGTTCTACCAGGCAAAAGAAAGACATTACCGGCGTCTATTAAATCTAAGAGTTCCGGGCAGCGCATGGTTCAGGCACGAGATGCTGTCAGCCAGATTGGCCGGCATGGGAAAAACATTGCAAGCGGTTTCGCCTATCGATATTGCAGCCGAACGTGATGCCAATCCCGGCGTCGGCGACATTCAGCAAACGTACAACCTGTTCACCGGAGGCAGGGCGGTAAGCGAGAATCTTCAGCTTGACCGTGTTTTGCGACTGAATCCGGGAAAAGACGAAGAGACGGTGGCTCTCAGTGATATCCAGGGAATAACAACAGCAGAAATGGACTGGAGTGAAGCCATAGAAGGTATGGAGCCGGGCAAGGATCCCATTGCTTCAACAATACCCATGGATCAACATGCAGTGTTCTTCCCCTCTTTCAATGATATGGTTGAAACCATGGCCGAGGCGCAGAAGCGGGGCACGCCGGTGTTGCACCTTCTGGAGCCCCGGGCCGAGGATGCCTGGACCCGGGAAAGATATGAGAAACAGTTGTGTCTGCAAACGGACAAACTCTCGAAGCTACTGGCTTCGGGCATGGTCAGGACCGCCGCAATTACAGGTTCCGATCCTTATCTGCGGACGGGTTCGGACGTAGCTGTTATATTTGAAGCAGAAAAGCCCGAAGCCCTGTCAATGCTGATTGCCAACCGGCATAAAGTCGCCGCACCCGGGGATGCCGCCAATATAAGCGGTATGGCAGGCGGCATTAAGTACACCGGCGTCTCGAACCGCTGGCGCGAAATCTCTTCGTATGTTGCCGCTAAAAGCAACCTGGTTATTGTTGCCAATTCGGTTCCTCAAATGGAACTGATTCTGAAGACAGGACATAAAGATCTGCCCTCACTGGCAGATGCTCCCGAATACATATATTTCCGCGACCGTTATCGGTTAAAAGCCAAGGAAACGGCTTTTCTCGTCTTGACCGACGCAACGATAAGACGCTGGTGCAGCCCGAAATGGCGTATCGGCGCGTCAAGGCGCTCGAGGGCGGCTGCAGCAATGATGGAACTGCAGGCGCGTTATCTTGAAAAGCTTGATAAAGGTGTCGAGAAAACACAAGAAATCAAGCTGAAAGAGCCCGTGCCAGGTTTGGGCAAGTTGTTCCTGACACCGCAAGGAATAGCTTCGGAAAATTATGGAACTCTTGCTTTCCTGACGCCCATAAGGGAGCTTTCAATCGAAACTGCGACTAAAGTCGAGGCGGATGCATATCAACTTTTCCGGCGGCAATATCAGCGTAACTGGAGGGCCTATTTTGACCCTATAGCCGTGCGTTTCCTGACAGGAGAAGACTGGCTGGAAGCAGACATGACCGTTCGTCCCCTGATTTCCGGGAGCGATTACCGGCCTGTTATGGCAGTAACGGGCAACGCAGACGTTGCCCCCGCCGATGGCGACATTCACGAAGAATCGATGCTGCACTTCGTTATGTCCCTGGACAAAGAAGCGGAGCAGGTGCGGGGCATCTCCAGTTTTGCCAGCCAGATGGCCCCGGGGCTTCGGGTCGGACTACTGGACTGGATAGGCAACTGGATAGGAATCTACGTGGATCGCGATCCCATGTGGCAGGAGTTGGACAAATTGACAAAGGAGAAGGGCTTGGACGCAGCCGAGGATTTCATGGAGCGCAACATCTGGCAGCTTCCCCTGGCCCTGACCGTGGATGTTGCCAACGGGTTCAAGCTGACCGGGTTCCTTGCTGCGATGCGCAGTTATATCAACGAGACAGCTCCCGGCATGACAAACTGGGAAACACGGAAACACAATGATTTGTCATATGTGCGTGTCTCCCCGTCCGCCCAGGCGCGGAGCACAATGCAGGATTCGGACAACCAACAGGATATGGCGATCTATTATGCTGTCAGCGGTGAGATGCTGATGCTCAGCCCTAACGAGAATGTTGTCAAGCGCAGCCTGGACCGCTGGGCAGCAAGAAACAAAAAACGGAAAGAAAAAGGTTCCGGAATCACCCCTGAACGCCTCTGGCTTGGCAAAAGTGTTGCCGCACAGGTCAAAGGTGGAGCGCTCTCCGTGTTACAAAACCTTTACCGCGAGAGCCTGACGCGGGCCTACCGGCAAAGATCCTGGGCGAACCTGATAATCCTTAACGAATGGCGCAGACGCTTTGGTGAAAAAAAACCGGTAAAATTCCACCAGGACAGATGGGGCGTCCGGCTTGTCTGCCCGGGCGGCGGCTCTTACGTTTGGGACAAAGCTTATCAGACTATGGCATCCACAGTATATGGCCACCCGGGAAAACCGGATACCGCCCAGGATGTGCCCGAACCACTGAGTCAGTTCAGCGGCGCGCACTTCGGGATCACTTTTGAAAATGACGGTTTGCGTGCGCGCGCGAGAGTTTCCAGGAAAGAGTAAGGGTGGAGAGAAGGAGAAAAGAAAAAATTACGAAAGGAGAAGGTATATGTGTGAGCAATCAGATAAAATGCCGTTGATCGGGGAGAAAGCGCCGGAATTCGAGGCTGAGACAACACAGGGAATGATCAGCTTTCCGAAGGACTACGAGGGAAAGTGGGTTGTTTTCTTCTCGCATCCGGCCGATTTCACCCCCGTGTGCACAACCGAGTTCATGACATTCGCCAGCATGGCCGATGAGTTCAAAGAGTTGAACTGCGAGCTGCTGGGACTGTCGATCGACAGCACGTACAGCCATATTGCCTGGCTGCGCACTATCAAGGAGAAGATAGAGTACAACGGCATGAAAGACGTGGAGGTTAACTTCCCGGTAATCAGCGATCTTACAATGGATGTGTCAAAAGCTTTCGGCATGCTTCAGCCGGCGGCAAGCACGACACAGGCAGTACGGGCCGTGTTCATTATCGACCCCGAGGCTATAGTCCGCGCGATTCTGTATTATCCGCTGTCTAACGGGCGCAATATGCAGGAGGTCAAACGCCTGTTGATTGCCATGCAGCATTCTGACGAGCATAACATTGCCACTCCGGCGAACTGGGAGATTGGCGACGACGTGATTGTTCCGCCCCCGGGATCCTGCGGCGCAGCAAAAGAACGCATGGAAACATCAGGTGAGGAAATAAAGCGCCTCGACTGGTTCCTTTCCCTGAAGGAATGTCCGCACGGCGGCAAGTAAACCGGATATACAGCGAAATCTGATACGAGCGCTCATGTTTTGCTGGTGTACTAGCCCGCATTGATCACACTTTTTCGAGCAGAAACGGTTCGGAGTATTGGCAGTGTGGGTCGAACCCGTTTTGTCCGGGCTCTCGCTGTGTAGACACACCGCGAGATCGGTAAACCGGTTTTGGCCTGCAATAATGCCGGAGGAGTGTGAGAAATGCGGGCTAGGAGTGTGCATGTTGCTTCATTTCAACGATTTTGCTTTCTCAGCCGATCTTGATCAATGTCGATACGGCTTCAACCGGCCAGGACATCCAGTATGTTTTATTTACTCTCAGTGTGCTGACCTACGGTACGGGCTTGGCGATCACAATACGAAATCCGTTGTACCACGGCGGTGTTTCGAACCGCATATCCGAGTAGCGTAGACGTCCGGTTAAGCCGAAACGATAGACCGGGGCTTCCTTCCGCGTGTTCAGGCACCACTCGGCCACATTTGAGCACATGTCATGCAGCCCGAAAAGATTGGGAGTCCGTTGTCCTATGGCCACGCAGCGCGCTTCGAGTCTTCGCTCTTTAATGCCATCAAAGAGCGGCTGACGTAGATCGGGTTGTGTCGTTGCCATCGAGTCGCGCGTCTCACCCGTATAGTACAATGTCTCTGTACCTGCCCGGCAGGCATATTCCCATTCCACCTCGCTCGGCAGGCGTACGACCATCCCATCCAATGTAGCGGAGTTCTGCGCCGTCAGGCGGCGACAGAATTCTTTTGCCTGTTCCCAGGACACGGAGGTAGCAGGGTATCGGTCACCTTCGAATATATCGGGGCGAGGCAAGTCCATGACGGTACGAAACTGCTCGACTGTGACTTCATAAATCCCCATCCAGAATCCGTCATCAATGCTTATGTCGGCAAGCTCTCCCTTGGCTTTGTCACCCATCTTGCCTTTCCCCGGCGGAATCCATGTCAGCTTAATATCCACACCCCGGCCAAGCTTCAGCTTCATTGTCTTCTCGATGCCGGCTTTGGGGAAAACGGTAATATCCGTTCGCTCGGCTTCGTTGATATGAATAACCTGGGTCCACTTCCTGCCGCACCAATCAAACGTGACTTTGTGCCTGCCTGTGGGAAGGTGACTCCAGTTCAGCGGACGATTCGGCCAGAACCTGTAAGGCGCTTCATCATCCAACCTGAGCGTGCCGCCAACAGGCGACCTGACTGTCAGACGCCCAGTCGATCCCACCGGAGCTTCCTTGTCTTGCTTTTCCGCATCATGAACCTCAGGAGAGGACGAAAACTCAAGCAGCCACACACCATAGCGCGTTACGGCTACGATGTTTCCGCCATGTTCCGCCAGAAATACCGGTGCTTTCTTGTCCGGAAGTTCAGCGGCCCACCGCGGATTTGTCGCCTTGCCATCGGACTTTGGCCCCACAATCTGGAACAGCCCGTCCCAGTCGGAATGGATCACAAAGCCATCCTTTTCCAGAAGAGACATTCCTCGACCCTTGCGAAATGGCTCTTTTGAACGCGTTGTGCGGGCTACAGCGTACTCGAAGCCCCAGAAACCTCCAACGTACAGCAAGATGGTTTTCTTGTCGGGTTCAAAAAGATGGGCCCTGAAGTCGCTCCCTTGCAACAGGAACGCATCCTTTTGGTATGGTTTCATGTGGATGCTTCCGTGCCAGACATAACTCTTGTGAATATTGTCTTTACCCTCGAACGACACGGGCCTGGCTTCCAGCTTCGTGATGGCGTTTGAATCCAGATTGTAGGCGAACATGCCGTTGCCGCCTCGCGTGAACTTTACGGGAAAGATCAGGCGCCTGCCTTTTCTATCCCGGACAATGCCGTGGATTCTCCACCCGCCTCTGGATGCCGTATTATCGAGGGCGGATTCGCTTTCCGCCCTGTGCGCCGCTGCCAGAATATCGAGGTTGGAGCCGTCAGGGTTACAGCGCGCCAGATAGTTATTAACCGCAAAGTACAGTTGGCCGTTGACGCCTACCAGACCGGACAAGGTCCCGATCGGCAGCCGGCCGTCCTTGAGGATGCGCGTGGTCCGCCCGCTATCCAGTTCTATCCTGACGAGGCCATCTTGTTCCTTGAAATAGGCCGAGCCTTCCGCCAGATAGAAACGATTGTCGCGGTAACAGTTATGTTCCCCCTCTAAACCGGAACCCTTGGTCGTAAACGCAATGGAGTATCGACCCAGTGTCGAGACTTCTTCCGATATGAGATCAAGCTTCACCAACGCACAGGGCGCGCGAACATGCCGCTCAGGCCAGCCGCGGGCCAAAACCCGTCCGACAAGAAGATATAAAGCATCATCCTTTATTTTTGCACAGAGAACCATCGCAGGATAGGTTTTTGTCTTACCTTCCGCCTGCGAGGGCCACTCAACCTGGACATCAAGCAGTTTGTCAAGAACACTGCTGTCATAAATTTTCCTCAACGGCGTAAGAGACGGAGTTCCTGCAGCCGACGTTGGCTTTTCGACATACGCTCGCCCATAGCGATGCTTGTAGATTGAGGTCAGAGACTCGGCTTTGCTCAGGCGTTTTAGCCGGGTGTAGCGGGGAAATACATAGGATGAGTCCTTCAACTGGGCTATAGCCGTCTCAATGTACCGGCCCGGACGATTTGCGTTTTCGCTGTCGGCCCAGTCCAGAAACAAAAGGATTTTATCGGCAATATGCCGCTTGGCGACAAAAGCATTGAGCATACGTTTGACTTCCTGAACCGCGCTAGCAGGCGGAAGGCGAAGCGGGTAGGGAGGAATGGCGCGGTATTCGCGATTTTTGCCCCCGTAATATATATCTTCCTCACGATAGAGGAGTTTGTTCGTAATGTCTCTCGCCGACGTTGGATCTTCAATCGCCAAGTCTGCGGCCTGCCGCAAAAGGCGGCGCACACGCGCTTCAGGATCAGGAACCAGTTCCGGCATTATCTGGAGCAGGTACGCCTCGGCCATCGCAGCTCCGATGCGCCAGTCGCCTTGCGTTACATTGTCAACTATTCTATCGCTTCGATTCCGCGACGTTTCGTAGAGCTTCAGCAGCTTTTTCTTATTCTTCAGTGAAAAACGGGTAACGTCACACTTGGCTTTGTGATCATGACGTATCAGTTTGATGCCGGTGGCCAACTGCTCAAAACCAAGGAGCCTTTGTACGTCGTATCGCGGTGTGTCAACGCCCAGATCGAGAAACAGCGAAACGGCCTGGTCGTCGTTTTCCGCCATCGCCCGCAGGAGTCCGAGGTCGGGGCCGACCAGGGGAGGGAGGGCAAGATACCGCTTCAACGCACGTTTGCGGACGTGGTCGTAGCTTTGCTGTTGATCATCCGTTTGAAGAGGAAAAACTTTCTTTCGGGAACGAGACCAAATTTGCCGCATCGGCACGCCACGGCGTATCGGGTGGATTTTTCCTCGATCATTCCTAACGTCATGAGCGTCCATGAGGTCAAGGACATCCAGTGTCCGGTGAAGCGCGTCGAGTTGTTCATCGACGGTTGCGCCCGGAGCCTCGATTTCCCTCTGGAGTACGGAGCAGAGCATCGGACCGGTTTGCCTATTGGCGGGGTACAATGCAAAGGCAGTTTCGGCCATCGCTCTGGCCGCTTTGATGGACGCCAGGCCGCTGCCCGAAAGGGCCAGACGCCGGGTTTCCAGAACATACCACTCCGGTCTCGGCGCCGTTTCCACGAAATCCAACATCTTCGACAAACCGGCCACAAGCGTATCCACCACGCCATTCAGATTTGTAGCCGTTCCTTCGGCAACGACGGCATGTGTTTCTTCTCCCGCGATATCCGAGACGGACATTCGCGCGCGGATCCCGTGTTCGGTTTCAGTTTTTGAAACATCGACATCCAGGCAAAGAGATGACAGCAGAAGGTCTGTAAGAGGCTTTCCAGTGGCGGCAGTTTCTCTCTGAAGCAAACCAAGGCTGGCGCGCTCGAGTAGAGCAATGTCAGGTTGATTCACCAGCCGGCGCCGCAGCAAGGCGCTTAGTGCATCGGGAACCCATGTATGGCGCTTGGGCAAAGCGACATCATGCGCCGCCCAGACGGATACCGCCTGGGTCTGTTCCGTTGCCAGGCCGTTTTGCTTTCGAGCCGCTTCTTCGACATAGTCCCGCCCCTTCACCGCCGCTTCTTCAATCGGCATATTAGCAGGAAGCAATGCGTCAACGATACGAATCCCTGTAGCGGCGTCAAACGCAACGAAACCCGCGGTATCGCCCAACATGCTTTCCCTCTTACCGGTTTGATCGCGATACCATCGCAATTCGCAGAACACATCGCACCCCAATGCTTTCCCCGCTTTCAGCGCGTCCCCTGAAGACAATTGCCCCTCAATCTTCATCTTGTGTTCGGCCAGCACCTTATTTACATGTTTTCTGTCCAACAGGATCAGGTCATCGCGCTTGGATAGTTCCGCCTCCATCAGGGCAACGATACTCTCTGCCTTATCTCCGCCGGAGGCACAGATGGCGAGTCGGGGTTTGCCCTGGACATCAGCCGCTGCGGCTGCAGTGCAAACCAATGCGAGAAGAGCGCTTGTAAAGATAATAATACGCCGAATTATCATTGAAACTTGGGCCCAGAGTTCGCTTTTCTACTTATTTAACTAGCTTAGGCAACATGCGTTCGGCTATGTCGGCGGCGGCTTTCTGGAGGGCTTTCTTGCCGGCAATCTGTTCGGTAAGGTCGACCTCCACGGCGGTCTGGCGGTCTATTGCTATGACTTCGTCAGTGTCGCGATCTATTGCCTTGATTTCCAGACGCGCTTTTACGCTGACGATATTGCCGCGACGCATAGCGAATTCACTGAAGCCTTCGCCCTTGATGAGAATATCCGCCTTTGCTTTTGTCGCGGACGTGTCAATCACATCGAAGCCGGTGTCCCTGCAGAACATGCTCAATTCCGTTTCGATGGCGGGGTCTATTACAACATCGCCCACATGTCTTTCTTCAACAGTGACCATAACGCTCGGACGCTTTGCATCGCCCAGCGTTTTTTTAAGCGCCGCGATCCGGTCTTCTGTTTTGATCTCTTTTGCAACCAGTTTCCTGGATTGCTTCTTGATCATGGAAGCAACTTTTCCTGCCAGTTCTTCAACAAGCGGCGCGATTTCATCACTTATCTTACCCTTGACCGATTCGCCCAGCACTCGGCTTGTTTCGGTGCCTATCATCTTGGCCACAATGTAGAGAGTTTTGTCAGCTTCGATAATTGAGCCGGTTACAAGTATTCTCGCGCCGGTGAGCTGGCCGACTTGGACTGCCTGGCCGGGTGTCACCATCCCGGACATATTGAGTTCATGCTCTTTGAGCAGTTTGGCCATTTCAGTCCTGTCGACGAGCATCAGGTTCGGATCCACAACCAGGGATGCGAACAGGATATCGCTGACCTTACTGCCGTAGCCTTTGACTCCCGATCCACGCTCGGCAAATTCAAAGATAGCCGTTGGATAGATTTTGGGGATTCCCTGTTTCTTTTTCTCTTCGACCTTCTGAGCCAGTCCAGTTGTGGCTACTAGGAGCAGCCCGGTCAGTAACGTTATCACTGCATTAGTTTTCATCTCTCTCCTTTATTGTCTGCCTGATTCAGTTTTTACTTCTTCTCCACATAGTTCAAGAGCCTATCCAGCAGGAAACGCGGGGTGGGGCCCTTGTTCCAGTTCGTGATTATTCCCCACGCGCAAATGACCAATCGGGTTTCACCAAATCTCATCTCTACAAATGTCCACTGTCCGCTTGTATCGTTGATTACGGCAGCAATGCCATTCTTTTCACCTTTGAGTTCAAGACTGTTTACTGCAGGCGGGACACCAGGTTTCCACATATCTGAGTCCAGGCGCTTGTCCAGTTCTTTGATGATATCGTTTCCGGCAAACGCCATTCTGTCCGGCACCGGGAGATTCTCCTGCTGATGATTTGGCAGATGGAAATCTCCCGCAGTGGGGGACAAACAGAGAACCGGGGCGCCTGATGCTGCGGTTTTCAGCATAATTTCCGCCAGGCCGCGATAATCCCTGAAAGAAATACCTTCGCCTATAACCACAACGCCGTTCTTGATTGAGGTGAGCGCATCGACATTTCCTACTGCATGAAACGGGATATCCATCTTCCCGAAGATCTTTGACGTCTTCTTTTCCGGATCAAACAGATGAATTTCCATGTTCTTTAACCATTCCTGCTTATTGCTGAAAGGCTTTTCGGGAAAAACCCATAGTGTCTTGGATATCTCGGCAACGGATTGTTCTTCGCCCTTTTCCTGAACCGCTGCCTGAAAGGTGGTGCGCATTACGACGCCTTCTTTTACCTCCGGAATCGGAAGACTTACCGCCAGCATTTCGCTTTTGCCAGGCTCAGCAGAAACACGGCTTTCCTCCCGCTGAATCGTCCTGCCACCTGCCGAATAGCGCCAGGTTAAACGGCCATCTAACAATGTTTTGCTATATATGACCGCTTTGAGAGTCGTCTGCTGTCCGCCAAAGACATTTGACCATTTTCCCTGAAAACGCACAGTCACGTTTGTCTCCTCAGCAAGCAGTGGATTGGCGGCAACAGCCAGAAACAGTGCGGTGCGAAGAAGGAAAAACGAGAGGCGAGTTTTTTTGCAAAGTATGAGAGCTGCGGGTTTGAATGTGTTCATTTTCATAGCGCGAGCACCGTCTGGTATATTTTGTATTCCCTGTCAGAGGTATTGAAAGATGCGATGCTAACAGGCTTGCCTGGTTCGGCAACCGTGCTTGTGCTCAATGCGATTGTATCGGGAATGTTAAGAGAGATATCGGTATCGACAGCTAGTTTTCCTTCCTCGAGGGGGTAAACCCATAACGCTAATTTGTTTTTGGGACCCTGGTCGGGCACAATCTCGACCATTTCTTCACCGCGAAGCATGACATAGGTATTCCATGACTGTTGCCATGCACACCTTGGCCTGCTCCTGGATAAGACTGTCAATTTAACCAGAACAGGCTGTGCCTGTTCAGCGTCTCCTTCTTCCAGAGATTCAATTCCAAGACCAATATTGCCGTTTGATTCCCATACCCACCTGAGCTGGTCAGAGAACAGAGCGTCCAGCTCGTTGAAAAGCCCGCGGCTTGATTCGATCTTCTGGCGTGAAACATCTGCGAGCGCTGGCGCGTGATTGTCGACGGGGTTCGGACACTCTTGTGTTGAAGCAAGGTTTATGTAGAGGGCGACTATTATAAGGGCGGCCACTGCGCCGCAAGCAGCATAAGACATCTTTTGCCAGAAGGGGAACGGTTCGGTCGCGGAGTCAGCTTGTATTCTTGAGCGAACGGCTTCCTCCGTTATCTTCTTCTCAAGATACTTCAGATGTTTGCCGTCTGCCTCATTTTGAGAAACCCATTCCTTAAGAAGCTTATCGAGCCGGTTATTCATTTCATCAATTCCGTATTCAACGATTTCCTGAGTATTCTTCTTGCTTCGTGTATTCGCCAGTACATTGTCGCCCGCAGGCAACCTTCTGCTTTTGCGGCATTGCCGACGCTCATACCTTGAAGCGCGGTCAGCGTTATGGCCGCACGGAGCGGCGGCGAGAGTTTTGACATTGCTTGAGTTATCTGTCTTGCCGTTTCTTCCGTCATTAGTCCGTTGTCAGGATCTGGCGCAGGATCAACACACTCTGTGCCATGTTCCAGGCTCTCAACAGGTCTCTTCGAGTTTCTTTTCAGATAACTGTATGTTGTGTTCATTGCTATCCGGTAAAGCCACGACGAGAACCGTGCTTTGGCTTTGAATTCCGATATGTTCTTCACAACCCGCAGAAAGACCTCCTGCGTAATTTCGTCTGCGTCCGCGTCATTAAGAACTATAGGGTAGACCATGTATCTCACCTTCTTGATGTGTCTGCCGACCAGCTCGTTAAAATGGCACATTTCGCCTGTCTGCTGAAAGCTGTACACAAGTTGTTCATCGCTGATTTCGCTCACGGTTGTTTGACTTTACAATATTAGACTCGCTGGAAGAGAAAATCTTTGAAGATTTTTCTATATTCTTATAAGCCTTGCTATTACCCTGACCTATTTATGAATATCTGTTAGCCCGCATTGATCACACTTTTTCGAGCAGAAACGGTTCAGAGTATCGGCAGTGTGGGGCGAAACCGTTCGACTGATTGTTTCCGTCCCCTTATCCCATCTTCGTCCCGATCAT
>CAYYVQ010000004.1:0-98174 GCA_964475205.1 uncultured Victivallales bacterium | reverse complement strand
TGGTCGAAAAAACGGCAGCATGACTTCAAATCCAACCGGATTTTGCGGCAATAGCTTTGGGTGGGGGCGCAATAAAATGTAAACTCCTTATTTGTAATAATATACATCGCTTCCCGAATTTCAAGTGCCGTATATAGGTTCAAAATTCAGCAAGCGGTGTAAGTCTTTCTGAATAAGGAGGATTTCCCTTTGCAAGGTCCGCGCGAGACAGGTGCAAGGAATACAAAGAAAGAGAAGAGAGGGAGGAGGATGTGAGGGTGTGGGGTTGTGGGTTCTTGGGATCCGCAACGGCGGACGCCGAAGGCGCGTAGTCTGTAGTCGGTCTTCCAACCTTGGCCACGATTATCGCTGTCCAGCATCAAGACCTGTGCGTCCAGCGGTCTCTCGAAAGAGATCGGCACGCTCCGCCTGCGGCGTAGTGGCAACCTTGTCCATCAATCGTTTCCCTCTGCCGCAATCTGTTTCGCCGTCTCGTAGACCCAGTCGGCCGTGTAGCGCAGATCATGCGGCAGGCGTCTGCGATCGGAGTCCTTCAGCAGGTTTCGACCAGCGTGGAGAGCGCCATGTCCACTGAACTCCGGCTTCCTGGATCGAGCATATCCTTCGGCGAAAAGGCATAACCCCTACCTTTGCCATAGAGTCGTGCAATTATCTTGTCGTGAACGCTTTGCATGGCACTTTGCTTCCTAGCCTGATCTATTCATAAAAATCTATCACGAGTGTGCATGTCACTTCATTTCAATGACTTTGCTGCCCAGCCGATCTTGACGTATGTTCATACGCCTTCACCCGGCTATCTTCGCAAAGCCATTGATCTAGGCAATAATACACTTATGGCGGCTTAGCCGGAAGATTTCTTCGTCCGTCAGCTACGGCTATAAGGCGGGCGGTGTCAATGATGCGCTTGGCGGGCATGCCTGGCAATTGCGGCGAAGGACGGCAAAAAACCGGGCGGATTGCTTATACCTCGCCAGTAAAGGAATCTATCGTCTGCAAACAAAACTTGTTGAAAGAGTTTTTGCATATTGGGTTTGCATATTTACGTGTATGATGTTAAGCAAAAGGGAGTAGACTCGGGTTAAGCCGAGTCCCGAACCGCGCTGGCTTTCGGTGAAAGCCGCGCTACTAATATTGTATTAGACAGGATGCACAGGATGAGGGCTTTGTCGATTCGGAGCAGCAAGCAACGTTAGAACACAGAAGGAGAATAGATATTAGGATGAAGCCGCACATAAAAATGATTCCGGGTATGATAGTTCTGATTATAGCCCTGATTGCCGGACAATGGGCAACAGCGGCGGAAGTTAAATTTGAAGAAGGGCCGGTGGCAAAGAAGAAGGGTGACGGGGCATTAGTCGGGTTCAAGTTGTCCGCTCCGACCGATGTCGAGGTATCGGTTCTGAACAGCAAAGGCGAGATTGTGCGGCATCTTGCAGCCGGTGTTCTGGGTAATCCGGAAGGCTCCGGGCAGGTAAATCCGCCGCCTGCGCCGCTGAGGCCTGGCCTTACACAGGTTCTGGAATGGGACGGCACCGACGATAAGGGCAAACCCGCGCAGGGTGGTCCGTTCTCGTTCCGTGTGCGGACTGGGATCAAACCCGAATTCGACAAATTCATGTTTCATCATCCCGATTCCATGGCGGGTCAGGTGATGGCTGTCGCCGTTGGCCCGAAAGGAACGCTTTACCTGTTTCAAAAGCATGCCACGTATAATACAAAGCAGGGAAGTCATAACATCGGGGTCTATGCGCGGGACGGGAAATTCCTGTACACACTGAAACCGTTTGCCGCCGATATTCCGCAAGCGCGCGCAAAAGGCACGGGCGCCTTCAGCGACGATGACGGGCGCGTGGTGCCGCGTATCGACAACTGGCAGCAGTTGAACTTCTATCCTGATCCTGTAAACAAACGCGGTCGCAGCATGCCGGACTCGGCCAGTCCGGCGGTCGTCGATTCCAAGGGGCGGGTCTATTGGATCGGCAGCGGGGCGGGGGTGCGCCTGATGGCGCTGGATGCCGACGGGGGATCGCCCTACGAGGATTTTCTGGGTCCCAATGTTCTGTCCGACGATCTGCTGAAACCCGATGCGCCAAGGAGCGAGCGACTGTATGCCCACAATGCCTGCCTCGGAATGAGCAGTGATGACAAGCATGTCTATTTATCCGGCTTTGTGAAAGGCTGGTACGCGAAAGATCAGGTTCCGCATCCGCCCTGCGTGTTGCGCATACCCGTTGCTTCCCGCGGCAACGCCGAAACATTCCTTGGCGATCCAGAGAAGGCAGGCACGGAAGGCGGGCTCCTGACCGAACCGCGGGGCGTGGTCGCGGCAAAAGGGCTGGTGTATGTCGCCGATCGCGGGGCTGACCGCGTCGTGGTCTTCAACGAAAAAGATGGAGCCTACGTTGGCGATCTGGCCGTCCCGGCCCCGGATACGATCGGGGTCGATCCGGAAACCGGCGCCATCTATGTCGCGTCGCATGGCGACTCGCGCAAAGCGCGTTTGGTCAAATTCGACGGCTACAAGAACGGCAAGGAACTGTACTCAATCAAATTCCCCGGCGCTCGCGGAAAACAGCGCATCGCCGTCGATGCCACAGCCAACCCGGTGCGGATCTGGTGCCCGCAAATGCATTACGGCCCGGGCTTTACCTGTATCGAGGATACCGGTGACGGGTTCAAGATTCTGGGCGACCCGCGCTCGGAAGCGTCTTTTCCGCGATCCGGACCGACCGACTTGAATTTCGACAGAGTGCGCGACGAATTGTATGTCAAGTTCCACGGTCAGCAGTTCGTGCGCGTATCGGAAGAGACCGGAGAGGTTACGCAATTGGGGAATCTGGGCCTGCAGATGGGCGCTTATGCCACCCAGATTCTGCCGCACGAAGACGGAAGCCTTATCACGTTGAGCTGGAAACACGGGCTGAAACGCTGGACACGGGACGGCAAACCCCTCCCATGGGAAGGACAGGAGGACAACAATTGCCCCTGGGGCGGGATCATGACCTATACCCAGAATTATCTGGCTTTGCATGGCGACGAGATCTACGCCATTCCGCCCACGCATTACCGGGACAAGAAAAAGAAAGGCCGGTTCAACACCCTGAACGTGTTCGGCCTCGACCTGAAAGAGAAACGTACGGCCATCTGGCAGGTCACGCAAGGCACCATTCCGCGTGTCGACGCCAAAGGCAACATCTACCTCGCATCCCAGATCCGGCCCGTTGGCCGCACCTGGCCCGAGTTTTTTGACGATAAACTGGAACCTGTGCCGGACGAGCTCAAGTTCAGCAGCGAATACTGGTACAGTTACATGTATGGCGGCATCGCCAAGTTCCCGCCCGAAGGCGGCGCCATCTGGTTCAAAGAAGGTGAAATCCCAGCCTGCGCCGTCGGCGAGCCCTCGGCAGAACTGCTGGCCGCGCCGAAAACTGAATTCGGATTTCACTTCTACTGGAAGCCCAAGGAAACCGGCGCCCTTCTGAATGCCGAATGGTTCCGCTTCGGATTCTCGCCCTATTCGGAAACTTATCCGATCGGAACGCCCACCTGCATGTGCGAGGGAGCAGGGTTTGATGTCGACGCCTGGGGCCGCATATTCTATCCGAACCTGGGCCAATTCCGCGTGGAGATGATCGACAACAATAACAACTGGATCGGCACGTTCGGGCATTACGGCAACAAGGATTCCGTCGGCGGCGGCAAGGCGACTGAAACTGCCTACCAGCACGAAAGCTCCGAACGCTCGCACCCGGACATTCCGCTGGCCTGGCCAACGTACGTGGCTGTCTCTGATAAATTTGCCTATGTGAACGATACGCTCAGCAGTCGGATCGTTCGAGTGCGCCTGAATGCCGAGCTGACTGAAACCGTTGCCGTGCCGTAGGCAGTGTTGGTCGCCTTGACACCGCCGGCGGCTACCGACAGTATGAGCAGATTAAGAGTATGCCTGCAATCAGGCCAGAGAGCAGTTTCAAAAAATGGCTCAAACCAGCCCACAGACTTTTTTTCGATTTGCAGCAGAACATCATGCGCTGTTGTGCGAGCTTTACTACAAGCGCAATGGTTTACCCGAAGCAGAGGTTTTTTCCCTGATCCGGCGGCATGCGGAGACACAGTCTCCGGGCGCAGCCTATATGCGGGACAGATTGCTGGAGCTGGGGATCCTTGAGTCGTCACCCGAGGCTACAGCCCAATTCGAAATGACCCGGCCGGTGGCGTCACTGCTTGGCTATCTGCTTAGGGAGTACCGGCTTACCAGTATAGAAGTGATCCGGTCTTATTTTGCCACAATTGACAATCTCTGCTCTGAACTGGGGGAAGCTGTAGATAAAGGAGACAGCGACATGCTGGTGAGAGCAAACGGTGATGTGGAAGAACATGTCGAGCGAATGCGTCACGATTCCCGCAACAATCGAGAAAAGGTCATTGCGGATGTAATCCGGGTCAAAACCAACCGCGAGCGCCTGCCGCCAAGGCAACGCTACGAGGTCGTCAACCGGCTCTGGACCAGGTACATTGTTCCATTGCGCGATATTATAGATACCGAGAAAAGCATGGATTCAGCCCTGGCCCGATTAAAGCGGGTTTATGACGATGCGGAGGTACAGTTCGCCACTGATGGGATAGTGCAGCAGGTTATCAGGGGCGGAGAAGCACGCGTGAAACGTTTGCGGAGAGATGTTCTTGATGATTTCAGCGAGACCATCCGTGAAGTCACACCGCTTTACGAAGAATTGCGCCAGGAAACAGCCATTGCACGGGGCGCCTCCCATGCTTTGGAACGTGTGATCCGAAGCGGACTTTCATCGCTGGATTTACCTGCTACAATGGCAATCTGCAACTGGCGGCAGCGGGGCCTGTTCAGCGACCTCGCCCTTGAAGCCTACCTTTTTGATTTAAAAGGATACGAACCGAGTCCGCCCGAACCTCTTTCGGCATCCACGAGCACCCAGGCACGGGCTCACGTCGATGCAAGTGAGTTCGAAGAAGCAGTGCAGGAGGCGCTTCCAATTGAAGATGCGTTAACATGGCTGATCGGGGTCTACCCGGAAGCTTCGCCTGTCACAATACTCAGACTATACGGTCGGCTGCATACTGGCCGCTATGGGCGCACAACTTTCCGCAATATACTTGAAGAGTATAAGCTAAGAGACATATCGTTGTCCTCGCATCCAATGCTGGTGGCGGAAGAAGGCGATGAATAATGAGTGATAACGAGAAACAGATAGTCAATCTACCGGATCTTGAACAGGTGTTCGAAGCGCTTCGGCGCGGGCGGCACATCTGTATGTCGGACGGTCATCTGTACAGCGCCTTGAAATCACATGCGGAGGATTTCACGGCGCTTTTTGCCCAACTCGGGTTTGAGCTGGTTCGCCATCCAAGGGACTTTTTTTATTTCGTTGACCGAAGCAATTTCACCGACATGTCGGCCCGCATGGCTGTCTTTATGTTCATCCTTATAGAGGACATAGCCGATCGCGGCGATCCTGTGGAAGAAACGCTTATGTCCCGTCATTTTCGCTACGCGGATCTCCCCCACCTTGCGGGGCAGCGATACAGGCAGCTTATGCGCGAAGCCGGCATGACAGAGCCTGGCAATGTGGAGAACCTGGTACAGGCAATGGAAAGATTCGGATTTGTCGAGCGGCTTGCAGATGAGAGCTTTTCATTCCGTGCTCCGTCTTACCGTTTTCTGGACCTCTGCATGGATCTGGCGCCTGCAGCCAGTGAAACTGATACCCTGGAAGAGGACGGTGAGGGGGATGATCAATGATGGGGGCAGGAAAATGACACCAGACACACTGATAGGCCCGTCCAGAGTCTTACTGCTAAACTGCGGGAAGTTTGATTTTGCGGAAATAGAGCTGGATAAACCGCTCCACCTCGTAGGCCCGAACAACGTGGGCAAAACATCGCTAATAGCCCTACTGCAATTGCTGTATATCGATGATCAGCGACAGATGCATTTCGCCCGCGAGATGTCCGAGACGCGGCGTTACTATTTCCCGGACGTACACAGCTTCGCACTTTTCGAATGTCTTACGCCCGGGGGTTTCCAGGTGGTGGGAGTACACGGGCTCGGACCCGTACGTCAATACGACTTTGAGCGCTTTGCTTACACCGGTCGGCTGGAAGCCGGTGATTACCTCGATGAAAGAAGATGCATCCGCCCCCATGAAGAGATCTTCCGTGATCTGGCGATGCGGGAGTTCACCCGCCTGGCGCCCCGGCAACTGCGTTCTGCATTGACAGGAGTGGGCGACAACCGCGGGGTTGACCTCCGGCTCGTTCCGGCCAGACAAACTGCGACGTATGAGCGCTTCCGCAAAGTATTCAACAACATCCTGCGCCTTTCGCACATTAAGCAGGATGAGCTGAAGCAACTGCTTCTCGATATCTTCGAAAGCGAATTCCAGGAGCGCAGCATCAACCTGGCGGAGACTTACGCACAAGGCTTCGAGAAGGTGCAAAAGGACTCTCGCGAAGTAAGTGACCTCAAACAACTTGAGAAAGACATCCAGACCCTTTTAGACCATATTGACCGCCGCAATAAATGCCGCCGGATTCTTCCGGCCCTGTGGCAAGCCCTGGGGCGGGCAAGCACCGAAACACATTCACGGCTGAATCGCGAAGAGTCGTCACTGAAAGAACAGATCACCTGCACAGAGAAAGGGATCATCGCCGCCCGCAAGGACATCGAAGAACTGGGCAGAACAATTGCCAGCCAGGCTTCTCGGCTGGGCGAGTTAAACGCGTATTTTCAGCGAATTGAGGAAGAGCGCAAGCGATTTTCCGATTTTCTGCCGGACTGGGCGGAACAGCGACGGCATGATCTCCAGGGCCGGATCGACAATTTGGCCTATCGTCTCGGTCAGTCAACACAAAGCCCCGAAAAACAGGTGCAGGCACGCCTGCAGAGTATTGAGTCAAACATAAAGCAAGGCCGCGAACGGCTCAAGGGGTTGGCTCAGGCAGCAGTTGTCTGGCTTCATGAACGGTTCGAGCACAATGAGATGGAAGACCTTTTCAAACTGCTCAGCCCGGAACTGCTTGCTTTGTGCATAAAAGGAGACGACCCCGCCGCTTCCATTAACGATGAAGCTCAAATCGAGCGGATACTTCGTTCATTGCTATCCATGCGCAAAGGCTCCGACTGGTGCGGTCCGGGTGTTGACATTAACCTGGCCGCGCTTCGCTCTCCCGATCTCAAACGCTACAGGGACCCCGAGACCATTGAAACCGAGCTGGCCGACCTGGAGGCCCAGGCCAAGATACACCGAGAGACCCTGGCCGCCGCTCGCGACGCAGCCGGGCTCCGCAAGGAGAAGGCCAACCTGGAAGATGAAAGGGAAAAGCTTGTCGATGACCTTAACGGCTATAAACGCCTCCAGGATGAGGAATCCCGCCTGACCGACTGGAAACACGAACGGGAAGAACTGACGGCTAAGCAGGAAGCGCAGGAACGGAAACGAACGGAGCGGGAAGAGGAACGCCTGGGCCTTGTTCGGGACATCGAACGCCATCGCGACCAGCTCGAACAAATAAAGCGGAAGAGGGACGAATTGCATAAGGCCGTAGCGGATCTCAAGAAGCCGGAAGATGACTGGCCCATGGTTGCCTGTGAAGATCTCCCAGATGAGCTCGATGAGCTCACGGCGCGTTACCGGCGGATGTTTGAAGATCAGCGCAATCAGCAGGCGCACGTTGAGGAACTGCTAAACCGTATTGAACGGCAGACATACAGCCGCTATGTCCGTGCCGACGAAGAGTCAACTGTCCGCGCGCTCCGGGAACAACTGGAAAGTATTCCGGAAAGAGAAAAGGCCGTGCAGGAGCTGTGGACCAGCATAGCCGTGGGGATCAAGACCGAGCTTGGCAATATTGCCCATGACCTTGACATCCTGAAAGGTCAGGTGCAGAAACTCAACATGCAGATCGGCCGGGTTTCAATATCCAATCTGAAGTCTCTGAAAGTATTGATTCAGGAGCGGCCCGACTGGGTCCGGCACATCCGGGGAGTGAGCCTTAACGAAGACATGCCGTTATTCGCCAACAGAAACGCTGTCCAGCAATCTTTTGACGATCTTGGTCGGCTTCTATCCGAACACCCGCGTATTGACCTGGAGGACCTTTTTGATCTTCAGTTCGAGGTCGGCACACCGGACGAGCGTACAAGACGACACGCTCACCTGGACGCCATCGAATCAAACGGCACGACAATAACAATTAAAGTGCTCATAAACCTGGTCCTCCTGCGAACATTGCTGGAAAATGCCAACGTACGGATTCCCTTTTATCTTGATGAATGCTCCAGTCTGGATCGTGACAACCTGGCAGCCCTGGTACAGGCTGCGCAAGAGATGGGGTTCATTGCCGTTCTGGCCAGCCCCGACGCTATGGACGCTGCTGAACGCATCTATTTCATCAACGAAAAGAATAACGGACGGGTTGTGCTGGATCCCGAATCTTCGCTTGTCAGCATTATGCGGCACGGGAATACAGCCAATGAATGATGGAACATATCTTGCTCTTGAGAAACTTGCAGCCAACGGATCAGCGCCCTGCTCAGCGCTCAGTAAACGGACATTGCGCAAACTCCAGCCTTTGCTTGATTCCGGCGTTTTAGCGCAGCGCACGCGGGGGCGCGGCATGATTCTTGAGGTTGTTGACGACCGGAGTCTCCGCGCCTTTGCCGGCAACCTGTTTCCTCATGGAGCCCGCCTGATCAGCGACCATGCGCCGTCCCCCAGGGAAGAAGCTGTTGCGTTGTTCCGCGACTCCAAGCGTGCCCGCAGGACCTCGGCAGAACCTGTTCTTATCCGCGCCATAGCGCCAGCCGCTGCGTCGTGCCGGGAAAAAGCCCTGGACCTGAAGGATCTGACAGATGCTACAGGCGCAGCCTGCTTGCTTATTGCTGATGACACTCAATGGCGCATCGAGGCCGATATAGCAGTTATCGAAAATCTCGAGGTCTTTCTACACTTCGAACGGTTAGACCCCAGTTTTGCTGTAGCTATTTATGCAGGCGGACGGCTTTCCAGGCGGGTTATAGACTGGCTTGCCTCCGACCCCATGAGCCAATGCAGGTTCCGGCATTGCGGCGATTACGATCCAGTCGGCCTTGATGAATATATACGCTTACGCAAACAGGTCGGACCGCGTGCCACACTGTATGTTCCCGACAACATAGAGGAACTGTTCAGGCGATACGGCAAAAGAAGACTGCTGACCGATTCCGCTTCCGCCCTTGCCCGCCTGCGCAAAACCCCTTTTCCCGAAGTTCGACGCCTTGTTGACTTCATGGACCAGACCGGTTGCGGCCTGGAGCAGGAAGCTTTGCTTTGTAAGGCCGATACTGAACAGAGACCGGAAATAGAGGGCGGATAAAGGGAGAAGAGGGGAGTTTGTGAGTTTCTCATGCCACCTTGTGAGGCAGCATCTTCGGGTGAAAAGAAATGGTCGAAGGGCGGTTTTTTGTAACACATCTTCTTGAAATGAATCATACCCAAAAATGTCAATCCGTCAGCTGAGGATGCCAACCATATCATACGACATGGCGCCCCGTCGCATGACTGGGGCGGCATCACTTCACTCGACATGACAGGTGAACTGTAAAGGATGTGCCCGGAATATACCCATATGGCGGAGGGGGAGGGATTCGAACCCCCGGTACGCAAACGCGCACAGCGGATTTCGAGTCCGCCGCCTTCGTCCACTCAGCCACCCCTCCGTACTGCAAAAAGTTTTATTTGTCAGCAACAGCCGTAATATTGAAGTATCGCGCTGTTTGCGGCAAGGCCTTTTTTATTCAGTGCCCTGCTATACTGTGCCTGCTTTGACCAGACCGGCGAATTTTTCGAAGCTGCGGTCGTAGGTTGCTTCCACGTCATTCGGGAAACAGCATGCGGGGAGCTGTCGCATCTTGAGATGATAGCTGATGCAATCACAGCATACGCCTTTTCTGGGGCAGCCGGGATAACTGCAGTTACAGTTGCTGAGATTTGATTCTTTTTTGCATTCCATGAGTTTGATTCCTTTCTTAGTCTGGTATAAACTTGTTTGTATGTCGTAGCGATTCCGATTTTCTGCGAGGTTTTTTTTAAGACCAAAAGGGATGCAAATGCAAGGCATCAATTCTAAATGTGGGCATTGACCCGTGGATTCCTGTTTCGGAATAGAGGGATACAAGAGAGAGGAAACGATGATTCTTGAAGGCATGATGCCTTATTTTGATTATGGAGTGTGCAGAAGAGGCGCCGGCTATGCCAGATCCGGGAAAATTGTTTCCCTGAGAAAGGATCAGAACGGACTGCATGCGAAGGTTCAGGGTATGCGCACATACGATGTTGATATCCGGTTGGGCGGTGAACCGGGAAAAGTGAGCTGGTCCTGCACGTGCCCCTATTTCGAAGATGTCGGACCTTGTAAACATATCTGGGCTTGTCTTATCGAGGCAGAGGAGTTTCTCGAAGATATCTACCTGGGAAATGACGTCTCCCTGGAAATGGAGACAGTGTCGGAGCCTGAGAAGGGATATGACTGGCGCGAGGCGATTCGACATGTAAAGGCGCACACCATAGAGCGGCCTGCCGGCAGCGTTCTTTCGGCTGGAGAGGTCATTCATTATCTTATTGATATCGAACAGCTTCTAAGTAATACCGAGGTGTATGTAAGCGTACTGACTACCCGGCCGCTTAAAAATGAAAAGGGCTGGACAAAATACAAACCGCTGAAAATCGGGTGCGCTGATATTATGCGCCTGCCAGACGAGGCGGACAGGAGAATTCTGCCCATATTGAGGGGGAACTCGCGGAATATGGGCTACTGGGGCGCATACAGTGTAGCCTCGGACTACAGCTTGTCAATTGACGCATTATCCATGGTCCTTGGGGATATGGCCGGGACTGGTCGGTTGGTAGCGAGAGACCGGTTCGGGAAAACGCAGTTTCTTGCTCTGGAGGAAGGTGTTGTATGGAAATTTGCACTGGACGTACATAGGGAACCTGGTTCATCTGAATATGTGATCGAAGGATATCTGAGAAAGGACGGGGAAGAAATACCTCTGCTTGAACCGGACGTTTTGTTGATAACAGGCTGGATGATTCTTAAAGGACGGCTGGTGCGGTATGAACACGGCGGGAATTTTCACTGGATTGCACAACTCCGAAAAAATAGCCGCATTACTGTTCCTGAAAAAGACACCGCCGTCTGGCTTCCGGAATTTCTCGAGTGCGAGCGGCCGAGGACCCGTTTTCCCGAGGAGCTCAGCGTCACCGAACAGACCGGCAAGCCGACTCCGCGCCTCAACGTCCATGCGGATGAAAGAGTATACAGTCCTGATACTGTTCAGGTTTCCCTGTCATATCGTTATGGAAATGAGGCTGTGCAGTCGAACGATCCGCGCAAGGGTTTTTTTGACAATGAAAACAGGGTCCTGGTTCGACGGGATCTTTCTTCTGAAAAGAAGTGCCTGGAAAAGCTTAACGACTTGCCTGTCAGGCTGAAGCGGTACCCAGGTCGGGATCACAACACATCCGTGCCTGGCGAGATAAGAAAAGCGGACCTCGGCGGAATTGTCCATTCTTTGCTTGATATGGGTTGGGAGGTTTACGCGCAGGGCAAGCCGTATCGAAGGGCTTCTTCCTTCCAGATCAATGTATGCAGCGGCACAGACTGGTTCGGACTGAACGGCGGGGTTGAATTTGACGGCAAAGAGATACCAATGCCGCAGATTCTGAAGAGTGTTCGAGCCGGAGAGCGGATGCTCAAGCTGGGCGACGGTTCAGTTGGAATCCTGCCCGAGGAGTGGTTAAACCAGCTTGAATTGATTGCGGGGACGGGAGAAATCAGCAAAAAAGAGGTGCGTTTCGGCAAGTCGCAGGTTTTTCTTCTGGATGCCCTGCTTGCCGGCCGGCAGGAGGTTGCATGGGACGAGACATCGGACAAATTAAGAAAGGAATTGCGGCAATTCTCGGGAGCACAGCCGATTAACGAACCTGAAGGGTTCAGGGGTGAGCTTCGCCAGTATCAGCGTGAAGGAATGGGCTGGTTCAACTTTCTTGACCGGTTCGGCTTTGGCGGGTGTCTTGCCGATGACATGGGACTGGGAAAGACCGTTCAGGTTCTTGCGTTGCTCGAAGCGCGCCGCAAAAGCGGCAAAGGTCCTTCACTCGTTGTCGCTCCCAGTTCAGTGGTGGCAAACTGGGTGGCGGAGGCAAATCGGTTTGTGCCGGCGTTGTCGGCTATAGACCATACGGGCATTAAACGCAGCAAAACGGAGTCGGAACTCGGATCGGCCGATTTGTTCGTCACTTCTTACGCAACGCTTCGGCGCGATATAGTATGGCTGCGGAACATCGATTTTGACTATGTGATTCTTGATGAAGCACAGGCTATAAAGAATGCAAACACTGCCACGGCAAAGGCGGCGCGTCTGATTAAAGGGGAGCACAGACTGGCTTTGAGCGGAACGCCGATAGAGAATCATCTGGGCGAGCTATGGAGCCTGTTTGAATTTCTTAATCCCGGAATGCTTGGAAGGGGAACAGCATTTGAAAGAGCGCTGTCGAAGGGCGGTCTGGATTTAGAGGACGACATGCAGAACCTTATTTGCAAAGCGATAAGGCCGTTTATTATGCGGCGCACCAAGGAACAGGTTGCGAAGGAACTTCCTGAAAAGCACGAGGAAACGGTCTTCTGTGAGCTGCCGACAACGCAGCGGAAGAAGTACGACGAACTACGGGAGTATTACAGGCAGCAACTTTCCAGGAAAATAGAGACCAACGGGCTGAAGAAATCGAAGATAATAGTGCTTGAGGCTTTGCTTCGCCTGCGCCAGATGGCATGTCATCCGGGATTGATAGATAGCCGGAACGGGGCCAAATCGAGCGGAAAGATGGATCTGCTGATGGAGCAGATCGAAGACATTATTGCAGAGGGGCATAAGGCGCTGGTTTTTTCTCAGTTCACAAAAATGCTTGGACTGGTGAGAAGAAGACTGGATGCAAGAAAGATTACTTATGAGTATCTAGACGGGCGGACAAGGAATCGTGCCGAGCATGTGAACCGATTTCAGACTGATCCGTCCTGCCCCCTGTTTCTCATCAGCCTGAAGGCGGGCGGGACAGGGCTTAATCTGACTGCCGCAGATTATGTGATTCTTCTTGACCCCTGGTGGAATCCGGCTGTTGAAACTCAGGCAATAGACCGCACACATCGTATAGGGCAGACGCGAAAGGTCTTTGCATACCGGCTTGTGGCAAAAGACACAGTGGAGGAGCGCATCCTGGAGCTTCAGGCCCGAAAACGTAAACTGGCAGAGTCAATCATTAAGGCAGACAGTAATCTTTTACGCAGTCTTTCACGGGAGGACCTTGAAATGTTGCTTTCGTAATAATTGCGCTCGGTCTGCTTTTTGTTCTTGATGCTTCGCGTCATTTCTGGATGCTGCATTCGATAGAGTAGATTGCAAAACAATTGAAGGCGCTGGAAAAGAAGAGCAAGTGATGATGGGGTTCTGGGGTTGTGTGCAGCAGGCAACCTGGTGGTTGTTATCCTTTAATGCAGCCGAGCGGAGTAAGCTTTGCTATTTTCCTTGAGATTCCTGCGTTGGCGCAGGTGTCGACGATATCTGCCACGTCTTTGTAGGCCTCGGATGTTTCTTCGGCAAGGGTTCGCCTGGACCTGCCTTTCACAATGATATCTCTTTCTGCCAGTTCACTTTCGATGTTGCGGCCTTTTGCGGCTTTCGACGCTTTTTTTCTGCTCATTTGCCTGCCTGCCCCATGGCAGGCGCTTCCGAATGTCTGTTTCATTGCTCCCTGTGTGCCGGCAAGCACATAGGAATAGCGGCCCATATCACCCGGAATGAGAACCGGCTGGCCTGTTTCCGAGTATGCAGACGGAATGTCTTTATGGCCGGGAGGAAATGCCCTGGTTGCCCCTTTCCTGTGGACACAGAGTTTTGTTTTTCTGCCGTCAACTTCATGTTCCTCGATCTTTGCAAGGTTATGCCCTACTTCGTAGACAATCCGCAGAGAATCGCTGATTCCAAGAACTTTCTCGAAAGACCTTCTGACCAGTTCGGCGATGACCTGCCTGTTGGCAAATCCAAAATTCACTGCGCATGCCATGGCGCCGAGGTAGGCGCGTCCTTCCTTCGAATCAACTGGTGCACAGGCCAACTGGCGGTCGGGCAGCTCGATGTTATATTTCTTTACAGCCTGGTTCATTGTGCCGAGGAAATCATCGCATACCTGGTGGCCGAAACCGCGCGAGCCACAATGGATCATGACGGTTACCCCGTTTTGTTTCAAGCCCATGGCGTCCGCCGCTTTTTTATCATAAATCTCTGAAACAGACGCAATTTCCAGGAAATGATTGCCGGATCCGAGAGTTCCGAGCTGTTTCAGTCCCCTCTCCCACGCGCGAGAGGAAACATCAGCGGGTTTTGCGCCTTTCAGGCAACCCTGCTCTTCCAGGTATTCGAGATCGGATTCATTGCCAAAACCATTGTCCACCGCCCACGAAGCTCCGGCTTCCACGGCCTGCTCGAGCTTCTGGCGTGATACCTCCAGCGCGCCTGATGCGCCGACTCCGGTTGGTATCCGTTTAAACAGGTCGTTTATAAGCGGCCGGAGTTTGCCGTGAAGATCGTTTTTGTCAATACCGGCGCTTATCAGTCTGACACCGCAGTTTATATCGTAGCCGACCCCTCCGGGAGAAACGATTCCATTGTCGGCACGGAATGCCGCCACCCCGCCTATGGGGAATCCGTAGCCCCAGTGTATGTCGGGCATCGCAAGCGAGGCTTTGACGATTCCCGGCAGGCAGGCAACGTTCACAGCCTGTTGCGGGGCGTTATCGGAGAGCACGTTGTCGATCATTTCCGGCGAACAGAAAATCCGCGCGGGAACGCGCATCTTTCCGTGCCGGGGAACTTCCCATACATATTCGTCAATCTGCTTTATTTCGGATTGTTTCATTTTGTGTCTTTCGCAAAATCTGTCGGTGAATTTGGCTTCTAATGATCACCTATTGCGCCGCGCCGCCCAGCAATTCTCATTATGGCCTCTTTCCGCTAAAACCTATTCGTATGACGATGTGCGTAGTAGCGCGGGCTTCACGAAGCCCGGCGCTGTTCGGGCCTACTCGCGCGTGGCTGCAGTATCGTACCGGAACTGAGATTATATATCGAAAATCACCTTAGCCTGCCAGTTGTGATTTTTCTTTTCTATCTCGAGTTCGTGGTATGTGACTGCTTTTATTTCCGTATACAGGTCGTGTCGATCGGGATCGATCTGTTCGCCTGCGGCTTGTGCAAGCAGGTGAGTGGAAGTAATCTGCTTTACATTAAAACTCCTGAACAACATTCCTTGATCCTGAAGCCGGAAATTCAGCTCCGAGAGCCATTTGACGATCAAAGACTGAAGGTCATCAGCTTCCAGCCGGATATCGACCTGCCGGACTTTTCTGACAGAATCAATATCCGTTAGAATAGTGAACATTCCTGTGGCTGCTCTCTCGAAAAGCGTCTCCAGGTCGGGCGCGGTCACAATTATTCCCTCGTCAGCAGTATGATCGATATATTTAAGCCAGTCCATCAGGGTACGTTCCACAAAGACTGCGCACCTTCTGTCAATTGTCTTCTGTGCCTCAACGCTCGTATTTGCCAATGAGTTCGGCTTCCGCAAGAATGTGTCCCTGCATGGCCTGCAGCAGGCCGTCTTTGGTTATTCCCGGATCCACCTCAAGGATAGTATCAAGTGCGTAGAGCTTAAAGAAATACCGGTGCGGCTTGCCTGGAGGCGGCGCAGGTCCGCCGTATCCATAGTTGCCGAAATCGTTCTTGCCGTGCACAGCCGAGCCGAGCACGGTTTCCTCGGCCGGGACGCCCTCATTGATGCTCCTGGTCTCGCCCTCGATATTTGCGAGGACCCAGTGCACCCAGGTTCCCGCCGGAGCGTCCGGGTCATCCATGATCAGCGCGAATGCTTCAGTGTTGGCGGGGACGTCACCCCAACTGAGCGGCGGCGAAATATCGGCCCCATCGGCGGTGTGTTTCTCCGGGATGGTTTCACCGTTTTTGAAAACGCTGCTGGTTAAAGTAAGTTCCATTTTGCTGCTCCTTTCCGACTGAGCGGCCAGGTCGGGACCGCTGTTATTATCTTTTCCATTACATCCTGCCGACAGGAATGCCAGTAAGAATATGAGGTGTATACTGTGTTGTTTCCACATTCCGGTTCCTCCGGTTTTTTGAATTTATAGCACAGGCGGGGTTTCGAGGTGCATCGGGAATATTCTTAAATACGGGCTCAAAAATGCTGAGAGTCCACGCGTTTACTCATCACATAATCATCCATGACGAAGCCGTTGCCGATATCCTGCACGAGTTTGCGGGTACGGGAGAAGCCGTTTTTTCTGTAAAAAGCGATTGAGCCTGTCCAATGCCCGTTCTTCGAGCATTGGCGCTAACATAGATCTTGCTGAGCTGGGCCCGGTTTCCGGCTTTGCATGGCACAAGCGCGAAATAGCCGACATTCTGACCGTTTTGCCTGACAAGATAATATTCGTAACCGTTGTTGATTTGTTCTGAAATGGCTTCGGGACTTTGAAATTTAACGAGCATATAGTCGACCTGTGCTTTTCCGATTACAGGTGTGTAGTGTTCGCTCCAGATTTTACGCGCCATTACCGCGATGGCCGGGGCATCCTGGCGGGTTGCCTGTGTGATGGATGACGGCTTCATTCAGTTTGGTTGCTCAGATGATTCATTGCCTGTTCATAAACTCTTTCTGTACTCAAATTCTGTAGTCCTTCGGCCGTAGGGGGGTTGCTGCGCACCACGCATGTGTCAGGTCCTGACGGGGCCCATATATCCGGGTTGGTAGGACCGAATATGGCAAGCGAAGGCAGGCCAAGCGCGGCTGCCAGGTGCGTGGCGCCGGAGTCGTTTCCGACGTATCCTTTGCAATGGGTAAGAATTTTGGCGAAGTGAAGAAGCGGCAGGTTGCTGAAAATCGGGTGCGGAGTATCATGTTGATCGACTTCGTAAAGAATGTCGCTTTCGGCTTCACCGAAAACAAAAGCCGGTGAAATCCCGTTTTCGCGGGATAGCCGGTCAGCGAGTTCAAGGAATTTTTCGACAGGCCAGTTTTTGGCTTTTCCGCCGCTGCCCGGATGGATTGCCACCGTGTTGTTTGCTCTTATTTCCGCAGGCAGAATATATTCGTGTAACGCTTCAGGATCAAGCTGGAGAGCCGGAAACTCGCCGCCCTCTGCAAAAATCGCCAGTTCTTCGAGAGGTTTCATCAGGTGGAAGACCGCATGCTTTTCCTGCGGTTGCGGAGCTGCGTATATCACCTGGCGCGCACCCGCATTTTTCAGGTTGGCTGTTACTGTTTCGTTCGGGTCGTAAAGGTAGGAAATGACAAGGTCAAACGATTGGATATATTCACGTTGATTGTCTGATATATCCGGGCTGAAAGAGAAATACCGGGCCATTTCGGCCCGATCCAGGGATCTTATCTCGTCTACAATACCGGCGACCTTTGCCAGTATCGCGATGCGGGGATAGCCGACTATCTCGATGTATGCTTTCGGCCAGCGTTGTCTCAGCGCCTTGATGGCCGGGATTGTGAGGATGAAATCGCCGAGCGCGCCGCCCCTGAGCACCAGAATTCTGGGATGACCTGAAGTGTATGTCATTTTGTCTGTTCCATGAGTTTTTCCCGGACTTCAAGGAAAAAGGAGCAATACTTCCGGCTTTGAAAATCAGGATATGTCCATTCAAAGAACTTATATCCGCCGCGCCGGAAATTCAATGTTACTTCTCCGTATATTCCCTGGCCAAGGTAGATACGGTGAGAAAAATCCTTGGCGCTGGCGAGAATAAGTTTGCTTGGCGCGATATAGCCGGGATCAAGGTTCACTGTTCTCCCGGATTCTCCGGCAAATTGTTGTTCGAGCGAATTGGTGCGGAGCTTCATGGGCGCCAGTTCTGAAGGGTTTTTCAGTTCGCTGAAACTTATAAAGCGCCGGATCAGACCTGTTCCCATCTCGGATTCATAATAATTGGTGTAATTAAAGTCGATCAGATCGCTTTTCAGATCGGTCTGACCGAAACTTGTTTCCAGCGCCTCTTCGGCCTGGCGGAGTTTTCCTCGGGCCGAAGCTATGATGCCGCAGAAAAATTTTACACTTTGAGGTTCCTTGACGCGTCCCATTTCTAAGAGGTCTTTCTCCCGGTATATTCAGCGTTTCTTCCGGCGCGGCCCGCATGCTTTTACACATACGCCGCATATGTGCTGTCCTATGAACGGGATTTTTGTGAATTCGTTAAGTTTTTCGTAGCAGGCTTCCAGGTTGAAATCCTTGCGGGTGTTTCCGATGGCCCCTGCAGGGCAGGCTTTTCTGCATGCATCGCAGTTGCCGCATTCTTTCCCGCTATACGGCTGATCCGGCGTCAGTGGCGCGTTTGTCAGTACCGAGACGTATCGCATTTGTGCTCCATACTCGGGGTGCACAAGGAGGTTGTTTTTGCCGATAAACCCTAAGCCCGCAAGCCGGCCCAGTTCTTTGTGGCTGACGTGGCCGCGCATAGGGTTGCGCTTTATGATCTGCGAAGACGGTACGGCCAGGGCCTCGAACCCACCGGCCTGGATGGCATCCGCCACCGCCCATGCCAGCCTGTCTAGCTGATAGTTGGTCTGCCTGTAGTTATGAAAATAGATTGGCGTGGGATGGTCCTTGACGTCGCACAGCGCGGCTTGCTGCAAACGCAGTCCGCAGACCACGGCCCGATTGTATTCACCGGCAATATCAGTCAGAGCCTCGGGATAGTTGTCCAGCAGGATTCCAAGATCCGCAACACCGAAAGCCTTTGCGCCGTAGCCTTCCGCAGTTTTTTCCAGTTTTTCACGAAGTTCTTCCATAAGATTCACTATAAGAATAAAATATCATAGTTGGAAGAGAGAGAAAAGAGGATTAAAAGACACCGCAAAGTCAGTTGAAAGCGATTTTGTTTTGTCAGAATGGAGATATCAGGTTTTCCTGCCGGAAGAGGATGAGGTATGCGGACCAGGGAAAGGAAACTAGGTCGGGTGATGGATAATGCTGGTATGACCGAGGAAATAGCTGCTCGGAAGAGCTTACTGGTGCAAAGTTTGGAGGCGATCTTCTACGCTCCTGATTTCGCCGAGGTTCCCCGAACATGCTTCGCCGCCGCCGAATACGGGGTAAAGGCCGACGAGAAAACGATCAACACCAGGCCTTTGCAGGCCGCGATTGATGCCGTGCACGAAGCTGGTGGAGGTGTGGTTACGCTGCCGAAGGGGGTGAGGGTTCGCGATATTTGGGCAACACGCCGTCAACGGCTGATCGCGCGTCCTGGTACGGCATAACTTTTATAGACATTGCAGAATGCACCTGTAGGTTGGGACTGACTTGCATTTTGCGTCTAAGGTCCGTGAAAAGAGCGCTTTAAATGGAGCTGCAGGGTGTGGCATGACTTATGCATTACAATCAATCCATGAAAATAGCTTTGGCTGCACGAAATGGACAGGTTGCCCCTCTTTTTTCCGGTGTCGAAGTTCTAATTTACAGATACGAATCCGGGAAGGCTGTGTTGGAAAAGCGGGTTCAGACCTCTGATTGGCCTGCCCTTGCCTGGGGGCCGAACCTGATGAGAGAAGATGTGAGTCTGTTGATTTGTGACGGGCTGGATCATTTTCTGTGGGGTTCCCTGCGAGGATACGGCATAAATGTGGCGCCTGAGGCAGGAGGCAAAGTTGATGAAGCGCTTGGATTATGGCAACATGGAAAATTGCCTGTGCCTGAAACATGGCCGCCTGTAGCGGTCGTATGCGCGAGGCGAGGAGCCGGACGTAGAAACCGCTGGAGAGGAGGGTGTTAATAGAAATGAACTTAAAAGATGGAACCGGAGAAGGTATTAAAACAGTGTGCACGATAGCTGTTCCCCTGGCCCGGGGAAAACTGGCCGCACATTTCGGTCATTGTGAGGAGTTTGTGCTGGTTAAGGTCGATCCTCAATCGAAGAGAATACTGGAAGTGGCCAGTGAGACACCGCCGCCCCATGAACCGGGCCTGCTGCCGGCGTGGCTGTCTGAGAAAGGCGCAAATCTGATTATTGCCGGAGGGATGGGTCAAAGGGCGCAGCAGCTTTTTGCGCAAAACAACATCGACGTTGTTGTTGGCGCGCCAGTAGCGACGCCCGAGGAACTTGTTCAGAAGTATTTGAATAACGAATTGGAGTCCGGTCAGAACCTCTGTGATCATTGATCAGGTTAGAGAGGAGAAGGAAGTGGTGGAAACTGCAATACAGATACTTTATGACAATCAGGCTGAAGAGGGATTTCAAAGTGGATGGGGTTTTTCCGCCCTTGTTAACGACAGGATTCTGTTTGATGTGGGCGAGGATGTGAACCCCCTGGTCGAGAATATGAACAAGCTTGGCGCCAAGCTTCAGAATATTGAAACCGCGGTTCTTTCCCATGAAGACTGGGATCATACAGGAGGTTATGTAATACTGAAGGAATGTGGAGACATTAATGTCTATGTTCCTGTTTCATTTTCTGCGGCTATGAAGACTGATATTAAAACTCTTTCTTCGGGTATCAATCTTATCGAGGTGAGTGATCGCACATGGATTAATGACTATACCCTTGTTACAGAAGAGATCGGAGAGGAAAAGAGAGAAATTTCGCTTTGCATTAAAAGCGGCAAAGATCTTGTTTTACTGACAGGCTGTTCGCACCCCGGCCTTGATCGGATAATGGATAAGGTCTCTGATCTTGGTAAACTGCATGCAGTCATTGGCGGATTTCACGGGTTTAACAGACTGGAAAAGCTTGCTGATATTCCGTTAATTGTGCCCACTCATTGCACGCAGAAAAAAGAGCAGATAAAAAGCTTGTATCCTGACAGGACTTCTTTTGTCGCGGCGGGTTCAAGGATTGAAATACAGGGTTGAATATGACGCCGGGGATTGTGTGCTGGGACAGTTGTAAGCAGAAATCCAGAAGCGCTGCTCCTTAAGAAACGGATATCATGAAGACAGAAGATATAATCAGCGGGTTTTATATCAAGTTCAAGCCGAACTATGTGAGCCATGGCCAGGAAGAGACGATATTTAAAGCCGCATTCTCTCAAAATATTCCGGTAATAGTAAAAGGTCCCACCGGCTGCGGGAAGACCAGGTTTGTAGAACACATGGCTTATGAGCTTTCGCTGCCGTTGATTACGGTTTCATGTCACGAGGACCTGACTGCCGCCGACCTGGTTGGAAGGTTTCTGTTTAAGAACGAACAGACGGTGTGGCAGGACGGCCCCTTGACTATTGCCGCGCGCCATGGCGGTATCTGCTACCTGGACGAGATTGTGGAAGCCAGAAAAGACACTACCGTGATTATTCATTCGCTGACGGACGACAGGCGCCTGCTTTACATCGACAAGACCGGCGAGGTGGTGCGGGCTCACCCGAAATTCATGATGGTAATGAGTTATAACCCCGGCTATCAGAGCATCGTCAAAGATTTGAAGCAATCCACGAAGCAGAGATTTGCAAGCCTGACCTTTGAGCATCCCGGAGTGGAAAACGAAACAAAGATCATAGAGTCGGAAACTAATCTTGATCACGAACAGAGCCATCGGCTTGCTGAAATGGGCGCGCGCATAAGGGAACTGCACGGGTTCGGGCTTGAAGAAGGGGTAAGTTCGCGCCTTCTGGTGTATGTAGGCAGGCTGATGAAAGAGGGTCTGTCTCCGGTTCAGGCGTGCAGGAACGCGATTAGCGAGACTATTACCGACGATTTTGAAGTTCGAAACAGCATAAGCGATATTGTGGATCTTTATTTTGGCGATTTCGGAGAGGTAGACCGGAACGGGTCGGTTCAATGAAACCCGGCCGACATGGGAATATCCGAGAGATACCGGATTTTGACCTGAAAAGCGTATGCTGGGGTTACAGGTACATCTTCAGAAAAAAGATCCAGACGCTTTATCAGAGCAATCTACTTGGCTCTCATCGTCAAGAGTCCACCGATCATATCTTTCATCTTCTCAGCCAATCTGATCAGACCTGTCTTGACCATGTTCTCAAGGAAATCCTCACATCGTTAAACCGGAAGAACCAGTGGATCCTGGACTTTCCGGTTCTTTTCAAATCAATTACTTCTCTCGGGCTGCAGCTTGCTGACATAAAGCTGCAGTACGGGATTGATTTTTTCCGGCGGTTTCGGGAAGGAAGAATGGGTGAGAACCGGAGGCAGGTTGAGAATGCCGTAGATTATGCGTCCAGGTTAAAGGATATAGACGGATGTTTAGCGCTGCAGTTTATAAAAGGCTACCCTCTTCTGCTCAGGCGGCTCAAAGAAAAGGAGATTCATGGGTATGTTGAACAGGGCGCGCGTGTTTTTGCGAAGAATGCTGAAGCCGGGCTGGAATTCATGGAAGCCAGTGGAACAGCGGCAGAGAATTTCATAACAGGCATTACAAAAGAATGCAGGCTTGAAGATCTTGCCGGGCGAATTTCAGTCCTTATGCGCGCTTTGACAGGAGTCGAATTCACGGTCCATGATCTTGGCGGGCTGAATTCTGATGATTTGATCGAACGCGGTTCCGTGGTGGTATGTCTTGGCGATCAACTTTTTTTACCTGCAAGCATAAGGCGCTTTGACGTGAAATCGCTGAACAGGAACCGGTACATGCTGATGGTTGTGACTGCTGCGGGCATGGTAAAGGGAAAAAGCTTCAGTGCGGCGCATGGCGCTAAAGGTTATAAAGACTGCGCTGCTGTCGTGGGCGAAAGTTCTTTGAAAGCCAATTTTTTTCAGGCTATAGAGTATATTCGTATTTTTGACATGATTCCGCGAATGTGGCCGGGGGCGGAAAAATTGCTTGAGCGCGGGTTAAAGACTGAGTTTTGCAAAAAGACGTATGAGACTTCGGCTGACCGGGCTTTGTGTCAATTGCTCCTTGAAAGATCCCGCAAGCCGGATTTGTTAATCTATGAACTTGCCGGGCAGGTTCATGATTTCAAGGATACTGCGTTCCAGGTGAATACCCATGCAGCGCGGCTTTTAAGCGAGAATCCCGGCCTGGGCGAAGATCTTCTGAGCCCGCTGAGCTTCAGTCCTGACATGATGTTTCCTGTCGAGCCCGAACCCCTGCAGGCCGATAGAGCTGCCCGCTATATCCGTGGCAAGGAAGCTGTGTCGGAAGACAGGTTTGAGTCCGACATTTCGGCTCCAGACCGGCTTGAGGAACAATGCGACTCAGAATCAGCCGAAAGCGACTCCGAAGCACAGCAAGCTTTACGCTACACTTATGATGAGTGGTCTATTTCGCAAAATGATTACAGGAAGGATTTCTGTACAGTGTACCAGGTGCATCCGCGTGAAATGTCCCAGGGCGAACCTTCAGCGGAGGCGCAGAAGGAGTCCGAACGAGTCAGGAGCTTTTTTGAAAAGATAAAGCCCGAGCTTGCGCGCAGAGAGAAGAGACTGCCCCAGGGAGATTATATCAACGTTGATTTACTCGTCGAATACCTGACGCTTAAACGCAACGAACCTTCACCTGAAATCAAGTTTTACGAGAAACCTTATGTTGAAACCCGGGATTTGGCTGTCACACTGCTTCTGGATGTAAGCGGTTCGACAAGTGAAGACAGCCGCAATGCCCGGACAATAGACATGGAAAAGAATGCGGCATTCGCGTTTGCCGAAGGTCTTGATTCATTAGGCGATCAGTTTTCAATATCCGGGTTCAGCAGCAACGGCAGAGAAAGGTGCGAGTACTATTCATACAAGGATTTTAAGGAGCCGTGGGCGGAAAGCGCGAGGAAAAGGCTTTTCGGGGCCAGGCCCATGAATGCCACGCGTATGGGCGCGGCAGTGCGGCATGCCGCTTACCTGATGAGTCAACTGCCCAATCGGCGCAAGTTGATCGTGCTTATTACCGACGGCAAGCCGATGGACCAGGATTACGATTCCAGGACCGGCTACGCGCAGGCCGACGTTAGAAAAGCCTGCGAAGAAAACCGGCGCATGGGGATTGAGACTTATGCTGTTTGTATGCAGGAGGACAGCGCCGCCGACATGGAGTTCATGTTTCCCGCGCACAGGTTTGTTACTCTTAAAGGAATCGGGCGCTTGCCCCGGGTTTTGCCCAAATTGTATATGAAGTTAACTGTATAGGAGGAGATGAATGATGAAGGAATATGACGTTGTTGTTTTAGGCGGAAGCGCGGCGGGAATTTCTGCGGCCATAACGGCCAGGAGGCATTATCCGGACAAGTCGGTGTGCATTGTGAGAAAGGAGAAGGAGGTCTCCATACCGTGCGGCATACCTTACATTTTCGGCACCGTTGGCAAACCCGAAAACAATCTCATTCCCGATGCGGTTCTGGAAAAAAATTCTGTGGAGCTGATTGTTGATGAAGCCACCGGGCTTGACCCCGAAGCGAAGAAAATTTCTCTTTCCGGTGATGAAGCTGTCAAATATGACAAGCTGATTCTTGCAACCGGTTCGAATCCAATAGTTCCTCCGATCCCCGGTATGGATAAGAAGAATATTTTTCCTGTTAAAAAAGACACCGGGTTTCTCCGTGAAGCCTTGGAGGCTGTTGATGAAGCCGACGATCTTGTTGTGCTTGGCTGCGGATTCATAGGAGTTGAATTTGCCGATGAATGCAAAAAGAACCGGAATTTGAATGTTTCAATTGTCGAAATGCTTACTCACTGCCTGCAGGTTGCCTTCGGTGAGAGTGTGTGCCGTTGTTGCGAAGAGATAGAGAACGCGCTTAAGGAAAAAGGCATTGATATTATTACAGAGCACAGGCTTGAAGAAGTTCTTGGCGGCGACAGCATTACCGGGGTTAGATTGAGCGATGGACGCGAGATAAAAGCGGACGCGCTTATTGTCGGGATTGGAGTGGGCCCCAATGTTGATCTTGCGCAACAGGCGGGTCTTGAAATTGATCCGAAGCAGGGGGTTAAGGTGGATGCTAACCAGCGCACATCAAACCCTGATATTTTCGCTTGCGGCGACTGTGCCGGCAAAGTTTCGTTTTTCACTGGACAGCCTTCCACGCTTTGGTTGGCGTCTATAGCTACAAATGAAGCCCGAATTGCGGGCGCAAATCTTTATGCAAATCGACGCAAGAACCAGGGAGTCATAGGCGTGTTTTCCACCGCGATAGACGAACTGGCCGTAGGCATGGCCGGGCTCAGTGAAACGGGGGCCAGGGCACTGGGCTTTGACGCTGTATCCGCGGAGGCCGAAGGACCCAATCGCCATCCTGGCGGCATGCCTGGAATGCGCAACATGTGGGTGAGACTTATTTTTAACCGCGACAATGGCGAATTGCTTGGGGGGGCTGTGTGCGGAGGACCCAGTGTAGGAGAATTGATAAACATCATAAGCGCCTGCATACAGAATAGAATGACAGCCGATGATATTGCAACGTTCCAGGTTGGCACGCATCCAGCCTTAACCGCCTCGCCTATAGCGTACCAATTGCTTAATGCTGCTGAAATGGCTTTGCAGAAGATGCATCAGGCATGTTAATATACATGGATGTCTAAGAAGAGGATACTGGTTATAGACGATGACGTGGATCTGTCCCAAACCGTTGCCACCGGTCTGCAGAATGCAGGGCTTACGAGGTTACCGTGGAAAACGACCCGCGCGAGGCTGTGGCGGCGGCAAGAAGGGTAAAACCTGACGCGATTATTCTTGATGTAATTATGCCCTACAAGGACGGCGGAACGCTCGCAGCAGAGATCCGGGAGATTCCGGGTTTCGAAGCTGCCCGGATACTCTTTCTGACCTCCATCGTTGACAAGCAGGAAGCCGCTCTGAAGGGCGGTATGATGGGTGGAGATCCTGTGCTTGCAAAACCCGTCGAAGTCGAAGATCTCCTGGATGCGCTGGAAGGTCTTTTCCGGGCAACCGGCGCTTGATGATTTGCTGTTGCGCGCAATACCTTTTCTGTCTGTCTTGGTTTCTAAAATGGCAGCAATTCTCATTATGGCCTCTTTCCGCCAAAACCTATTTGTATAACGATGTGCGTAGTAGCGCGGCTTCACCGAAGCCCAGCGCTGTTCGGGCCTCGGCTTTCGGTGAAGCCGGGCCTACTCGCGCGTGGCTGCAATATCGTGCCGGAACTCTGGCCACGCCAAACGTGGCAAAATGGCCATAATGAGAATTGCCGCTAAAATGGTTCTTGACGTGGCAGCATAGCTGATTTTAGGATTAATTTAGTGTACTTAAGTGTGGAGGCGTGTGATGGCAGAGCTTACTTTTCACTGTCCGAACTGCAAACAGAAGCTTGAAGCTCCGGATGATATGGCTGGAGAGACTGTTGAATGCCCATCCTGCCAGACTGAAATTACAATTCCTGCCGGGAAACCCCGGGACCAGCTCAATCTGGCTGATATATCAATTAGCGGAGAGCCCGTAGCAGATTCGGGGCAGGAGGAAATCCGGGATGAGCCGGGAGAAGAATTGCAGGATGAGGGCAACAAATGCCCCAACTGCAATGAGCCGATGGAATCTGGGGCGGTTTTGTGCGTTAAATGCGGTTATCATCAGAAGATCGGGAAAGTTATTGAAACTGATCTATCGTGACAACGTCTTTTCTAAGCAGAAAGTGGACTGCACTGATCCCGCCTTTGATCCTGTTATGCGCCATTCATATTTTTCTTATTGCCGGTGAAATGTCACTTGGCTGGCATCGTCAGCCGTTCTGGCAGTACATACCCTATATAATCTGCGGTCTTGTAGTAATTTTTGCTGCTTTTTTCGGCCCTTCAAGGCTCCTTTTTGTTTCGCTTCTGTGGATAGTAATTATTTACTTCATTCAGCCGGCCCTGATTGGAGATAAAGATGCGGCCAGGGCTGAGGTATTGATAATTCTTTCCAGTGTCTATGCGGCGCCTTTCGCGGCCCTTTTCTATCATATTCCGGAGAGGGGTTTTTTCAGCGTCAATACGCTTATAAACGCACTGGTTGTAGTATCAGTTGGCCTGGTGATGTTTTTACTGGGAGCAGGAGCCTCTGAAAACGCAGCCGGCATTGCCGGTTCGCCATTGCTTTTGCCTGTATCTTCCTGGTTCAGGATCTCTCGTCTTGGCGCTTTAAACATGGCTGTCTGTATTCCTTTCCTTTTGATCCGCAGGAAGCATGAGAGTCCAATGACAGGCCCCATTATCGTGATAGGACTTTTCTTTGTTGCCGGCGCCTTGAATTTCAGGTCTTCTCTATGGAGTGATGAGGTGGGAACATCCGCCTTTCTTATGTTTGGTTCCGGGGCCCAGATTTGTGTTTTGTGGGGTTTGCTGGAGTCTCTTTGGAGAAACGCATATACCGATGAGTTGACCGGTCTTCCGGGCAGGCGTTCATTAAGAAACCACCTTTCAAATGTCGGCCTTCCATATGCTGTTGCCTTGGCGGATATTGATCGTTTCAAGAAGATAAACGATAAACATGGTCATGATGTCGGGGACCAGGCGCTCAGGTTTACTGCTTCGCAGCTTTCCAGGGCCAGTGCGGGAACAGTTTACAGGTACGGCGGAGAGGAATTTGTGATTGTCTACGAACAGATTGCCAAAGAAGAAGCCGCTGCAGCCGGAGAAGAGCTTAGACTGGCTGTTGCATCACGGCAATTTGTGCTGCGAGGCAGGGACAGGCCAAGGAAAAAGCCGTCAACCCGGCGGCCAGACAGAAAGAATAAACCCGGCATAAAAATTACTGTGAGCATCGGTATTGCATTTAACGATGACGCAGAGGTTCCGCCGTATGAGATTATGCAAAAGGCCGACAAGGCAATGTATGCGGCCAAGAAGGCTGGACGCAACAAGGCTAAGGCCGTATAAAGGCGTTAAGATCTTCTGCGCATGATTCAAATGCCGCCACCACTTCCGGACAGAACTGGCTGCCCGCCCGCTCTTTTATGCAATTGTAAACCTGCTCGAGCGGTTGGGCATCGGCATAAGGACGGTTTGACCGCATAGCTTCAAAAGCGTCTGCAACAGATACAATGCGGGTTATTTTTGAAAGAGCCCTTCCTTTAAGCTGCCTTGGATAGCCGGATCCGTCATAGTTCTCGTGATGGTCGCGTGCCACCTTTGCTTCTTCCTCGAAGAAATGAAAAGAGCTTATCAAGCGGTAACCTCGTTGAGTGTGTTCTCTGAGCAGCATATCTTCCTCCCGGCTGAGCTTGTCGGGTTTTCGCAGAAGAGACCCCGGAACTCCGATTTTTCCTATATCGTGCAGAAAGCCTGCTCTACCGCAGAGATTGACCTGGTCTTTATCCATTCCCATCTGCTGTGCCAGCCTTGAGGCGCAACGCGAAGTTGCGCCCGCATGTTTTGAATATGTTTTTTCGTGAACATCCGTGTAAAAGGTTAGAATTCTGAAAACCTTCATGTCGGGCGCGGCTATTACGCCATGTTTCCGGTTTTCGGCATTGATATCGAGAATACTCACGTTATCTATATATGACTCTGTTTTAAAATCTTTCTTGTTTCCGGTTGACTTGAGCAGTTCAGAAATCCTCAACGAAAGGGAGCAGATGTCCTTTAATCCGCGGTGCATTTCTTCTTGTTTTAACTCGTGCGTCTGAAGAGCGGTGTCCATCAACTGTGCCCTTACCAATATAACGGTAAGATGCTGGTTGATGTTGTGCATCAGCGCGCCGGTTAAAGCCCGGACAGCTTCCAGCTTATGTTTCTTCTCCAGGTTAGCCTCTTTAGCCTTTTCGTCTGTGATATCCTGTACGATGACTACCCGCGGTTCCTCGTCGGAAGCCGCGTCCACGGCGGTGAATCTCAAGGTCCGATTGTTAGATTCGCCGGGACTTGCTTCGGTTTCACTGGTTTTGTAGCCTTCCGGATTTGACAGTAAATCCTTGAAGAATGCGGGGCTGCAACCGAAAAGCTCTGAAATATTTTTGCCCAGTATTTTGTTGAAGTTACTATCGCCGAGAAACTGCAGTACCGCCTTGTTTGCCCTCAATATTGAACCATCAGAATCTACCAGCAGCATGATCTGGGGAGCTAGATCAATCATGCTTTCAAGCTGGTTCTTGGCTTGCTCAATCTTGCGGGCAATATCAGGATTGAGAAAATGAGTTGATTTATTGCTCTTTTGTGATGACATAATGAAATTGTCAATTTCGAAGGATCAGGTGTCAAGAGACATTTCTCCGTCTTGTTACGAAATCCTTTGACAAATGCGGGTTTACGATTGCCGTAATCTGAGAGCCTGGAAACTGTTGTGAAAGCGAGCCCGCTTGACGAAATCCGCCCGCTGAAATAGCATTGGGACGCATATGAAGCATAGAAACGATACTATTGCGGCAATTGCTACCGCCCCCGGCAAAGCCGGAATATCCATTGTCAGGGTTTCAGGCCCGGAAAGTCTTTCAATAGCTGACAGACTTTTTATCGGACGCAGACCCTCCACGATGCGGGCAAACAGTTTTGCCTATGGACAAATCCGTAACGAAGGCAGCGGCGAGATACTCGACGAGGCCATTTTACTCGTCTATAGAAGTCCTTCGAGCTATACGACTGAAGATCTGGTGGAAATACAGGTTCACGGAGGAGCAATGTCCTCAGGCCGGATCCTGGATCAAGTCATACAGGCGGGCGCCCGTCCGGCAGAGTCAGGCGAATTTACGAAACGCGCTTTTCTCAACGGCCGCATAGATCTTGTGCAGGCCGAAGCAGTAGCAGACCTTATTTGCTCTAGAACAGAACGTTCTGCAGCTGCGGCCATAGAGCAGATAAAAGGGTCGGTAAGTGACCGGATAGCAAACATATACGGCGATACAATAAAACTTTGCGCCAATATGGAAGCGGCCTTGGACTTTGATGAGTATGATATTCCTCCAATTCAATGGCCGGAGCTTGGACATTCGATTCGTGGAATAAGATGTGATCTTGACCGGCTGCTGAAGACATGGCATGAGGGACACCTGTTGCGCGATGGAGCCTTGGTTGTCATATGCGGATTACCAAACGCTGGAAAATCAACCCTGCTGAATTCGCTGCTTGGAATCGACCGGGCCATAGTGAATGAACGTCCTGGGACTACCCGCGATACCGTTGAGGAGGAATTCAGTGTTGATGGAATTCCTGTCCGACTTGTAGATACCGCCGGATTGCGTGTTTCAGATTGCCGTATCGAGCAGGATGGCATAAAAAGAGCGGAAGATTTCGTACGAAGGGCTGACATGGTATTGTACGTGATTGACGCTTCTCAAGGCATAAGGGAGGAAGACAAGGCAACGCTCCAATATTGTAAAAAAGAATGCACAGTGATTGTAGCCAACAAAACGGACCTTGGTGATATTATCAGTCCAGCGGATGTTGAGGGACGGTCAGTAGTCAGGTGCAGCCTTCGCAACGACCGGAATGTTGAGCAGATTAAGAGCGCATTAAGCTCAACGCTGCAGATAGCCAATCTGCCGGAAGACAAAGTTACAATTTCAGCGAGGCATAAGACCCATATTAACAACGCGTTAGACGCTGTTAAACAGTGTGAAGCTCTTCTTGATGATCATCAGGAACAGCAGCTTGTTTTTGCTATCAGCTATCTCCGGGAAACCGCGGAACAGATCGGCTTGATTCTGGGCAAAACCTACCATACAGAGCTGTTGGACTCAATTTTTTCGTGCTTTTGCTTAGGGAAATAGGATTTTTTCGGACCAGGTATTCTTTGAAAGATCCCGAAGAAGATCCTGAGGCTTCAGATATAATATAGTCTGTAGAGCCTGTTGAGCACATCAGGTTGCTCATCAACCTGCTGCCGCGTTTGTTGTGGCCGAAGACTGCCTCAAAGATATGATGGTGATTTGGATTATGAAAATAGAATATTGTTTGGGAATGACCGGGTTTCAACGGAATATGTAAAGGTATAATGACCACTTTAACACAATTTGACGTCCTTGTCGTCGGTGGCGGCCATGCGGGCTGCGAAGCCGCGCTGGCTTCAGCCCGGCTTGGTGCAAAGACTCTCCTTTTGACAATGAAGACCGATGCCCTGGCCAGAATGTCATGCAATCCGTCAATAGGCGGCATCGCTAAATCTCACCTGGTATTTGAAATTGACGCTCTCGGCGGTGAGATTGCCAGAAATGCTGACTATACTGGCATTCAATTCCGTGTTCTTAATACACGAAAGGGACCCGCCGTACGTGCAAACAGGGCCCAATGCGACAAAACAGCTTATTCCCGGAGGATGGTAGCGCTGTGTATGGCTACAGATAACCTTCAAATCATTGAAGGCAACGCCGCAGAAATCATCATAGACCGGAAAAAGCATGCATCGGGAGTCAGAACAGGTGACGGCAGGGAATTCAACGCTCAGACTATCGTTCTCACGCCGGGCACTTTTCTGGGCGGACGAATACATATGGGACAGGAATCAGAAAAAGGCGGAAGAAAAGGCGAACAATCCGCCGATGCGCTCGGGATATTTCTTCGCAAAAGAGGCTTTGAGATGGCAAGGTTAAAAACCGGAACCCCTGCCCGTCTCCACAAAAATACCCTGGACTATTCCTCGATGGAGCCACAGACGGGGCGTGATCCTGCGCCTTTTTTCTCCTGGGAAGTCAATAGAAATATGAAAATGTTCCACGTGGAACATTGGTCGCGGGATTTACAGCCGTGGCACCCGGGTTCAAGCCAGCTAAAGTGCTATCTTACTCATACTACACGGGAAACCCACAGAATCATAAGGGAGAATCTTGAGCGCAGCTCTCTTTACGGAGGCGCCATTGAGGGCACGGGCGTCCGTTATTGTCCATCGGTAGAGGATAAAATTGTGAAATTTCCGGATCGGGACAGGCATCATGTTTTTGTAGAGCCAGAGGGTAGAACAACCGATCTTATTTATCCGAATGGCATCTCAAATAGTCTGCCGCGCGACGTACAGGAAAAGTTGATCAGTTCAATCCCTGGTCTGGAGAAGGCCCGTATTCTGGAGTATGCGTATGCTATTGAATATGATTTTGTGGATCCCAGGGAGTTATATGAGACGTTGGAGTCCAAGAAAGTGGAAGGGCTTTTTCTTGCAGGGCAGATCAATGGGACTACGGGCTATGAGGAGGCTGCCGCCCAGGGATTTTTTGCCGGTGTTAATGCTGCGAGAAAAGCCGGCTGCAGGAATTGTTTACAGATAAGCAGAAACGATGCGTATATTGGCGTTTTAATAGATGATCTGGTGACTAAGGGCACGGACGAACCATATAGAATGTTTACTTCACGTGCGGAGAGAAGGCTGCTTCTGCGTCAGGATAATGCTCCGTACAGAATGATAGGGCTTGCCCGGGAAATTGGAATTGTGCCGTCGCGGTACATTAAGTCGGTAGAAAAGGAAGCGCAATTGATTCAGAAGGAAATCAACAGGCTGAATACCTGTCGGTCCGGCGGCCGGACAATGGCCGAAATGCTTCGGCGGCCTGAAATCTCGTATTCCATGTTGCAGGCAGCTAACAACGAGTTACCCGAAGAAATAAAAGAGCAGGTTGAGATTCGCGTTAAGTACGAGGGATATATTAAACGCGAATTAAGTAAAATTGAAACATCCGCTGAGTTGGACAGGCAGGTGATTCCGGCGACATTGGATTACCAGTCCATGCGACAGCTACGGATTGAAGCCAGGGAGAAATTGGCGAAGGTAAGGCCGAGAACTCTTGGCCAGGCCGGCAGAATTCCAGGAATCAGTCCTGCCGATATAGCTGTAATTTCGGTATTATTGAAAACCAAATTTGAATGAGATTGAAAACCTTGACCGTTAAACGTTGTATGTGACTTTGTCCTGTAACGGCCATACACCCTGTTGAATTAGTTGTTGCTCTGCCTGCGAGCTCCATCCGCGATTGGCAGCCGGACTTGCGGGGCTCGGATGCAGGATGCGCGCGATATTCACGCTGTCGAATTCTCTCAATGCAACTGTTGCCCGTTTTTCGGCAAATGCGCCGATGCCGACCACCCAGGATGGTTGTAGAAGATTGACGATTTTCCGGAGATGCTTGTCGCAAGTAAGGTAAAGTCTTTCTCTTTCTTCTGAAGGGAGCTTGTCAGGAGTTCGGTTCTTCCCGTTTTCTTCCATGAAAAGCAAGGGGCAATAATTTTCTACAAAATGGCATTTAAAAAAATTATCCGGTGAGTTGAATTTCTCGGCGAAAAAGGACCATAGCCTGCGCCCGCTTACTTCTGAGCGTTTACAGGAAAAGCCCATAATCGGTTTCTTGGGGTGAAGAATAGAAGGCTGGGATACTCTGCCGCTGACTCCTATCCATTCGCGTACGAGTGTGATCTCGCCGAACGGGACACCAACCTGGGCCATGCCCCAGGGGCCGGGGTTCATACCAAGAAAAAGGACTTTTTTCCTGTCCCCTGCCCATTTATTTACATATTGACTGTACGGTTCCCATGCATACCTCAGCGGATTATAAACGCAGGTTATATCACGTTGCAGTGCAAGGCTTTCTGTCTCTTCCCTTAGCGTTTTTGCCGCCAGAAGCATCGCACCGGCAATTTTTGAATCATTTTCCGTCATATGCCCTGTCTCTCTGAAGTTGCGCGTAAACGTCCGTTTTAGCCCGCATATCTCACAGAATTCCTGCTGCGAGCGCGGATAGCGCCACTGCGACGGCACAAATTGACAAAACCCCAGATTGCAGTATTTCTATACGGCTGCTCCGGCGTTTTACCAATTCGCACCCCCGCAGCAGCGCTTTCCACGCTCACACTGCGAAATCCTGTGAGATATGCGGGTTAGCTGATTGAGAATTCAGCGGGTATGCTGTTCATCAGGTTGATCGTTTTTCCGAGCCTTCTTGCCCTCTTCATGATGCGGCAAGAGAAGCAGAATGATAGCGATTGTCGCAGTTACTGTTGCAAGAAGAAACGCGTCCAGTCCTACTATGATGCCCAACGCGCATGCCATCCAGAGCGAAGCGGCAGTTGTAAGACCGTGAATACTGAAGCCTTCGCGTATGATTGCGCCCGCGCCGATAAAGCCCACTCCCGTAACAACACCTTGAATAATACGCGCCAGCTCTGCGTTTGCATTCTCTCCGGCATTTTCCAGTAGAATCAGCCCTACGAGCACGAGTCCGGTTGAACTTAAAGCCACAAGCATATGCGTCCGCAATCCTGCCGGGTGCCGGGTCAGTTCCCGCTGAATACCAAGAGATCCGCCAAGCAAACATGACATCAGAAGTCGTAAAATCATTCCCCACGGTGAATGAGGAGTTAAATCAATTGGTTCCATGTCGCCACTCTCCCTCCAGACTGAAAACGATACCTGCGGATAGGCAGGAAATCAATTCTGATCTGATTAATTTGAGAAGTTTAGATTAACCTGATCTATTCATAAACATCTATTACGAGTCTGCATGTCACTTTATCTCAACGAATTTGCCGGCGAACCGATCTTGACGTATATTCATACGTCTTCACCCGGCTATCTGTGCAAAGCCATTGACCTAAAGCAACCTGCGCACTCTCATTACAAAGGTAACGAATACATCAGGTTAGAGTTTTTTGTGAATGGAATGCAGCGATTCTAATTATCGCCATTTTGCCACGTCTGGTCTGGCGGGAGATCCGGCACGATATTGCCGCCACGCGCGAGTAGGCCCGGCTTCACCGAAAGCCGAGGCCCGAACAGCGCTGGGCTTCGGTGAAGCCCGCGCTACTACGCACACCCTCATTCCAACAGGTTTTTGGGGAAGAGGCCATAATGAGAATTGCTGAATGGAATACTTGACATAATTACCCCTATAATGAATTATGCAAAGCTGACGAAAGTCATACGAAAGCAAATAGGAGCTCATAGTGGCCTTGTTAGAAAGAGAAAAGAAAATAGTTTCTTTACTGTCGGATAACCCGAATATCAGCAATGCGGATATAGCCAGGGAGCTGGATGTGTCTGCTGTGACTGTTCGCAGCGATCTTAACCGGCTGGCGGAAAAGGGCATTATAGTCCGAACCAGGGGCGGAGCGCTGCCGGCTTTTCATCCGGGAATACTGGAACGGCGGAAGCAGTATGATGACGAAAAAAGAAGAATCGCTCAGGCGGCTGCCGGGCTGGTTAAAGACGGCGACACGATAATGGTAGAGGCTGGGACCACCACAGCCATGATTGCCAGGTACCTGCTGGGTAAGCGGGATATACGGATTGTTACCAACTCGACACTCATCCTTACTCATGCGCGGATCAACCCGGGGCTTCATCTTACCATGGTCGGAGGTGAATTCAGGCCTGAAACCGAATCGCTTGTCGGGCCAAATGCGTTGCGCAGCCTGGAGCAGTTCCATGTCTCTGTTGCTTTCGTTGGAACAGACGGTTTCTCTGTGGCGTCAGGTCTTACAACGCACCTTGTTGAAGGCGCGGAAATAGTGAACAAAATGTCGGCACACGCGGAAAAAACCGTGCTTCTGGCTGATTCATCAAAATACGGCAAGGCGGGCTTTGTCAAGGTTCTGGAACTTTCAAAAATTGACATGGTGATAACAGACCCTGGGATCGGGGCAAACAAAAGCGAAATAGAGAGTTGCGGCGTAGAGTGCCGGCTTGCCTGACTATCCTGAAACAGGCGGGCAAAAAGGAGAAGATAGTAATGGCGAAAGAAGTTCTACTGCCTAAACAGGGCAATACAGTTGAATCATGCATAATTAATGAATGGCTCAAAAAAGAAGGCGAGAAAGTCAGCACAGGCGAACCAATCTGCGCTGTTGAAACCGATAAGGCCACGTTTGAAATAGAAGCGCCATCCGAGGGCATACTGCTGAAGCAGTTCTTCGAAGAGGGCGATGATGTGCCGGTGCTGACGGTTATCGCGGCAGTTGGAGAAGAGGGCGAAAATGTCGATGCCCTGGCGCCGGACAAGGAAGCAATCGCAAAAGCCGCCGGGGCAGGGCTTGTGCCTGAGGCCGAACCGGCAGGCGCTGCGCCTCAGTCGCCTGTTCAGAGCGTCGGACAGGCCGTGGAAGCTGTTGAAGGCGCAGGTATCTCGCCCCGCGCTCGAATTCTTGCCGGTCGCAGGGGCATCGATATGACCGGTATAGCGGGAAGCGGTCCGGGCGGCAGGATAATCGAACGCGATGTGAAAGCGGCTTTACGCGGCGAGGCCATGCCGAAAACCCGGCCGGGTGAATCACCGTCATCAGCTTTGCCGTTTGCCGATCTCGAGCCCGTGGGGCCGGGTCGCGAAATACCTTTTAAAGGCATACGCAAGCTTATCGGTTCGCGCATGTATGAGTCTCTGCAATACACAGCACAGCTTACTTTGAATTCTTCCGCAAATGTGAGCGCATTGCTGAAGGCCAGGAAACAACTCAAGGCCAGCCCTGAAGAGTCAGGGCTTAAGAATATAACAATAACGGATCTTCTGGCGTATATCCTCGCGCGCACTCTGCCGGAATATCCCTACCTGAATGCGCACCATCTGGGTGAACGTATTTTCGAATACGACGATGTCAACCTGGGCCTGGCAGTTGATACTGAGAAGGGGCTGATGGTCCCCCCGATACGATCCGCAAACAAAATATCACTCACGGAAATATCATCCGAGGCAAAACGCATAACCAATGCATGTCGCGAAGGTCGGATTATGCCTGACGAACTTAACGGCGGCACATTCACCGTGACGAACCTGGGGATGCTCGGGATCGAGAGCTTTACCCCGATACTTAACGCGCCGGAAGTGGGAATCCTTGGCGTCTGCGCCGTTCAGTCGCGCCCGGTTGTCTCGAAGGAAACCGGTGAAGTGGCGTTTGCGCCGCATATGGGACTTTCCCTGACTTTCAACCATCAGGCTGTTGACGGCGCCCCGGCCGCGCGCTTTCTGCAGGGGCTGTGTGTGGCGATCGAACAGTTTAATCTTGAAAAAGTTCTCAACTCAGAGGGCTGATAAACTAACCTGATCTATTCATAAAAATCTATTACGAGTGTGCATGTCACTTAATCTCAAAGACTTTGCTGGCCAGCCGATCTTGACGTATGTTCATACGCCTTCACCCGGCTATCCGCGCAAAGCCATTGATCTAAAGCAACCTGCGCACTCTCATTGCGAAGTTGATGAATAGATCAGGCTAAGGCATTTTAATTAACCAGACGATAAAGGGATGACATGAGCAAAAAATATGATCTGATTATCATGGGAGCTGGCCCGGGCGGCTATGTTGCGGCAGAGAAAGCAGGCGCCATGGGCAAGTCGACGCTTCTTATCGAAAAAGCGGAACTTGGCGGAGTCTGTCTTAACGAGGGTTGTATCCCTTCCAAGACCTTGCTCAGCTCGGCCAAACATTACGCGCATGTCAGAGAAGCAGGCGAATACGGCGTCTCATTCACCAGCGCGTCATTCGACCTGAAGGCAGCCATGAAACGCAAGGAGGATGTGATAAGCCGGCTTCGTTCAGGCGTCGAGTTCCTGATGAAGAAAAACAAAGTTGATGTTGTTAAAGGACAGGGAAAAATGGTCGCGGCAAACGAGGTCACAGTGGACGGTGAATGCTACAGCGCTGATAAAATTCTTATCGCCACCGGTTCTTCTCCGGTCGACCTTCCGATTCCGGGCGCCGATGGAAGTAACGTGCTTAACAGTTCTGGAGTTTTGAGCATAGAGTCCATGCCCGAAAAAGTAGTTGTGATAGGCGGAGGCGCCATTGGTATCGAATTTGCAAGTTTCTTCAGCGCTTTCGAAAAGGAAGTGCACGTCATAGAAATGATGCCTGAAATAACGCCTTTCGCCGATGCCGATGTGGCAAAGGTTCTGCGACGGGCGTTGAAGAATGTAAAATTCCATCTTAACGCAAAAGTGGAGGCAATCACAGAACAGGGCGTGGAATTCACCAGGAAAGATAAAAAGGAATCAGTGGAGGCTGACATTGTAGTAATGGCTTGCGGCCGGAAACCGAACCTGGCTGATTGCGGATTCGAAGAAGTGGGTATCGATACAGGAAAGTCCGGAATAAAGGTCAACGACCGTATGGAGACAAGTGTTCCCGACGTTTACGCGATTGGCGATGTTACGGGCAGATCGCTCCTGGCTCATTCGGCTTCACGTATGGGCGAGGTTGCAGTGAATAACATGTTCGGAGAAAAACAGAATATGCGGTTTGACGCTATTCCATGGGCGGTCTACAGCATTCCTGAATGCGCTGGTTGCGGAATGACCGAAACCGATGCAAAGGAAAACGGCTATGAAGTTAGGACAGCAAAGGCTCCGATGAAAATCAACGGACGGTTTCTTGCAGAATACGGAGATGCCCAGGGAATCTGCAAGGTCGTTGTTAATGCCCGAACCGATGAAATCCTGGGAATTCACATGACCGGCGGGCTTTGCTCGGAAATGATTTTCGGAGCAGTTGCAATGATTGAATCGGGCTTGCGCTCGCGTGATGTCAGAGAAATGGTGTTTCCCCATCCCACAGTGTCTGAAATAGTACGAGACACCCTGGCAGGATTATAGAAGATGAACTTATTGCGGAGATCCTGAAAGCGATCTGTCCGCGTATTTTAAACAGTAAACACAGAATTATAAGCAGGGAGTAATCAGATATGCCAAAATCAATGGTTGTTGAACCAGAAGCCGTCAGAAAACCTGAAACGCTGAAGATAAAAGATGTGCCGGTTAATCAGTACAAGCCGGACATTAAATCTGAGCTGAAAAAATACGGCAAGGACGGACTTAAAAAGATGCTGCGCGATATGGCGCTCATCCGTGAGTTCGAGTCCATGCTTAACACGATCAAGCAGACCGGCGCATACGAATCGCTCGAATACAAACATGCCGGCCCCGCCCACCTTTCAATGGGCCAGGAGTCGGCGGCAGTGGGGCTTTGCGCCAACCTCGGGACTGAGGATTTCATATTCGGTTCGCATCGAAGCCACGGCGAGATACTGGCAAAATGCTTTGCCGCAATATCTCTTCTGGACGAAGATCAGTTGCTGGAGGTAATGCGCGGTTATCTCGACGGTGACTGCCTGCGCCCGGTGGAAAACGGACATAAAGGTTCAGTCAGAGAACTTGCTGAAGATTTCATCATTTACGGCACGCTTGCGGAAATATTCGCTAAGAAAACCGGTTTCAACAGAGGCCTGGGCGGCTCAATGCACGCTTTTTTCATTCCCTTCGGCAGCATGCCCAACAACGCCATCGTGGGCGGCTCGGGCGATATCTGTGTCGGCAGCGCTCTGTACAAGAGGATAAACCGAAAGCCGGGCATTGTTATCGGCAACCTGGGGGACGCATCTTCCGGGTGCGGACCTGTGTGGGAAGGTATGATGCTTTCAGCAATGGACCAGTACCGCACGTTGTGGGACAAGGAAATCGGCGGAGCGCCTCCGGTGATGTTCAATTTTGTAAACAATTTCTACGGAATGGGCGGACAGACTACGGGCGAGACGATGGGATTCAGAATCCTTGCCAGGCTTGGCGCGGGTGTAAATCCGGATAATATGCATGCCGAAAGAGTAGACGGCTTCAACCCCCTTGCAATCGCAGATGCCGTGGAAAGAAAGAAAAGCATTCTCCTGGAAGGCAGGGGTCCTGTGCTGCTCGATACCATTACTTATCGACTTTCAGGGCATTCGCCTTCAGACGCATCTTCATACCGCACAAAGGAAGAACTGGCGCTTTGGGAGGAAGCCGACTGCATAACCGAATTCAGTCAATACCTTGAAGAGAACGGAATAATTGCCGACGGTGAGTTTGAAGAAATGAAGCGGGAGGCCGTTGGCAAAATGAAGCGGGCAATGGATCTGGCGATCTCTCCGGAAATCAGTCCGAGAGTTGACGGAAAATTCGTTGAATCGATTATGTTCTCCAACGGGAATATGCCGAAAATGGAGGACCGGGAGCCTGATGTGCTGATCCCCAGAGAGGAAAATCCACGTGTTAAGTCGCTGGCGAAGAAGGCCCGCTTCGGACTTGATACAAATGGCAACCCGTTATCCAAGAACAAGGTCTTCTCTCTTCGAGACGGTCTTTTCGAAGCCATGCTGCACCGATTCTACGAAGACCCGACCATGATAGCCTACGGCGAGGAAAACCGGGACTGGGGCGGAGCTTTTGCTGTCTATCGAGGACTCACCGAATCGATACCATACCACCGACTGTTCAATTCCTCCATTTCCGAGGGGGCAATAGTCGGCTCCGGAGTCGGCTATGCGCTGTCAGGCGGACGTGCCGTGGTGGAACTGATGTATTGTGACTTCATGGGTCGGGCCGGCGATGAAATTTTCAACCAGGTCGCAAAATGGCAGGCAATGTCCGCGGGCATACTCAAGATGCCGCTGGTGGTTCGTATTTCAGTTGGCAACAAGTACGGCGCTCAGCATTCGCAGGACTGGACTGCGCTTGCCGCCCATATTCCCGGATTGAAGATCATGTATCCGACAACACCCTACGATGCCAAGGGTATGCTGAATCTTGCCCTGCGCGGCTCCGATCCGGTAATCTTCTTTGAAAGCCAGAAGATATATGATGTTGGCGAATGGTTCCAGGCAGGCGGGGTGCCGGAAGGTTACTACGAGGTTCCCGAAGGTGAACCGGCCATCAGAACCGCCGGTACGGATCTTACTATCTTAACAATCGGTCCGGTAATGTATACCGCACTTGAGGCGGCAAAACAGTTGAAAGAACAGTACAACCTTTCTGCCGAGGTTATGGACCTGAGATTCCTCTGTCCGTTGAACTACGAGCCTCTTATCGAGTCCATAAAGAAAACAGGCAGAGCGCTTCTCGTTTCAGATGCATGCGAAAAAGGAGCTTTCATTTCCGAGCTCTCATCGACGATAACCCAGCTTGCCTTTGACTACCTTGACGCCCCGCCGGCCACTGTCGGTTCCCGCAACTGGATAACACCGGGGGCGGAAATGGAGAGCGTGTTCTTTCCACAGAAAGAATGGCTGCTGGACACCATACACGAACGAATAGTCCCCCTGCCCGGCCATGAGGTAACTACCAACCGGACAACCCAGGAGCTGATAAGACGCTTCCGAAACGGAGTCTGATTCCAATGGCGCTTCAGCATCCACGTCAACTGCCGAATCCAGGATAAAAACAAAATTATCCAACCGATGAAAATAGCTGCTGCGGATCTGAGCAGAAGAAATCCTCCAACGGAATGCCATTTGATCCGACAATCAGAGTCCTGCTTTTGGGATACACCTTCCTGAAAGCATCCATGCCCGAAGTCCGGTCTGGGCGACCGCTCTTCACTTCCAATGCAACAACCTGCTCTCCGGCGTTCAGTACAAAATCGACTTCGTTGCTACCTTTGCGCCAATAGGTGATGCTGGCAGGCGCGCCAGCCAACCTGTTGAGCAGATGTGCGCCAACGGCATTCTCAACCAGTCGGCCATAAAATGCCCTGTCTTCCATTGTCTGCTCATAGCTTCTTAAGGATATGCCATTGATCAGAGCATTGTTCCAAAGGATCAGCTTTGGACTGCTGCCACGTTTTTTGACATGCCCCTTGGAGAACAGCTCTAGCCCACTTACGAGGTAGGCTGTTCCCAGAATATCAAGATAGTGAGCCAGGGTGGTTGTGTTCCCGGCATCCTGAAGCTGCCCTAGCATCTTGTTATACGAGAGAACCTGTGCCGGGAAAGTCGTAGCCAATCCAAAAAGATTACGCAGCAGGGCCGGCTTGGTGACGGGATGCAGTTGAAGTACATCTTTGGAAAGAACCGTCTCTATCAGTGAGTCGTTGACATATTGCTTCCACTGATGAACATCTTCTTTGAACACTGCAGTCCCCGGGTATCCACCGAAGTATATCCATTCCTCCAGCGACCACCCAAATGCCTGCTTACATTCCTCAAACGACCAGTGTGTGAAACGATTCAGAAAAAAGCGACCGGCAAGGCTCTCCGTGAGCCCCTTCTGGATCAAAAGAGCAGAAGATCCTAAGATAAGAAGTCGTATATCATGCTTCTTCCGATCCCATTTCGACTTAATCGCCTCACTCCACTGATTTGCTTTCTGCACTTCATCGAGAACCAGAAGAACAGGCTGACTGGTGGCCTCTGCTTTCCTCTCAGCCAATAACCATTGAGACTCTATCCACTCAGGCCCCACCGGCACAGGAGCATCAGCCGACGCATAGATGGATTCGTATGGAAAACGCTTCATTATCTGATTGGCAGCCGTAGTCTTACCCGCCTGCCTGGGTCCTGTAATGACCTGAAAAACTGGCATCTCAGAGCTGATGTTATCAGCAATCCGCCTCACTTCACTTCGCTGGAATGTCTTCATAATCTCAAAATACTCAGTATCCCATTCGCAGTCAAGTGATTTTACTCAATGCTTGAGTAATATTACTCAATGACTATGAATCATTTCAATATACGCACAAAGTTGAATGAATCGTGCAAATTGGCTCTCTCTGCGCTCTTCCGTCAGATGGCGGACAGGCTGCTACGAAATTCCGTGATATATGCGGGTTAACCTGATCTATTCACGCGCCGAGTTTGCCGCAGCTACAACCTGCCCGCCCGCCCTCCCGCTCGTCGAGGAAATAAGAGGAAATAAGGGACACACCCTCTATCAGGATTATATTGCAGTGGAATCGAGGATGATCAGCTTAACGACAGAAGGTATGTCCCCTTTTTTCTGCGCAAACTCGCGCCTGATGAAAAAGGAAGATATTTGTTGCAAAAAATGCCGTCAATGGCTGAATATAGGCCGCAGACGGGGATTCACACAATTTTAACAAAATAGAGCTTGACCGGGTCGCATGAGAATGTAGAGTTCATCTCATCTGCCTGATACAGGTTCAGGCTTGTATCCTTAAAGAGGATTTTTGAGTGAAGCGTCTGACCAGGTTTATTTCAAGGGCTCCGGCAACATTGGTGGCGGCTCTTGCCTTGATTATCTGTGTAGGCCTTGTCTTGGCGCTCACCACAAAAGAAGAAGACTCCATTCTTGAAGCCGCCTTTGATCAGCGGCAATACACTTCCCTCATGGAAAAACAGGCCGGCAGCATTGACCACATAGTGGATTGCTACCTGCTGGATCAGGCCAGGTATTTGCCGGTTGCCACCCCCGACCCGACCCGGATTTTATCCGCATAGAAAGTGGCGGCATCCTGCCCTTTGACCCGAAGGATTTCCCTGAAGAATTCACCCGTGACATATTCGTGTCCACCAACATGCTCGAAGAGATCTGGCAGATAGCCCTTACCACGAATCTGAACACACAAACCAATACTTTCATCTGGATTGATACCGAAGCGACTGAACACCCCTCAAGGTTCTACGACTGCTGGACCCTACACGACTCAGATGGCGACGGACTCAGTGACGGCAGGGAACGAAGGCTGCACGGAACCGATCCACTTGATTCCGACTCCGACAACGACGGCATGCCCGACGGGTGGGAAATAAAATACGGGCTTGATCCGCTTACGCACGATGATCCCGAAGCAGACTATGACGGTGACAACTATATGAATGTATATGAGTGCAAACACGATTCGGACCCCCTCAGCCCGACAAACATTCCCGCCCCGACCGTTGTTGTCACCAATGGCGCAACCACGATACAGGCAGCAATCAATTCCTGCACAACTGACTATGGCATAGTCCTTGTCAAAGCCGGAACCTACACCAATTCAGGCAATCGGGACATTGATCTTGATGGCAAACGAATACTTGTGCTCTCTGAAGAAGGACCCGAGTCAACTATTATTGACTGTGAAAATGCCGGTCGTGGTTTCCATCTCCATTCCAGTGAAACCAGAAGATCAGTGATTTCAGGTTTTACAATCAAAAATGGTAACAGCTTTGCCACCAACCTCTGGGAAATGGAGGGCGGCGGTATAATGTGTGACGACTCCTCGGCGACCATACTTGATTGTACGATTGAACAGAACAAAGCCTATATGGAAGGTGGCGGAATCTACGTCAAGAGCGGCGGCCCTGAACTGAGAAACTGTCGATTGACACAGAACTATGCCGGTAATTTCGGCGGCGGCATAGGATGCGGAACTAACTGCGCGTTGCTTGTTTCCGGCGGTCTCGTCTCAAATAATGAGGCTGGCGACATAGGTGGAGGAATATATTGCCGCAGTTCCTCGTCTCCTCAGTTCGTCGGCAGCAGCATTGTAAGCAACTCCAGCTCAGCAGGAGGGGGGTTTCTGTTCGGACACGACATCGGCCGAATTCAACGGGTGTATCCTGGGCTGGAACTCGGCTACAGGCAGCGTGGGAGGAGGAATATACTGCGACTCATCATCGGCCCCGGACATATACAACAGCCTTATCATCTTCAATGCTGCCGATTCTGTCGGCGGTGGACTGTATGCGAGTAATCAGAGCGACCCCCGAATCAGGAACTGTGTAATGCTCGGCAATCATGCCGGTACGGCAGGCGGCGGCATTTCGGCGTATTCCACCGTGGATACCGAATGCTTCAACACAATAATATGGACCAATACAGCCGTGTTTTTTTCGAATCAGATATACCAGGCCGGTCAGCTATCGGTTACATACAGTGACGTGCAAGGCGGCTTCAGCGGAACAGGCAACATCAACACGAACCCGGCATTCACCCGGCTTGGCTACAGGCTGACCGCAGCATCCCCATGCATTGATGCAGGAACGGCAAACGGAGCTCCCGCAACCGATATTGATGGCGAACCGCGGAACCCTGACATCGGTATAGACGAATTCATCGACACCGACAGCGACGGAATGGCTGACATCTGGGAAACAGAATACTTCCAGAATCTTTCCAAAACCGCAACCAGTGACTTTGACGGTGATGGACTCAATAACGTGACCGAATACGAGTACAGCACAGATCCCACTTCCAATGTCGACACTGACGGCGATGGGCTGAGCAATGACGCCGAGATATACCATGGAACCGATCCCGACAACTGGGATACTGACGGGGACCTGATGCCAGACGGATGGGAAGTGGAATACGGGATGGATCCGCTTGACAACAGTGACGGCTCCTCGGATTCTGACGGTGATGACCTGAAAGCGCTTGAAGAGATGCGCTACGGGACAGATCCATTTTCTGCGGACACCGATGGTGATGGCGTAAGTGACTATGATGAGGTAATGAACGGCAGCGATCCCTCCGACGGGGATGACCACGGCGACCCGGCCAACTGTCGTTCACTGGAGCTTGTGGTTGGGGATTGGAGCTCCAGCAATTCCGAGCGTTACGAGCTTCAAGTAGGTTCTGCAACAATCCACCACGTATCTGAAGATTTCGGAACCGTGAGTGCCGGGACTTACAGCTTCGTAGAAGGTAAAAAATATCCGTTTCAGGTTCGATGGATTGCAACAGACCCCGAGAAACTCGAATATGACTACGACTACGAAGCCCGCATCGGCGGCAAGCCAACTGGCGACACAGGCAGTGAGTGGATGTACGGCGCTGGTTTTTCTATTCATGACCCGGAAGGAATTCTTGGAAAATACAGTAATCGCGGCAATAACGGCGAACCGAACGCCTTTGGCATGGCAGGTAAGACCGGCACACTGCATATTGTTGAAACGGATACCTGCGACGAAGAAACTTCCGATACACCTCATCCTGACCCCACTCAGTCTGATTCGGTAGACCCGATCAACACAATTAACGGAGCTGTCACAATTACTGAAACCGATATTGTAGTTCCCGCTCCAGGCATTCCCCTGGTTTTCCGGCGTGGATACAACAGCCGCTTCGAGCATACCAACAGCCCCGTCGGTGCGCGGTGGAATCACTCATATGACTGGGATCTATATGACGAGACCGATCACTATTATCGCGGCGTCACCAGCGACTGGAAAGTCTTAAGAACCGGCGAGGGCGACCTTCACTGGTTTAAGGCGCTTACCAACGGGACGTTTGAACCCCCGGACGGATTGGACTACCGTCTTTTTGATCAAACCAACAACTACCGGCTCCTGATGAACGGCACAATCACGTGCCTTTTCAATACAAACGGCCTGCTTTACAGTATGAGCGATACCCACAGCAACGCTCTTTCTTTCGCATACACCAACACCGGCGGTTTAGAAGCTGTCTCGCGCATAGAACACAGCAGTGGCCAGACCCTTGACTTCACATACGAAAACGGCCGACTTCTCAGAGTGGATTCACCTGTCGATTCCCTGTACATGACCTATGCGTACAACGCTTCAGGGCAGATCACAAACGCCACACGGCATACATCCGAAGCTTCATATACTACAACCTACCGCTACGGAAACCTGCACAGCCTGACCCAACGCGTTAATGCCGCTGGCAATGTTTTTGCCTATGACTACATATTCTCAACAAATGCCTCTGATCTTGTAATCGCCAAAGGCTGCTCCATGATCCTCAATACCAACTGGTACGAACATAGTCTCGATTACAACACTGCAAGCAACTATACCACGCTCACCTACCAGAGAGGCGCAACCAGCCAAGCCTACGAATACCATTATCATCCCGAAACTATGGTGACAAAAAAAGTCTACGGCCCGAACGGCACCAATCAGGTTACCATTTATTCTCATGACAACGATCACAATCTTATCGGCGTCAAGAAGATGGACAACACAACAGGCAACCAGTTGCTGACAATCCGAAGCTACGACTCAAAACACAACCTTACAAGTTCCGGCATTGGATTCAATGCCGTGCCGTCCAATATCTGGAACTACGTATGGAACTCCACCAACGGCACATTGCTCTCTGCAACTGACCCTGAAGGCAACCAGACAACCTTCGAATACCTGGACACGCTGCCTGTGGCAATGCGCCTGAGCCCTGAAGAAGGTAAAACCAATACAACCTTCTACGGCTACACCACAAACGGTCTGCTCAGCGCGGTAACAAACGCCAACGGGCACTGGACACGGTTCGGTTACAACAATTACGGTTACCAGACTTCTTCCATCCCGCAGGCAGGGCCTGTTATCAACTACCGTTACAGCCCGCTTGGGCACGTCACAAACATTTGCATGCCCGGCCCTTCCGGCCCGCGCGTTACCATTCTGAACCCGGACGAGCTCGGCAGGATCCGCACTGTGACATTGCCCGACGGCCGCACTGAAAGTTTTCTGTATGACAAAATGGGGAACCTTACCAATCACGTTGATGCAGGAGATCGGGAAACAACCTATACGTACGCTCCGACCCGCAAACTCACTTCCGTTACCCGCGGTTCCGGGGATGAAACCGCAACAATAACCTTCGATTACGACCAACAGTTCAATACGCTCAATATTCGCGATGCGCTCAACCGGCCGGTTGAAAACTACCTTCTGGACATCCAGGACCGCCCGGTAACCATTACCAATCTGGAAGGCCAGGCCATGAGCATTTCATACGGCCTTGCAGACATGGTTACATCCCTCACCCGTTTTGACGGCACAACCGTCAGCAACACATACGATTCGTCCGCCCGGCTCGCGTCCGTAAACTGGCCCGGTCTGACGAACTCCTTCACCTACTACGCAAATTCGCTAATGAAGACAGCCGTCAACGAAACCGGAGTCATATCAAACCAGTACAATGGCGCCAACAGGCTAATTTCCGTTTACTCGGAATTCTCAACTTTTTCCTCTCTCAACAGCTTCTGTTTCGACGCCGTTGGCAACGTAACCAGCGCAGTGGCTACCATAAACAGTTCTGCTGCGCTTACAAATAGGTGCAGTTTCGACGCCGCCGAACGCGTCAGCGAGATTAGCGGTTCAGGCGGGGATTTTGACTTTTCGTACAATCAATATAATGGTCTTATTGCTCAAATCAGCAACAGTGTTTCCGGCATACATGTTGAATACAGTTTTGATAACGTTGACCGGATTACGGACATTGTCTGGCGCGACGAAACGAACGGCATTTTGCGCAGTTTCGGTTATGCTCACAACAGAGCAGGACTGATCACGAATGTCACAAGGGAAACCGGGGGCTGGGCCGTGTACCGATATGATAGCCTGGATAGATTGACCAATGAAACAGTTCACTCTGCTGGTGGCCCTGTCACCAATGACTATTCCTGGAAATATGACCTGACAGGCAACCGCACCAATGCAGTCCAAAACGAAACCACAAATGTTTACAGTCTTGGCAACGGAAATCGCCTCTCCACGTTCGGCCCCTCCGGCACGGTCCTGCATGATGATGCCGGAAACATTACCAATATGGTATACAACGATGGCCGCGAACTGGACCTGACATGGAACAGCCGCTATCAGGTTACAGCCATTTCCACCAACGGAACGACGGCTGAATCCTACCAGTACGGCCCGCTGGGCAGAAGGACCCGGACCGTAAGCGGCAATTCCACCAACTTTTTCGTCTACGACGGCCAACAGATCATTGCCGAGGTTGATCCCTCCGGCGCTCTGAAGAAATCCTACACATGGGGCCCTGGCATTGATAACCTGCTTGCCTTCACCGACCACACTGGCGGCGAAACGAATACGTATTACGCCCTCACGGATCATCTTGGAACGGTTCATTCTCTGGTTGACGAAACCGGTGCGATTGTGGAATCTTACGAATATGACGCCTGGGGCCGGGTTCTCGGTGTGTATGACAGCGACGGGACCCCGATAAACGAAAGCGCTGTCGGCAACAATGTTCTTTGGCAAGGCAGGGAGTATAGCTGGAAAACAGGGCTGTATTATTTCCGCGCACGCTGGTATGACCCCGTGACCGGAAGGTGGCTCTCGAAGGACCCCATCGGTATCTCGGGTGGGCTGAACCAGTACCAAGCGTTTCTGTCCAACCCAGTGAACTACCGCGATCCCTTCGGACTCTGTGCGGAGGATGGGTACTCTCTGTCCCAAGTAGAATGGGCGATGGGCAGAACAGCCCGTCGGATTGCTGGCAATCCTGCGTATGGTGGGGCCGGAACCATTTCCTCTTCTCTGCTGGATGCGCTTCAGAGGGGAGGCAATACGACCAGTCTTGGCAGCAGTGCCGTGCTATTCGGTGACAGTTTGCATGCACTAACGACGGGTGCACCCATCAGATATGGGCGGTACGGAATGGAGGTGACTGGTCGCTCAGTTCGTGGCCCTGCATTAGCTCCACAGGTTGCCCGAGGAGTGAAGGTTGCAGGTGGTGTTGCCTCTGTTGTAGGTGCAGGATTTGATGCTCGTGATGCTGGCGCTGCGTTCGGTTCCAGTGATACGGCAACAGGGATATCACGCTCAAGCAGCATGGCTGGCGGTGTTCTTGGTATCGTTTATTGGCCTGCGGCAGTCGGGACTATTCTAGGCAATGCAACAGCCGCTGGAATAGATGCTGGATACAGTGCTGCGGATAATGCCCGAAATGAAGCCCAACTCCAAGCAGATGAGGCACGCATGATTCAACTAATGCGTCTTCACCGTTCCTTGAGGTAGCACATGAAAATCTTTCTCTTTTTTTTAGCTGTCATTGTTTCGTTAGGAAGTATTGCGGGCATCCTTTTTCAAGTACGCAACATAGTTGTTACAGGTAGTGTTCATACAGGACTCTTCTTCCCTGTGGTTTCCGTGACAGTGCTTGCTGTAGCTCTGTGGGTGTTTGTTTTTGCAGTTAGGCGGCATGGTATAGAGGTGCTTTATACATGGCGTCAAAAGTAAGGATGCCTCAAGCCTTACGGATCTCGCACCGCACTTGTCCTGCATCCTGCTTGATCGGCCCGGAGTAAACTCCGGCCCGGCAGGATGCACGCCAAGTGCTACGTGGTCGGTGATGCCGAACGTCCTTGATGAACCAACGCGCTCCCCATGCTCGACGCTCTGCGTCTCGCTCTCCATCCCGATGAGCGCTCCAGGGTCAGACCTTTACTATATACTTTAGGCATTGACATTGATGGGTTAGGGCGTCAAAGTGGTGAGTATGCCAAGACCGTGGAGAATAAGATATAGTGGCGCGAAATATCACGTGACATCGAGAGGTAATGCGCGTCAGAGGATATTTCTGGAGAAGGAAGATTATCAGCGTTTTCTCGAGCAACTCTCGGAAGCGCTGGAGAAAGACGGGGTAATACTCTACGCGTATGCCTTAATGCCGAACCATTACCATCGGGAATTGAAGATGTAGAGGAAGCGGTATCAAGGGAGTATAAAGTTAAAATAGCGGATATGCATTTTCATGGTCACAGGTTGGGCGTTGCCAAAATCGTGGCAATAGAGTTATGCTGCCAACTTACAGGCGTTAGTCAACGTGAGATAGCCAGGCATTTTGGATACAAAACAGATGCAGGGGTTAGTAAGCAGAGGCGAGTATTGCGGGGTACGATGCGTGGTAACCCCGAGCTTGAGAAACGAATCAAGAAGATCAAGAAAAAGTTGTCTCAAAGTATAAAGTAAAGGTCTGACCCTGAGAAGACAAGCCTTCCGCAGTTTTTCTGACTTTTTTCTAATTTTCTTCTTGCATCTCAATATAGTTTAAATCTAAACTGGCAATAGTTTAGGAGTAAACCATATGGATGCTGATGAAATCAGGGCGGATTTATTGCCGACAAAAAAAGAGCAGGTACCGGAGTCGCTGGTGTTGCAGGTTATAAGGGTTGCGGATTTGCTTACGCGGGTGGGGGATGCTCGTGTATTCGGGGAGAAGCTTACCCAGCCGCAGTTCAATGTTCTCATGATTTTGAAGCGGCATGGACGGGAAGGCATGTCGCAGAAAGATATTGCCGATTACCTGGTCTGGACGAAGGGCAATGTTTCGATTCACGTCACGAATCTTGTCCGGATGGGTTATGTACGCAGGAAATCCTCGCGAAGCGATGCCCGTGCAAACGTAATTACATTGACGGCCAGGGGGCGGCGGGTTCTTGCTGATCTGGAGCCCAGATACATGGAGCAGATAGAGCGTTTATCCGAAAATCTCCCGAGTCAACAGGCCAGAACCGCGATTGAAGTCCTTAGTAAACTGGGCGGGAAATGCGAAGTGATGTTGGGCGCAGAAGGGCAGTCGGCTCAAGGAAAGGAGGCGTAAATAATGATATTGACGCGCCGCAAAAAAGGTCGAATAGAGAAAGATGACAGAATCACTATAACAGAGGCTTCAAGTGACGACCGGAAGACAATCTATCGAATGAGGCATGATGTTTACGCTCAGGAAATAGGTCAGCACCATCAGAATCATGAAAGAACGCTGACCGACTCCCTGGACGGGTTCAATATTTACCTGACAGCGTCCTTGGGCGGAAGGATTGTCGGTTTCATCAGCATTACGCCGCCCGGCGTCAGACGGTATTCTATCGACAAGTATCTCAAAAGGGACGAGCTGCCTTTTGCCTGCGATTCCAGCCTCTTTGAAGTCCGGATTCTTACTGTAGACAGAGCTTGTCGCGGTGGAACGATTGCAGGGCTGTTGATGTATGCCGCGTTTCGATGGGTAGAGGCAAGCGGAGGCAAGCGAATCGTTGCCATAGGCAGAAAAGAAGTCTTGAGCATATATACAAAAGTGGGGCTTAAGCCGCTTGACCGGCAGATTCGTTGCGGAGATGTCGATTTTGAACTGCTTTCGGCTGAAACTGGAGATCTGCGACGGAAGCTGGAAACGCATGGCAGGTCGCTGGAACGTCTGCGCCGCAGGGTCGACTGGAAGCTGACGTTTCCTTTTGGAGAAACAGAACAATGCTACCATGGTGGCGCATTTTTTGATGCGATAGGTTCGGACTTTAAGTCTCTGAAAAGACGAAAGGAAATCATAAATGCTGATGTTCTTGACGCATGGTTCCCGCCTGCTCCCGAGGTAACGAGGACTTTGAGGGAACATCTTCCGTGGCTTATACGCACATCTCCGCCTACACAGTGTGAAGGGATGGTTCGAGGCATTGCGGCTGTGCGTGGTGTTGCGCCAGAGGTAATACTCCCAGGTTCAGGTTCTTCCGACCTTATATTCCTGGCTTTTTCTCACTGGCTTTCTGCTTGCTCTCGGGTGCTTATCCTGGATCCAATGTACGGAGAATACGGGCATGTGCTTGAAAAGGTTATCGGGTGCAGGGTGGACCGGCTGACTTTATACCGGGAAAATAACTATGATGTGGATCTGGATGCACTGAAGGCTAAACTGCGCCAAGGTTCATACGACATGGTTGTTATTGTCAATCCGAACAGCCCGACGGGCCGTCATATACCACGGCGGGAAATGGAAGAAGCGCTGACTCATATTCCGCGGAAAACGTTAGCCTGGATTGATGAAACTTATGTGGAGTATGCGGGCAGGGATCAGTCTCTTGAACGTTTCGCGGTTGAGCATGGTCATGCGGTGGTTTGTAAATCGATGTCCAAGGTTTATGCTCTGAGCGGGATACGGGCGGCCTACCTGTGCGCTCAGCCGGGCCTTCTTTCAAGTCTTCGCAGCTTTACGCCGCCATGGGCGGTAAGTCTTCCAGCACAGGTGGCTGCTGTGCGAGCCTTGCAGAATCAGGACTACTACGAGAGGCAATATCTCAGGACACACGAGTATCGTGCTGAACTGATTTCCGATCTTGAGAGAAGAACAAATCTTGAAGTAGCGCCGTCAACGGCCAATTTTATTTTGTGTCATCTTCCTTTAGACGGGCCAAGCGCTTCCAGTGTGGTCGAGGCAAGTCGCAAGCGCGGCTTATTTGTGCGGGATGTCACAACAATGGGGCGAAATCTCGGTAAACATGTGGTAAGGATAGCGGTAAAAGACAGAGGTACTAATCTTAAGATTGTTAGTATTCTCTCAGAAGTGCTGAACGGAAGTTGAGCAGCAGAACGGTAGTTTGGTTGAAGCGGCGCTAAAGAGGAGGCAGGACAGCTATGAAGAATATACGCAGATTTGCTTATGCCTACGTAAAATCAATGCGGTTGTACTATGCCTTTATCACGGGCATTGCCGGGTGGATAGGCGTTTCTTTTTATCGCTTCTGTATGCCGGGCGAGTTTGACCATTATCGGGGCGCGCTGATACTGGTCATGTTGTTTCTGAGCTGGGGCATTAACCAGATTATAAACGACTATCTCGGGCTTCCGGAGGATCGCATTAATGCGCCCAACCGGCCTATGGTTACCGGTGAACTCAATCCGGGGTGGGCAATGGCGACCTCGGTTGTTATTCTTTTTCTGGTGACGGTAATATCGTTCCTGTTAAATCCATGGGCAGTAATTCCGGTAATTGCGGGTGTTCTGCTTAACGTACTCTACGAGTATGCCAAGGCATGGTCGCTGATCGGCAACGTGGTTTTCGGGTTTTCCATAGCGATGTGCACGGCATATGGTTTTGTTGCGTCAGGGCCTTTGCCTGATCCGGTTTTTACAAGCAACAGGGTGTCGGCATTTCTTCTTGTTGCCCTGTTGAACGGTGTGATGACCTATTACACCTACTTCAAAGATTATGCTGGAGATGCTGCCGCGGGAAAGCGGACGTTTGTTGTAAAATACGGTTTGAGAGTCTCAAGATATGCCGGATTGATTGGCGCTCTTCTTCCAACGTTCGTGTTCTTTTTCTTTCACTACATGGGCTGGTTGCCCATGGACGATATTCTTTTCAGACGGGATTTCGTCTTTTGCGGAGTTGTAACGGTCTTTCTTCAAATATGGACTGCAATACAGTTCTTCAGGCATCCGGAAGGCGAAAGGACCTATTTTGCGCTTGCTACGAACATCAGGGCATGCGTTGCGGGGCAGATCACAATAATTGCGATTTTTAACGGAACACTGGCTCTTTATCTTCTTTCGGCCAGCTACATATTTATCGGTTTTCTTTTTGATCTTTATAAGGATGCAAAAGCATGAAACGCGCGAAATTTCTTACCGGCCTTGCCAAAGCGGCAATCTATGCCCGCATCATTATACATGTTCCAGTTTATTATCTCAGGCGCCGGGAATACTTTGATTCTGCCGGGGCTTATTTCAGATTTCTCCGTCGTGCGCTAACGCTTCTTATGATATTCCGCCATAACAAGGTGGTGAGGGTGTTCAACGGCTACAAGCTGCATCTTTATCTGCCTGCTTATCCTTCTAAAGCGTTCTTTTACGCGCTCGAAAGCAAGCTGCTGAGGAAGAAACCCGGCGCAACAACAGTTGTGTTCTCCATGACAAAAGCCTGCACATATAAATGTCGGCATTGTTACCAGAGGCATGATACCGGCTCGGACATGGACGAAGACCTTCTGATTCAAACGGCTTTAGATGTTCGGGATTCAGGCGCGGCCATGTTTGATATTGAGGGTGGCGAGCCATTTGTGCGTTTTGGTCGGCTGCTGAAGCTTGTCAGCGCGCTTGACGAAAGGTCTGAAGTATGGATTAACACCACCGGGGCCAATGTCGAGCCGGGTATGATGGAGAAACTGAAGGAGCAGGGTCTTTTCGGGCTGATGGTTTCGCTTCATTCTCCGGATGCGACAGTTCATGATGAGTTGACCGGCATTGTCGGATCTTTTGAAACTGCCTGTGGAATTCTCAGACAGTGCCGTGAAATGGGGTTAGTAGCCGCCTTTAATACTGTTCTTTCTGAAAAAGAAATAGAAGCAGGCGGGATAGACCGTATCATGGACCTTGCTCGAAAGCTTGACTGTGACTACGTGCAGCTTATCCATCCCAAACCTGCTGGTATGTGGCTTGGTCGCAAGGAGGATATGCAGACCGATTCGAGTGTTATAGACAAAGTCCGTAACGAACACCTGCGATATAACAGCTGTTCAAAGAAAGACTATCCGTCCCTGGCTGCCCAGGTTTTTGAAGAATCTTCCGATGTTCTTGGTTGCACTGCCGGGGCTGTGGATCGTTTTTATATAGGGGCAAGCGGCGAGGTTCAGCCGTGTGAATTCCTCAATATTTCTTTCGGCAACGTAAATGATGAGTCCTTTTCGGATATCTACGAACGGATGAGATCATATTTCTCGGAGCCGTGCACTGATTGGCTCTGTTGCACGCAAGCTGCTTCAATTGCCGAGGTGTTCAGAAAAAGAAAGAACAATGCGGCGCCTCTACCGTGGGATGAAACAAAGGATCTGGTGGAGAGGTGGAATCGTGGTTCGCCGACGCCGATATATCACAGGATAGGAATATACAGGTGAAAACTCTGTTGATCATGAATCCGGGTTCGAGGTCCGGACGTGCCAAGAAGCTTTGGCCGCACTGGTGTGACGATCTCAGAAAAGCCGGACTTGCTTTTGACTGCGTAGAGACAAACCACAAAGGGCATGGCGTCGAATTGGCTATGAACGCATCGGGTTATGACGCTGTTGTCGCGGTTGGAGGCGACGGGACTATCAATGAAGTACTCGATGGCGTTATGAAGGCACAAGGAAAGGATTTACGGATGGGTGTTCTGTATTCCGGAACCAGCCCCGATTTCTGTAGATTTCATGGAATCCCAATACGACGCTCAGAAGCTGTAAAAGAGTTAATTGCAGGCAGGTCGAACAGGATTGATGTAGCCAGGATAGAGTTTTCGGGTCAGGATGGAAGCCGAACGACATCGTTTTTCGGGTGCGGCAGTAATATTGGCCTTGGCGCATCAGTCGCGCGTATTTCCAATCGCATCAGACGTTTGGCAGGCGATAACGCCGGAACCTGTCTTGCAGCCATATACACCATTTTAATGACCACTCCAGTGAACCTTGAAATGATTCTGGACGGGTCGGAGTACAGACTGGAAGCGGTGAATAATTTAAGCATATTGAAGAGTCCTTATATTGCCTCCGGGCTCAGGTTGAATCTCGATTTAAGCTGCGATGACGGCAAACTGGTTGTTTTTGCTGTCCACGGCAAGCGTGGGTTCAAAGTTCTTTCTATTCTTCCCGGGTTTTACTCCGGGCGAGCGGCGGCCAGGGACGATGTGTTTATGCGTGAGTGTTCGCAAGTGAGCATAAGGTGTGCGGAAAAAGCGGAACTTGAATTCGACGGAGATCCCAGAGGGTTTCTTCCTGTGGAAATCCGGATTATTCCGCGTGCGCTGAACCTGATAGGAGCTGGAGCAGGTAATGAGAGAATATGAACTGATAAGAAGACTGGCCGGTTCATTCAACCGGAGCGCCGATCAAAGCAACACACTTTTTGAATGTGACTCGGAGATTATTCAGTTTGGTGATCAAACCTGGGCTTTGACCATGGATGACTTCAGTCCTGAAGAAGATTTTTTTACTTCCGATGATCCGGAAAGACTCGGGAACAATCTGGCGGTGGCAACATTGAGTGATCTTTTTGCCGCCGGAGCCAGACCACGTTACTACATGCAAACTGTGGGGTTGCCCTCAGACGTTGAACAGAGTTTTGTTGATGACTTTATGCAGGGAATCAGGCTTGCGCTTGACAGCGCTGGATGTTTCCTTTGCGGTGGCGATGTGGGAAATGCGGATCCGTGGCGCTATTGCGGGTTTGCGATGGGTTTTGTTGAAGGTGGCCCCCCGTTGAAGCATCTGATTCCGTCTGCGCCTCAGTCGCTATGGATCACCGGGGAACTCGGTGACGCAAATCTTGCCGCTTTGCAGAGAGCGCCTGCACCATTGTTTGAACTGCGCAGCAAGGAAGCCTCTTTCATAAGAACCTGCGCAACAAGCTGTATTGATACCAGCGGGGGATTGTTTGACGCGCTCTGGCTGCTTCACGAACAGAATCCGACTGCAACGTTCGAGATACAAATGGCGGCGGTTCCGTATGCCGCGGAGATAAAGGCAGCAGCGAGCGCTATGGCTTTTCCGCCAGAGGCAGCCCTGATTGGCGGCGCAGGCGAATACGAGCTGCTTTTTACTGTGCCCGAGCGGGTCCCCGGCACAATTACAAATGAACTTGAGCGCATAGGGGCGACCCGAATCGGGACTGTGTTTCCCGACGCAAAAAGCTCCGTGACATTCCTGACGGGCGCCTCTTCTACAGCGTGCCTGACGGGTCCGCCTCCCTGCCCGAGAGACGTTGGCGATATCGACCGTTATGTCAAAGAAGTAATGACCATGGCCGGGCAGCTTTTTGGAGGTTCCTGAAGAGAATGAATGCCGGCAGCAACACAACAACAGCGGAATCTCTCTTTAAGCCATTGACCTTGTCGAATGTCCGGCTGCGTAACAGGTTGATTCGCGCGGCAACATATGAAGGCTGCGCTGATTCCGCGGGAACCCCCGGTTCTGAGCTTGGAGAGATTTACAGGCATCTTGCCGAAGGCGGAGTCGGGGCCATAATAACGGGTTTTGTTTATGTGTCACAATCAGGTAGAGCTATGCAACCCCGTCAGTGCGGGATTGATAAGGACGAGAAGATTGATGCCTGGCACAAGGTTATCGATCAAACCAAAAATGACCATCCCGATCTGCCATTGTTCATGCAGCTTGCTCATGCGGGACGTCAAACCAGACGTGAAATAACAGGAATGCCTGTACATGGAGCATCGGATCGAAAGTGCGGATATTTTCGACAAAAGGTTCATTCGCTTGATGATGGCGGTATCAAAGCAATTATTGATCAGTTTGCAGAAGCTTCGATGCGGGCAAAGAGAGCTGGTTTTGACGGAATCCAGATTCATGCGGCCCATGGCTATCTTATACATCAGTTTCTTTCTCCCTGGACAAATATGCGCAAAGACAGATGGGTCGACGGCCCCCTTCTGCTGGAAGAGATTATCCGCTCTGTACGCGCGAAGAACGGTTCAGAGTTTCCAATCCTGGTTAAGCTCAGTTGGGGGGAGGATCACAATCCTGGAATTGATATCGAGAACACCCTGAATACCGTGAAGAGACTGGAAGCGTTAAACATAGATGCTGTTGAAATCAGCTACGGATCAATGGAATATGCTTTGAATATAATGAGAGGCGGTTGTCCTGTAGATGTATTCCTGAATGTCAACCCCTTGTTCAGGCACATTCCCAGAGCCATGCATGGTCTGTGGAAGAAACTGTTTTCAGGCAGCTATCTTGGAAAGTTCATCCCGTTTGAGGAGAATTATAATTTTGAAGCTGCCCGCCGGATAAGGAGCAATACTGCATTGTCTGTTATACCTGTTGGCGGGATCAGAAACCTGGCAGGAATAAATAGATGCCTTGAGAATGATCTGAGCGCTGTGTCCCTGTGCAGACCTCTGATTTGCGAACCGGATCTGCCCATTCAGATAAAGAGCGGCCGGCAATCTTCGTCAAAATGTGTCAACTGCAATTTATGCACAGCTTATTGTGACAGCCACAAGTCGTTGAGATGTTATCGAAAAAAGGAGATAAAACGTGAAGACTCTGGAAGACCTGGAAGAGACAAAGGGATTTGAAGATTTCGCGACTGGCGGCGGAAAGTCTGACATACTTGAAAAGACTCACGATCTGAAGGTTTTTCTCGACGAGCATCCCCAGGCATGGCTTGAAGGATTGGGATTGGAAATGCTGGGACCTGCTTCCCCGCAAGTCCGTATGCGGGAGGCGGACAGCGAAGAACGGGAAGTAATCATGCTGGGCTCCAATTCCTATCTTTCACTGACAACTCACCCTGCAGTAGTTGCAGCCAGTAAAGATGCCTGTGACCGGTATGGTTACGGCATGGGCGCTGTTTCTCTTTACGCGGGAACAACCGACATGCACCGGCAGCTTGAGCGATTGATAGCTGAGTTCTATGAGACGGAAGACGCAATAATCTTTCCCTGCGGGTATTCAGGCAACATTGGCGTTATCTCTGCCCTGTGTGGAAATGGTGATGTCATTATCAATGATTCGGCTAATCATGCCTCGATATTCGACGGCTGTATTCTTTCAGGCGCAGATGCAAAAATTTATCTGCACCGGAATATGAGGCATCTTGAAAAGCAATTGAGACAGTTGCCCTCCGAACAAAAAGGAAGGCTGATTATTACTGATGGCGTTTTTTCCATGGACGGTGATTCCGCGCCCCTGGACCGGATTGTCGAACTCGCAGAGAAATACAACGCGCGTGTGATGATCGATGAAGCTCATGCTGTCGGGGTCACAGGGCCTACCGGTCGGGGCACCATTGAAAAATTCGGTTGTGAAGGCAAGGTGGATATAATCTACGGAACACTCAGCAAAGCCCCTGCTGCAGTCGGAGGATACTGTGCCGGAAGCAGGGAACTTGTAAGTTACCTGCGCTATTACGCGAGAACGTATTTTTTCTCTACCAGTCTGCCTGTGCCTGTAGTCGCAGGCCTTATTGAGATTTTCAAGCTTCTGATGGACGACAATGCTGGACGCAAACGACTGTGGGATAATATTAATTACATGGCGCGGAACCTGAAGGAGCTTGGCTTTGATACGTGCGACACGGATTCGGCCATTATCCCGATTATAGTGGGTGACGAGGAACTTCTTGGCCGGTTCCATAATGAATTGCGGCGCCGGGGGGTTTTTACAAATCTCGTGAGCTATCCAGCAGTGCGCCGCCGCGAATGCCGGTTGCGCGTAAGTATAATGAATTCATTAACCAATGATGAGATGGACAGGGCATTGTCTGCTTTTGCTGAAGTTGGAAGAAAACACGGAGTTATTTCTTGAGAAACGTATTCATAACAGGCGCGGCTGGCTTTATTGGCGGTTACGTAGCAGAAGAATTTGTGAGCCGGGGATGGAATGTAACAGCGCTTGTTCACAAGAACAGGTCGAACAAGCTTGACAGGCTTGAGAGTTCAGGAAATCTGACAACAGTTACAGGTGATGCGGCTGACTATGAAAGTCTCCGATTGGCTTTGAAGTCCGCAACAAAAAGCTATGAGGCCATTGTTCATTGCGCAGGTCGCGCTTCAGATGTCGGGCGACACAGGGAATTCAAGCGAACCAATCTTGATTCAGTCAGGACTGTGACGACGCTGGTTAAAGATAAAGAAATTTCAAGGCTTGTCTTTATTTCCACTACCGACGTATATGGTTTGGGGGATTTTAGCGGGGAATCAGAAGAAGACCTTCCCCTCAAGGCGCATCCTTCCAACCCTTACCCCGAGTACAAGATTCTGGCCGAGGCTTTTATCCGCGACCAGCTTGCGCCTCACCGCTATTCGATTCTCAGGCCGGCGCAGGTGTGGGGTGTGGATGACACAACTTTGACCAGGCGTATTGTCGACTTTCTGCGATGGTCGCCCTGCATTGTGCATTTTGGAAGATGGCGGGGCCGTAATAGATGGCCTCTTGCGCATGTTCGGAATGTGGCCATGGCCGCACATATAGCTGCGGTTTCGGATGGCGCAGAGGGGAATGCGATCAACGTGCTTGATAGCGAGAAGACAAGTATAGAGGAATTCTACAGACTTCTTGCGCGGATATACCTGCCGGAGAAAAAACTAAGAAGCGTAACATTGCCTTTCAGCATGGGCTATATCATGGGCGCCTGTGTGAGCGGCATTTCGAATATTCTGAATCTGAAGCGACCCTTTATGGATCCTTCACTGTACGCGCTTTATTCGGTCAGTCGCAACCTGGACTTCGGCAATGAAAGGATGAAGGAGCTTTTCAGGAAGAACGGCTGTTCTGTTTATAACCGCGCGAGCGGAGTCAGTGAGCTTGAAGCAGAGCGGGAGGGAGTAAGGCAATGAGCGCGGCGGGATATGATCCGGAAATTCATCACCGCCGATCAATCCGGTTGAAAGGTCATGATTATTCGGGTGGCGGGAAATATTTTGTGACAATTTGCGCGCATCGGGATGCCGGCGAAATTTTCGCTGATCCGGATGTGCGCGAAATGGTTGGCCGTGTGTGGGAGAAAATGCCGCAATCGGCCGTAGGGGCAGGCCTCGTGTCTGCCCTCTCCTCCGGAAGTGGCACCCATGAAGGATGCCACGAAGAGGGCACCCACGAGGGGTGCATTGAAGAGGGCACCCACGAGGGGTGCCCGTACGTGGTGATGCCGGATCATTTTCATGGGTTGATTTGCATGCGGGGAGGAAATGTGGCATTGGGTGAAATTGTCGGGGCATTCAAGTCGATGGTGGTGCATGAATATATTGCTGGTGTGAAGGCGGGGCGGTTTGCGCCTTTTCCCGGCAGGGTCTGGCACCGCAATTATTATGAAATGGTTGTTCGCACAACGGAAGCAGAGCTCACTATCCGAGAATACATTCAGGCTAACCCGTGGAAGCTGGTCCAGCACGCGATACACAACGGCGAGCCTTTCCGGCTGATAGGTAACCCCGCGCTTCTGAATCGCGAGAAGATTGCCTTGTTGTGCTCGCGCAGTTGTCCGGCGAGCACATTGAATGCTGCACGGCAGCGAGCAGCAAATGCCGGATCAGACATCTGTTTTATGAGCGGATTTCATTCACCGCCGGAAAAGGCGCTCCTCACTGCATTACTGCAGAGCCGGGCGCGGCTCATCTGCTGCCCCGCATGGGGCATTGATATCATGCGCATACCGTCGGAATGGGTTCCCGCCCTCGAAGCCAATCGAATGCTGATTCTTGAAATGGACGACCGGTCCGGCGATCTGGCGGCGGCGGAGCAACGCAACAGGTTTGTTCTCAATTGCGCCGAGAAACAGTGGCTGCCGCATGTGAAGAGGGGCGGGATGCTGGATAGATTAATGAAACGAATCCGCGCTCAACAAAAGTGACTAACAGATATGAAACATGACATGGCCCGGTTGTATATTATGATGAGGCAGATTCTGCTGGTTTGTTTGAGCGGGGCATTGGTGATGGTCAGTTTCCCGCCTTTCGGATGCTGGCCCTGCATTCTTGTTGCATGGCTGCCTTTACTCGCGGCCATCGCAAAAACCAGCTTAAAAAGGGGGTTCTATCTCGGGTTTCTGCAGGGCATGGTTGCTTATGGGGCTTCTCTTTACTGGCTGATTAACATCTTCAAGTATGCGGCCCTGCCTCTAGTGGCGATACTGGCCCTTTTTACCGGACTTTTCGGCGTTCTTGCCTGTTTTGTGGATTGTCGGGTTCATAATGAGGCAACAAAGGCGTTGCTTCTTGCAGGAGTATGGACTTCCATTGAATTTTTCCGCGCTGAAATCTTTTTTCTCAAATTCGCATGGATTACTCCGGGACTTGCTGTAGGACCTGTCTGGATCACTCCCGTTGCCGGGGTGTACGGCGTCTCGTTTCTTGTGTTTGTAACGACGACATTCCTATACCACAGAAGTTCCAGACCTGTTGGCCTGATCCTGGCATTGATTACGCTCGGGCTTGGATATTTTCGGCCCGGGCGAGTTGAACCCGTCCATGAAACGCTTAAGGTTGCGGCAGTTCAGAGTGAAGAATGCCGCCTGGCCACTTACATTGAAATGACCAGAGGCATAAATGATCCGGACGTCGAACTGATTGTATGGCCTGAATATGCTGTGCCGTACGATATTTATGGACGCGATCCAGATAGCTTCGCAATGATAACCGGACTTGCCGACAAATTGGATAGTATCATTGTTTTTGGAACAAAAACCGGGGTCAACAAGAATTCAGATGGCTGGCGTAACACCGCTATGGTCGTTGATGGTGACGGAATTATTGGTGAGTACTACAAGAATCATCCAGTCCACTTTTTCAACGACGGTATTCCGGGGAGGGGCGGAAAGGTTATCAAGGCCTTGCCCGGGACTTTTGGCACGCCAGTTTGTTTTGATTTTGACTACACATCGCTCATGCGCAGAATGACTTTGCAGGGCGCTGAGTTTTTTGCCGTGCCGAGTTTCGACGCTGAACACTGGTCGGCAGCACAACATTTTCAGCATTCAGCCATGATTCCGGTTCGCGCCGTGGAGAATGGCCGCTGGGTAGTATGTGCGGCCAGTTCGGGCGTTTCACAGATTATTGATCCATATGGGAATGTCCACCACAGCATAGCGCCAATGATTGAAGGTGTAATCGTGGGCATGATTGAAAGACTTGGACACCAGACGTTTTACACAAGGATCGGCTGGATATTTCCATGGTTGTGCATGGTGATAACAGTATCGGGCCTGATTGCAGTGGCCATAACTTCGAAACCATTGAGACACTTTGTTTATGAAAATCAATGATGTGCGATAACAGGTGACATGATGAAATTTTTTCTGTATGCCAGGCATGCTTCGTTTATCTGCTTTTTATTCTTACTGGCGCCGTTTTTTTATGGTTGCGCCGGTTTTCCTCGGGAATCAACGGTAGCAGCGCCTGCTGAGGAGAAATTGATATTTGTCTATCTGCACGGATTCGGAGGAGTCAAGAATGATCCTGTGCTCTGCGCCAATCTGACGGAATTTCTTGAGGGTATAGACTACGATTGTGAAGTATTGAACTATAAATGGGATTCGGTCGAAATCGAGTTCATGAAGGCAGGAGCCAACTGGCAGAAATCAGAGAAGAGAGCTGATGACGAAGCTGAAAGATTCAAACGAAAAGTTATCGACAGATTTGAAAGCGAGAAGACTCCGTATGTGCTTATAGGGTACAGTGTCGGGACGCGTGTTATTCTTAAAGCCATTGAGCGATCAGAAAACCGGCTTGCTATGCTTCGGGGGGTATATTTCCTTGGGGCGGCAATGTCTAAGGATGTCACGTTTAGGAAAGACTGCCTGCCTGAAGGAATGAAAATTATAAATTATCATTCACCAGTGAGGGATCGGGTGCATCAGATAGCCTTTAACTTCATGAAAGAGAAGGCTGCGGGCGGAAGGGTCGGGTTTGATGATGAAAAAGTATTCACGAACTATGAGGTTTCTTGTACGCATTTTCATAAGGGCGCACCGATAGGAATTGACTATTCACAAATGGCGAACGCAATTGGTTATGTCGTATTTCTGAAGGAGGGTATCTTTATCCCGGGTGAAGCCGATTTCAATATCGATATGCCGGTTGGCAAAGGTGATTGGTGGTGGAACAAGATTCTACGCATGGACTACGTATATGACAAAAAGCGCTGTATCCTGAAAATCGAGCAGCTCAACATGAACCGCAAGTCTTTCCGGGCTGTGGTTGTGTTTCCTGACGGTTCACGAAAAAGAATTGCCCGTGGAGATAACGTTCATGTGCTTCTTAAAGAAGCGGGAGCCTTGCGCGCATATTCAGACGAGTAATCTACTGCGAGTGCGCAGGGCGCAGTGTAGATGCGGTAAATTAGGGGCAGGCCAAGATTCGTGATAACCGGATGGGCGCCGAAAGCGAGGCAGGATGGATGAGGATGGGATGCTTTGCTGAATTCCGAAAGCGGAAGGTTGTGAAAAATGGGCTTTTTAGCAGGGGGCATGCTTGTTATTATGGCTCATTATGCGAAAGAAAGATACACTTGATGTTATCGCAAGTCTGGCAACGGTGGTTTTCGACGCGCTGGCGGTTTTTTTCGGTTTCATTCTGGCGACAAAGATCCGTTTTGAAAGCGGGCTGGTTCCCATTCCAAAGGGCCGTCCGGATGATCTGTGGTCGCTGTATGTGCCTGGGGCCCTGGTAGCAACGGTCATTTTTCTGTTTATTTTCAAGTCTCTTGACATGTATATGCGTCCGCAGACCGGTTCTTTTACGAATAAAATTCCCAGGATTATACGGGGGACTTCAATCGGACTTCTGTTTGCCGCAGCAATGGGTTTTGCCATTAAGACCGATCCCCAGTTCTCAGCGGCTGTAGTTGTTATTGCGTTTGGGACTGTGACTTTTTTTGTGACTCTTGAGCGGTACATTCTCTACCGGATTGAATGGAACGCGGCTCGTCACAGCAGCAATTTCAACAATGTCCTGATCCTTGGTGTCGACCGCGCCGCGGCTCATGTCAGGCGGACCCTGGAGCGTGAGGCTATGCTTCGTTCAAAGGTTTCCGGTTTTCTGAAGACCCATTTGAGCAGCCGCACAGAAGAGATTGCCGAAGATATGGTTGTGGGCTCGATCGAAGAACTTTCGGCGGTGGTCAAGGAAAGGAACATTGACCAGATTATTGTTACTGATCCGGACATCGGGCACGACAGGCTTGTGCAGATAATGGTTTTCTGTGAAAAGAATATGCTGGGATTCAATGTTGTCCCCGATTTGTTCAGCATACTGGCCTTCACCATGGACGTGCAGACCCTTGACGATATTCCTCTGCTTGGCATAGGAAGATGGCCGCTGGATCATTTCTGGAACCGGGTTCTCAAGCGCAGCGAGGACATTGCTTGTTCACTGTTTGGGCTTATTGCCGCAGCTCCTGTTATTGCAGTGGCGGCGGCGTTGATAAAAAAAAGCTCACCCGGACCGGCTTTTTATGCGCAGGAACGTTGCGGGCAGAGCGGCAAACCGTTCAACCTGTACAAATTGAGAACAATGAAGCAGGATGCGGAAGAGGATACCGGACCGGTCTGGGCGTCGGAAGATGACCCGCGACGCACGAAAGTGGGGGCTTTTCTGAGAAGGCACAATCTTGATGAACTGCCTCAGCTCTGGAATGTGCTTCGCGGTGAAATGAGCATGGTCGGGCCGCGTCCCGAGCGTCCTCATTTTGTCAAAAAATTCCGGGAGGACATAGCGACCTATATGAGAAGACACGTGTCAAAACCGGGTATGACCGGATGGGCCCAGGTTAACGGGTTGAGAGGAAACACCAGTATTGAGGAACGGGTAAAGTACGATCTTTATTACCTGGAAAACTGGTCGCTTGCTTTTGATTTTAAGATAATTCTGAAGACTTTCTTTTCAAGAGAGAATGCTTATTGAGGTGACCGGCATGCTGCAGACTTCCTTTGTTGATGTTTTTGAGAACGTATGTTTCTGGGCTTGTGTTGTTTCATGGGCGGTTGCCCAGTTTACGAAAATGCTATGCGCTCTTTACCGGACCGGCCGGTTGGATTTCGGATATCTGGCCAGCACTGGAGGAATGCCCAGCGCGCATTCTTCTCTTGTGACCGGATTGGCCACGGTCGTGGGCTTAAATGCCGGTTTTGACAGTCCCCTCTTTGTTGTGGCGATGGTTTTTGCGTTGATAGTGATGTTTGACGCCTCTACAGTACGCCGGGCTGCAGGCATGCAGGCGCGGCTGCTCAACGACATTATAGACGAGTTGTTCAAAGAGCACCGGCTTTCGGAGCAGAAGCTTGCCGAGCTTCTTGGCCATACAAGGCTGGAGGTGTTCATGGGCATGACCATGGGGATACTTCTGGGGCTCCTGGTCAATTCAATGGCTGTTCTCTACTGGTAGATCCGTTACTCGCTTTCCGGGTTGCGAGCCAGTTGCGCGGGCTTGAGCCGGAATGTTTTTTGAAAACCCTGGAGAAATAGAACGGGTCAAGATATCCAACCCGGTGGGCGACCTGGGAAATATTCAGCAGCCCGGTCCCGAGAAGAGAGTGAGCCCAGTTCATTTTCATTTCCTCGTGAAGCTGTTGAATGGTTTTCCCGCACAAAGTCCTGGTTTTCCGGCATAGAGACGATCTTGACATGTTAAAGTGATCGGCTATCAGGTCAAGTTGAGTAGGTTGTTCTATATTTTCTACCAGGTATTCCATAAGCGCCGGTTTTGTAAATGTAGAGTGGACATCTTCAGCTTCCCGGCTTCCCTGGAGCAACAGCAGTGTTTCGGCAAGAAGAACATCTCTTTTTCCCATGCGCACAGGGAGATCCGGTGTGTTGTGCCTGCCCATTCTGCGCATGCAGTCAGCGACCGCATCGGCATTGCCCACTTCGAAACAGATGCCGCCTCTCTTTTCTACTATATCGTTTGCCAGTTTCACGGCATAACTTCCGTTGAAACGGCAGAAATAATGAGTATACGGATCCCGTGAATCGGCTATCAGCGCGCCTGGATCGTCGGGACTTAAAATCATGGCGAGGTTAGGCTGTAATTTCCATGTGCCCTTTGAGTTGCGGTATGTTCCCGACCCGTGCGTGAACAGCGTCAGCATAGTATCGTTCAGCCGTGTTCCCGGAACAGAATGGTAAGGGTTATTTGTTATTAATCCACTTGTCCTGACCTGAAAAGGAGGCGATATGCGACTATTATCCATGTAATTGGCTCAAATATCCATTCTTTTGCTAGGTGTTGTGCATTATTGTACTGGTATTTATTTGATTTGCAAGAGATAAAGGGAGGTATTGGATGACAGAAAGAGAACGGTATATTGAGACTCTTTTGTTCGGCAAACCAGATAAGATTCCTTTTTCGCCCGGCGGACCAAGGGAAAAGACCCTGAAGCGATGGCGCCAGGAGGGTTTGCCCGAGGACATTTCCTGGTTTGCCTATGTTTGTCAGAAAATCGGCTTACAGAAAGAGTGCTCATCGAAAAGACGCGTTAGCCCCCAGGTCAATTTCAAAATGATTCCGACCTTCGAAGAAAAAGTTCTTGAACATAAGAACGGCCATTACATTGTCCAGGACTGGATGGGGAACATTACCGAGATCTCGGATGAATACGATTTCACCTACATTCGACGGGCAAAGGATTTTGTAACGCGCAAATGGCACAAGTTTCCTGTTGAGAGGCCCGCTGATTTCGAGGAAATGAAAAAACGGTATAATCCGGACGATCCCGACCGGTACCCGGATAACTTCAATGAGATTGTTGGAATCGCAAAAGAGCGTGATTACATTGTGACGATCTCATTTTCCGGGATATTCTGGCAGCTCAGGGAATGGTGCGGGTTTGAGCCTCTGTGTATGATGTTGATTGAACAGCCGGAATTCGTAAAGGAGATGGCTGAGTTCTGGATCAGTTTTGTGTCGAAAACAATGGCGCGGGTTCTTGATTCTGGAGTGGTTGACTGTATTCGTATCAGCGAGGATATGGCGTACAAGGAAAAAAGTATGATAAGTCCTGGAATGACGCGTGAGTTTCTGCTGCCCGGATGGAAGCGCTGGGGTTTGGAAGCCAGGCAGGCCGGAGTTCCGATCTTTGATGTTGACTCTGACGGCCGGATTGACGAGTTGATACCGATATGGCTTGAGGCCGGAGCGAATGTTTGCGACCCTATCGAAGTTGCGGCCGGATGCGATATCAACGAATACCGGGCGCAATTTGGCCGGAAGATGGCATATCGACAGGGTGTAGACAAACGGTGTATTGCCAAAGGCGGAAAGTCGATTGAGGCCGAACTCGCGCGCATTGAACCGGTTGTTAAAGATGGAGGTTACATTCCAGGCTGCGACCATGGGGTCCCGTTTGATATTTCACTGGAAAACTTTGTCTATTATTCAAAATTACTGGCGGGGATGACAGGCTGGTTGTAGATTGAATATTCAAGGCGGTTGTTTATGAAGCTACCCGCTGCAGTGATTTCCAAAATGGCTATTGAAATTGACTGCGCGTTTCCCGGAGATCAAGCTGGCTTCAAGTATTGAAATTCCATACGCGGATGCCGGGGGATCAGAGGTCAACCCGATGTCAGCCCGGCGTTTTGGCGTTGACCCTGGCAAGGGCTTTGTCGAGTATCTTCGCGCGGGTTAATTGATTTTAAAAGTAGGAGAATACATGATATCCGACAGTAATTCAAATCTTTCTGTATCCGGCGATGTTGATGTCCTTGTAATTGGCGGAGGTCCTGCCGGTGTCGGCGCGGCCCTCGCCGCCGCCCGCAACGGCGCCAGAACGCTTGTTGTGGAGCAATTCAACTGTCTCGGCGGCGTTGCCACAGCCGGCGGCCATGGTCACATTTCAAAATATAATGAGGGCGGGACCGAACGTCAGATCGTAGGCGGGATAGCCGATGAGATCGGTTGCAAGGTGGTTGAACGCGCTTTTGGAAGACGCAATTCACATGGGATATGGTTTGAAGTAGAGGGACTTAAACTCATTCTTGAAAACATGGCGGAGGAATCAGGTGTGGATCTGCTGTATCATACCTTTTTCAGCGATGTGGTTATGAAAGATCAAAAGGTTACCGGCGCTGTTGTCCAGAACAAGAACGGCCGCCAGGTTATTCGAGCCAGGCGGATTGTTGACTGCACCGGCGATGGTGATGTGGCCTTTCTCGCCGGGTGCCCTTATGAATCCGGCCGTCCGTCTGACGGCAGATGCCAGCCGGTTACGCTTATGTTCACTATCGGCGGAGTTGACTGGGACCGCGTAGAAAATTTCAAGAAAGAATATCGCCGGCAGAATCCCGGCGATGAAGAGCCGTGGAAACTTCAAGGCGTCTATGCCGAGGCAATTGATCGTGGAGACATGCGGCCGTTTCAAACCGGCAACATGGGCTGGTGGCATACGCCTACCCGGCCTGACCAGGTGGGAGTGAATTTCACCCATGTGATCCATGTCGATTCGACAAAGGCAGAAGACTTGACCAAGGCAACAATTGAAGCCCGCAAGCAGGCCTATGAGACTATTGAGGTCTATCGTAAGTACATACCGGGCATGGAAAAATGCTACATGGTTTCTACGCCGAACACGGTTGGCATTAGAGAATCTCGACGCATCATGGGTAAATATCTTCTCACTGAAGAAGATGTAAAGGCTCAGCGCGAGTTCGATGATAATATCTGCTATGGGTCGTTTTTTGTAGACATTCATTGCATTGATGGTCCCGGCATGGACCCGACAGTCTGGAGACCGCCCAAAGGTTTCAAGTATCATATACCCTACAGGATTCTGTGCCCTGAAGGTATCGATAATCTTCTTACAGCAGGCAGGTGTGTAAGCTGCACGCATGTCGCGCTTGGTTCCATACGCGTCATGGTGCAGTGCATCGGTATGGGCGAAGCGGCGGGGACCGCGGCCGCGGTTTCACTGCGTGAGAACATCGCTCCCGGGCAGCTTGATTCCAGGGTTCTCCAGAACCAATTGCGCAAACAAGGTTGCATCCTGTCAGAAGAAGATATCAGGACTGCTGAGAAATAGGAGATATGCGGGTTAGCTGTTAACATTGACCGTATCGAATAAGGAAAAGAATACATATGTCGAAACCCAAGGTAGTAGTTATCGGTGCTGGAAGTTATTTTTTTGGCAAGCCCATCGTGTGGAATATGGCAAGAAGCCCGGTCTTGCGTGAAGGAACACTGGCGTTTGTTGATACAAAGCCGGATGTTCTTGACACAATGATGCAACTTGCCCGGCGTGTGTTTGATCATGAAGGGGTCTCAACCGGGCTTATAGGTTCCACTGATCGGCGGGAAGTGTTGAAAGACGCTGATTTTGTTGTTCTCACTTTCAGTGACAGGAACACGCATTTCAGGGGGCTGGATTGCGAAATTGCAATGAAGCATGGCGTTCGAATGTGTTCGGGCGACACCATTGGTCCGGGCGGCATATTCAGAGCGCTGAGGGAGATTCCCCATGCTGTAAAAATGGCTGAAGATGTTCAGGAACTTGCGCCGAACGCATGGGTAATCAACTTTGTCAACCCGACATCGGTCATCGGCATTGCCTTGATGCGCTACACAAAAGCGCGCAGCTTCGCAATTTGTGACGGGCAGCATGAGCCTTACTGCAGGCTCTCAGACCTGAAGCGCGTGGGTATTCTGCCCGAAGAAGCAAAGTCAATACCCTCCGAAGTGGAAGATAAGCTTGATCTCAGGATCTCCGGTATCAATCACTTTACATGGCTTACACGTTTTGTTCATGACGGCAAAGACATGATGCCAGCCTATAGAAAGTGGCTTGTCGACAGGGTGGAAAGAGAACGCGCGGACGCCGAACAGTCGGATGCCGGGGCCAGGGCCGATGCGAATGCCAGTGCCAAGAGGAGATTCAACGCGGAGTATTCATTGCAGCTCATGGATATTTTCGGGGCATACCCGAACAGGATTGCGCATACCAAGGAGTATGTTCCGTATTTCCAGGGATACGGCGCCGCTGAAGTGGATCCTGAGCCGATAGTCTTGTTTGACGCTGGTGAAAGACAGCGGGCAATGGATGAGCGATGGGCGCAGACTGTTGCCTATGCTAAAGGGGATACGCCAATCGGGGAATTCATGGACAAAGGCATGTCCGACCATGCCACAGATATCATTGAATCAATGTGGGGAGGACTCGGGAAGCCTTTTTATGTTAATACTGCAAATCGGGGCGCAGTCAGCAACATGGCTGATAACGCTTTTCTTGAATTGCGCTGCCACATCGACCTGCAAGGACCAGTTCCTATTCCAGTAGGCGAGATTCCTGCCGGTTTATGCGGGTTACAGCAACAGGTGCTGGATACTCACGAATTGACTGCGGAGGCGGCAGTAAAGTGCGACAGAAACATACTCTTGAAGGCGCTTGTCACCGATCCAATTGTCAACAACATCAGCGATGCCAGGGCAATAATGGAAGAAAGCCTTGAGCGTGAAAAAGACGCTCTGCCCGAGGATTGGAACAGGGACTGATCAGGCTGGTCGGGCATAGCCCCGGATCAAGCCGTGTTGGGAAAAGAGCATTGCAAATCGATGGGTGTGAGTATTTGAGTGTGGTGGTATCCATCGGATGGGGAATCTTTGAACGCGTTCAGGAATTAGTTGCTACCTGCTTCTCATCGTGTTATAACGTATCTCGAATAACGGCATGCTGGAATCTACATAAAAATGGTTTTGCCGGGCAGGAAGGAAACGGATGGATACAGCAAGAACATTTTGCTCTGTTTTGCTGGCAGTTTCAGTAGCGGGGATAATCTTGACCGGTTGCAGCGACCACAGCGGCCAGTCTCATACCGAAGCAGGAATCAGGAAACTTCACCGGGAGCAGTACGAATCAGCGGAGAAACTCTTCAAGGAAGCGATTCTGAGGAATCCGAACAACGCCGCGGCGCATTGCAACCTTGGTATTGCCTACTGGCAGATGGGCGAATACAGGAAAGCGCTTGAGCCATTTCGCAAAGCATCGGAAATCAACCGGGAGGATCCTCTGCCTCACGAATACAAAGGGTTGATTTATGCTGAACTTGAACTCTGGGATAAGGCGAGGCGTTCTTTTTATTCGGCTCTTGAACGCAACCTTAATTCCACAAAGATAGTAACACATCTTGCGATCGTGGAACTTAAGAGCGGCAATCTTGCAAAGGGACGCATGTTTCTGCAAAGAGCGCTGGAAATTGATCCTGCGTATGGGCCGGCCCTTTATAACCTGGCAATGTTGCACAGCGGGCAGGCCCCGGGCATTGAGCCAGGCGCCGTGGAAATGGATGCCTCCAGGGCGGCTGAGTACTTCGAGGATTACCTGGAAGTTGCGGATAACCCCGGGCGGGAGCAGAAAGCTTCCCGATACCTGAAGGAGTTCAGGTCAGGATCTGTTATGGAAGGCGCCGACACGGCATCGCGGCCGGTTTCCTCAATCCAGCGCGCTGAAACGGAACCCGAACCAGATGCGAAAAAACTTGCCGGGCATGCGGCGCAGCAGCCGCAACGCACAGCAGGCAGCCCTGATCCTATCCAGGAAGCTCGCAAAGCGCTGGAGGATAAGGAATACGACAGGGCCCTGATTGTCCTTAACAAAGCTTATGATGAAAATCCAGAGAACGCTGATCTTTTATGGGAACTTGCCGTTGTATACGACCGCCATCTGGCATACAAAGAGAAAGCAGAGGAAATTTACAGCAAGTTTGCGCGCCTTTTTCCCGGTGACCCGAGGGCGGAAAAAAGGAGAAACGCCCGCCGGGCGGCTTCAAGGTCTCCTGAGCAGCAGGATAAACCCCGCAGGCCCAATGAAGCCCTTGAAGAATGGGGTCGGGGGCTTCAGTTGCATCAGGCAGGCGATATAGATAAAGCAATAGGTTATTACAGGAAGGCCTTGGCGCTCGACCGCAAGTGTTTCAACGCCGCATACAATCTTGGGGTTGCCTACAGGGAAAAGGAAGAATACAAGTTTGCCGAGACTGTGCTGAAACAGGCAGTCAAAATAAAACCGGACAAACCCCGGGCTTTTTACATGCTCGGCCTTGTGCAGTTTGAACAGGATGATTACAGAAGTGCGCGTGAGAATCTAAACAAGGCGTTGAAATTGAAACCGGAATACGCGCAGCCTCATTTTGTATTCGGCCTTATTTACCACGAGCAAGAGCGGAAAGATCTGGCCATAACCCATTTTAGACAGTGTGCCGATCTTGCAGGAGAGGGAAGACTTGCGAAAAGAGCCAGGGACTGGCTGGAATTTCTTGGGAACTGAAATGGCAGCCAGCGCGCTTTTTCCGCGAAACGGTATGCCGGCGCATGCTGGTTGCTCCTGCTGCCTTGCAGGCATACCCGGCCGGGTTTATTAACAGAGTGAGTCATGGAGAATTTTCCTGTACCTAATGTCGTTGACATAGCTGCTTTTACGGTAATTGCCATTGGAAGCCTTCTTGGCGTTAAACGCGGATTATCAGGGGAACTAGCCAGGCTGCTCAGCATTGTAACCGCGTTTATGTTCGGCATCAGGTTCTGCAATCCTTTTGGCGCATGGCTTACCGAACGCTCAAGACTGGATGCCCGGTCGAGCTATGCGTTTGCTTTTGTTGCTACAGTTGTGTTTTCCTTTGCGCTCATGCTCGTATTGCGATTTGTTCTCAAACGGGTAATGAAAGTGGTTGTTGCGGAAAAATTTGATAAGATGGCCGGACTGGTTGCCGGATTTATCAGCTCTGTATTTCTTGTGGCGATTGTTCTGCTGGGGATCAACCTGTGGCCGCACGATTATTTGAACCGGGTTTTCGGCAGCGAATCGATTCTTGGCAGAGCGGTTCTTCGAGCGATGCCGGCAGTTCGTGAAGAATTCAAGGAAAGAAAACCGCCTTCGCCGAGTCAAAAGGAAAAGGATCGTTGATCCGGTTTTGCCCAATTGGCCAGGCCGGCGTCGCGGCCGGTGGGGGAAGGAATTGCCGATATGGCGCGAATAATATCAAAAAGAATTCTTGAGGAGATTCGGTTCCGAAACGATATTGTCGAGGTTCTACAATCGTATCTGAATCTGAAAAAATCCGGATCAACCTACAAAGCAATATGCCCGTTTCACAAGGAGAAGACTCCGTCTTTTCACGTTAATCCCCAGCGTCAGATATGGCACTGTTTCGGTTGCGGCGCCGGGGGGGATGTTTTCGGGTTTATCATGGAACGCGAAGGGGTTGATTTTGTAACCGCAGCAAAAATGCTGGCGGACCGCTCCGGTGTAAATGTAGAGCTTGAAGAGGGCGACTCCGGCGCAAAGAACAAGAACGAGCTGTTTAAGATCAATAAAGACGCGGCGTCATTTTATAATCGCACATTACTCAAAGGGCGAAGCGCGGCTGTTGCGCGCGCCTACCTGAAAAAGAGAGAACTGGATCAGAACACCGTTGAGGAATTCATGATCGGCTTTGCGCCGGACCAGTGGGACGCGGTGCTAAAAGGAGCTGAGAAGAAAAACTATACAGTTGATCAGCTTGAAACCGTTGGCCTTGTGATCTGCAAGGAGAAGAGCAAGGGATCGGGCGTCCGATGCTACGACCGCTTTCGCAACCGGATAATGTTTCCGATACAAGACGAGCAGGACCGGATAGTGGGTTTCAGCGGAAGAACACTTGAGGCAGATGACCGCGGCGCCAAATACGTTAATACCCCGGAAACCCCCCTCTTCAAGAAAAGCCGTATTCTCTACGGCCTCAACAAAGCCAGGCGCAACATAGTAGACGCCGGCGAAGCGATTATCTGCGAAGGCCAGGTGGATGTCATAAGGTGCCATCAGGCCGGGTTTAACACTGCAGTAGCGCCCCAGGGGACATCCTTTACCGAAGACCATGTGCGAATTGTCAATCGCTATGCCGACAGCGTTGTTATTGCCTTTGATCAGGACGTTGCCGGACAGAATGCGGCAATCAAAACAGCAAGGTTGTTTATGGACGCCGGCGTAGCTGTGCGGATTGCAGCCCTGCCGGAAGGGCAGGACCCGGATTCGTTTATTCTTAAAGAAGGCACGGAAGCTTTCCGGGCCCTGATGGAAGGCGCTGTCTCCGTGGTTGCATATCAGATCCAGGCGCTTTCTTCCAGGGAGAAAGCTCACACCGAGGTGGGGCTGATGAGGATATCACGAGAGATTCTTGAAACAATAAGCCGGAGCCCGAATTCGGTTCAGAAGGCAAAATTGATCCAGGAGGCAGCCGACAGGCTGGGAGTTCCGGCGTCGGCATTGGGTGACGAGCTCAAGCGCATGACCCGCCGGAGATCGACGGGCGGCAGGGACAATGGGGGGAAAAGAGGGAAAAAGAAAGCATCCCGGCCTCCGGACGAAGTTGCCCTTTGTGAATGCATAATCCATATCCAGGATTATCCCGGGATAGAGAAGCTTGTCCGTGGAAAGCTCCCTCTTGAATTTTTTACCGACCAGGCTTGCAGAGCGGTAGCAGAAGCTTGTCTCGACGCTTCACAGAAAGGCGAGCAGGTGCATGAAGCGATATCTTATCTGGATAATCCGCCCGAAGGACTTCAGGAATTTTTCGCTTATGTCCTGATGCAGCCGTCGAAGATCCGCGGCGATGATTTGTCGATTATTGATGCCGCCAAAGACGCAATACTTGCCATGTGGCGCAAGAAGTTGAAGGCCGAAAGGGAGACTCTTCCAGAAGGCAGCGAGCGGCGCACACAGATTACAATGGATCTCAAAGCGTTGCGGACCTGGGAAACAGGCGCAACGATTATAGAGATGGAAATGGAGGGATAGCCGGAGGCTATGGACCAAATACCACCTACAGGTTCCCGCCTGCGCCCACAATCAACGCGATGACAGCCGCAACCGAATCTGTGTCTTCACCTGCATCTCTTGCTGCCTGCCTGGCATCGTGGTCCAGCAGCCGCATATATCTTGCGCCGGGAACGAGCCGGACATTCCGGCCAAGTTCTATTGGCATGGACAACCGCAATGTCAGATCCATCAGTGTTTCTCCGTCCGGCTTGTAGTTTTCCCCTGTGTCCTCGTTTTCGAATTTCAGGAGCGAGGCTGCGTAATCCTCGTTGCCGCCCCCTATGGAAAGCTGCATATCAAGGCTGGATAAACCTTTTGTCACCCACAGGCTGTGGGCTACAGAGAAAGAGGCGTAGTAGCCTGCCACCTCATCGAAGTCGTAGTAAAAGGTCATTGACGGGGAAAGCAGCATATTTAAAGAATAGCCTGCAAATATTTCGCCTGTATTTCGGGCATGGGCTTCAGGATCATCCTGGTGGAAATATCCCACAAGCCCCCCCGTGAACAGGTATTTCCCGTGCCTGGCTGAATAATAGGCGGTTGCATCCAGTCTGTTGCGGCGCTTCGATCCGGAATCTGACTCAAGATCAAATGTTCCCCACAAATTCAGCCCAAGGCCGCCTGACAAAATGGAAACAGAAGGCTGGAAACAGGAACTATCGCTAAGCACCCGGCCGCGCCACAAGTGGGAGGATACGATTTCTGCTTTTACATGAACTTCAGTTTCCGCTGCGTCTGTTTGAAGAACGGAGACAAAAAGCACAAACAACAAACGCCATTTCAAAGAACATTGCTTTGTATGAAACATAAACCCTCCGTGCAACGTTGGGTTATTCGCGCTTTGCGCGAATAATCCACTTTCGCCACGTTGGCGAGCCGTTAAACCAGTGGCCAATGAGTTCTTTCTCCTCTTAAGGCGGCCTTTGGCCGCAATCAAAACACCAGCAGGTTGGAGAACAACCTGCTGTACTCATCAGGCAAGGTTGTATCCAATCTTTTACGCAAAACGCACAGAACTTATCGGTTCAGAATCTAACCCGCATTTCTTGCAAAATTCCTGCTGCGAGCGCGGATAGCACCCCCGCAGGGGCACTCTCTACGCTCTGGCTACGAAATTCCGTGAGATATGCGGGCTAACCTCTCCCCCACAGTTTTTCAGGATACTCTCCTGCCTTGATGAGGCTGGAAATGCGGGCCACAACAATTTCCCTGTCATCCTTGTAGGTAACACCTGTCCATGCGCAAGGTGTTTCCAGGACTCGAACTGTTGCCTCTTGACGTTTTATCAGGTTATCAACAACAAGAGGAATGAAAAATTCTTCAGAAGGTTCCCCGGCGCAATCGGCAAGGAACATTCTGAATTCGGTCTCAAGGCGCGGGAAAATTGAAGGTGTGAAGCCCCACATATTCATGGAAACAAGTTCGTGTCCTGTCAACGGCAGCCATTGACCGCTTTCATCCACGTAGCCCGGCATTTTCTCGCGAAGCTCAACCTGGGTTCGCTCTACTATATCAGCAAGATGGCCGTTGGAGTCCATCTTGCATATGCCTCTGGCCACGGAGCCGTGTTTTGAGACGGTATTATTCAGTGCAAATCCCACCATTGCATACTCGGATGCTTCGGGTTCGACGGAATCCAGGAAGTTCGAGAGAATAGTGTAAGATTGACGGCCGTAAAAATCGTCGGCATTGATTACAGCGAATTTTCCACTTATTGCGCTTTTGCTCACCAACAGCGCATGACCGGTTCCCCACGGCTTCTTTCTTTCCGGCGGCGGCGCAAAGCCATCGGGCAGGGCGTCTAAGTCCTGGAACACATAGTCAGTCTCCACATGTTCTGAAATGCGTGAACCGATTGTGCTTTTGAAGTCATTTTCTATTTTCCTCGAAATCACAAATACGATTTTCTGGAACCCGGTTCTCAACGCGTCATAGATCGAATAATCGATAATAAATTCTCCTGAAGGTCCCACAGGATCCATCTGCTTGGGCCCCCCGTATCTGCGTCCTATTCCCGCAGCCAGTATTACAAGTGTTTTTTTCATGCCCCGCACGATACCATCAGGTAAAATCCGACTCAAGCCCGGATCGATATAGTCAATACAACAATTCTTGGCGTTCCCAGCGGCCTTCGGCCGCAACAAAAGGTGTCAGGCGTTTTTTCCTGTACGTCAAACCCTGCCTCAGCAGCAGGTTGAAGAATAACCTGCTGTACTTCTTTCCCATTCCGTTTGGACCGTACAGTTCATCGTAAAAACTTCGCTCGACATTGTAAACACATAGCACCTCATCCGAACAGTTTACAACTTGCCTGGCTTTTTTCATGAATAGCTCAGGCCAATAACCACCTGTGGCTTTGTATAACCTGTTATCACAACCTCTGCTTGCATAAGGCCATAAACAAAGATTATACTTTCAAAATTATGAAAAAATCCAAGGTTGCAATACTCAAAACGAAGCCAGAAACAGTGCTGAATGATTATCACCGGCTTATGAATCTTGCCGGCTACCAGGATGTTTTGCCTAAGGACAGAGACACCGCGCTGAAGATCAACATAAGCTGGCACTTCTTTTTTCCCGCTTCTTCGACCACCCCCTGGCAGCTTGACGGGGTAATCAGGGCGCTGAAAAAGGACGGATATGACTCGAAACTGGTGCATGGATGCCATAACCGGACGGTGGTGATAGACGCACATCTCGGGGAGCGCGAAAACAAGCATGTCAATGTTGTCGAAGCGCACAAGCTAAGAAATGTTCATCTTTACGAAAGAGAAGAATGGATAAATATCCGGGATGCTGTAGGCGACCTCGCGGACGATTTTCTCTGCCTTAACGAGGTTTATCCGGACGGTTTCATGATACCGAAACGGTTTATAGGAGAGAACATAATTCATCTGCCGACCGTGAAAACACATGTGTTCACCACTACCACCGGAGCAATGAAGAACGCATTTGGGGGTCTGCTCAACGAACGCAGGCATTATACCCATCCAGTCATACATGAGACGCTTGTAGACCTTCTCATGATCCAGAAAAAAATCCACAGCGGCGTTATGGCGGTTATGGACGGAACCTTTGCCGGGGACGGTCCGGGCCCCAGGTGTATGCTGCCCCAGGTAAAAGACGTGATATTGGCATCTTCCGACCAGGTGGCAATTGACGCGGTTGCCGCAAAACTGATGGGGTTTGATCCTTTAAAAATCAAATTCATCAGGCTTGCGCACGAAAAAGGTCTTGGTTGCGGAGATCCGAAGGAAATAGAGATAGTCGGAGACCAGGATGCCGCAAAGGAGAACTGGCATTTTGTGGGACCCTACAAGAAAATGACCTTTGCCAGCAGGATGCAGCACAAAATTTACTGGGGTCCGCTGCGCAAACCGGTCGAATGGTCGCTGAAAACCATACTGGCGCCGTGGGCATACATTGCCAGCGTTATCTACCATGATTCATACTGGTATACCACTCACCAGAAGATTGTGCGGGACCTGATCCACAGTCATTGGGGAAGGCTCTTTGCAAACTGGGACAATCTTGCTTTGCCTTCCGATGACCTGGAGACGCCCGGCTGGAAAGACGTTGGCAGTCAGCCGGCGGAGCTGAAACCGGACAGCTTGCATTTGATCGGCAAATCGCTCAAGATTCTCGGCGAGTGCGTGAAAGAAGCGCCCGAATTCCGCGCCAGGAAACGACATCGATCGTCCGGGAAAAATCAGCCGCAATAATATGTAATGCGGACCGTCTCAATATGCCGGTCTACCGTAACTGCTGATCTCTGCGCCCGTAGCTCAACTGGACAGAGCACCTGACTTCGGATCAGGTGGTTGCAGGTTCGACTCCTGCCGGGCGCGCCATGTTTTGCGTGTTGCGCAAGTTAACAGGATGTGGCATAATCACGCTTTTTTGCGGTCAAAACGATGAAACAAGTACTACGGGAGTTGAGTGATATGAGTGATATACCTGTAAGCGATGTCAGAACTTTTGGACTAATGGGGCACACCTCAAGCGGCAAAACGACCCTGGCTGATGCTCTGCTTTACAAGCTGGGGGTTAACAGCAGGATGGGCCTGGTGGATTCCGGCAGCAGCATGGCCGACTACACTGACGAGGAGAAGGACCGGAAAATAACCATTTCCGCCAAGCCGTTTGCGGCGACTCATAAGGCCGGCGGCAAGGAAACGCGTTTAGTGTTTATAGACACGCCGGGGTATATGGACTTTTTCGGCGAAGTATTGTGTGCCTGCCGGGCGTGCGAGACCGGTCTTATAGCCATTGACGCGGCCTCCGGCATCCAGGTGGGGACGCACAAGGTTTGGAAAGCCTGCGAACAGAACGGCCTTGCCCGTTCAATCGTTATTACAGGTCTTGATAAGGATAACACTGATTTTTCAAAGATACTATCCGACATACAGAGCACATTCGGCGACTGCTGTGTTCCGGTGACTTTGCCGCTTCCGGACGGCAGCGGTGTTGTTGATGTTCTTGGCGATGGCGAAGCGCCTGATGCTGTGAAGGACCAGGTTGAAGAAGCAAGGTCCGGTCTTACGGAGAAAGCCGCCGAGACCAATGATGAATTGATAGAGAAATTCCTTGGCGGAGAAACACTTTCGGCTGACGAGGTTGCCAACGGTCTCAGGAAGGCTGTTGTGGACGGCGGGCTTGTGCCGGTTTTTGTATGCATGCCCTTGAAAGATCTCGGGATAGAAGAACTTATGACCGGCGCACAAAGGTTTTTCCCTTCTCCGGCGGACAGGGAAATTACAGACGCTGAAGGCAACGCCGTTAATGTTGATCCTGAAGGCGGGCTTGTGGCGCAGGTATGGCGCAGCGTGAACGATCCCTTTGTGGGAAAACTTTCATTTGTGCGGGTTTTCGGTGGAAAGCTCCAAAAGGATGCGGAGATAATGAATGCTTCGCTGTCGCATAAGGAAAAGGCCGGGTCTCTCCTGGTCGTGAACGGAAAGGAACAGGATTCCGTGGATTCTGCAATGCCTGGAGAGATTGTAGCTATTCCCAAACTGAAAGATACCGGGTTTGGAGATACGCTTTGTGGAGGCGGTTCAGAGAGGACAATGCCTGAAATTGAACTTCCCAGTCCTGTTTATTTCATGGCCGTGTTTGCAAAGACCCAGGCCGACGAAGATAAGCTGGGCACTGCTCTGGCAAGAGTTACAGAAGAGGATCCCACCTTGAATTTCAGGAGAGACAGCGAGACTCATGAGACGGTTTTGTCGGGACTTGGCGACGTCCATATCGATGTTGCGGTAAGCCTTATGAAACGCAGAAGCAACGTCGAGGTGAACCTGAAAACCCCGAGGGTTCCATATCACGAAACTGTTACCGCCCAGGGTGACGGCCATCACAAACATAAGAAACAATCCGGCGGACGCGGGCAGTATGGCGAGGTTTACCTCAAAGTGGAACCCAAACAGCCTGAAGACGAGGACTGGTTTGTGGACGCAATCGTGGGCGGAGTTATACCCGGAGGATTCATGCCGGCAGTGCAGAAGGGCCTGGTTGAAGGCATGAAGTCGGGAGCAGTCGCCGGATATCCTGTCACAGATGTTAAAATAACCGTTTATGACGGCTCGTACCATGACGTGGATTCTTCGGAAGTGGCCTTTAAAATTGCGGCATCCAAAGCGTTCAGAGAAGCCATGAGCAAGGCCAAGCCGGTTCTGCTGGAGCCTATCATGACAGTTAAGGTTACAATAACCGATCAGCATCTGGGGGATGTCAACGGAGATCTTAATCAGCGGCGCGGCAGAATTCTGGGCATGAGCCCGGAGGAAGGCATGCAGGTCATAACCGCCGACGTGCCGCAGGCAGAATTGTTCAAGTATTGTGCGGAGTTGCGCAGTATGACTGCCGGCCAGGGTTCTTTCGAGATGGAGTTTTCTCGGTACGAGCAGGTTCCCTCCAATGTTGCTCAGAAGGTTATTGCGGAGGCTCAGAAAGAAGAAGATTAACTGCTGAATGCAAGGTGCGGCAGGTTACGGGGCAACCTGCTCTACTTTTTTGGCCAGAGCCCCGCGTGAGGGGCATGTGATTCAGGAAGAGCTGAGGGGAAGGGCAAGGCGGGCCTCGCCCGTATGTGTTCAATGAATTTGCAGGAAAATTTGAGCGCTTGCAGGCTTTGTCCTCATGAATGCGGGGTTGATCGCGAGGCTGGACAGAAGGGATATTGCGGCGCCGGCGCCAGGGTCAGGCTCTACAGATCAGGGCCGCATCATGGAGAAGAGCCGCCGATTTCCGGTTATGCCGGTTCTGGAACAGTGTTTTTCAGTCGTTGTACTCTAAGGTGTATTTACTGTCAGAATTATCCCTGGAGCCAGCAGGCGGGGGGCAGGGTGATCGGAAACGGCGAGCTTGGGGACATTTTTGCCAACCTGGCTGATGCCGGGCGCCATAATATCAACCTCGTGAGCCCGACCCCCTGGCTGCCTATGATAGAAGAAACTTTTGAGCGGGGTAAATCTTTGCCGGGCGGCATCCCGGTGGTTTATAATACCAGCGGTTACGAAAAGGTTGAGACCCTGGGCAGAATTGAAAGTTTTGTGGATATCTATCTTACGGATTTAAGATATTCTGATGCAGGCAGCGCGGAGGAAGGGTCGGGAGCTTCGGATTATCCGGCTGTAGCCAGGGCTGCTTTCAAGGAGATGTGGCGGCAGAAAGGCGCCCTGGAGGTTGATTCCCGGGGTATTGCACGCAAGGGGGTTATATGCAGGCTGCTGGTTCTGCCGGGACGGGAAAAAGAGGCTATTGACAATCTGCGCTGGCTTGCGAACGAATTCGACAGTCGGCCGGCTGTGAGCGTAATGTCTCAGTACATGCCTGCTTACAAGGCGGCCGATAGAGAAGGATGGAACCGGCGGGTTGACCCCGGAGCATACGGCAGGGTAGTTGATTTTTTTGAATCCTGCGGCTTCGAACAGGGGTGGTTGCAGGAGATTGATGATACGCCCGACGAGCTTGTGGGGTTTAATATGAAGTCAGGAACAGAGTAAGGAGAGAGGCTTATGAGCGGCCACAGTAAATGGAAGACTATTCAGCATAAAAAAGGCGCTGCTGACGCCAAGCGCGGAAAAGTATTCAGCAAGATGAGCAAGGAGTTGTCGGTAACAGCCCGTGAAGGCGGAGGAGATCCGGACAAGAACGCGGCGCTGCGCACACTCATTCAGAAAGCAAAAAACGTCAATATGCCCTCGGACAACATTGAACGGGCGATCAAGAAGGGTACGGGTGAACTTGAAGGCGCTTCATATGAGGAAGCTGTTTACGAGGGTTACGTAGCCGGCGGGGTAGCAGTGGTTGTTAAAGCCCTGACCGACAACAAGAACAGGGCGGCGTCGGAGATCAGGCACATATTCAATAAAAACAACACTGAATTTGCCCAGCAGGGCGCAGTTACGCGAAACTTCGAAAGGAAGGGCCAGATATTCATTGATTCGTCCCAGGTGGATGAGGATAAGCTTATGGAACTGGTGATTGACGCCGGAGCAGAGGACATGAAGCGCGACGGCGAACAGTACGAGATATTAACCGAGCCTTCCGCTTTCACTGATGTTGTTGAAGCTCTTGACAATGCAGGGATACAGACCATCAGTTCGGAGGTCAGTCTTGTTCCTTATAACTATGTGGATGTCAAAGACAAGTCCACTGCCTCGGCGGCAATGAAGTTTGTCTCGGACCTTGAGGACAACGACGATGTGCAGAATGTGTATACCAACATGAATATTGACGATTCGATTCTGGAGGAACTGGAGCAGGGAAAGTAGCTCTGGATGGAGCGTTATGGCTGGAAAGAAGGTTCGTGTGCTTGGGGTGGATACATCCCTGCGGTCTACCGGCCTGGGCGTGGTTCAGGCCGAGGGCAGCAGTCTGTCTGCTGTTGAATGCAGTAACGTGAACGTCGGACCCAGGGTTCCTCTTTCGGAAGCTCTTTTTCGCATAAGCGATTGTGTGAAAGCTGTTATTAAACGCCGGCGGCCTGATGCGATAGCCATTGAAGGCATATTTTATTGCCGTAATGTGAGAACCGCGGTTAAACTTGGAGAAGCGCGCGGAGCCGTGATCGCGACTTGTGCCGCAGGGGGTGTCCCCGTGTTTGAATATGCGCCCCGGAAAGTTAAACAGGCTGTGGTCGGGTACGGAAGCGCGGACAAGGAACAGGTAAGAAAGATGTTGATGCGGATGCTCGCCATTAAAGAAGAACCGCAGGAAGACGCGGGCGACGCTCTTGCCATTGCGATTTGTCACCTGCATAATGTGTCAGGCAGCCTGATGCTGGCAAAGCCCATATAGGTCTCGAGGAGGAATCGCTTTTCATGATAATGTATCTAAAGGGCAGGTTGGCGGAAAAACAGCCTACCCATGTTATAATAGATATAGGGGGCATAGGTTACGGCGCGCTGATTTCCCTTTTGACCTACGACAAGCTTCCCGGGGTTGGAGAAGAATGCTTGATTCTTACTCACTATTATGTGCGTGAGGACCGCCATGAACTGTTCGGGTTTTCCTCTCCGTCCGAAAAAAAGATGTTTCTTATGCTTATAGCTATCAGCGGGGTTGGACCCAAACTGGCTCTCAGCGCATTGAGCGGCATGTCTATCCGTGAACTTAAGTCCGCGATTATCGATAATGACGTCAAGCGGCTGACTTCGATTTCAGGGCTCGGTAAGAAAACCGCTGAACGCATTGTGATGGAAATGAAACACAGGCTTGACGAGGGAGACGCGCTTGAAGCGGCCGGCGCCGGGGATACGGACAAGATTGATCAGAGAGTTGCTGACGCTGCAATGGCCCTGATCGCTCTAGGCTACAAACAGAATGAAGCAAGCAGGATGGTCAGGAAGGTTATTGAAAGAGAGCCCGGCTCTCTTGATGTTGAAGAAGTGATAAGGAAGGCCCTTTCTTCCTAAACAGAATTGTGAACTATGTCTGAAAAACCGATTGCAGAAAGTTTTAACCAGCCGGACAGGGAACTGGATCTGAGTCTTCGTCCCCGGACTTTTGACGACTTTGTAGGCCAGAGGAAAATCTGTGAGCGGTTGAAGCTTGCCGTGGAAGCAGCCAGGGCAAGGCAAGACGTTCTGGATCATGTGCTTCTGTCCGGTCCGCCGGGCCTTGGCAAGACAACCCTGGCCCACATTCTTGCCAATGCCATGGACGTGAATATCAAAGTGACCTCCGGTCCCGTGATAGACAAAGCCGGGGACCTGGCCGGACTTCTGACCAGTCTTGAGCGGGGAGACGTATTGTTTATCGACGAGATTCACAGAATGCAGAAGAGCGTCGAGGAATACCTCTATTCGGCGATGGAGGACTATGTTATTGACATAATGATAGACCAGGGCCCCAGCGCCAGATCCGTGCGTCTTGAGCTGCCAAGGTTTACCCTGGTGGGCGCCACTACGCGCAGCGGGCTGCTTTCAGCACCGTTGCGGGGCAGGTTCGGCATAGGTTGCCGGCTTGATTATTATGGTGTGGACGACCTTTTCAGAATTATATCGCGATCTTCCCTCATACTTAACGTGGACGTGGATGAATCGGGAGGCAAAGAAGTTGCCGGAAGGGCCCGCGGGACGCCCCGGATTGCAAACAACCTGCTCAGAAGAGTTCGTGATTACGCCCAGGTCCGGGCCGACAACAAAGTAAACTGCGAAGTTGCAGACCGGGCCCTCGAAATGCTTGATATTGACAAGTACGGGCTTGATGAAATGGACAAGCGTATCCTGGAGACGGTAATCCACAAATTTTCGGGCGGCCCGGTCGGACTTGGCTCTCTTGCCGTATCAGTCGGCGAAGAAGCCGATACCATTGAAGATGTCTATGAGCCGTACCTTATCCAGGAAGGATATTTGCGGAGGACGCCCAGGGGAAGAGTTGTAACCGAACTGTGTTACAAGCGCTTCGGACTGGAGAGCCCCGGAAGACAGGAAGAGCTTGGAGTCTGAACGAAAGAGGGACATGTTGTCTCTTTTACGGAGCCGACTGGTTAAGCATGTGACATTTCGACGCGCCTCTTGATTCCACCCTGAGTCTTTCTTGGAGTTGCTAAACCATTGTGCATCCGTAACATGGGCAAGCTTTGCTCATATTTTTTCTTCTTTGGCATGCTATATGCTAATTACATCACCTGAATTGAAATAAGGAAAATTTAAGGGGGCATTTGTTATGGCAAAAGTTTTAGGAATAGATTTAGGAACAACCAATTCTTGTATGGCGGTTATTGAAGGTGGCGAATCGACGGTCATTCCTAATGCGGAAGGATCAAGGACAACTCCTTCGATAGTTGCGTTTACAAAGAATGGCGAAAGGCTGGTTGGACAGGCTGCCAAGAGGCAGGCTGTGACCAATCCGAAAAACACGGTGTTTTCGATCAAGAGGTTCATGGGGCGGCGTTTTGACGAGGTAGCGCATGAGATTACGCTTGTTCCTTATGAAATAGTCAAGTCCGATAAGGGAGATGCGCATGTAAAGATTGATGACAAAAAATATTCTCCTCCGGAGATATCGTCTATGATTCTGCAGAAGTTGAAGGCTGATGCAGAGCAGTATCTGGGTGAAAAAATTACCCAGGCGGTTATTACCGTTCCGGCTTATTTCAACGATCGCCAGAGGCAGGCCACGAAGGATGCTGGAAAAATTGCCGGACTTGAGGTTATGCGGATAATAAACGAGCCTACCGCGGCTTCTCTTGCCTATGGACTGGACAAGAACAACGACGAGAATATTGCTGTTTACGACTTTGGCGGTGGAACATTTGACATTTCGTTGCTTGAGCTTGGAGAAGGGGTTTTTGAAGTTAAGGCCACCAATGGAGATACGCATCTTGGTGGCGACGACATTGACCAGGCAATTATTGACTGGCTTGTTGAGGAGTTCAAGAAGGACCAGGGCATTGATCTTGCCCAGGACAGCATGGCGCTGCAGCGGCTTAAGGAAGCTGCAGAGAAAGCAAAGTGCGAACTTTCCAGTTCGCAGCATACGGATGTCAATCTTCCATTTATTACGGCCGATTCCGCAGGCCCAAAACATTTGAATATTTCGCTGACAAGGTCCAAGCTCGAACAGCTTGTTGACAGTCTGCTTGACAGGACTGTTGGCCCGTGTAAGGAAGCCATGTCGGACGCGAGTGTTTCCAATGTTGACGAAGTCATACTGGTTGGGGGCATGACCCGCATGCCCAAGGTACAGGAGAAGGTTAAGGATTTATTCGGCAAGGATCCACACAAGGGAGTCAACCCTGACGAAGTGGTCGCTGTAGGAGCCGCCATCCAGGGAGGCATTCTTCAGGGAGATGTTAAAGACGTGTTGCTTCTGGATGTAACACCGCTGTCGCTTGGAATAGAAACTCTAGGTGGTGTGTTCACCAAGCTGATAGAGAAGAACACTACGATTCCCACAAAGAAAAGCGAGATTTTTTCCACGGCTGCCGACAATCAGCCCACGGTGGAGATTCATGTTCTACAGGGCGAGCGCGAAATGGCGGCGCACAACAAGTCCATCGGGCGTTTTCATCTGAGCGGCATTCCGCCCGCCCCCCGTGGAGTTCCGCAGATCGAGGTAACCTTTGATATTGACGCGAACGGAATTCTGCATGTTTCGGCCAAGGATTTAGGAACGGGCAAGGAACAGAAAATCACCATTACCGCTTCCAGCGGCTTATCCGAAAACGAAATAAACCAGATGGTAAAGGACGCTGAACAGCATGCCGATGAAGACAAGAAACGAAAAGAGGCTGTTGAAACCAAAAATACAGCGGAAAGCGTAATCTATCAGACTGAGAAACTGATCAAGGAACAGGGCGAGAAGGTTGATACAGACAAAAAAGCCAAGGTCGAGAAATCCATAGAGGACTTGAAGTCCGCCGTTCAGTCTGATGACGTGGATGCTATGAAGTCCAAGATGGACGCTTTGAACCAGGAGATGCAGGAGATTTCATCGGAATTGTACTCCCAGGCTAAAACCGGGCAGGAGCAGGGTGCCGGCGCAGAAGGACAAGCCGGGCCGAGCGGCTCCGGAGCAAGTGAACAACAGCAAGGAGAAGGAGGTGCATCGAAAAACGAGGAAGGAGATGTGATTGACGCAGACTTCGAAATGGTTGATGAAGATAAGAAAGAATAACTCTTTTTTAAAATAAAATGACTTAAGAAGGAGGGAGAAGAAAGAATGAACATAAAGCCTCTTGGAGATAGAGTTCTCGTTGAACCTAAGGAGGATACCGAGGAAAAAAAAGGCGGGATTATCATACCTGATACCGCCAAGGAAAAGCCGCAGGAAGGCAAAGTCGTGTCCGTAGGCACCGGCAAAGTTGACGATGAAGGAAAGAAGATACCCTTTAATGTGAAAAAGGGAGATCGAGTACTTATGCCCAAATACGGTGGCACGGAAGTAAAGATTGACGACAAAGAATATCAGATTCTTCGCGAAGAGGATATTCTTGCCGTTATTGAGTAACGTTAACTGCATCTGAATGTAAACTTGATAAGGAGATTCAACTATGGCTGATAAAGGAAAGCAGCTTAAGTATGACAGCAATGCACGCCAGGCCATGCTGGCCGGTGTTGAGAAATTGAGCCGGGCGGTCAAAGTGACACTGGGCCCGAAGGGGCGCAATGTTGTTCTTGACAAGAAATTCGGTTCGCCAACCGTAACCAAGGATGGTGTCACGGTGGCCAAGGAAGTGGAACTTCCTGATCCGTTTGAAAATATGGGAGCGCAGATGGTGCGCGAAGTTGCAAGCAAGACCAGTGATGTCGCGGGCGATGGAACCACAACTGCGACGCTTCTTGCAGAAACAATCTACCGCGAGGGACTCAAGAATGTGACCGCCGGAGCCAATCCGATGGACATCAAGCGGGGCATTGAGCGTGCCGCAGAAGTGGTCGTCGAGAGAATTGCAAAGCAGAGCAAGAAGGTGAAAGAACACACCGAGATTGCGCAGGTTGCAACGATTTCGGCAAACGGAGACAAGATGATCGGCGAGATCATCGCTGACGCAATGGATAAGGTAGGGAAAGACGGGACCATTACCGTGGAAGAAGCCAAGACCATTGAAACCACTCTTGATGTGGTCGAAGGCATGCAGTTCGATAAGGGATATCTGTCGCCTTACTTTGCCACGAATACCGATACAATGGAAGCCGTGCTTGAAGACGCATACGTGCTGATACATGAGAAGAAGATATCCAATCTGCAGGATCTGCTTCCGTTACTTCAGAACGTGGCTAAGGCGGGCAAGCCGTTGCTGGTTATTGCTGAAGATGTGGAAGGCGAAGCTCTTGCCACAATGGTGGTTAACAGGCTCCGTGGAACGCTTCAGTGCTGTGCCGTTAAGGCTCCGGGCTTTGGAGACAGGCGCAAGGCGATGATGGAGGATATTGCGGTTCTTACCGGCGGCAAGTTCCTGAGCGAAGATCTCGGAATAAAGCTGGAAAACGTTCAGACCGAAGACCTCGGCCGGGCAAAGAGAATCAGCGTGGACAAGGAAAACACCACGATCGTTGAAGGCGCAGGCAAGACCACCGACATACAGGGACGGGTTGCTCAGATCAAAAACCAGATTGAAGAGACAACCTCCGACTATGACAGGGAGAAGCTGCAGGAACGTCTGGCCAAGCTGGCCGGCGGTGTTGCGGTTATCAATGTCGGAGCTGCGACCGAGACGGAAATGAAAGAAAAGAAAGCGCGCGTTGAAGATGCATTGCACGCGACCCGTGCGGCTGTGGAAGAAGGCGTTGTTGCCGGCGGTGGCGTAGCGTTACTGCGGGCCCAGAAGGCGCTTGATGCCCTCGAGCTGCCTGGCGATGAACAGATTGGCGTGAGCATTGTCCGAACCGCAATGGAAGCGCCGTTGCGTCAGTTGGTTAACAATGCGGGGCTCGAAGGCGCGTTGATAGTCCAGGAAGTCAAGAACAGCAAGGTGAACGTGGGATACAATGTGGCTACTGACACCTACGGGGACCTTATCAAAGACGGAGTACTGGACCCGGCGATGGTTACGAGGACAGCGCTTCAGAATGCAGCCAGCATTGCGGGCCTGCAGTTGACAACCGAATGCATGATAACCGACATTCCTGAGGAAGATAAGCCTGCGCCTGGCGGCGATGCCGGCATGGGCGGCATGGGCGGCATGGGCGGAATGGGCGGAATGATGTAAAATTTCGTTCAAAAAAAAGTTGACAAAATTGTTGACCAGTCCAGACGGGGCGCATACAATGCGCCCCGTTTGCCTTTACCAGGAGGAATAGCCGTTGAAAACAGAACTCATTGAAGAAGCAAGAAAGCGAGTGCCCAGTATTCCCGTATTGATCAATATGGTCTCGAAGCGGGTGCGTCAACTTAACACAGGTTTCAGGCCTTATGTCAAACCGCAGGGGCCGAACGAGGAGAAAGTGGATATTGCTCTTCGAGAGATCGCTGAAGGCAAGCTGATTGCCGAGATCGATTTTTCGGCCTAAGCTAGCCGAGTCTCCCAAAATATACTTTTCGCGCTTTCATCTGCGGTCGATATTCCGCCGGCACAGCCGGCGCAATACGCGGCATCATTATAATCCTGCCAGGCAGCCTTGGCGGAAACGAGATGAATAGATCCGGTTAGAAGCAATGGAGATCTGAACAGGAGACTGAGATGGGCGTAGAACGTCGTATCGCCACTAACCGCAAAGCATTCCGCGATTATCATGTAATTCAGAAATATGAAGCAGGAATTGAGCTTTTCGGCACAGAAGTCAAATCTCTCAAGAATGGCCAGATAAATCTTACCGGCAGTTTCGCCAAAGTGGAGCCAGGGGAAGAGGCATACCTTTACAATCTCACCATTCCCCCTTACGAGCACGGCAACAGGTTCAACCATAAACAGGATCGTCCGCGAAAGCTCCTCTTGCATAAAACTGAAATCATGCGGCTTGTAGGTGCCACCAGGGAAAAGGGTTTATCGTTAATTCCTCTTTCGCTTTATACCAGGAGGGGTTACGTGAAGCTTGAACTCGGGCTTTGCCGCGGAAAGAAATTACACGACAAGCGTCAGGACATGAAAGAAAAAACCCAGAAAAGAGAGATCAAACGGGCGGTCTCACGCAAGAGGTAATGAAGCAACGGTTGTTTGCGCCTTGCGGATGAAGGCAGGGGGCGAGATTGGGAGATTGCGGGGCAGGCGAAAAGAAGGCTTGATGAAATGCTGCGGATTTCTGATAATCACTTCGACGCAGAATGGCGCGATTATATAAGGAGGATGGATTGTGTTTAGCGGCCCATGGGAATGGATTTTAGTTGTTCTTCTGGTGTTGTTGCTTTTCGGACACAAGAAAGTGCCGGACCTTGCAAGGGCATTGGGCAGAAGTCTGAGCGAATTCAAGAAAGGCAGGGCGGAAGGCGAAAACCCGGACAGTCAGCAATCCGAACCCGGGAAAGATGAATCTTCTCCTGCAGACAGCATCGGAAAGAAGGAAAAAACCACAGGTAAATAGTTTTTCCAAAAAGAAATGCTGTGGGTTTATAATACAAGCATTTCTACTCTATATAGAGTTCATCGGGTTCGCTTTCCGGGGGATCGGAAGGCTCGACTTGATTTGTCTGAACGCTCTGCTTGTTAATTTCTTCATTTGCGATCTTTAACAGTTCCTCGGCGCGAAGCGCCCATACGCTTTGATCGTATTTAACGATTACATTTTCGTAAATTCTGCGGGCGTCGTTGTATTTTTGCATCTGGTGCAGACATCTTCCGCGCCCCACTAAAGCCTGGGGTGTTGCGTAATGCTCCGGCCCCATTTCGTCGGCGAGTTGTTGAAATTCATCTGCGGCTTTGTTCAGCCTCCCTTGCGCTTCAAGACAATGTATGCGCCCCAGCTTTGCGCTGATTGCCATCGGGTGGTCAGGATATTCTTTGAGAAAATCGTCATAAGTTTCCAGCGCCAGCGTGTAGCTGCCGCTGTCATAGTATAATTTTGCAAGTTTAAGCGTTGCCCTGGGGGCTGCTTCTGTGGATGAAAATTCTTCCACAATGCTTTTGAGTTCTTCCAATGATTGAATCGACCAAAGGGACATTGACGCATCAAGTTCCCGGGTGATTTTTCTCTGGTGCAGAATGACGCCCGCGATAATGACCCCAATTATCAAAAGAAGCACAGTTGCCGCATGTGTCCCGAATCGTTTGAACAGATCCGAAAAATGTATATGCTGTTTGGGGCTGTCGCCCTGTGCCCGTTCCGGGCTTACTGGTTTATTCTGATTCATGTTCCGATATTCCGCTGTAACTTTCCAAAAAAACAATTTAGTAGCCAAACAGGATAAAATGCAAGAGAATACTTCCTTTTGCAACAGAATCTACTGATTCACTCTTCGGGGGGCAGCGCGGCCAAACGAAGTGACGCCATGTTCGCGATCTGACCTTGAAGCATGTGTCACGTCTCTGGCGCAAAGATATGCCGTGAAACGTGGATGGAGGGAATCTGAATTTTCGAAGGCATCAGGTCAAGGGTTGTGGCGCCGGAAAAGATGTTATAAAATGAAAAATCATCTGGAGAGGGAAAGTAAATGAGCACCTTAAAACTGGGAGTCAACATAGATCATGTTGCAACACTGCGGCAGGCGCGTGGCGCCTCCTATCCGGACGTTCTGGATGCCGCACGGTTGTGCGAGTCCACCGGGGTAGATGGAATAACGATACATTTGCGGGAAGACCGCAGGCATATTCAGGATGCTGACGTTGTGGAACTTCGAAGATCGGTGGGCGTACTCCTGAATCTGGAGATGGCGTGTAATGAGGAGATCGCCGCAATTGCCGCGCAAATCAGGCCTGATGAAGTGTGCCTGGTTCCCGAAAAACGCCGGGAATTGACTACCGAGGGGGGGTTGGATGTGGCAGGGCAGATTGACAAAGTGGCTCGAACAGTAGAACTCATGAAGCAGGCCGGATCCATAGCAAGCCTGTTTATCGATCCTGACAGAAAACAGTTGGATGCTGCGGCTGAAATTGGAGCCCCTTGTGTGGAACTGCACACGGGCAGTTTCTGCATTGCATTCGATTCGGGCCGCAAGAGAGAGGCCGAGGAAGAAATCCAGCGACTCAAGGAAAGCGCGCAGTACGCCAATTCGCTTTCCATTCAGGTCAACGCAGGACACGGCATTAACATGGGCAACATACGTGAAATACTGCGAATACCATTTCTGGACACTCTTAATATCGGGCACAGCATAATTTCCAGAGCTATCTTTATTGGTTTGAGCGGAGCAATAGAGGAAATTCGCGGAGAAATGAACAGGTATACAGGCGGTGAGGACTAATGAGCGGAGGGATACTGGGCATAGGCGTTGACCTGGTTGAAAACCAGAGGATGAAAGAAGTTCTCGGAAAATGGGACTCGAAGTTTAAGAGCAAGGTATTCCGGCAGGGCGAACAGGAATATTGCGATTCTCAGGTGGCGCCATTTCGCCATTATGCAGGCAGGTTTGCTGTAAAGGAAGCTGTGAGCAAGGCATTTGGCACCGGCGTTGGTCCCCAGTTAAGCTGGCTGGACATAGAGGTTGTGCGTAATGCCGTCAGTGGGGCCCCTTATGTAGAGCTGTACGGATCGGGCAGGCAACTTGCAAAGGATAGAAAAGTTGGACAGATTCTGGTGAGTCTTGCACATACACGCGATTATGCGGTGGCTCACACCATGATTTTGGAGCAAATATGATAACAGTAACTGCTTCCCGGATGAGAGAGCTTGACAGGATTGCCATTGAGGATGCCGGCATTCCAGCCGGGGACCTGATGGACAGGGCCGGCTATTCTGTGGCTCAAACCGTCGCGGAAATTTGTGAGAGAGCCCGTGTTGATGTTCCCGGTGTTGAGCTTATTGCAGGCAAAGGGAACAATGGCGGCGACGCTTTTGCGGCGGCGGCTTACCTCATGAGGTCCGGGTATTCGCCTGTCGTTCGCATGACATGCCGGAGAGGAGACCTTAAAGGGGAATCGCTGAGTCATTTCAGGAAGATGATCAACGCGGGTGTTCCGGTTTTTGAATGGTTGCGTCCCTCGGACTGGGAGAAGGCGAAGCAGGGCAGCTTTAGAGAGTTTGCCGTGGTTGTTGATGGAATACTTGGAACTGGAATAACCGGCCCCGCGCGAGGCGTAGCGGGCGAGGCAATCAGATATGTGAACAGCCGCATCAGGAAATGCGCGGTAGTTGCAATTGATGTGCCCTCGGGATTGAACGCGGACAGCGGTAATGCGGAAGGTCCAGTGGTGATGGCTGACGTTACGGTGACTATGGGGCTGCCAAAAAAGGGTCTTATTCAGCCATGCGCAGTCAATCACACGGGCAACCTCAAGGTTGCCGACATCGGGATACCCGTTGAAGCAGAAGAGTCTATTGTTTCCGATCATACCCTGATAAGTGAGAGCGACGTTTGCGGGATACTCGCCATGAGACAGAGAGAAGCTCACAAGGGCGCTTTCGGCCGTGCCTTGATGATAGGCGGCGCCAGAGGTTATACCGGCGCAATAGCAATGTCAGCAAAAGCTCTTGTCCGTTCGGGCGCGGGACTGCTTTCTGTGGTTGTGCCCGAGAAACTGGTTCCCACAGTTGCCGCACAGGTTCCAGAGGCAATGGTTTACGGTTCCGCCGAAAATTCTGACGGAGGATTAAGCGCCAGTGGCGCAGATGAGTGGGTGGACAGGCTTGCTGGATTTGATGTCGTGCTTGCGGGATCGGGCATGAGTCCTTCAACCGATACCCTCGAGTGGATCTGTGAAATCATGTCAAGGCGAAAGGGGCCGCTAGTGCTGGACGCCGACGGGATTAATGTTTGCGAGGGTAAGGCCGGCCTTATTACAGGGAGTGAAGCTGATGTTGTGCTCACGCCTCATCCCGGCGAGCTGGCGCGCCTTCTGGGCTGCAGCGTCAGCGATGTGCAAAACGATCGTTTCGGCTCAGCGGAAAGGGCGGCGCGCGAATTCGGGGCAACAGTAATACTAAAAGGCGCTGGAAGCATTGTGGCGTGTCACCGGCGGCCCCTGGCGGTCAACATGACCGGCAATCCCGGCATGGCAACAGGCGGCAGCGGCGATGTGCTTGCCGGTGTGCTGGGCGGACTTCTTGCGCAGGGTATTAAAGCATATGATGCGTCCAGGTTGGCGGTTTACGTTCATGGCCGGGCCGGAGATCTGGCAGCCTGGGATCTTTCCCAGGTAGCTATGACGCCGGGTGATATAGTTGACAGACTCCCGGAAGCGTTTAAGGAAACTGCTCCGAGGTAAGCCGTTCAACGGGATGCTGCGTAATCAAGATAAAATCCGGCCGTGCCCGCAGCGGTTTTTTTTAGACGGACGGCATGCTGCAGATTGTTAATCCTGGAAGGATTGATTATGCCGGTTGAGTTTGCATTGTCCATTATGGTAAAGATATAGTATTGGTTGTCTGATTAGAAGAGGGAAAAGGAAGGAGAATAGAATGAACGAGAGTGATTCTGAACACCAGCGCAAGAAAAGAGCTGTATTTTTTGAAATTGAGAATCTGGCTGTTAACGCGAGACAGATGATTTATGACGTTATAATAAGCGTTCTGGGGGATAAGGGGGTAGAGCTTGACAGGATAACTTTTGCGCGACAGTGTTCTGACGGCGATATTCCAGGGCTTGTCTCAAGGTTGCTTGAAAAACAGAAGAAGACACGTTTATCCGAAGATAAACTTCTTAAAGATATTGAACAGGGCATAAAGCTCTCCCTGACTGATTCGGGTCTGAAAATGTCTAAAGGACTTTCGGAACTGATTGAGAAAGCCAAGGGCAATGATATCGCGCTCGGGGGGGTTGCTGTGTACGGCCATGAAGTGGCCGCTAAGCTCGTGGAAAACCTGGGCTTGCAAGATATCGACCTGGCCATAGTTGAGCAGGGACCTCTCTTGCGGCCCGCGCTCATGACAGATTCGTGGGAAAAGCTTGCGGAAAAATGCGGTGTTGAACCACCTCTTTGTGCTGCGGTCACTACTGGAGTTAAGGGTCATCGCTCATCCCTGGCTGCGGGTATGAGAAGCGTTGTCGTATATGATGATTTTACATCATACCAGGATTTTAGCGGGGCAGATCTGGCAACCGATAAACTGGACAGCGAGGCTGTCGACAGTATTATCGGGTTGTTGCGGCAAGTTCTATGACTACCCAGTTCGAAAAAGCTGTATCAGGAAACATTACCATTGCCATGCGTGCTGCAGCGGATCGTGAATCCGCGAATGAAGACGGCATCTGCGCAGAGATTGCCCGAGGCAGGGCAGTGTTGCCCTTTAATCCAACACATTCTCCCGGACAATGCACCGTTGTAGGACGGGATTTCAGTACCAAGGTAAATGCTAATATCGGTTATTCTTCTCCCGGATGTCCGGTTGAAGAAGAACTTCGCAAGTTGAAGGTGGCATTGGATGCGGGAGCTGATTTTGTAATGGACCTGAGCGTTGGCAGCGGGCTTGCAGAGGTGCGCCGACGTATTCTTGAGGCATGTCCGGTTCCTTTGGGCACGGTTCCCATCTACGAGGCTATGAGCGTTGCCAACGGGCAGGTCGGGAAGCTTTCTCCGGCCCTGATGCTTGATGTCATCAGGCAGCAGGCAAAGGAAGGCGTGGATTTCATGACGATACACGCCGGATTATTGAAGAAACATGTTCCGCTGGCCTTGAAGCGTAAACTGGGTATTGTCAGCAGGGGCGGATCTATTCTTGCCGAATACATGACCGAGCATGACAGGGAGAATCCGTTTTATACTGCATGGGATGAAATTCTTGATATCTGCAGAAACCACGACGTGACCATCTCTCTTGGCGACGGATTGCGGCCCGGCTGCCTTGCCGATGCCAGTGATGCGGCCCAGTTTGCCGAGCTTGAAACCCTTGGCGAGCTGGTCGGAAGCTGCCGGCAGGCGGGTGTCCAGGTAATGGTTGAGGGGCCGGGACACGTCCCGTTCGATCAGATTGAGATGAACGTCCGGAAACAGCAGGAAGTGTGCAGCCAAGCTCCCTTCTATGTGCTTGGTCCTGTTGTTACCGATGTTGCGCCCGGATATGACCATATAACTTCTTCTATAGGCGCAACTGCCGCCGCTTATTACGGCGCCTCGCTTTTATGTTACGTTACGCCCGCCGAGCACCTTGGGTTGCCGACGGATGAAGATGTCAGGCAGGGGGTTATGGCATATCGGATTGCGGCGCATTCGGCGGATGTGGCCAAAGGCCTGCCGGGTGCGCGCGAATGGGACGACCGGATGGCCGATGCTCGCAGGGAGTTCGACTGGAACAGACAGTTTGAAATTGCCTTGGACGGTCAACACGCAAAAGAAAAACGGGGGTCTGTGCGCGGGTCTGATACGGAAGACACACACTACTGCTCGATGTGCGGTCATGATTTCTGCGCTGTAAGGATCAGCAGAAAAATCGCTGCCAGGGAAGAAAAAGGCCCCGCGCAATGAAAAATGGGCGGCAAGGCAAAAAAGAAACGCCCATGAATCGGGTTGTGTCCCTTGTTGACAGGCTCAGGGGTCCTGACGGATGCCCGTGGGATCGGGAACAGACCCTTGATTCGCTTCAGGAATGCCTTCTTGAAGAGGCTCACGAATTGTTGGACGCCATGACAGGAGATGAACCCGGCAAGCACATGGAAGAGCTGGGCGACGTTTTGCTTCAAATAGTGATGCAGTCCCGGATACGGCGAGAGAAAAATGAATTCTCGTTCGACGACGTGGCGGACAGTCTTGCCAGGAAACTTATAAGAAGACATCCGCACGTGTTTGGCGATCAAAGCTGCAAGGATTCGGCTGAGGTTCTTAAAAACTGGGAAAAAATTAAAGAAACCGAAAGCCCGGATGGAAAGCGAACGCTTTTTGAGGGGGTGCCGCCAACTCTGCCTGCTTTACAGAAAGCCCAGAGAGTTCAATCCAGAGCGGCAAGAGTCGGCTTTGACTGGCGCGAAGGCGGTCCGGTATTGGACAAAGTTGAGGAAGAAATCGGAGAAGTGCGCGAAGCTGCGGATGACGGAAGACCCGAAATGCTGGAAGAAGAGACAGGTGATATGCTTTTCAGCATTGTCAATCTATGTCGTTTTTACGGCATTAACGCTGAAGCATGCCTCAATAGAACCACCAGGAAGTTTATACGCCGGTTCGGAGAGGTTGAGAAAAAGGTAGCTGCCACGGGAAGAAAACTCTCCGATTGCACCCTTGAAGAAATGGATGCGTTTTGGGAGGAAGTCAAGCAATCGGAATGAGCAGCGGTCATTTGATCTGGTCTGCTTATGTGCCTCTCCCAGACTGGAAACCGCATGGCGTCTTTCATGAATAGACCAGTCAGGATTCATGCCTGCCGACACGAATAACAACCATTACAGGATCTCCACATCAATATTCAGAACGGTGCAACGCGGTTCTGATTCCAGAAGCGAGGATACCGCTGAGAGTCTTTTGTTTACCGTGGCAGTATCCGATGCGACAGTGGCAAAAGCAAGGGTCGAGAGTTTGCGTGAATTCTGCGACTTAACTTCGGCTACGCTCATGTTCATTCGGTTGAGACACCGATCCCGCAGGCTTCTAAGCACTCGCCTTTTATCTTTCAGCGATTGTGATTCCGGAATACTGATATCTGCTGACATTATACCTATAATCATAGTTATGTCTCTGTGTTCAACCAATTCTCATCATGGCCCGGCCGGGGACTCCCAAAATTAAAATTGCCGCCTGGATTCCAGCAATTCTCATTATGGCCTCTTTCCGCCAAAACCTATTTGTATAACGATGT
>CAYYVQ010000003.1:0-101393 GCA_964475205.1 uncultured Victivallales bacterium | reverse complement strand
ACTAACTGCGCACCATTATCACTTCCGGGGGCTCATTTACTTTGTCAATTCACCGATTCGTTCTTTGCGCATAAAAATGCCAGGTTCCGGGTTTTAATGCAGGCTGAAATGTGATATGCTTATGTGATATTGTTAATAGGTAAATAGTCACGGAGAGAATAATGAAGCGATGGTTAGCACTCGCAATTCTGGCCCCGTCTCTGACATCAGCCATTTCAGCCCGTAGCCTGCCGCTGCATAAAAAAGTCACGGTAGATTACAGGGAAATGCCGCTGACCTCTACATTAAACGATTTAAGCAACAAGGCAGGCTTTAAGCTTAACTTTTCCGACGAGCTTGTAAAGGAGCGCAGTCAGGTCACCATGGAGATGAAAAATGTTGAGGCCGGCCGCGCACTTATGCGCATTCTGCGCCCTCGCGGCCTGACCCTGGATCGGTTCGACGGAAGCCAGGCAAATATTGTCAAGGCCGACCCGTATAACGGGTTTAAGGTTGACAGGGCTGACACTTTCGCGTTTACGGAAGAGCCGGTTGTAAAACGCAATAACAACAGTGTCGTCATTTCCTTCAAGACAGAAAGCTTATGTGACGTCACCGTGGCCATCGAGGATTCAGGCGGCAAAATCGTCCGGCATCTGGCCAGCGGTGTGCTGGGCCCTAACGCGCCTCAGCCGTTTCAGTGGAATACCCTTAAACAGACCTTGATATGGGACGGAAAAGATGACTCCGGCCGGTATTTGAAAGACATGGACGCCGCAACTGTGCGAATCTCACTGGGGCTTAAGCCCAGGTTCGAGCGCACCTTGTTCTGGCATCCCGGGAAAGGCGCCGGCGGGGTCCTGGCCTTTGCACCGTCCCCCGAGGGAGTGTTCGTATTTCTAAGCGGGCGTGCCGCGGATCACCTGCGCCTGTTCGATCACGACGGCAATTACGTCCGAACGGTTTATCCGTTTCCCCACAAGAACCTGGACAATATTCCCGGCCTGATCTACCACAGGTTTCCCGACGGAGAAAAGATGCCAATCAAGCCGAACTGGCTGCAAAGCTCAATGCTTATGAGCGGCAGCAATTGCACCAAGCCGACCTACCAGAACGGTAAATACCGGGGGTACCGCCACCGCGGCACGGAAATGAACGGGGCCGCCGGACATGCCATGGCAGTGGCCGGCAAGCGTATAGCTCTTGCCGGGGACCGCTACAGCCGGCTTGCCACCGACGGATCCAGCGGCGGACTCAACCTGCACGGATCCTCAGAACTGGCCTTCAAGGATTTAAAAAAGGGGGTGAACTGGGGACGGCGCGGCGACATCGACGAGAGAACAACAGACAGTATTCGGCCGAAAGAAGTCGCTTTGAGCCCGGACGGCAAATGGATGTACCTGACCATGTATAATGAAACGCATTCAGGGTCATTCGGCCGGGTCTGGTGGCGCCATGCCGTAATGCGCAAGCGGTACGCTGACGACAGTCCGCCTGAAATTTTTGCCGGCGGCAGGGACGCGGGTAAGAAGAACGGTAAATTCAACATCCCGTCTGATGTTGCCTGCGACAGCCTAGGCCGCGTGTACGCGGCCGACCACTGGAACGACCGCATCCAGGTTTTTGACCCCGAGGGAAAGCATCTCAAAAATATTACAGTGAAACGGCCGGCCAAGCTTGATGTGAATCCGAAGACCGGCGAGATTTACGTCTTTTCATGGGCCTTGCCTAAACCCGGAGAAGCCTATTACGGAGGGACACGGCCCACGATTTCCAAGAAAGAAGGAGGCAACTCTTATTTCCGCCTTACAAAGTTCTCGGCCCTTGATCAGGCGGAAAAACTTGAAACATGGGATCTGCACAAGCTCCTGGCCTTGTCCAGATCTCGCGACTCCAATGTAGAATTATCGACAGCATTGGATTTCTGGGCTGATCCGGTAACGCTCTGGATTACCGCCCCTTCCCCGGTCGGCGCAAATAGACGGCATCGCTTTAAGGGCAAGGGCATTGTGGTTATGGCCCTGGAAAAAGGAGAATGGACCGTAAAACGTGACATGCTAAAAGACGTTGATCGCGCCATAAAGCGTATCCGGCCGGCCATGTTTCACCGGCAGCGGCTTTATGTGAACCCGACCGATGGAATGCTGTACCTGGCAGAAGGGCAGCACGCCTATTTTAAAGGGTTTTATACTATCTACCAGATTGATCCCGAAACCGGACGGGTACGCGAGGTCGAGCTGCCCATGGGCGCCGAGGATATGGCTTTTGACCAGGATGGCTTTGCCTATCTGCTCACCTCCGGACTGATTATGCGTTACAAATCGGACACATGGCGGGAAGTGCCATTCGACTATGGCGAGGAACGTGAAAAATACACATTCAGCGAAGGACGTTTGGCCCCGGTCATCAGCGGCGCAGTTTTCCACGCCAAGGTCAAGCGAAACCAGGGAGGAGTACATGTAACTCCCGACGGCAGGATAGTGATAGGCGCCCGCTATCCCGTCCGCATGAAATCAGCAAAGAGAAAAGGCGAAGTTGCATCTTCAGAAGATTCATACCAGCCGACACTTTTTCCCGGCCGGCGCACGGGTCTGATCACACTGGTCCAGACACTGGACCGGCACGGAAAGATTATCAGGGAAGACGCGGTTCCAGGATTGCACCGGAATATTGACGGCACAGCTATGGATCAACAGGGCAATATCTATATCCACACAGCCCAACCGATGATGATAAACGGCGAGGAGCATTTCAATGATCACGCCGGCACAATTATGAAGTTTACACCGGGAAACTGCCGTGTCCTGGCCCCATCAGGAGCGCCAATCCCATTGGAAGATCCGCCTGACCGCTCTCATGACCTGGCCCGGCCAAATGCCTGGGTCGAAGGCGCGCATTGGATGTACGGCGGCGTCGGCTGGGGAGGTCAGAACTACCCTTCCGGTTGCTCCTGCCCCAACTCCAGGTTTGCGCTGGACTATTTCGCCCGCAGTTTCACGCCGGAAATCGACCGCTACAGCGTGGGCGTAGTTGACAGCAACGGCAATTTGATTATGCGAATCGGGCAGTGCGGCAACGTGGATGAAGGCATGCCGCTAATAAAACAAGGCGGCCCGCCAAACCCGCGTTCAATCGGCGGGGATGAAACGGCGCTGTTCTACGCGCCATACGTGGCCGTTCATACGGACCATCGGCTTTTCGTCGCCGACCCGGGCAACGCGCGGGTAGTGAGCGTGAAACTGGGTTATCACAAAGAAAAGAAAATCACACTGAAAAAAAACGAGTCTGACATTAAGGAGGCACAATGAAAAAAATACTATATACAGCAAGTATCTTAGCGACTGCAGCGAGTTTAGCCTTTGCGCAGGATCAGGACATGTTCAAGGTCAAGCGCGAGGCGGTTTTCGAATTTGCCGCCGAACCGGTGGTGACACGCAAAGGCGACAAGTTTACGATAACATTTGAGTCAAAGGCGTTCTGTGATGCCACCGTGGCGATTGAAAACAATGACGGCAGAATTGTCCGGCATCTGGCCAGCGGTGTATTGGGGGACAACGCTCCGCCACCGTTCCAGGCGAATACGAAAAAACAGAAGATCTTATGGGACGGAAAGGATGACTCAGGACGGTACTTGAAAACTCCGGAAGCAGCAAGTGTCCGGGTATCCCTGGGTTTAAAACCGAGGTTCGAGCGCACCTTGTTCTGGCATCCCGGAAAAGGCGCGGGCGGGGTCTTGGAGTTTGCCCCGTCCCCCGAGGGCGTGTTCGTATTTCTCAGCGGCCGCGCAGTAGACCACCTGCGCGTGTTCGACCACGACGGCAAGTACGTCCGAACGGTTTATCCTTTCCCACACAAGAGCCTGGACAGTATTCCCGGGTTGATTCACCACCGATTTCCCGACGGGAAAAAGATACCGATCAAACCGAACTGGCTCCAGAGCTCAATGCTGATGAGCGGCAGCAACTGCACCGACCCAACCTACAAGGACGGACAGTATCGGGGGTACCGTCACCGCGGAACGGAAATGAACGGGGCTGCCGGTTATGCTATGGCAGTGGCCGGCAAGCGGATAGCGCTGGTCGGAGACCGCTACAGCCGGCTTTCCACCGACGGATCCAGCGGCGGACTCAATGTGCACGCATCTGCCAACCTGGCATTTGAACTGGATAAAGCCGTGCAATGGGACAAACGCCGCGGCATTGATGAAAGTCGACTCGCAAAGGTGCGCCCGAAAAAAGTTGAGTTCAGTCCTGATGGAAAATGGATGTACCTGACCATGTATAATGAAACTCACGCCGGGTCTTTTGGCCATGTGGCGTGGCGCCATGCGGTTATGCGCAAGCGGTACGCTGACGACAGTCCGCCTGAGATTTTTGTCGGCGGAGAGAAAGCCGGCTCCGAAGACGGGCAGTTGAACATGCCTTCGGATGTTGCATGCGACAGCCGGGGGCGCGTGTACGTGGCAGACCATTCCAATGACCGCGTCGCCGTGTTTGATGCGGAGGGAAAGCATCTCAAGAATATCCCCGTAAAGCGTCCCGCCCAGATCGACGTGGATCCAAAGACTGGCGAAATCTACGTATTCTGCTGGGCGCTGCCCAAGCCGGGTCGCGCTTACTTTGGGGGCACACATCCGACATTGGAACGGAAAGGTGAGGGCGGAACATATTTTGTCTTGAGAAAATTCTCCGCCATCGACAACGCCAAAGAACTTGAATCGTGGAATTTACACAAACTTTTAGGTTTGCGCCTGACATACAGCTCTAACGTGGAATATACCACGGCCATGGATTTCCGGGCGGATCCGATAACGCTCTGGATCAACGCCCCATCCCCGGTCGGCGCGCGTAGAACCAAAGGCAGAGGTATTGTGGTTATGGCCCTGGAAAATGGAGAATGGACCGTAAAGCGGGACATGCTCCAGGACGCGGATCGTGCTATCAAGCGTGTCCGCCCGGCCATGTTCAACCGGCAGCGTCTCTATGTAAACCCCGTTGACGGTATGCTTTACCTTGCTGAAGGACAGGAAGCCTACGGCAAGGAGTTCTTCACTATTTACCAGATCGACCCCGAAACCGGGCGAGTACGCGAGGTCGAGCTTCCCCTCGGCGCCGAGGATATGGCTTTTGACCAGGAAGGCTTTGCCTATCTCCTAACGTCCGGACTGCTCATGCGTTACCAATCAGACACGTGGCGGGAAGTGCCATTCGACTATGGCGAGGAACGTGAAAAACACACGTTCAGCGAAGGCCGGAAGGGACCCGTTATCAGCGGGGCGGTTTTCCATGCAAGAATCAGCCGCAACCAGGGCGGGATGCATGTGGCCCCCGACGGACGGATTGTTATAGGCGCCCGCTACCCCGTCCGCATGAAATCCACAAAAAGAAAAGGTGAACTCAAATCCTCGGAGACTTCTTCTTATGAGCCAACGCTTTATCCGGGACGGCGCGCAATAGGCATCATCACGCTGGTACAGGTCCTCGATCGTCACGGCAAAATGGTCATGGAAGATGCCGTGCCCGGTCTTCACCAGCAGATTGACGGCACTGCCATTGATAATAACGGCGACATATACATCCACACCGCACAGCCGGTCATGATAAACGGCAAGGAGCATTTCAACGACCATGCCGGGACGCTGATGAAATTCACGCCGAACGAATGCCGCTTGCTGGGCACATCAGGAACGCCCGTCCCACTGACTAATCCGCCTGACAGGTCTCCCGACCTGACCAGACCCAAGGCCTGGGTCGAAGGCGCCCACTGGATGTACGCGGGGGTCGGCTGGGGCGGACACAATTACAGTAGCGGATGCGCGTGCCCGAGCTCGCGTTTCGCGCTGGACTATTTCGCCCGCAGTTTCACTCCTGAAATCGACCGTTACAACGTGGGCGTCGTTGACAGCAACGGCAACCTGATCCTGCGAGTCGGTCAATGCGGCAACGTGGATGAAGGCATGCCGCTGGTAAAGGCAGGCGGTCCGCCAAACCCGCGTTCAATCGGCGGGGACGAGACGGCGCTGTTTTATGCGCCATACGTGGCGGTCCATACCGACCGGCGCCTTTTTGTCGCCGACCCGGGCAACGCGCGGGTAGTGAGCGTAAAACTGGGTTATCACAAAGAAAAGCAAATCATGTTGAAGAATGTGCCAGAACAGGATTGATAACCTAACTCATTTTTTAACCTATAAAGAGCAGTTGAACCACGAATGCACACCTGTCTGCGTGCGGACACGCACAGGCAGGCGAATAGACACGAATAAATGAGGGTATTATCCACAATGCAACTGCACCCATTTGGTGCAGGGTTCAATGTGCTCATGAAGTTTTCTTTTGATGCTTTTTCCAGCTATTTCAAAACATTAGTGCTATTTAGCCTGGAAAGAGCAGTTTAACGCAGATGAAGCGTGCAGTTGCTTTGCTGTCAGCGTGTTGCGCAAAAACACAGGCGCACCCGCAAGGTGCGTTGAGGCTTTTGCGCAATACGCTGGCTGTGAATGATCTGTGCGATTCGCTGCGGTTCAACTGCTTTTTTCAGGTTTAGTGTCCATTAGTGGTTTTCTACTGCCGGATTCAGGTTTAAAGACTACTGATAAGCCATGAAACGACCATCCCTATCGTCGTCGACATAAGCCCGGGTTACCTTTTTCCCCGGAACGAAAAGAGACTATGGCACCACCCAACCACAGTTGCTGTGGAAAGAGTATTACCTTCTTCTTCTGCGATGGGCCATACGGTTGGACATGAATTCTGACAGCGCGACATCCAAACGTTCGTCTGTATGTATCCTTCTGAAATCGTATCCGAATTTCATACAGCTATTCTGAATTTTATCAATGTGCTCTGCCTTTTTCTCAAGATAAAGATTCCGAAGATCTCTTGGATCACAAAGAAGCTTGCCCTCGCCCTCGAGTCCCCGAAAAATGGTTTGCCCTAGAAACGGGAAATCCCGTTCCACGGGATCTTCAATATAAAAAAGAATTCCATCCTGCCCCAGAAAACTGACTTGACCCAACCCAAGCCCTAATTTGTCAACGTCATCAACAAAATCACTGATCATAATCACAATCCCCTTGCTTTTGATCTGTGGCGCAAGTTTTTTGATTGTATTGCCAATGTCCGTCTTACCGTCTTTAGAGCTGCTCCTATCCTTATGAAGCTCATCCTCCAATATGCTGACCATATTCCGGTAGTGAAGGTTCGATCCCTTGGGTTTCATGAACTTTCTAATCTCGGAGTCAAAAAGGCAAACGCTAAACAGATCCTTCTGCTGCTGCATCATGTAGCAAATCGTGGCGACCACTGTAGCAGCGTATTCAAACTTGCTCATCGGCGTTTCTTCGCTTTTGTAGAACATGGACGGACTCATATCAATCAGGAAATACACCGCCAAATTTGTCTCAGCTTCGTATTCTTTGACAAACACCTCATCCGTTTTGGCGTAGACTTTCCAGTCTACATGCCTGGTATCGTCTCCCACAACGTACTGCCGATGCTGCGCAAATTCCGTGCTGATGCCGCGGAGTCTGCTCTTATGCATTCCCATCATGTGGCTTTCCGCAAGCCGTTGACTGCGAACCTCAAGGCCTTTGATACCGGAAATAATTTCAGGATCAAAAATATCCGCCATTTAAGCCACCACCTCCAGAAGATCGTCGATGACTTTATGCGATGTAATGCCTTCCGCTTCCGCCGCAAAGTTCACCTGGATGCGGTGGCCGAGAACCACATGCGCAACCTCCTTAACATCGTTGATCTCCACCTTGGACCTTCCGTCAAGAATGGCAATGGTCTTTGCCCCAAGAACAAGGTACTGGCTCGCGCGCGGGCCCGCGCCCCACGAAATCCATTTATCAACAAAATCCGGCACACCTTCCATGCCGCAGCGGCTGCTGCGCACCAGCTTAAGAATATAGTTCAACACATCATCGCTGATATTGACTTTTGGCACGAGCGACTGCAGTTCAAGAATTTCGTCCCGGTCCAACACCGGCTGAATATCGGGAACATAACCCGACGTGGTCATATTCAGTATCTTCTTTTCCTCCGCCTCTGTGGGATATCCAACGTCGATTCGGAACATAAACCGGTCCATCTGCGCCTCGGGAAGGGGATATGTTCCCTCCTGCTCAATCGGATTTTGCGTAGCCAGGACAAAAAACGGTTCATCAAGCGAGCGTTTTATACCACCAGCCGTAACCTGCCGTTCCTGCATTGCTTCCAGAAGCGATGCCTGAGTCTTGGGCGGCGTTCTGTTAATCTCATCCGCCAGAAGAATATTTGTAAAAACCGGTCCCTTGATAAAACGGAAGCTTCGCTCACCAGTGGTCTTGTCCTCCTGAATCACTTCGGTTCCAGTAATGTCCGACGGCATCAGGTCCGGGGTAAACTGAACACGTTTAAAATCCAGCGAGAGACTTGATGCCAGTGTTCGGACCAACAGTGTCTTACCTAGGCCGGGCACACCCATCAGGAGGCAGTGCCCCTGAGAAAACAGGCCGATCATGGTCATCCGCACAACCTGGTCCTGTCCTACCAGGGCTTTGCGCACCTGACCCATGATCTTTTTGTTCGCTTCTTTAAGATGGTTAATTTTCTCCAGTTCTTCGTCCGACCATGGCTTCTGCTCCGGAACCTGGAAATCAACGTCAGTATCCATAACTATTCTCCTTTTATAATTTTAACAACTCTCTCGTCCACATGGAAACCCGCGGTTTTGAAACGTTTCGCGCGTAGTTTACAAGTTTTTGTATTATTTCGGCGGTAGTGACACCTTCTGCTTTTGCGCGGAAATCAAGTAAAATCCGGTGCGATAGCACAGGTACGGCGCTATCAATAATATCCTGCATCCGAACGTGAAACCTGCCCTTGGATAAAGCAGTCACTTTGCCCATCAGAATCAGCGCCTGTGTTGCTCTCGGAGATGCGCCAAGTCGAATTACACGTTCAAAATAAGGAGCGCCACCTCTGCTTGCCCGCACAATATTAAGCGCGAATTCTTTAACCGAGGGCACCACGGGCACTTCTCTGGCCAGTTTCTGCATTAGAAGTATTTTTTCAGGATTAACTGCATTCTGCATTTCAGCGTGGTATATCCCTGTGGTGCGACAGACAATCGCCTTCTCTTCTTCTTTCGAAGGAAAGTCCTGCTCGATCATGCCGAGAAAACGATCAACCTGCGCCTCCCCGAGCGCAAAGACCCCTTCGCTGTCCAGGGTATTCTGAGTTGCAATCAGTATGAAGGGTTTTGGAAGAAAGTAAGTTTGCCCTCCAACGCTGACCTGCTTTTCCTGCATCACTTCAAGAAGCGCCGCCTGTGTCCTTGCCGGGCTTCGGTTAACCTCGTCGGCGAGCACCAGGTTGGCGAACACAGGACCCTTGAAGAAATGAAAGTGCCTTCCGGCGCCTTTATCTTCATGCTCAAGCACCTCAGCTCCCGTGATATCCGTAGGCAGCAGGTCGGGTGTAAACTGAATACGTCCGTAACTAAGGTCCATCACATCCGACAGAGACTTGACAATCAGCGTTCTTCCAAGCCCCGGAAATCCCTTGAGAAGCACATGGCCGCCAGCAAAGATAGCAGTAAGCAGATAGCGGATCGGCTTTTGCTGGCCAACAACAACTTTCCCTAGCTCGTGACAGATGTTCGCGAACGTCTCCTGAAAGTCTTCCACTGAAGGATACTGCGAATCCATTAGTTTCTCTCCATCCATACGTCTTTCCAGACTTCCTGTTTGCCTTTAAACCTCAAACCGCCTTCAATCGTCTGTCCGCTCCGCATGCCAGCGATGGAGGTAAATGCGACGCACAATAAATCGTCATTCCATGAAACATACCGGCACATCACGATTGTTTCTCCTTGGGTTTCTCTTCCGCTGCGGTGGTTTTGGTTTCATTCTCTTTGTCGCTTCCGTTACCGGACTTATCCAGCGAAAATTTCAGCACCCTGGCAGAGGCCCAGTTTGCAATATCTCCCAGGTCCAGATCTCCAGCATCTTCGACTTTCAGCGTCAGTTTCCTGATTCCACCAATCGGAACCGCTATCTTTCGCGCTTTCTCATCCGAACCTCGGATCACTGGACTCTTGTAAAGCTCTTTTCCGTCCCCGACAACCTTGAATATGACGCTCCCGCGATCCTTCATGGTGGTATCTATCCCTATATCTGAGCAAAATGTTTTGTACTGTCCGTTGACATCAAAAGTCAGAGATGAATTGGCATGGACTCCAATGCCCCATGGGTAGCGTCTACCTGCAATGGATATCTTGTTCCTCCGGCAATTCCTGTTCATCCGATATGGCTGAGGAGGGGCAAGTATCGTATTCTCTTCAACCGCTGTGGGCCGAAGTTGTGAAAGATATTGAACTTTACCGCCCTGGATCTGCACCATGGAAATCTCGTCCAACTCGACTTCGAGCAGCGACTGCTTATCCCAATTCGGGCGGACGTGCCATTTGTTCAACCGGATTTTTTCGATATTCCCCTTGATTTTGCTGCCGTCCCTGCAACTCAGGTGGCCTAAGACTTCACCTTTCCATCTTTTTTCCTTGTCACGTGTAGAATCAGCGAGTCGAACACCGCGAACATACATTATTTTGATCGGCCTGACCTGTAGAAGCGCGTCAATATCCAGATCAATGTGAGTTCGGCTCAGCCGTCTGAGCACACCGGCGTATTCCGATCCCCGCCTGTCAATAACCAGATCCTGAAGCATCGTATCGTCAGAACCCTTGCTTTCCACCAATTCCGCGGCTTTGCGGCCGCCGTATTCCGACATAGGCATGGAAACAAAGCCCTTCAGGTGCGACAGGTCAAACTGTATATTTTCTCCGCCTATGGCAGACTGGGCCACAACATTATTGCCCTGATTCCTGATCATCTGACCTCGGACAGCGCTGCCGTTAATAAAGCGGAATTCCTGTGTGCCGCTCTGAACAAGAAGGGGACTTCTGCCCAGAAAGCTGATGGCAATAATGTCAGTCAACGGTATCTTTTTTTCTTCCCCGGTAGGAAGCAACACGACAATCGATTGTCCATTATCTTCGATACTGCTTATGGTTCCATATATCCTTTTGTTATCGTACAAGCGCACCTCTTCAGCATACGTCGGCGCTAAACATCCGATGCAGATCGACGTCAAAACCAATATAAAAATAAGTCTTTCCCTCATAAGACTTATCACTCCTCCTCCTTAAGTAGGGCGTAATAATACGAAGCCAACAAATCCCTGTATTCCTCGGAAAAACCTTTTTCCAGAGCGTTGATCATAATCTTCCGCACTTCTTCCGGGAGCCGCCTGTCGTTCCTCGCGAGTTCAAGCATGTTCTCGGCAGACCTCTGTTCCATAAATTCCTCGCTTGTAATCTGCTCGGGCTTTTCCTGCGCGACAATCATTTCCTCTTGCGACACAACCCGCTCCTCAATCAGCCTTCTGAAATTCTGTATCACTGCGGCCATCACCTCTGCATTGTTCTTCATAGATTCCACATCTTTTTCGCCAATCTCTTTCGAGGCCGGGTCTTTTCCAACTGCGATCTCTGCCAACCGCTTGCCAACGGTTGGCTGGACTTTTGCAGCAACATCTTCCGAAAACTTCTCCATCCTTTTCCCGGCGGCGCCAACCCTGTTTCGTATAAAGCCCACAACCTTTTGTGCGCGTTCGCGATTGCTTTCTTCCAGGCTTTGCAGCAGCTTGTTATCCGTTTTGTGTTCAACAACCCTCGATACCGTTCTTAAGACGTCTCGCTGTAGGATCCGCGCTTCGCCGACCTTCTCAGTAATCGCGACCGCATTGTCAAGATCATCGTCGCGGAAGAGATATTTGCGCCCAAAGGAATCCTCTCCATTGCGCTTTCGGTTTTCCACGGCAATATTGTCAACCATCTCCCTCAACGAAATATACTGCATCAGGTCCTTGATCGTATCGATAGAATCAGCCTGGATCTGCTGAACGCCCGGCTCATACACCCCGCTGTCAACCAGCTTATCAGATTGAAGGAAGTCCTGTCGAACCAACTTAAGAGCCACCTGAAGGAAGTCACTGTCCTCTTTCTCTTTGGCTTCTTTGATTGCGCGGTCAAGCGCCTCTATTGCGCTGGACTGGTAACGACCGATAATGCCTTTCTTCAATCTGACGTAACGCGGCATCTCCTTTTCAGAACTATTTTTGGAAAGATATTCTGTTCGCGCATGCACGATATCCTGCAGCTCATAGGCAATATTCATGGCCTGTGAAAGAACATCCGATCCTGTAGGAAGCGCAGCGAGCAATTCTTCTGCCGAAGGCATCTGTGCAGCCCGGCCTTCCACATCTTCAACGCCCTCGTCTTTCTCGTCTTTTTCGGTGTCTTTTTGCGCAACTTCGGTTTCCGCACCCATCTCGATCTCTCCCAGATCTCTATTGGGTGTCATTGCCAGTTTTATTTCCGGATCAGACTCAACCTTCTGTCCGGCCATAATAAGCCCGCCCTTGACAATATCAAGGGCATGGAGCGCGTCTTTCTGGTTGCGGATAATCTGGTAAGGCTGGTTGTTGCGTATCATCTGCGCGGATTTTTTCAGATTATCATTTACCCGTCTGTCCCGAAGCACCTTGTAAGCAGTCTCCAGTGGACGCTGAATCGTTACCCGCTTCTGCTTGCCGGCCTTGAACTTCATATATGTCAACTGATTTTCGAGTTCTGTTTCCACGTCAAATATCGTCTGTTGGCGTTTTCCAAGCGTAAGTAGAACATCCTGATCCTCGTCCGAAATATCCTCTATCTCCAGGCCGATAAAGTTCGGGGCAATTTTCTGAGTCTGTTGCATCACTTCCTGTTGTTCTTCGTGCAGAAGAGTAGAACGCACAACAGTAACCTGCAGGTCGCGCCAGTCGAAAAGTTGTTTAAGCATTCGCTCCATATATAGAACCGCTGACTTCTGATCGTCTCTGAATTTCGAAACCGCATTTTCCCTGGTTTGCTTCAGCTTTCCTTCAATCGAATCGGCGGCAGTCTCCGGCCGGGTAGATTTAACAACGCTGTCGATACCAGGGTGAATTTCGGTTGTAACATTATTTATGATATCTTTTATCACTCCAAGCCGGACCGACATGAATTCCTTGGACATATTATTTCGAGTATACTTTTCTGTAAGGTCCGTAAGCTGCATCATGACGGCCCTGGCCGCCCGGATGGCCATGCCTTGTTTGTCGTTCATCTTTATCCACAACTCGTCGTCTTCCTTGCCAGTACCCTTCTCTTGCCACTCCCCGGCGGTGTCCCAGGCCTCCAGTTGATTTTCCCATGCAATTCGCGCCTCAGTCTCCAGCCGCTTGGTCTGTTCAATAGCGCGCCGATGGAATTCGCTTGGTTTGAGCAGATTGATCCGGTACTCCGAGGACTTGACCTTGCCCCGGCCGGTGGGATTGATGTCCTGCACAGCAACATGATACGTCAAAAGCCCCGACTCCGGAAGTTCGATGTCCTTTAGGTCCCAAGTAAACTTTGCTCTGCTGCTCCGTCCTGACTGCGGAACGGGTCCTGTAATCTTGTCGGAAAGAACTTTTTCCTTCTTCCCGTCCACCTGGTAGACAAATGCAACCCGATCGAGCCCGAAGTCGTCGCTGACCTCAAATTGGATATCCACACTTGCCCTCCGGGTCGCAACCATGTCGCGGCCGGGATCAAGCATTTGAACCTCCGGCGGGTTATCGGGGATGACCCGGATACTGTACTCCTCGGGACGGGCTTCTCTGAACCCATTCTTTTCATAAAGCTGGATCTTATAAGTCCCGTCCTTTGCCAACACCATTGTCTTTTCAAAAAGGATGTCGCTTTGCTTTTCAAGCTCTTCAGGCTCTTCTCCTTCCATAATAAACAGAGCCTTGTCGAGGGGCATGGACATTGAAAATTCGATGCGAACCGTGGTGCCTTCCAGACCGTATATCTGCCCCCCTTTTTCCTTCTTGTCCGGTATGCCGGCATAAGATGGGAAATCATAATCGACGGTAATTTCTTTTATGTAAGGACGCTGGATGATGTCAATTTTCTGAGGAAATGTCTCGAAATCGCCGCCTGCAAGGTAAAACTCCAATGGCTCGCCGACCTCCTCAAAAACATACTCGACAGAATTGTCCTCGCCGACATGCAATTTCTCCTTGATCCAGTAACCTGTGTTTTCTCCCTTGTAGGCCATGGTAACATCCGGCGGCACCATACCGCTGAGTTCAGCGTTTATAGTAAGGGACTCGAACTGCGGTATTGTCCATCCTTTTTCCGGAGGCTGCAAAGTAATTGTGGTCTTGTGAGGCCAGCGTGCCATGGAAAAAGGATTAAAAAATCTCTTACATCCAACCAGCAGATAGTTCTGCAGCGGTATCGAAAAGGCAATAAATAAGAGCGCCAATACGGCTGCGCCTAAAGCCCATCTTTTTACCGAGCGGAAACGGAAGAAACCAACGTTTTCAGCCTTTTGAACCAATGGCCGCACATCGTTTTTCGCCCGTTCTGCAAGTGAACGGCCGATTTCGCTCTCCGCCTCCTGGATGCCATCCTGACTCATGAGCTCGTAATATTCGAGCGCCACTGCGTCTTCCTCGGGAAGCACGGAATCCATATAGGAAAGAATCTGCCTGTCGGACCACTTCCGCCGGAGCGATTTGGCCATTGTAAACCATGCAACGCTCCCCAGCGCGCCTAGAAAGATCAGCAGAAGAGCCGTCCTGATAACTGTTCCAAAATGCAGCCACCAATCCATGAAAAGGAAAAGCGAGAGAAGCGCCAGAAATGTGATTATCATTCTGGCAGCGCCTGAACAGAACAGAATAGTCCGTAGGCGCTTTCTGAACACGGCGCATAAATTTCTGGTCTCTCTAGAGCTCATTAATCATCACCTCTCATAGATTGGCAGATAGCCATACGGGGCCTGCAGCACAATTGCCGCCAGCGCAGTGGGATAGATCACGTTTTCATATTCATCGGTAAACTCCCCGTCTTCGCGCTGCATTGCCTTGAAAACCTTCGTCATTTTTTTGAACCAGGGAACCCAGTAGTCGTCTCCTGAAACATATGTTGCAAGGCTGGCATAGAAACATCCGTAGATAAAATATCTGCGCTTTCGGAGATCATCAACAGTGTAACGGCGATATTCGTAGTCTATCCTATTCATGGCGTTGGGGATCAGAATGTTGTCGACATCCCCCTGGTTGCAAAGAGAAACAACCGCTGCTCCGCCGAGCCGGGCCGAAGAATGAATGCCCCAATACCTGTACCGGAACGTTCCATCCGGAAGAGCGCAATTTTCAATGTACTCAACGCCGCGTTTGATGCTCTCCGAAGAAACGGTAAAGCCGGATTTCTTGGCTGTCCTGAGAACCCACAGTGCGGTCGATGTGACGGACATATCGCTCTGTCCTTCCGTGGAATACTGGTACCTCCAGCCCCCATCCAGTTTCTGACTTTCGTTGATAGCCTGAAGCGCCCTGGAAATTATCTCCTTCACCTGGGGCCGGGCCGGGACTTCGCCATATGCCATAAGAAGAGCCAGGGTAGAGTAGAGATGCTCATACATGGGGCCGTATTTATTGCTCCCTTTTCCTGCAATAATTCCATTCTCACCTGCGTTTTTGATAAGAAAATCAACTGCATCCGTGATTTCTTTTCCGAAGCGCCCGATATTGGGCCGGCTTCCCTCGGCCATAAGCCCAAGACATGCCAGGGCTGTGACCCCGGTATTGCCCGGATATTGCGGGTCCGACCATGCGCCCGATGCATTCTGGCTTGCAACAAGAAATTCCAGCGCCTTTTCTTTCATCTTCAGGACCTCGGGCGTAAGAAGCTGCCGGGGCATTGTGCTGCGTTCGGTCATTCTTGGAAGTACCAGAAACGCAGGATCCTTTCCGACAAATGTCGGCCCCCTGGCCTCCTCTTTCTGGCGAAGAAGCCGGTCCGACAGATTCTCTTCCCTGGCCAGTTTCTTTTCAGGTTCCTTCCCGGTTGATTCTTTATCTTCCCTTTCTTCATCTGCCAGAGCCCCGAGGCTGAGACCAGCAAGAACAGCAACAACCAGGCCTGCACAATAAAGTCGATTGAGTATTGTCATCATAAAAGCCCCCAGTATTTACGCAGGCACCATTCACTCGAAATCAGGAAAACAAACAGAATCAGAAAGATGACTCCGTCCCAGACTTCAATCTGGACAAGTTCACTGATGCGCTGAGGATCATCGGGTATTGATTCAACCAGCTTCGACACTTCTCTCATATTACGATAGTCAAAATATTCGCCTCCCGTATCAGAGGCGAGCCTTTGCATTGCCGCAAGATCGGCGCTTGTATCCTTCTCCTCCAATGATTGCATACGCACCATAAAACTGTGATCAACATCAAAAAGAGCCTTGGCCTCGGTATCGGATTCAGGCGCGCTCTGCCGGCAATTGACCAGTTTGCTGCCCACCCGCCGAACCGTATAATCGCCCCGGTAGATCATTTCGCCGCCCGGATCGGGTTTAAGCCTAACCATGCGTCTTTCGTCCTTTTCGCTAGAAACCGAAGCATAAAGCGGCATTCCCTGGATCTGCGCCATTAAAGCCGGATCAAGTATTCTCAGGCGAATTTCAACTCTTTCGCCCGGCGCATAAACGGTATTGTCTGTATCCAGCGCCACCTGCTGCTGGGTCCCTTTAAGCCTGGTCTCTCCCATGTAGCGGATGATCCGAACCCATAACCGGTCGTAATCAAAACTCTCGTATGGATATCGCCAGCGCCATAAAGAATTAATCCCGGAATAAAAGACTGAGCCTTCTCCATATCGCTGTATGGCCATAAGGCATGTGCTGCCGCCGTCCTTTCCATCGGCATCGCTTTCCTCCAGCAGAGATACCGCGCCAGGCTTCACATGTTCAACTGGATGACGCCAGTAAAATTCCGGAAATGTTTCCCATACTCTTTCATTAAGATTTTCATCCCCTGCTGCCATCATGATCGGATGCCCTTTTCCCAGCGCTGTGCGCTCGGCCCCGAAAGGTTCTGAAAATTGCTTAAAATGATCGTGCATAATATTCTTGTTGATATCAACCGGAAGAAGGTTGCGGATCTTAACGGCATGAATCTGAACAAATTTGGCAAGGCTGTAATTGCGGCCTGCCACAATAACCATGCCGCCGCCTTTTCTCACGGTGTTTTCCATGGCCGCTACCTGCTGTGAACTCAACTGGTTCGGATTTGCGTCAAAGAGTATAACCACATCGAATTTTGACCATCCGTCCACAGTCTCAGGTAATCGTTCGATGTTCCTGTTTCCCTGCTGGATATAATCAATATCGCTGGACTGGAGAAAACTCGAAAGCTCAACAATCGGGTCGCGCAGCAGCGCAGGAACCATATACAGATACTCGCGGGTGGGCTTGCTGGCTATCATGATAACGCGGAGCGTCTTCTTGACAATCTTGACATGCATCACAGCTTCATTATTTTCAGAATTCACCTCGTCGCGGTATACAGGCAATTTCAAGGTAAATTTCCGGGTGCCTTCGTTTTCCGGTATCATGGCAATGGAAACGTGGTTTTCTCCCCGCTCCAGAGATACGGACTTGGACACAATCTTTTCGCCTTCTTCATACAATGAAAGTTCGGTTTCCAAAGTATCCCTTATCTGGTTCATCACTTTAACGTCAAAGATAAGCACATCGCCCAGGCTCGCCTCGTTTCCTACGTTGACCTGGTCGATCCGCAAATCCCGCAGGGGGTTTTCGGTTCCGGTTACAATAGTGTGAACGGGAACTCCCGCCGAACTCGCCTGTCGAAGCGCTACATCAATATCTTTACCACCTGTCTGCCGTCCGTCGGTCATCAGTATAAGCCCGGATATCTTGTTGCCGGATAAATCGCGCAACACGTCCAGAACAGAGTCTCCGATATTGCTGTATTCTCCGGCCGGGACCGGCTCATCGGGAAAAATTTCGCGTCTGGTCAGCGCCGGAATATCTTTCTTCTCACGTACCGGCAACTCCTTGTGAATAGCTGTCGTATCGGAAAAAGTAAACACCTTGACCGGCTGTCTCAGCGTCAGTTCAGACTGAAGGTCTTCCAACACATGCCTTGAAACGTCGATTCGTTTCTGGTCGGCGCCCGGCATCTCCCTGACCAGCGGATTGTCACGTGTGGCCGGGAACGACATACTCTTGGAATCATCAACCAGAAAAGCCGTAACCGGCGGCAGTTCCCTGACTTTTTCCAGTCGAACTGCCGGTCTGGCAAGCGCTATGAGCGCAAGCAGCGCCACCATCACGCGCAACGCCCAAAGCAAATGTCTTTGGCGCCGTGTAAGCTGCCTGGCGCCTCTTGCCTCAACCCGGTACAGGTAAAGATATAGAAACGAGAGAACTACACCGAGCACCAGCAGCAGTCCCATAAGAAGTTCGCCTGTCATCATGGTCAGCCTCATTCAGACACCTCCCCTTCCGTGGGCGCTCTAACAATGCTTCGTCGCCTTCCGTATCGAGCCGCAAGAAAGGTCTCCAGACACAAAACGAAAACCAGTATCCAAAGCAGCCATGACGAAAATTCTGTAACAGAATACAGCCTGGCCGCAGTATCCGACAGCGATACCTCGGGAGCAATCCAGTGCCAATCGCTGCCGGTAAACATATTCCTGCATTCCTCTTCCGAAAGAGATTTCAGTTCGCTTTCTCCTGCAGCCTGGTTCACGACAAACTTGCGCCTTGGCACTGCGCCCGAAGGCGCCTCAACAATCTGGTAGACTCCATGTTGCACCGTATCGGCAAAGGAAACCTCGAAGTCGTCCTCGCTGTCCCCGACAGCAGAAGGCGTCAATCGCGTCTTGCTGCCGTCCGGTTTCTGCAAAAGCAGGTGCCGCTTGCTAACGTAAACCGGCTGCCGAAACACATCGGCGGTTTCCAGATTAACGGTCCGATCCGGATTTCCAACAAGATCGCGCACTACGGACTGAACAAAGACAGGAAACTCCGGAGCAGCCGGGAAATGACTCCATCTGATCCCTGCTGTAGTGGCGGTAAATACAGCGCGTCCACGTCCAATCGTTTTTCCCACAGTCAGAGGCGTACCGTCGGAAAGCGAAAGCATGACCCTGGCATTTTCAGCGGGCGTAATCCCGGAATATTTCAGTACGCCGGCTGCACTGGTTCCGGCTGCGCCAAGGCCGGTAGCTGAGAATGGCCCGGATTGCTCAAAGCTGATTTCAGCCGCGCCATTTTTTCCGTCAGTTTCTTTAGTTTCGATTTTACACGGCAGAACACCTTTTCCCTCGTTATACAGGAGCTTGTTGTATTCGTACACATTCACGTCAGGCCCTGAAAAGACCCATAGATTCCCGCCTCCTGCCACATACTGATAAAGATTGCCTGCCAGAACCTCGGTCAAACTCCGAGTCTGGGTCATGATAATCAGCGGATATTCCTCGAGGTTCTCGTAGGTTATGCGGACAGGATGAATAACCTTGGACGTAAAACGCGATACCCGCTCCATGCCGGAGTGTGTAGGCGGATCAAGGGCAAGGGAAAGAAACGAACTCTCAAAATCAACGTCCGGCCCTCTGGTAACAACCCCTCTTTCGTTTTCAATTTCAGCCTTGTCGTCAAGGATCAGCACTTTGAAGCTCTGGGGTACAGTAGCGAGATATTTGCGGTTATTGTCAATATGATGATTGTCCCCCTCGAGAACGACTTCGGCCAGGTGTTCGCCGGAATTCAAAAACTTGTGTTTGAATTTCACAACCTGCTCGGTCCTCTCCGGGTCGATCTCCCGCACATCCTTCTTTACGCCGTCGACAATAAAAGCCAGAGTGGCCCCCGAGTCTCCGCTATCAGTGTCCGGCTCTCCCCAAATTCGGATATTCGCTTCAAAATCAACCGGCATGTCCGTGGTGATAACCTTGTCATCCGGCATAAAATCAGTGACAACGTAGTTGAACTCGACATCTCCTCCCACATCGACCATGAACAGCTTGCCGGCATTGCTGATTTTATTCATCAGACGTGCTCCTTCGCCGGCATTGCCGCTCCATGTTGTCTTCTGAAAATCACTGAAAATATATACTTCGGGATTTTTTAGATTTGTATTTTCAATGAAAGACTGGACTTTCTCCAGAGCTCTGTTCGCCGGGCAAATGCCAAGACCCGAACGTAGCGCTTCTATTCTCGCTGCCGCCGTATATAGGTCTTCTTCTTTTTCAAAAAGAAATTCAGGTCTGTTGGCAAAATGCAGCAGCGTCACTGTGGTCTTTTCCGGCAGCGACCGAATCAAGTCCGCTGCTTTTTTCTGTGCCATGCCGAAAGCCGTCGTCAATCCGACCTGCTGGTTCATGCTCCCTGTGCCGTCAAGAGCTATAATAATGTTCCGTTCCCTGGTCCCGCCCATCAGCCCTTTCTGCAAGACAGGCCGGGAAAGCGCCAGAACCAGGAAAAGCAGGCCCAGCGCCCGGATAAGCATCAGGATTCTATCCTGCCGCCGGATCTTTTCCTGTTCCTTGTTATCAAGAATAAAACGCAAAGTGGGAAGTTCCACCTGGCGCTTGCGTCTGCGGAAGAGCCAGTCAATCAACCATGGCAGGCCGACAAGAGCAATCGCTGCTAGAATCAAGGGATTTGTAAAAAATGAGGTCATAAAAACTTTTAACTATATGGATGTCATATCAAGATGTAAAGAATAACTGCGCTGTGCCGTTTACTTGTCCCCTCCTTCCGACTTGGGACGACCCGCAAAATATTTCTGAAATAAATAATCAGTGGGGTGAATTCGAAAGCCGTCGGAATGATACGGAGCGCGTCGGCCACGATAAACCGGCACTTGTCGATTCCGCGGAAAATTTTTGGTGTGTTCCAGAATGTCATCATCCCTATTCTTGAACTGCAGCATGGCAAGCATAGCTTCCTCGTTCTGTAAAAAAGGTTCGGCATACCGGTCCATGTGCTTGTCGTTGAAATGCAGCAAGGTTATGGTTTGATCGCCTGACTGCCTTCCGCGACCGCCGGGCTGATCCGGAACTGTCAATGTCATTTTGACCTCAAAGTCCTTCATCATATTAGCGATAATGGGACTAAGATCACGGTACAATTGCAGATCCAGAGGCGTTTCGGCGGGAGAGGCTTCCGAGCTTTCGAAATCCGAATCCTTATCCGCCCCCACTCTGGACATGCCAATGGTAAGGGTTCCAATTTGCCACCGCCTGTTGGAACTGTATGTGGGTCTGATATTGATTTTGCAGGCAGGGCCGGGTCTGCTGTTTTGCAGGAACGGATTTGGTAAACGCAAATCCTCTATATGGGGAATGCGATAAACCGCCACGCTTTCCCGGCTGCCGTCCGGAAGCCTGTCTTCCACATGACTTTTGAGGGTCACTCCCTTGCCCATATTCTTCATGCGGGACTGAGCGCCTGCGCGACTGATATGGCGGGTCAAACCCGATCCATGGTCAAGATCAAGCAGGGCTTTGGAAAAACGCAGACGCTCGGTCACGGTGGCGCCTCCATCCTTGTTGTGCATCTTAACCGCCAAATCAAGTTGAAGGCATCCGGTCGCAGTCATTAAAACTGCGGCCATGATGAACAATTCAACGATCATCCTCTTTTTTGCAAGCATCAGTTTCATCAAATCTACTTGTCCCCTCCTTCCGACCTGGGACGACCCGCATAGTATTTCTCATAAAGATGTGAGGTCGGACGAATGATAAATCTGGTCGATCCATAAGGTTTCCTGCCGCGGTGTACGGGAAGCTGCCGGTTGCGGTAAAAGTTTGCAGTATGGCTTGTGATAGTCTCGTCTCCCATTTTAAACTGAAGAACGGAAAGCATGGCCTCCTCGTTTTGCAGAAACGGTTCGGAGTACCGGTCCATGTGTTTGTCGTTGAAATGCAGCAAAGTCATCGTTCGGTCTCCTGCCTGCCTGCCACGACCGCCAGGCTGATCGGGAATCGTCAATGTTGCCTTGACTTCGAAGCCCTTCATTATATCAGCGAAAATGGGACGCAGATCACGATACAACTGCAGATCCAACGGCGTGTCGGCAGGAATTGGATTTTCAATCTCCTTGTCTTCCTTCGAACCGACAGTCGCCAAATGTATATGGATGTCTCCGACCCTCTGGTAGCTATGCACACGTTTATACACGGGAATAAAACGAAAACGAATCATGGGCGCAGGCGGTCTCTGTTGCACGAAGGGGTTTGGCAGGCGTAAATCCTCAATATCTCCGATATTATAGACTACCAGGCTCTCCCGGCTGCCGTCGGGATATTTTTTCTCTTCATGGCTTTTGAGGGCCAATCCCTCGCCCATACTTTTCATGCGCGCCTGCGCGCCTGCGCGCCCGAGATAACGGGCCAAATCCGATCCATCATCAAGATCAAGCAATGCCTTCGAGAACCGCAGTCGCTCAGTCATCTCAGCGCTTCCGTCATCATGCATATCGATAGCCAGTTCCAACTGCAGGCATCCGGTTATTCCGAAAAGCGATACGGCCATAACCATTATTCCGTCTACTCGTCTTTTATAGTCCATTACTCTCATTGCGCTTTTTTATTCTTTATTCGCTTTCCATAGGACACACCGTCCAGACATCTTGGTCACTGTACGTTATTTTTCAGGGGCTGCTATAATCAGCTTGTCGCCGCCATGCAATGCCATGCATCCGTTATGGGCCACGCCAGAGGCGGATCCATGCTCGCCGAAATTACCCGACGCCTTGAGTTTAAGGGTATGCATCAGATAGCCGTTGCTCAGATCGAACGCTTTCAACTCAAAATCCTGCCTGTCGCGTATCTGTACCAGTCCGGTAGTACCATAAAGTGAATGTCGAAGTTCAACATCAGGCCGCCCCTTATAGCCGTCCTGTTCACTGGGATCAAAAAGATTCTTGCCCGTTTTGCAGTCCAGACCAACGAGGTAAAAACCCTGGCCGGCATGCGGTCGAATGCCGTACAACTTGCCGTCGCGTATCCGCATCGAGTGGATAGGTTTGGGTGTCTTCCGATCCTTGGGATCAGTGTGCCAAAGGACTTCTCCGGTCTCACTTGACAGCATATAGATGGCATCAACGTCATAATCCTTCTTAAGCACTGCCAGGTAATCGCCTTCAAGCTCAAAGCGCAGTGAAGGCTCCCTGTCCATGTCGTTATTGTCTATGAGCCGTTTCCATAAAACGCGCATTGAGCGCGCGTCCAGCATAATATAATAGAATCCGTCCGTGACAACAAGCCGGTCTCGGTCATGCGCAATAGGCAACGCTTCAGTTCCCTTTTTCAGCAGCGGGTGTTCACGGTGCATCGATAGATCAGTTAAGTTAAGACGTCCAATCAGCCTGCCGGTGGACCGATAGCGAACCGTAAGATTAAACGGCATACTGCGCACACCGATAAGCAGATTTCCGCTCAGGTATGGCGCGCCATAGAGATCGCCTTCCTCGCGTTCCTGCCAGGCCACTTCCCCTCGCGGATCATCCGTGCCAAGATATAGCGCAACCGTTTCGGTCTGACCCGCCAGCAACAGCAGATCCCCGCTCATCAGTGAGTGCCTGATTTCAAAATTAAAAGGCACTCGATAGCGCCATTTCAGCTTCCCGTCCGACAGGTTGAAAGCCAGCACATCAAACTGGCCGTGCACAACAACTATGTCATCGTAGACATACGCCTCAAAAAATCCGGGTTCATTGCCCTTTCTTTCAAGCCGAATCTCGTCGAACCAGGTCTCGCCGCGCTTTTCAGTTGCCTTCCAGCGTGTCTCGCCCGTTCCAGACTCCACTGAATAGAGCAGGAACTTGTTGTCGAATCGCGTTCGAACGCGTCCGCCGAGAAACAGCAGATCAGGCTCAATTTTCCTTTGACCTTTGCGCTCCAGCAACAGCCATGCAGGTGTGCGCTCCTCTTCAAAATCGGCCTCTTTTTCCTTAACCGGAAAAGCAATTTCCGCCGGTACGGTCGCCGGGGGCGCCAGCAGCCGCGCGGCATAGTTTTCGGGCAAAGTCAATCCGGCAATTCGAGCTATATCCGCCAGTCTCCAGAGTCGCTTCCGGGTTGCTGCTATTTTGCTCAAACTCGAACCGGACTCATTCATACTGCTATCTGTTTCATCCAGCATCGAATTTAACGCTTTTTGGGCAGCTTCCGTTCCGGGATATTCCTGCATGCGGAGAATCTTTTCCTCTCCATTCACCTCCTCCAGTGCCTCCTCAGCCATGGTTTCGAAATCAGCCGCAAACGAATCGGAATCCATTCGAAGACGATTTAACTGTCGAGCAGCCCATCCTCCTGCCCTCACTGTCAGATCCTTCTCCAGCGGTGAAAGCGCACCGTAATACAGCGGCATACCTCCTTTTACCAGGTCCGCCGCATTTTTCAGCGCAGGTGAATGCGGAATATCGCTTACGTATGCTTTAGTCCGATCCAGAATGGATGCAGATGCCTTGGAAAGCCTGGCGCGATCCGCTCCACTAATCGAAGAGACAGGATAGCCGTAATGGCCATATGTCGAAACGACTGACTGCAATTGGAGCGCGGCATTGCGCAAGTCGCCTTTCCTCTTATAGGCGTCAGAGATCGCAAAACGCGTCTCCAACTCGCCGTCCATACTGGTAACCGTTCGGGTCATACCCAGGCAATGCTCTGTTTCCCGACCTGAATCGGCCGCACGAATGCTGCTGCGCGCCAGAATCCTGTGCGCCCGGTAAAGTTGCTGCTTAACCAAGGTACGAAAGTCTTCATCTTCGGACGGCAATGCTGCCAGGCACTCCTGCATCAGCTTGGCCGCCTCTGATATGCGGCCTTCTCCTATGGCCACCTCTGCCAATGCAAACAGACCGCTTGCGTCGCGCCTTCCCGAAAGATTCTGCTTTACTACATCTTCATCATACACCATTTCAACCTTACGGGGGCCGAACCTCAATTCAAACTGTGTGCCGAAACGCTTGAAGGTCATTCGCGCAAAGGGAAGAAATTGCGGATGTTCGTTCTCGGCAGGCTCTTCCTTGATAATCTCCTTCAACAGCTCGATTTCCTTTTTCTCATTTTCTCCCCTCCTGTTCTCGGGCTGTTCCTGCATTTGTTTCAACCATTTGACGCTTTCATTGATGGTTTTTTCGGTCGCTGCCAGCAAAGCAGGGCCATAATAGTGGCGCCTGTCGGTTAACGGACGATCCTCCTTGAATAAATTATATGCCGCCATGTTGACGGCGTGATCCCAATACGGATAGCCCCAGTGAGCTACACCTCCCACAATGAGCTGTCCGGTTTTACTCAGAAACGGGCGACACTGAATCTGATAATTCATGCTTCTATGGTTCAGGCATCGAATATACACCGGATAACGCGTTGGGGTGCGGTCATAGCGAATGTTAAGCGTATTTTTTGATTCACGCGCAACCGGGTCTTCAAGATGTTCTTTTACCTTGCCGGTCTCAGGATCGAGCAGAACCATCGGACCCTTCTCGCCAGTTCGTCCCGAACGCCCGCTGCTGGCCATGACCAGCTCGCCGGAAGGCAGCGGCCCGAGGAAATGAGTGGCGCCCGATCTCTTTGGGGATGTCCACCGGACTTTGCCGGTGCGGCGGTCAAGCTTGAACATGAACTTTGAATCTACAGGCAGCACGTACAGGTCTTCATCAACCAGCAACGGGCGCTGACCATACCAGAACATCGGGCGGTGCGGGTAAATATACGCGCCCTTGATCGACCCGCCGCCCTCTCCGAACTTCCGGGTTGCGTCGTGAACCGCATGATCCCGGTTATACGCATAGTACGGATAGCGCATGATCCATTTAATGCGACCTGACAAGGCATCGAGTGCGGCAATAGCGCCCGCATTTGTAGTGTAATAGAGTGTTCCCTCGTTGTATAGAGGAGGTGAAGCAAAGCTCAGAATCCGGTTACGCCGACGTATTGAGCCTGACTCAAACAGTCCGGGGCGCAATCGACTTAAACGTTTTTTCCATCGAATACGTCCGGTAACGCTATCGAAGGCTATCACCCCGTATTCGGTGTCAGTATGCGTATCCCCCTCGATATTGTCCTGTATGTAACCGGCAAACACGGTCATAGGCCCGCCCGCAGGCGCAGCCTCAAACCGCATGTTGGCCTCATCCTGCGATGTCGCCGCCATAGGCCCGTAGGCCCAGCGCATTTGACCGGAAATCTCATCGAGCGCCACCAGGGTTGGACCCGATTGATGTATCGAAGTGAATACCAGCCCGTCCTGTACCAGCACGTCCTCGTGCGTGTATTTACGCTCAGGGGGATTCTGCCACCTGACCCGTCCGCCCATATCGTTGCGCCAACGCAGCTCTCCGTTGAGAAGTGAACGGCTGTATACAATATTTTTGTGCCGATAGATCACGCTGTCACGTGTAATCACCGGGTTGGAATAGACGTAGAAATCACGCCTTGTATAAGGCAGCGACGCCCGCCATTCCGGCGCTTTCAAGCCCATCGGATCGTCAGTGGGAGGCATCAGATGATAGTCATTGGCCGTCAGATTAGGAGGACAGCTTTGCTGAGAGAAATGTTTGGAAACCGAGGGTTTAGCTGCAGCCAGTTCCTCCTCGAATGCCTTCAATATCTCCGGTTTCAGTTGACTCTTGCTTTCGCTATCGACCGCGACCTTGTTGTCTGGCTTATCACCAAGCATCCGCACACAATAAGCTATCTTAAGCCGCAATTCAGGCGTACGCGCATCTGAATCAGGAAAATGCTCCCGCACCATGCGATAATACTCAAGCGCCTCCAGCCAGTGGCCTTGATCCAGCGCAGAATCGCCAAGCGCCAGTATCGCCCGCGCCCCGTATGAGGTTGCCAGCATCAAGTCACGCACATGCGCCAGCCCCTCAAGTGAATTATTCCGCCGGGCCAATTCAAACGTATCACGGGCGCGCGCATCATATTTAGTTCGATACTGCTCCAGGCTATTTTTCGGAAACCCAAGCATCCGTAGCTGCGAATACTGCGTGACCGGCACAAAGACACCATACTGGCTCACGCGATAAAGCTCGCCCGGATACCTGTCGATGACCTGCTGATATATTTCCAATGCCTCGGCGTACTGGCCCTGGGCTTCGCGCTCCCTGGCAGCCTTAATCAGCGCATATGCGCGATCCGACTCCGGCAACAGGTTCAACGTTAAAAAAGATTCCTCTGTGGAAATCTTCATAACTTCGGAATCCGGACCCCGCCGGCCTTCGTACAGCCGCTTATCCAGAAAGTCGGGCTCATAGTCTTTGTACCGCTGCTCAACGGCCGAAGCCTGCGATTTGTCTGCTTCCTGAGCAAGGCAAAGGCCAGCGCCGGAAAAAAACGCCAGCCATAGAAACATTATTAATTTCGATTGATTCATCTCAATTTATTCTATTGTCTGTTCTAAGGTGATTCGACAATACCGATAATCAGGATTGATTCGTCTAAGGCTTGAGAAGCAATCTGCACCGTGAATCACAATGAATCCAAGAATTGAGCAGTATGCAACCCGCATATATGAAGGTCAAGAAAAAAAACAGCAATTCTCATTATGGCCATTTTGCCACGTTTGGCGTGGCCAGAGTTCCGGCACGATATTGCAGCCACGCGCGAGTAGGCCCGGCTTCACCGAAGCCGAGGCCCCAACAGCGCTGGGCTTCGGTGAAGCCCGCGCTACTACGCACATCGTTATACAAATAGGTTTTGGCGGAAAGAGGCCATAATGAGAATTGCTGATAAAAAAACCAGGAATTAAAAAAACATTAAAAAAACTTCGACCAATTCTTAATGCCCGCCTCCATAACAGCCATTTTAGCCTCATCAGAATACCGCCCTTGTCTCAGCAAGCATGATAGCGGCGACTGCCTTCAATTCACAAAACAAACCCACTTCCAGCTTGACACCCAAAACGCGACCTGTAAATCTTGCAGATCATATTATAAAACCAGACTCCGGGAGACAAATTATGGATCTTGAAATAATTCAGAAACTTAAAAGAAAGAACCAGAGCAAAATAGTTTTACTTGTCATGGATGGAATTGGAGGGGCTCCGAAAGAACTTGGCGGGCCCACCGAGCTGGAATCTGCCGCCACTCCGAATCTCGACGAACTTGCATCCAGATCAATCTGTGGACTCCACGAACCAGTCGGGGCCGGAATTACTCCGGGCAGCGGACCTGGACATCTTGCCTTGTTCGGTTACAACCCGGTCAAATACCAGGTAGGACGAGGCGTCCTTGCAGCTCTTGGCATAGGCTTTGACCTCCGTCATGGCGATGTTGCCGCGCGCGGGAATTTCTGCACAATCGACGAAAACGGCAAAGTTACGGACCGGCGGGCGGGACGGATCAGTAACGATACAAACAGGGCGCTGGTCTCACTCCTCAGAAACATAAGAATCCCGGGCGTAGAAATATTTGTTGAAACAGTCAAGGAACACAGGTTCCTCCTGGTGTTCCGAGGAAAGAATCTGTGCGGCAGCATCGAGGATACTGATCCCCAGGAAACCGGGAAACCACCCCTTAAAGCAATAGCTAAAACAAAACAAGCCGAACACACAGCCGAACTCGTCAACCAGTTCCTGGAACAGGCCGGGAAAGTATTGAAAGACAAACATCCCGCCAATATGGCCCTTATGCGCGGGTTCGCCGAAAGACCCGACTGGCCCACATTTGACACAGCTTTTGGCCTTAAAGCCGGCGCCATAGCGGCCTATCCCATGTACAGGGGAGTAGCTAAACTCGTAGGCATGGAGGTGGTGGACACCGGCGGGGAAATCGAAGACGAATTTGAAACACTTAAGAACTGCTGGAACGATTACGATTTCTTCTTCCTGCATGTCAAACCAACCGACAGCTCCGGCGAAGACGGGGACTTTGACCGTAAAGTAAGCGTTGTGGAACAAGTCGACAAACAGATCCCGGCACTACTGGATCTTAATCCAGATGTAGTTGTAGTCACTGGAGACCACTCTACACCAAGCGTACTTAAGAGCCACGGCTGGCAACCGGTGCCGGCCCTGCTGCACTCTGCGGTGTGCCGCCCGGACAATGTCTCGTCCTTTGGGGAAAGGTCTTGCATAACAGGAGGGCTCGGTCCGAATTTCCCGGCTGAAAACCTTCTGCCGCTGGCCCTGGCGAACGCCCTGCGGCTGGAAAAATTCGGCGCATAAACAGGCCGGGCTATGGCAGAAAATCTTTTTTCTTAAGCTTCTCCGGCAGATAGGTCTCAAGGACAAAATTAAGCCCGTGTTTTGCGAAAGCCTGCTGTTCAATGCGCACTCCCATTTTAAGCATCTGGTTCAACGCATTCTGCCAAGGCTTGTGATGGGCGATAAACGGATCGTTCTTCAAAGCGTCCTTTGCCCGCTTTATATCGACATCTTCAAGCGGATGGGTCGCGTCTTCAAGGTTATAGTCAACTATATCCCAGGGCGTAACACCAAGAAATTTAACCTGGGGCACACAGAAAAAACGGTTTATGTGGGCCGCCTGGCCGGAACCAACCTTCAATGTCCTGTAAATATTGCAGTACCCATAAGGATCGCCGTCAGTGAAGGCTATGACTTCCATTTTCTGATCGTCCGCAAGACGACGCACAAACCTTCTGCAAGCCCTGGTTGGAACGCCGCTCATCGAAATAAGAAGGCAATTGGCGTCCTCATAAAACCTGTGATGCACCAATCGCTGAAAAAGCGAAGCGGTTTCTATCACAATAACAAGCCTGGCCCTGGTTTCAAACTTGAGGCGCTCCACCCTTGAGGGAATGCTCCACGCGCCGGTTCCAAGGCGTGAACAGTCAATCCTGACTTCTTCACCTGTCGCAGGATTGCGGTCTATCACTACAAGCGGCCCGGCAACATCGCCGCCGCGCTCTTCAGGTATGTAACCAAGCTGTTCCCTGTTTACTTCCAGCAGCGCCTCTATGTCGTCGAGCAGACTGTCGCTCTCATGCTGCTGCTCAAACCGGCAATCGCCCCACCCCTTGCTGTTGTAATAGATCTCGCGCTTCCCGGCTATATCATCCCTGTCCAGCAGATCCCTCTTGGTTGTAGCCATCAGCCTCATCGATTGAGCGAATGTCTTGACAGTATTGTAAGTAAGAGTCCGGGTTGATTTCCGCCCCTTGATCTCAAAATGTCCGCGCTTGAGATCATACTTGACGTTCGACAGTGACCGGACAGGAAAACTCATCCTGGGTTTCTTCCGCTTCACTATGTCGTCATATATCCTGCTTCCGAGACTTATTATCTTTGCCCCGGCCTGTTTCCTGGTGGCAAGGCCGGCGCCGGCCTCTTTCTTAGCAGGCACCGTCTTCTTTCCCGCCTTTCTCGTGGCCTTCTTCTTCGTAGTCTTTTTACGTGCGCCTTTGTCAGCTTTCGTCTTTTTCTGCTTTGAACCCGCCATTTAATCCCCGACTTTCTCTACCTTTTCTCTTCTTTCCCGCCCTTCCTGTCCACCCTCGGCAACAGACTACGGACTACCGACAACAAACATCCCCCTAATCGTTCTTCCTCCCCACAAACTCACACCCACCCGCAAACTCACTAAATATCGTCCCCTCAAGTCTCCAGATGCGTCTTCTCCAGCATCTTATTCAGTCTGTCAACAATCTGCCCTTCCTGCTTCTCGTTAAGTTCAAGAATCTCCTTGAGTCCAGTGGCCAGATGCGGGATATACAGAGCCATGTAATTCTTCTTGCGCTCAACCTCAGCCTGCCTGCGCCTTCTGTTGAGATAAACCGAAAGTCTTCTGCCGCATTCCTGTAGGCATGAAGTGACTTCCTTGATTATCTCAGGATAATGCGCGATAGCTTCCTTGCTCTCGCTGGTAAAAGGCACCCACACACTTGCTATATGCACCATAACAACCATCGGCCCCACAGGCAGAGAACCGCGAGGCTGAGGCAGTCCATAGTTCTTCCAGTTCACCGAACTGGCGGCCTTGCTGACAGCGCAAGCCCCCGCCATGTATAGCAAGGGCACCCGATTGGCAAATCGCAACAACCGGACCGGCTCATCGGCGCCAAGATCATCATTTTCACCCGGCCGCGCGTAAGTAAGCCCGGCTTCCACCTGGAAAGGGTTGCCCCTGTACACAGTCGGAGACCGGGTTACCGCCGTATAGAAATCAGCCTTTATCTCTTTTTTCAGACCAACGACTATCTGCTCTTCGCCAATCGGCGAAAGACAATCGGTCGGAGGCCTCATCAGCTTGACCTCGCTCAAAGCGTTGTAAAGCGCCTCACTCTCCTTGTGAGCTATCCTGGACGGCCTCGCCCGGGGATTCAATCCTGCAGCCGCGCATATTCGCAAAGCATTCTTACTGCTCACCCTGGAAAAATCTTCAGTCAAAGCTGCCCGAAGAGTTCGAGCGGAAGTATCCTTCAGCATCTGCATAAGCAGCCCCAGTTCAACTCCGTGCGGATGGGGTTTTATCTCCCCGGGTTCTTCAGGCACATCCTTTATTGCTCTTTCGAAAGTTGTCCATGGCAGATTATCCTGTTCCTCCTGCTTTGACTCGTCTTTTGCCAGCAGAATGACTCGATAGTGAAGCTGCAAATGAGGATTCACTACCGCGCACTGTTTCAAATACTCATCAACAGACAGCTTGCCCCTGACATAGGCCGCCTCAAGATTAATCTCAACACAAGTGCCATGCGCCGACTCAATCTTCTTCAGGGGCGCTCCATCATCCGTATGCGGGAAAAACCCGGGACGCCAGTCAGTCTCTTCGTCCTTTAGAATCGTCGGCTTGTTCTTTCGAGTGTCAATCTGAACCTCAATCAGGTGCGACTTCGCCTTGCCTCGAGTCTTGGACAGAATCCTGGTGGCATTTCCAGTTGTAAGCTGACCGTACATTCCTGCGGCGCTGATTCCTATTCCCTGCTGCCCGCGCGACATCTTGAGGCGATGAAATTTTGAGCCATAAAGAAGCTTTGCAAATATTTTTGGAATTTGACTGCGAACAATTCCCGGACCGTTGTCGGTTATGGCAACCTTGAAGCGCTTTTCCGCAGTCTGCCTGATCTCAACGCTTAACTCCGGAAGAATCTCAGCTTCCTCACACGCATCCAGGGCATTGTCAACAGCTTCCTTCACGGTTGTAAGAAGCGCTTTCCTGGAATTGTCAAAGCCAAGCAGATGTCTGTTCTTAAGAAAAAATTCGGAAACAGAGATATCTTTCTGTTTCCGCCCCATGCTCTCGGCAGTCTCTTTAGCTTTCTGTTTTTTCGGCATGCGGCATATTGCGCGATTTTCCGAACGAATTCAAGAAAACAGAACAGTAAACGGCGTGTTGCCCAACTCTCGCAAGCTCATGATATTTGGGCACTACGCCGGAATGGCGCTTAGTTAAGCCCTTTTCAAAGCGTATAGTTTCACCGCGCGTCCTGTGTGTGAAGGATTTTCCATGCCCATCGTCAAATTCAATCCCAAACAGCGTTATCTAAGCGCCATTCGGCACTACGCCGTAAAGATGCAATTTCCTTCAAGCGGATTCAATCTCAACAATTTCATCCAGGCGCAGCAGCGTTTCCGACGATCCACATACTGTTATCAGCCGAATACGCACACTCATAAACTACAAGAATTTATGTTGCAGTGTGCCTGCATCGCATCCTATAATTCCCGATCTATTGTTGTGTAATCAGGTCCTGCCTTAGTCGGCTGAAAGGAGGATCTACTTAATATACAAAGAAAGGAGTAATCCATGGCAGCCAAAGTTGATAAAGAAAAATGCACAGGATGCGGCCTCTGCGTCGATGCCTGTCCGGTGGAAGCTATTTCGATGAACGACGATAAAGCGGAAATCGACGGGGCAACCTGCACAGAGTGCGGTGTTTGCGTCGATGAATGCCCCAATGACGCTATAACGCTTGAATAGTTTTTTTTCAAAAAGAGTGTATAAAAAAGCCCGGCTACCTTGCGGTGGCCGGGCTTTTTTCATGGATTCACATGGCGCACAATCGGCGGAAAGCGCATACTTTTAAGATCAAATGTCTGCCAGCCTGCCACCCGGCTTAAGCTGCTGATAAAGCTGCTGACGTTTCGGTTGCAGCTTCCTGTATTCCCGCTTGTGATCGTAGCCTTTTTCCTCCCAGGGGCCGACAGGCAGCATTGCCTCTTCAAATTCTTTGATCTTGGCCATTTCAAAGGAAGCATACTTGCCATCGAATAAAGGTTGGAACACTTCCTCCTGAGCCACATCCCAAGCCTTTTCCTCGTGCCCGGGCGGAGTCGGGAAGAAAAAGACTCCATTTTTCCTGGCTGCCTTAAGATCTCCGCCGCCATCGCCTCCCATGATCACGTGGTCCGGAGTATAGTTGCTGCCCTGCTCCACAATTGTCTTCGTCGCCGCGTCAAATTTTCCGCCCATGGCCAGGCAGATGTGCTCATCTTTGCCGCCCTGCTCCTTTCCGGCAACAGCCGTCACATACTGGTCAAGCTCATGATGCTCCAGCCAGTTGCAGATGTCAACATAGGGAGTTTTGGAAACAATCAAAACATCAGCCACGGATGACACAAAACCAAAAGTCTCCGCCACCTTCGGGAAAGGCAGCATTGGGATGGTCACAAAAGGAAACGTCAAATCCGACGCCTTACTCCACACCAGCAGCCGCATCAGGTTGTCGTCATCCGGATTTTCTTTGTAGAACTCATGCAGCGAATCAAACCCGTAAGCGTTACCTGTCTTGTCAATATGGTCTATATACTTGTCAATGGAAACTTTGATGCCCTTCAGCTTATCCTTCATGCCCTGATCCAGGCCGGGAACAAGCTGCGGGTCTTCCAGGAGAGAACCAAGGGTAAGGGATTTTGCTTCGTGCCTGTCGCATCCACGATTCTTGCCCCATAGATTATGGTGCTCCGCATGCAGCCGATAAAAAGTCTCTATATCCCGCAATCCGAAAATATCCATGAAATGCGGCTGAAAGACAATCATCTGCTTGGATGTCATATTATCGAGCAGATGCCCGTCCACATCAAAACAGCAAAGAAACTTGTTCTCAGGTTTCCACGACAAAAGCTGCTTTTGCGCAGTCTCCTTTGCCTTTAACTCCTCTTCAGACAATCTTCCGATAAATTTTGACATTTTCCCTCCCTTTTTATTTAAAAAACCACTGAATATTCATATTCGAGCCAACAATGTCAAGCACACTCCCTCAAAAGCCCTCTTACAGACAACAATTACGGCCCATCTTCCCCCAATGACGTCCCGAGCGCATAAGCGCATCCAGGCAAATGACTCGTGCAAAGGGCGAAAATGACCAATGACTCCGCGCCCCTTTTACCCTCATATATACTGCATCAGGAATGACCTGGCTGGCCCTGAAAGCTGAGTCCAGTCGCATATCTCATACCGGTTGCCGTCCACATCCTTGATAACTACCCTGTAATGCGGAAGATTCCTAATGTTTTTACGAACGTTCCTTATCTGCACCGTCCGGCACCCGCGATCGGTTTCAACTTCCATGGTAATCACGTCCAGCTTTTCTTCACAGAACAGTATGTCCCGGATCCGCGGCATGAAATAACTCTTCTCCAATTCGGTTTTCATTATCTGCCTGGACCTGGGGTTAAGATTGCCTATATGGTCTATCATTCCGACTTCAGTTCCACCTTCATCACGAACGGAAATCATGCTCCCCCAACAGCTCAGAGGAAATGCGGCAACAACATGAGCTCCGATAATCTCCTTTTCGCCGACATGCAGAACTAAACGACCGTTCGTATCGCGGCTGCACTTGACATCTTTACCAGATATTGTCATCCGGCCATATTCACTTGTGTTGTGTCCGATATTCATAAATCAACTTTTTTTCACGTAACCTCAAGATGCTCAGAGAATTCAGCCTGTATCCTGCACAAGCTGGCATATTTGCCATTCGAAACCATCAATTCCTCGTGGCTGCCCCTTTCAATTACCTCGCCATCTTCAAGCACATACAGCGTCTTCGCATTCCGCAAAGTCGAAAGCCTGTGGGCTATAGCAATGGTCGTGCGCCCGGATACAAGCCTGTCCATTGCTTCCTGTATAGCCTGTTCAGTGGCAGTGTCAACCGCGGAGGTGGCTTCATCTAAAATGAGTATGGGCGGATCCTTCAATATTGCTCGCGCAATCGCAATCCGCTGTTTCTCGCCGCCGGAAAGGCCTCGACCCTGCTCGCCCACTTCCGAATCATAGCCGTCAGGCAGGTTCATTATGAAGTCATGCGCATTCGCCGCCCTGGTCGCGGCGATAATCTCCCGCTCGCTTGCCTCCGGTCTGCCATACGCTATATTGTTCCGAATAGTCCCGGCAAAAAGATATGTGCTCTGCAGCACCATGCCAATATTACTGCGCAGACTCTTCACCCTGATGTTGCGCAGATCAACCCCATCAAGCAATATGCTTCCTTCAGTCGGATCGTAGAACCTGCAAATCAGCGAGACGAGAGTACTCTTGCCCGATCCCGTTTCGCCGACAAGACCAATCATCTCCCCGGGCTCAATAGTAAAATCAACATTCTTCAGGACCTTCTTCCCGTCTCCATAACGGAAAGATACATCCTGAACCTCAACTTTTCCTTGAATATCGGTGAGTTCCCTTGCGTCTTTTCGGTCCCCCACATCCGAAGGCATATCCATTATGCTGAATACCCTCTCAGCGGAAGTAGCGCTCTGCTGCAGTACCTCCGCCAACTGGATAAGCTGTTGAACCGGATTATACAACTGATTCATATACGAAATGAACTGGATCAGCATTCCCGTTGTAAGCGCTCCCACCCCGAGGATCACCCAACGCCCGCCAACAAGCCAGACGACAATCGTACCCATAGTCATTATAAAGAGCACCGACGGATTGAATAACGCCCGGGTCCCGGCAGCGGCCATGTGAGCATCATAAATGTCCCTGGTTTTCACGTCAAAGGCCTTCATTTCCCGGTCTTCACTTGTGAAGGACTTAACAACCCTTATCCCAGAAACTGTATCCGAAACCGCGGCGGATAAAGACGCAAAGCGCCTCTTCAGTACGCGAAACACGGTCTTGTAGCGTTCGGAAAAAATCTTGCCCATTAACGCGGCAATCGGAATGGGCGCCAGCGCTATCAGCGCAAGTTTCCAATGCTCCAGAAACATTATCAGCGGAATACCTATCACCATGAGAAGCTGGACGGCCATCCGCTGCATTCCCTGAACCACGAATTGCTGGACATGCCTGGTATCGCTCAGGACCCTAGACATAATCCTTCCGGTGTGCTCGTTGTCATAATAACTCAGGCTCAATCTCTGTAGAGATCGAAAAAGATCGCGCCTCAGATCCATCACCACCGTAGCAGCAAGCTGCCCCATGGTCTTGATCCTTATATGCTGCACTATAAAACGGAATACAATGAGCGCAAAGAAGGCCCCTACGAGAATGGAGACCCTGTTGAGCCGCACATCCTGAGGCAGATCCGGTTTGTGTAGAACCTTGTCGATAAGCAGCCGGACAAGGAGTGGCGGGCTCAAATTCACCGCCACAACAGCAATGCTCGTCAGAAGTCCTATTAGCACCAGCCGCTTGTGCCCTGCAAGATAACCGCCAAGCCGACCAAGAATTTTGCGCTTACTGGTGCAGAATGGACATGGATCAGTCGGGTATTGCAACGGATGCCCGCATTTGGGACACCTGTAGGCTTCCCGTTCCTCCTTCGCCCCCGCAATCTTGGCAAGTTCGTCCTTTTGCTCCTCGGCCTTGCTTCTCTTGACACCCAGATCGCTGTTAAGTTCACCGCAGAGAGCTTCAAAAGATTCAGATAAGGTCCTTGAATAGCGAACAAGCTCGATCCGCTCCTCATTGCGCGTGGTCACGCCCAGCACACCGTTGCCTACGAAATCGCCATAGTAAACCGCGGCAACATCTGAAAGCTCGACGCTCTTTAAAACCCGGTTCTTCTCCTCAACAAGAAATTCCTTATCAGTCACGATCAGAACGCTCTGCCCGTAAGTCCCGTAAATACAAAGATCTGAATATGCGGCAAGCCTTATTGAAAGCCCCTGGGGCAGTACCCGGCGCAGCCGCCCGCGCTCTTCCTCGCTAAGCTCGTCCCATTTGTATGAGATTTTAAACGCTTCATTTTCCTCTGCCATTTTATGTACTCCGACAATGGCCTGTCTGAACCATTTGCTTTACTATGAGAATCGCACTTGCCGCAGGCATGTCAACCAAAAGAGAAAAAAATCGGCTCTTTCTTCAGGAATATGGGCGGTGAGGGACTCGAACCCCCGACGTCCAGCGTGTAAAGCTGGCGCTCTGGCCAACTGAGCTAACCGCCCTGACAAGGAAAGATGTAGAATAACCCATTTTTTTTCTTAGTCAAGCCGCACTGACACAAAAACTCTTGACACCTCACGCCCCTGGCTCTGACACTAATAACCTATGCAAAAAGAAGCTCAAAAAAGAAAACCGCTTAAAATCGGGGTACTGGCTTCAGGTTCGGGCACAAACCTGCAGGCTATAATTGACGCTATAGATTCAGGCGCGCTACACGCGGAAGTAGTATGTGTAATCTCAGACATAAAAAATGCCCGCGCTATGGAAAGATCCCGAAAACGGAAAATACCGACTTACTTCATCTCAGGTGAACCGTTCCAGACCAAGCTTGAAGGCAGGGCCGAAGAAGAGTACCTCAAGCGCCTCGAAAAACACCAGACTCAGGTTGTTGCCCTGGCCGGATTCATGCGTATTGTCAAATCAGGGTTATTGCAGGCATACAAGCACCGCATACTTAATATCCACCCTTCATTGCTGCCTGCCTTTCCAGGCGTCGAAAGCTGGACCCAGGCCATCAACTACGGAGTCAAGATTACAGGTTGCACAGTCCACATTGTGGACGAAGGCACCGATACCGGGCCTATAATAATACAGAAATCCGTGCCTGTTCTCGAGGATGACACCCCGGAATCACTGCACGCGAGAATCCAGAAACAGGAACACAAGGCATACCCGGACGCCCTACAGCTCATTGCCGAGGGGCGCTTAAGCGTTAAAGGCCGTCGCGTAAACATTGCACCTGGAATATCTTGAAAAGCCTCTTAAAAGGTCTCTTCGGACCTTCAACAACAGGTTGCCATAAAATCAATTTGCGTAAATCTCTGACAAAAAACGGGTAAACCCCTTGACTCATTGGCAATGCTGAATAATATTACCGCGTCCCAAAGCAGGAAAGAATCGGAGACAAGACATGAATAGACTAACACTAGGACTGCCTAAAGGCAGCCTGCAGGATGCGACCTTCAGCATGATGAAGAAGGCCGGCTTCAATGTGAGCGCCGGGTCAAGGTCGTATGTCCCTGATATTGACGACGACACAATAGATGCGAGACTGGTTCGCGCACAGGAAATCAGCCGATACGTCGAATCGGGAGCGCTGGACGCCGGAATGACCGGCTACGACTGGATAACCGAAAACGATTCCTCTGTTTTTGAAGTCTGCGAACTCATCTACGCAAAGCAGGGGCTCCGCCCAGTCAAGTGGGTGGTCGCAGTACCCCTGGACTCAGAAATCAAATCACTTACAGACCTCAATGGAAAACGCATAGCAACTGAAGCTGTCGGACTGACTCAAAAATTCCTTGCAGAAAACAATATAGAAGCTGATGTGGAATTTTCATGGGGAGCGACTGAAGCGAAAACACCCGAACTGGTCGATGCAATAGTGGAATTGACTGAAACAGGCAGCTCGCTCAGAGCCAACAACCTGCGGATACTTGCGACCGTCCTGGAATCAACAACCAGGCTGATAGCAAATCACGATGCATGGAAAGACTCATGGAAGAGAAAAAAGATCGAGCAAATATCCATGTTGCTTGAAGGAGCCCTGCGCGCAGAAAGCAGGGTGGTGATCAAACTCAACGCAAAACAGCAGGACGTGAAAAAAATTACCGAGATCCTTCCCTCTCTCCATGCGCCGACAATAAACTGCCTGGACACTGAAGGATGGATAGCCATCGAATCTGTAATAGAAGAACGGGTAGTCAGGAAGATAATACCGGAGCTCAAAGACGCCGGAGCTGAAGGCATAATTGAGTTGCCGTTAAACAAGGTCATCCCCTGACAGACCCGACAATCAGATCCACAAGGAGGAAAAAACGTGGGATCAATCAAAAAGAAGCGGTCAAAAAAGATCACAAAACACAAGTACCGCAAACGGAAAAAAGAAAACAGACACAAGAATAAATAGTCATCTGCAAAGATATTTGTATGACCTTCTTAAAATGGTTTTTTGCAACCGCGCTGGTCTGCACTGCAGGTTGCGGCTCGCTGCGCCCGGGTGAAAAGATTGAGCCCGGGGGCGCACAGCTCAAAAAAAACCAGGAACGTCTTGTTGACGCGCTTGCCCACTACGGCGCTGCGCTGCTGCACGAAGAAAGCTCTGCGCCCGACACCAGCAAGGCGCTTTGGCACCTCGAAGCGGCAATCGAAAAAGATCCCGCCACACTCGGACTGTACACTCATGCCGCGGGACTATGCATGAGGAACAACAAGCACGAAAAAGCATTAGACATCCTGGAAGAGGCGGTCAGGCAAAACCCTTCCGACCCGGAACCAAGGATTTCCCTGGCATTGATCTACCTTGGCAGGGGGGAACATAAGAAGGCAACCGGCCAGTACAACGCGGCCATTGATCTCGCTCCCGACAACTGGGAACTCTACCGGCAGCTCGCCGCCATACATGTCATAAACAACAATGACAAAGAGGCCTTACAAACTCTGCAGACGGCTATGAATAATCTTCCGGACAAAAAACCGGTCATGTCATACTGCTATAACATAGCTTTGCGGCATATCCAGGCAAAACAGATCCGGCAGGCTATTCCATTCTTCGAACTCATGGGGGAACATGCAGGCGAAAGAAAAGCACACTTCCAGGAAATCCTTGGTGAGTTGTATGTTTCTGCGGGCAACCTCGAAAAGGGCGCCGACTTTCTGAGAAAAGCCGCGGCAGCCAATCCGGATAGTCCGGATCCGGTAATAAAACTGGCAGCCGTTTACAGCGCACAAGATTATAAAAAATCCATCCGCTTTCTCGAGTCGGCAACAAAAAGGTTCAAAGACGACTTCCCGATCCTGTACCGGCTTGCACAGTTATACTCCATAGAAAAAATGCACATCGAATCAATCGAAACTTTCGAAAAGGCCTTGCAGGCATGGGAAGAATCCGACAACATAAAACCACCGCCACTGGAGTTTTACCTGCACTATGGCGCAGTTCTGGACAAGACAGGAAAACCCGAACAGGCAATAGCCATTGTAAAAGAATCCCTGCGCAAGTATCCCGGGTCCCACCAGGCGCACAATTTCATCGCCTATACCTGGGCGGAAAACAACACCAACCTCGACAAGGCTCTCGATTATGTCCGGGTGGCTTTGAAAGCAGAACCGGAAAACGGAGCATACGTTGACACTCTCGGATGGATATACTACAAACAGGGAAAGTTTGAAAAAGCCCGTGATGAAATCAAACTGGCGCTGGAGTTGATGGGCGAAGATCCTGTTCTCCTGGAGCACCTCGGAGACATATACCGAAAGCTGGGCAAGACACAAAAAGCCCTGTCTAATTGGGAAAAGAGCTTCATCCTCGATCCGGAAAACAAGACAGTCCTGGAAAAACTGCGCAACCATGGCGTAAACACGGATGAACTTCAGAAAAAAGCAGAGGAAGAAAAGCAGGCTGACCGCTGAAACGGAACCAGGTTCTTTCAAAGTTTTTCATTCAAACTGCCTTGGCGACATATAATAATGACGAAAACTCGTGCAATCCATCAACTGACCGCAGGCATGACAAACGGCGATGCTATAAGCAACGAGGCCCGCGAATACCGAGAAACATTCAGAAGCTGGGGCTATGAATCGGAAATCTTCAGCGAAAAAACAAGGATTCTTCCCGAACTCAGACACGACGCCAAAGATTTCTCCCGGGCGCATTGCAATCTCAGTCCGCACGATATCATGCTTCTCCACCTTTCCATAGGCTCCCCGGTCAACGAAGAATTCAAAACTCTCAACTGTCGTAAAGTCATCAGGTATCATAACATTACCCCCCATCGCTACTTCGAACTCATCAACAGAAGCACCGCAGCCAACTTGAAAAAGGGAAGGAAACAAATACGCTCTCTCAAAGACTCCGCGGAAATCAACCTGGCCGACAGCGAGTTCAACGCAGCAGAACTGCGCCAGGCAGGATACTCAAACGTCAATGTTCTGCCGATACTTCTCAATATCAAGGACATCACCTCGCCTCCTGACAGAAAGGTGATGAAAAGGTTTAACGACGGCAAAAAAAATATCCTGTTTGTCGGCAGATGCGCCCCGAACAAGAAAATCGAAGATCTGCTTTACGCAATGGCCTGTATCCGTTTGACTTCGGACTTTGATGCCAGATTGATACATGTAGGATCCTTTGCCGGAACAGAACGTTATTACCACCTCCTGCTCAGCCTGCAAAGGGAACTGGGGCTGGAAAGGCATGCATATTTCGCCGGATCTGTAACACAACGACAGCTTTCCGGCTTTTACCAGTCCGCATCCATATTCCTGTGCATGAGCGAACACGAAGGTTTCTGCATCCCCCTTCTCGAGGCAATGGCCCACCGGGTTCCGGTTCTGGCCTACGCCGCAGGAGCAATCCCCGACACGATGGACAAGGCAGGCATTCTTTTCCGCGAAAAAAATTATCCGCTTATCGCCGAAACAGCAAGCGAATTGATCCTGAACGCAAAACTGAGAAATGCAGTACTGGCCCGGCAGCATGAAAGAATGCACCGCTACCTCGCCAGAGAAATATCGGCCGAACTCAAAAACCATCTTGCGCCGCTGATTGCCGGAGGGCATTGACAAAATTCCTCAAAGCGGCAAAACTTCAAACCATGACAACCCTTGGCAAAAAAGGCGAACACAAAACAATCGAACGGCTTTCCAATATACTGACCGGCTCTCCGGACGTCATCCGCGGCGCCGGCGACGATTGCGCGATAGTAAAGACCTCCGGGGAAAGTCAGCTAGAATGGCTGTTTACTTCAGACCCGGTCATATTCGGAACTCATTTTACGCAGGAATCCGAGCCCGAATCTGTAGGCCGCAAAGCCGTCGGCAGAGTTCTAAGCGATATCGCCGCAATGGGAGGGATGCCCCGCTTTATACTGATTGACATAGCCGCTCCCGGGAATGTCGAGTCGAGCTACCTGGAACGCGCCTATAAAGGCGCAGACCGGATCGCAAGCGAATTCGAATGCGCCATTGTCGGTGGAGACCTGTCACGCGCAGACTCCCTTCAAATCCATGTCTTCTGTGCGGGAACCATTACAACAGGCCGGGGCATCCTCCGATCCGGCGCCCGGCCGGGCCATGCATTGCTGGTTACAGGACAACTCGGCGGGGCATCCGCAGGCAAACACCTGAGTTTTATACCGAGGGTTAAAGAAGGCGCATGGTTGAGAGAAAAGGGCTACGCACAGTCCATGATAGATGTCAGCGACGGCCTGGCCAGGGACGCAACACACCTGGCCGAAGAAAGCGGTGTCCGGATCAATATAACCGCTTCAAAACTGCCGTTGAGCAAACACCTTCAACCCGGCTCGGCCGTCGAACAGGCGCTGTACGACGGAGAAGACTTTGAATTGCTTTTCACCACAGAACATGAAAACCTGCCGTTAATCCTGAAGGAATGGTCGCAACATTTTGAGACTCCTCTGACACATATAGGAAAAGTTTCTTCGGGCAACGCGGAAGTCCTGCTGGACAACAGAATTATTGAACTGTCTGAATTCCGGCATTTTTAATCATGACAATATCCGGAAAAACAGTAATTACCCGCTCCCCTCGGGAAACAATGAAACTCGCGGAAGAAATTGCCCGTGAGGCATGCGACAAGAGATCATCGCCGGCCGGGTGTTCCACATGCATAATAGCGCTACATGGAAACCTCGGAAGCGGCAAAACATGTTTTGTGAAAGGCCTGGCTAGAGCGCTCGGAATTAACCGACCGGTCACCAGCCCGACCTTCACCCTGATAAATGAATACCCGGCGGAAACCCCTCTCTATCATATCGACCTCTACCGGCTGAATTCACCCGAAGATGCATTCTCCCTCGAATTTGAACGTTACCTGGAAACCCCGGGAGTAATCGCGATTGAATGGGCCGAAAAGGCTGAAGAACTTATCCCGGAAACAGCCATTCATATCTACTTCGAAGCAACCGAAGAACCGGACAACCGCAAAATCACAGTCACCCCGACTGGATAACTCACAACAGACTACAGCTTACAGACCACGGAGGAGAAGAATATCCAACACGGAATATCCAATGTTGAAGGGGTAGAAAAGAAAAAGATTGTAACCACAGAGAGCACAGAGGAGATGGGAAGAAAGAAACTACGAAATACGCTAAAAACACGAAATTGCATTAATTTGATGATAAGATCAGGCTAAAGGAGCGGAAACCAATTGTCAGGCTTTAGGCGAGCAGACAAATGACTGATGACTCTCAAATAAGAGCCGTGCTGAAATACCGCTCCGCCCTGTCAGGCAATACCGTAACCACATTCTTCTCAGGTCCAAGCCTGTCGCTTAATATCAAAGCAGCCCATACATTCGCGCCCGAAGAAGTTCCCACCAGCGTTCCTTCCTTTGCAGCAAGCTTACGAGCCGTTTCAACCGCGTCATTATCGGTGACGGTCAGAACCTCGTTTATCAGGGAAGTATCAAGAACAGCCGGAACAAACCCGTCACCGATTCCCTGGATCTTGTGCAGGCCGGGCTCGTGCCCAAGCAAGGCGGCCGAATTTGCAGGTTCTACGGCTACAATCTGGATGTCTTTGTCCTTTTCCTTGAGATACCTGCCAACGCCTCCAAGCGTTCCGCCGCTGCCCACACCGGCAACAAACGCGTCAACTTTACCCTCCATCTGCCTCCATATTTCGGATGCAGTCGCCATATAGTGAATTTCCGGGTTACGCGGATTCTCAAACTGGCCCGGCACGAAAACTGCAGAATCAGCCCGCTTTATTTCTTCAAGCTTCTTCAGCGAACCGGCCAGGCTCTCCGCGGCAGGAGTGGTAACAATCTCACCCCCAAAAGCCCTGATTATCTTCTTACGTTCCTCGCTCATATCCTCGGGCATAACGATTGTAACCCCATAACCCTTGTGCACACCCACAAAAGTCATGCCAATCCCAGTATTCCCGGAAGTAGCCTCCGCTATCCGCATGCCCTGCTTCAAGGAGCCTTCTTTCTCAGCTTCCTCAATAAGATAAAGCGCAACCCTGTCCTTAATGCTCCCCCCCGGATTCATATACTCGGCCTTGGCAAAAATAGGCACCCTGGAAATACGCGTCAATTCGATCAAAGGCGTATTCCCTATCGCATTCAATATGTTCGTATAAAATTCCATAATAAGACAAGAATACGCATACTCTCATCCACAGTCAAGCCTCTCGAATACGGACAGTGTATCGTCGTAGTTAACTACTCTTCTCCCTCTGCGCTCAAACAAAAACCTCAACTTCAACCCTCTCATACTTCGCAACATCAGGCACACAGTCCTCTATACAAGGCTCGCCGTTAACATACATCCGCGGGCACTTCTCGTTCTTCTTCCTGCCAACTTTCACCGTAAGGGGCACGAGCTTGTAGCCATCGCAACTGCGCACATGAATTATCCGCGACAAACGCAGATTCCCGCCAAGACCCGAAGGCAACTTCGGTTGGACAGTCAAATCAGGCAATGTGCTGTCATGAAGATTCAGATCAATTCCTGCAATCTGCTCAAAAAACCTGATCAGCCAGTCTGTGGAACCTGACAAGCCAAAGTACATTCCCTTGCCGTAATGCGGATCGTCCCTGTCGGCAACATAGGAAGTACAGGGCATGTCAAAAGGACCACAGATTTCCTTACCCCGGAACACCGACAGCATGGGCTTGAACTGCTCCCAAACATTGTCTGTTTCGGCATTCGCAAGCAGTCTATAAACGTGCATCATTATCTGGCCATGATGGTATTCGCCATTTTCAGCCGTGCCGCTGGGCAAAACACCCATTCTGCCCACCAGCCGCACTGCCTGTTCATTATTGGCTATCGGCGTAGTAAAGAGCCTTAACCCGAGCCGTTCATCATAGAACATCTGATCCACACACTCCATAATAGCCCGAACCATCCCCTCACTGCCCGGAACAGGTTCAAGGTACTTTCGCTCTGTCTGCAACATCTGCATACAATAAGCCTGCGCCGCAAGGTCGCGCCTGTTTACGCCGTCAAAATCATCTCCCTGCATGCTTCCAAGAGTGTAACCGCGCTCTCCGGATTTATAATCAGGCACACTGCCGTCGGCCTTGAGTTCATGTATAACACTGACAAAACCCGAACATCCCTGTCCTGTATCCTCCCATGCCCACTTTACCGCATTATGCCGGATCAGGTTGGCCAGAGGCACAAGCTCACCGGCAGCATCTCTTACAGAGCAACCCGCGGCAGCATTCCGGACATCGGCAGATTGGAAAAGATCGAGCGTCTGGACCAGGCATTCAAAAAGATGACCGGTCAGCCGCAAATGCACTCCCCTGCCCCGACCGCGCGTCGCAGCATCGCCTACCGCTGAGGTTCCAAACATGTCAATCGGATCGCACCAGTCTCCGTACATAACCTGCGCAAGTCCGTAAGGACTGTCCTTTACATGCCTCCCGAAACACCTGAATATCTCCATCACAACTTCAATTACAGTCAATTCAAGGGAATTACCGGTCATGCTTGAATTCTCAGGATCATCCGGATTTATCAGCCGCACTGTCGGAACCGTTTCCTGGAGTATGCTCACATCACCGGTTTCACGGATATACATTACAAGAGAATTCACCAGCCATAATGGACTGTCTGCATAAGGCCTGTTGTCGTTGGGAATTTCGGCGCTTCTGTCATTCCAACGGCTGGGATATTGTCTGGGGAACATTCCGTGAAGCTTTTCCTTGAGAGTTAACTTCCTTTTCCTGGCAACCGGTTCTTCACATGTCACGTACATAAACGAAAACGCATGCACGAGATCCTTTCTCACCCGGCCCGGGTCAGCCTTCATCTTGGGCCACATGTCCTGGCCACGGTCCCGGGTCCCAAGCTCTATCCCCTCGGCTAAAGTAGCGCCATGGGCCCTGCAGTTCTCGTACAACTCCTCAACACCAGTCCAGACCGACCCGGCATATTCCGATATCATTCTATTGCCTTCCGCCTCAAAACTGAAACTGGGAGAGCCACCGCCTGTTTGTATCAACAACCTTCTCGCTGAGTCCCTTGCGCCCGGAGTCGAATTGACCAGCCCGGTCGAAGCGCTTTTGAACTTTGAGGCAATTGCCTTGTAAGACGGTTCCTCGGCGACCGAAGCCCGGGCAAAACTGTCCAGAACATCTGGATCGGTAACATAAAGCAAACTCTGCCCGGCCACTGCATAAGCGCCCGCTTCAAGATCGACTTTCAAATGCGAGGCGGCTACGGCAGGGGTTGCAAACCGGTTCAAACGTCCGGCCGCCCCCGGTCCAAGCCTGCCGTTTCTGACCGCGAAGGGAAACAGCGCGGATGCTGACGTGTCTCCGGCAAAACAGGAGTAGTCGCAAGTGCTTTCAACACAGTCCGCGTTCTGTGTAAACGTTGAAATCCTTTTGAGTTGCAAGTCATCAGTGTAGGGAATTCTAGCGCAAACCACGGTCTCTCTCGGAGTCAGAGGCAGACCGGAGTCATACCAGATTGCCTTGTTGTAAACAAAGCGCTGCGTTCCATGAAGACTGAAAAAAGTCCATAAATCGGCATTAACCGGCCGCGTGCCGGAGTTTAGCACATAAATCCCCCGGAACAGAGCAGGCCCGCTTTCTGTTACTACCAAAGCCAGTTTTAACGCAGTCTGTATTCTGCAGCCTCGCGCCGAAAACTCTGCACAATGCCACATCTGTCGAAACGGTTCGCCAATTTTTACAATCTTTATCCACCGCGTTTTCAACCCGCAAGATATTGAAGGATTCACAATCGAAGCCAGCGCTTCTTTTTTTTCGGGCAGACTTATCCACACATTCTGTGATGGAACAGATATCTCGCGTTTCTCAACCGGATCAAAACTCTTTGCAAGCACAGGAACGGTCGCGCCGTTTTGATTGGCAACGGTAAACTCCACAGAACCGTTGGACATCAAAGAGACAGTGGCGCCTTCCCGACTGTCCACAATCGCAGAGGGACATCCCCGGGGATGCCCGGTATATATAACTTCACCGGAAGGCCCGTAGCCCCCCAGCTCGTTGACCCTGCAGTCTACAGGCAACGATAAGATCATTTCGGCCTGTTTCGAGAACGACGTATACCTTGTTTTCTTTTTCACATAACCTCCAGCGCTGTTTCCCTTTTCAAGATTCAGGCAGTTTATGTACAACCCGCGTCATCTATTCAAGAAGTAAATACCCTTGCGTCCTTATAAAACCTCGCGCAGAATAACATCATGAAAAAAAGCATACTCATAACAGCGGCGATTTGCGCGGCTACGCTCGCGTGTGCAGCGCCGCACGGGAAACTACCCCAACCTGTCAGCAAACCTTACAGTCTTATCGAAAGTTTCGATTATTCCGACAACAACAGCGCGCGTTCACAGTGGGAGGCAAAATGGGCCGCCCAACCCGTACAGACAGCCACGGCAGGCAAAAGAAATGTCCTGGCCTTTCCATGCCGCTTCACCGAATCAGAAGTAAAACGTTGCGTCTGGGATAAAACAGTCAAACTCGATCTTACCGACTGCCGCGGCCTGCAATTCAAGATCCTATGCGCCAACAGCTCCCCGATTTCAGCTTTCACCCTATACCTCAAGAGCGGCTCGGGATGGTATTCGGCCTCTTTTTCAGCCGTATCCTCCGCCGATTGGAGAAATGTGGTCATTCACAAATCCGACACAAGACTGGAAGGCACACCGGAAGGATGGAGCAGTATTGAAGCAATACGCTTTTCGGCGTGGAAAGGCGACGGCGCCGACACTGTCTTCTACCTGGCCGACCTGGGACTTCTTAACAGCGACAGCACGGTCGCCGTAATACGTTCGGACTCGATAGCAGGCAACGATCCCGAAAAATTAGACGCAGTCCGCTCTTACACCGGAAATGTCGCCCAATTCATGGAAGCCGCAGGCATTCCTTTCGCTTTCATGAGCGATCTTGATCTGAAATCGTCTCACTTCAAGAACAAAAAGCTGGCAATCCTGCCATACAATCCAGCCCTTTCTCAAAAAAGCGTACAAGCACTGCAGAACTTTCTTTCAGGAGGCGGAAAGCTTATCTGTTTCTATAATCTGCCTTCAGCCCTTCAAAAAACAACCGGAATCAATCTGACAGAGCATGGAAAACGCAGATACAAAGGCGAGTTCTCATCCATGCATGCAATGTCAAACAGGATAAAAAGATTGCCGTCGGTTATCTCTCAGAATTCATGGAACATCCAGAAAGCCCGCCCTGTCCAGGAACGAAGCGCTACGGCCGCCCTGTGGTTCGACCACCGCGGCCAATATACAGGAGAACCTGCTATCCTGGTTTCGGATAATTGCATATTCGTGACCCATGTTCTCCTTAAAGACGATCCAGCGGGCAAAAAAAGACTCATGCTCGCTTTAACAGGTCATTTCATCCCGGAGTTGTGGAAACTGGCCGCGGAAGAAGCAATATCCACACTTGACGTTGCAAGTGTCTGTTCAGAAAAAGCAGGACCAACCGCCCGCGAACACATCAGGCAGGCCGAAAAGTTCGAGAAACAGGCTCAATCACTATTGAATTCCTCAGAGTATATCAAATCTCTGGACGCTGCCGAAAACGCGCGCGCCGCAAAACTGAAAGCTTACGCTTCAACACAAAACCCGCTGCCGGGCGAACACCGTGCCTTCTGGTGCCATGAACCCTACGGTGTCGAAGGACTGAGCTGGAACGAAACAATTCGCACACTGAGTGAAAACGGATTTAACGTCATAATCCCCAATATGTCATGGGGCGGAGCCGCCTATTACAAGAGCAATGTTCTGCCTGTGGCAGAGGGGATCCGGGAAAAAGGCGATCAGATCGCAGAATGCCTCGCGGCTTGCCGGCAGTACGGCGTGGAGTGCCATGTCTGGAAAGTGAACTTCAAGATGGGCAGCCGGACACCAGATAAATTCATGTCACTCATGGCGAGAGAAAAAAGGGTCCAGAAAAACATCAATGGCAAAATCATGCGCGAATGGCTCTGCCCTTCACACCCGGAAAACTTCCGTCTCGAGGTAAAAGCAATGGTGGAAATCGCGGAGAATTACCCGGTGCATGGTCTTCATTTCGACTATATCCGCTATCCCGACAGCAATTGCTGCTACTGTGAAGGATGCCGCGATCGATTCGAGACCTTCGCGGGGCAGAAAATTGAGCGTTGGCCGGAAGACCTGGAATCTTCGGACCTTAGGAAAAAATGGCTGAAATTCAGAAGAAACAACATTACCCGCGTCGTAATGCATGTCAGCCGGCGCGCGCGCGAAATCAGGCCGGACATTGAAATATCTGCGGCGGTCTTCTCCAACTGGCCGGTTACCCGCGATAGTATAGGGCAGGACTGGCAGCTATGGTGCCGGCGCGGATATCTCGATTTTGTGTGCCCGATGAATTATACTCCGTCTACCGACAAGTTCGCCCAGCTTGTACAACAGCAGAGGGTGTGGAGCAATAAAGCTTCCCTCTATCCCGGAATCGGACTCAGCACATGGAAAAAACCGTTCGACATCCATTCTCTTATCGAAAAAATCAAGGTCACGCGACAATACGGGACAGGCGGGTTCACCATTTTCCAGCTTAACCAGACCTCGTTGAAAGAGATCCTGCCTCTTTGCGGGCTCGGCATCACTGCGCCTCATTGAATCCCGCGGGCGATGGTAGCTCTTGCAACCTTGTCGAGAGCAAGACAGTATGCAGCGTCGCGCAATGAATAATCCTTCTCGCGGGCCTCCTGGACAACCCTGCGATATGCCTTCTCAAGCCTTTTGTACAAGCTGTCGTTAACCATTTGCTCGTCCCAGTAAAAACCCTCACGATTCTGCACCCATTCAAAATAGGAAACAATAACGCCGCCGGCATTGGCCAGAATGTCCGGAACCACAATAACATTTCTTTCGGCAAGCGCCTGGTCGGCTTCAGGCGTGGTAGGACCATTAGCGCCTTCAACAACCAGGCCGGCTTTCACGTCGCAAGCGTTGTCTGCGCGAATGACATTCTCTACAGCACAAGGCAAAAGCACATCGCACTCACATGTTATAATGTCACCCAGCAACTGGCCCCCGCTGAACCCGGTGACACCGCCTGCGCTGTCAACATGATCGCATAACCCGTCAATATCAAGTCCGTTGGCATTGTAAACAGCGCCGGTAACATCGGCAATCCCGACAATCCGTACACCTCTTGAGCTCAAAGACAACGCGGCGCTTCGTCCGACGTTTCCGAAACCCTGGATAGCAACAGAATAGTCCTTCAGGCCCATTTCTTCAACGGCCTGGTTCATAACGCAAACAACACCATTACCGGTTGCTGCCATCCTGCCCTCAGACCCGCCAAGCTCAACAGGCTTGCCTGTAACTACAGCCGGTGTGGCATCGCAATGCTTGCGATACTCGTCATAAATCCATGCCATTTCCCTCGAACCCGTCCCCATGTCAGGCGCGGGAACGTCAATGTTGGGACCAATATCATTGACCAGTCTGTGCGCATATTTCCGCACCAGGCGTTCGGTTTCAGGTTCGCTCAAAGTGCGCGGGTTCACAGCAATGCCGCCCTTGGCGCCGCCAAAGGGTATGTCCACAAGCGCAGTTTTCATTGTCATCCATATTGCAAGCGCCTTGACCTCTTCAAGGTCAACAAGCGGACTCAATCTGATCCCGCCCTTGTAAGGTCCCAGCACATCACTGTGCTGAACCCTGTAACAGAGAAACACCTCTATTTCGCCTGAATCCTTGAGCAGGGTCGCGCGAAACATGATAACCTTGTCAGGTTCACGCATCCTTTCCACAAATTGGCTTCCCGGATACCTTTGGTCAATGCCAACCATTTTCGCCGTCCGCTCAATCTGTTTCATAGTGTTTTCAAACACATTGCCCATATCGGTCTCCACTCATTGCTGTAACTGCGCTATTTGCGCAATGCATTTAAATATAACGGAGAATGAGGAGGGCCAGCAAGATAAGAAACACGCTCCCGGCCAATTATTTCGAAGCTAAAGCCGGTCCACCGAGAATCCGCCGTCAACCATCACAACCTGGCCCGTCGAGTACCTGAAATCCCCCCTGGATAGAGCTGCCGCGGCTTTGCCGATGTCTTCGGGAAGTCCCCATCGCTGTTGCACAAGAAGCCCATCGGCTATCAGTTTGTCATACTTTCCCTTTACGCCGCTTGTCATGTCGGTCATGATAATACCCGGCCTTATCTCGTACACCGGAATGTCATACTCGCCTAACCTGGCAGACCAGAGCTTGGTCGCCATGCTGACACCTGCCTTGGATACGCAATATTCCCCGCGTCCGGGTGAGGCTACAGTAGCAGAAATAGAAGATATATTTATAATACAGCCGTCAAAATCAGAACTTTTCTCGCGCTGCTCAATCATCCAGCGGGCAACTGACTGGGTCAGAAAATAAGGACCCTGAAGGTTTATCTTCATGACCCGTTCGTAACTCTCTTCTGTCGCCTCCAGGAGGTCAGCCCTCACTTTCGGGGCCACTCCGGCATTATTAACAAGCACGTCAAGTCTGCCGAAATGCCCGCGTATTTCATTAAGCATCCGTTCTCTTGCTTCAGAATCAGACACATCAGCCCTGCAATAGAAAACCTCGGCTCCGTGTTCTTTTATGGTCTTAAGGTTTTTATCAATATCCTGGGCTGCGTGTATATCACAAACCACAATATCAAGACCTTCGTCTGCAAGACTTCCGGCTATTGAAAGGCCAATGCCGCGCCCGGCCCCGGTTACCAATGCAACTTTCCTGTCTCCCATCACAAAACCTCCTGATTATGTTCAACATGCTGGTTAGAGCTTTCCCAAATACCCGCAGGCCTCCCTGGCTGCCTTCATCCCCTCCGATATCGACCTCACCACGGTGGTCCCGCCGCTTATAAGGTCGCCTGCGGCAAAGACACCGGCCAGGCTTGTCGCAAAAGAGTCCGGCGCAACTTTGACAAGCCCGTTATCGGCAAGCTCAAGATCCTTCAAAGCCTCCCTGACATCCCGGGGAATTTTCTGCCCTATGGCCTCAACCACAAGATCCACTGGCAAAGACGTTTCGCTGCCGGCAACAGCCTGCGGCCTGCGTCTTCCTGACGCGTCCGGTTCGCCAAGCTCAGTTCTTACAAGCTTCAAGGCCCGCAGTTTTCCCGCCTCGTCGACCTCGTAACCGGTCGGCTGCGAAAGAAGCAACAGATGCCCGCCGGATTTCATAAATTTTTCAGTTTCCTCCGGCCAGGCCGGCATCTCCTCAAAAGACCTCCGGTAAACAAGATAAACATCCCGCGCGCCCAGCTCCCTGGCAGTAACAGCCGCATCCATCGCAGTATTGCCCCCGCCCAGCACAGCAACACGGTCGGGCACCTGCATTCCTGAAGATCCCTTGGCCTTACGCAGAAAACTTAATGCGTCGGTAACACCTTCGGCCTGCCCCATCGAAGTCGCTCCACCCAGTCCCATGGCGAGAATCACGGCATCAAAATCATCCTGAAGTTCAGAAAGCGACAGGTCGGCGCCAAATTCCCGGCCGGTTTCCATCTTCAGGCGTCCGGAGTCAAAAGCCGGCTTCAAGCGAGCGCTGACTTCTGCGCTGGAATCCTTAAAACGACTCTGCGGTATAATTGCGTCAGGGGTTCCGCCAAGGTTAGAGTCCTTTTCATAAATCACCACCTCATGGCCACGCTCAAGAAAAGTTATCGCAGCAGATATTCCAGCAGGCCCGCCCCCTACTATGGCCGCTTTCCTGCCGGAAGCTTCGCCCGGCAGCGATACGCCGGTTATTCCCTGTTCCCGGGCAAGGCGACAGGTAACAAGCTGTATGTCGCGTATAGGAACAGGATTCTCTTCAAAAATGGTCTCCAGGCATCCGCCCTCGCACTGAACTTCCGCAGGGCACACGTAAGCGCATACCTCGGGTAAAGCATTGGACTCAGTTAGTATCGCGTATGCCCTCTCGATATCATCATCGGCAAATGCCTTGATAAAACCGGGAACATTCACCAGCGCAGGACAGCCCATCGAGCATGTAGCCGCCTCGCAGTCCCTGCAACGGCGCGCTTCCTCTTTCAACCGATCCATGGCAAAACGCCTGGCCAACCTGTATTGCGGTCCGTAAATCTCGCTGTCCCGCACCACACAGCCTGTCATGCCTCCGTCCCGCATTATCTGAGTACAAGCCGAACACGCAACGCAGCATTTCGCCGGATCCATCCGCCCCTTGTCACGCACATCCTTCGGCGTATCCGGATACGCAAAGGCGCCCCGGCCCAATCCTATTATAGAAGCTCCTCCGGTCGACAAATTTGCCGCTGCCACATAAGGCAGAAACTGCCTCAACCAACTGTAGCCCGAGCCAATTACCGGTAGCTCAGGGTAAGCCTCCTGCACCTGCCTGGTAATGCCGAAGAACCTGGCCATGCCATTAAGCGGATGCTCCTTCGGCGGCTTCATACCCTTGATGGGAAAATCATAAGGACGCCCCACATGCGGATTGAAATACGGATTGCCTATCGACATATTGAGAACCGGCGCGCCCATATCTTTAATCCTGCCTATAAGTTTCAACGGTTCTTTTAAATCCGGCTTGTTGTAATCTTCTTTATCCACGCCCCACCCGTAAGGATACTGGATGGCGTCATACACATTCATCCTCGTGGTGGCAAAAACCTCTGGAACCTCCCGCCATATTCTTTCAAGACTCTCAACCAGCAGTCTTGTCCTGTTTTCATAACTTCCGCCATATTTACCCTCCCTGGCAAACGACGCCAGAAGTTCAGATACCAGGTACCGGTGACACCCCTTGATATCTATCCCGTCAAACCCGGCTTGAGCCGAGAGTTTAGCGGCCTCAACATATTTGTCCTGCAACCGGTCAAGATATTCATCGGTAACCACGGGATAATCGGCGGGCAGATTGTGCTTTGGATCAAGAATCGGACTGCGGTGGGCAATTATCGGCGCAGGCTTGCCATGCGGCTTGCTGTAACGCCCGGAATGCGTAAGCTGGATAATCAGCACCGGCTCATACCCATGCTCCTGCCGCGCAGTCTCTCTAACGGCCCGAACCAGCTCAGCGTACTTGTCAACATTGTCCTGATGAATATAAAACTGGCCCGGGTTGGACCTGGCCTCTTCCATCACCGCGGTAGCTTCAAACCAGATCAGAGAAAAGCCTCCCGCAGCATACCTTCTGTACCGGCGAAAAGATAAAGTGCCCGGCGACCCGTCCGGCCCGGCGTCAAACCCTTCCATCGGTTGAACACTGAATCGGTTCGGCATTCTGTACTGCCCGACTTTCAGATCGGAATTCAGAACCGAAATGTCTTCCCGTACCGTAATCGACAAATTAAGCTCATCAATCTCCCTGCGAAGATCGTCCAACGTCTTGATGTGAAATCTTTCATGTTCCGGAGTTTTCATAAGGGAACAGAGTTTGATATTTCACTACCCCGACTGTCAAGATCAAGTAGAGAAAACAAACCGCACAGGAACATCCCTGTGCCGACCCGGTCCCTCTTTTCCCAAGTACAGCAGGTTATCCCGTAACCTGCTGCCCTTTCGCGCCTTTTAGAGTATTTCGTAGTTTACTGCTCCTCCCCATGCTTCCCGCTTGCCCCGTCCCGCTGCGCCTGCTATCTTAATCTTAATATTTTAACAAAAACTTGAATTACCACAGCAGGAAACAGGAAAACGCGACATGACAGAAACAAGACAAGTTCATACCCTTATTATCGGCAGCGGCGCAGCCGGACTCAATGCGGCGCTCCAGTTACAACTCAACGGCATCGATGATATCCTTGTAGTCACAGAGGGGCTCCAAATGGGAACATCGATCAATACTGGAAGCGACAAGCAGACTTATTACAAGCTCGGACTCGGCGGCGAAGACGCAGATTCCCCTGCAATCATGGCCAAAACCTATTACGAGGGCGGCAGCATGCACGGCGACCTGGCCCTGGTGGAAGCGGCTCTCTCCCCGCGGGCGTTTATAAATCTCGTCAATCTCGGCGTCCCCTTCCCGAGAGATAAATACGGCCAGTTTATAGGCTATAAGACAGATCACGACCCGAGACAGCGCGCCACCTCCATCGGGCCCTATACTTCCAGAGAAATGTGCCGGGCGTTAATAAAGGAAATCCAGCGACGCAATATCCCGGTAAGGGAAAAGACAGATGCAGTTCAACTCCTTACCATACCGAAAGAAGATTCCAGCCGCCGGCGCGCATGCGGCGCAGTTGTCATTAATCAAGACGGTGAACTGGAGTCAATCCTGGCCGAAAACGTGATCTTCGCCACCGGCGGACCCGGCGGATTGTATAAAACCAGCGTCTACCCCAATGTACACACCGGAGCTATCGGACTGGCTCTCCTCGCCGGCGCAAAGGCCCAGAGCTTGCCGGAATCACAGTACGGGATGGCATCAATAAAGTTCCGCTGGAACGTCTCCGGCACATACATGCAGGTCGTGCCAAGGTTCATCAGCACAGAGGCCGATGGGTCAAGCGATGAAAAGGAATTCATGCGCGAATACTTCGCCGCGCCGGGAGAAATGAATTCCAACGTCTTTCTTAAAGGATATCAGTGGCCCTTCGATTCCCGCAAGGTAATCGGCGGTTCCTCTATTGTGGATATTCTCGTCTATATAGAAACCGTGCTCAAAGGACGCAGAGTGTTCCTCGACTTCAGGAAAAACCCGCAGGATTTCAAATTCGAAGACCTGAGCGAAGAAGCATACGAATATCTCAAAAAATCAGATGCGCTCCTGGATACTCCCATTGAACGGCTTCAGACAATGAACCCGGGGGCCGTCGAACTCTATAAAGACCATAACATCGATATAACACGCGAACCTCTGGAAATAGCCGTATGCGCCCAGCACAATAACGGGGGCCTGGCAACGGATCACTGGTGGCAGTCATCAAATATCGAACGCCTGTTCCCGATCGGGGAGGTTAACGGCTCGCATGGCGTCTACCGGCCCGGCGGATCCGCGCTTAATTCAGGACAGGTCGCGTCAATTCGAGCCGCCGAATTCATAGCCGGAGCATGCAAAGAGTCTTCGCTGGACACAAAAGCCGCCGGACAGTCGGCCCGTGAAGCGCTCGATTCTATAAATAAATGGCTGGAAGAGTGCGAATCAGCAGATGTCTCCTGGCAGGAACAAAGACAGGAATTCCAGCAACGCATGACTCGCGCAGGAGCGCATATTCGCTCTGTTGAAGAACTCGACAAAGCTGTACAGGAATCCTGGGACCAGTGGCAACGCCTTAACGATAAGGGCTGCTCATGCCCAAATCCCACAGCACGCAGAGAAGCGCTTCGCAACCGCCAGCTCTGCTTCGCACACTGTGTCTATCTCGAAGCAGTCCGTTCAGCGCTCCAGGACGGAGTCGGCAGCCGGGGCTCTGCGATCGTGCTCGACCCGGGAGGAAAGAAAATCCACGAACAATTGGACGATAGCTGGAAAATTCTCCCCGAAAATACGGACTTCAGAGAAAAAGTCCTCGAAACAGACGCTTCGCCTGACGGAAAAGTCGAAAACCACTGGGTCCAGCGGCGTCCCATCCCGGAAGTAGATTCCTGGTTCGAGACTGCCTGGGCTCGCTTCCGCAACGGCGATATTTTCAAGGAATAAATATGAATTCTGAATCCCGTTTCAAAAAAATAGCTGTCCTGGAAAGCGAAGTGCAGGCACGGTTTCTCGAAGAAAGCCTCAAGACAGAAAACATTCCACACATCATGAAAAGCTACCATGAGAACGCATTTGACGGGCTCTTCAGTCTGCAGAAAGGCTGGGGCCATGTGGAGGCGCCTGAACAGTATAAAAAACGAATCCTCAGTATAATTCAGGAAGGACAATCAGATGAACAATGACAGACCCAATATCATCCTGATTCTTACCGATCACTGGCGCGGCGACAGCCTGGGACGTCTTGGCCACCCCGTTGCCGAAACCCCGCATCTGGACAGCATTTCTTCTGAAGGTGTCACCTTTACAAGCGCGTTCACTCCATGCGCTTCATGCATCGCGGCGCGCAGGTCAATTATGACCGGGATGAAACCCGACTCCCACGGCATGCTCGGCTATAGAGACGGCAAACCCTGGCCATACCATATTACACTCGCCGGCGAACTGGCGCGCGCCGGATACCAGACAATCAACGTCGGCAAAACACACTTTCATCCAAAGCGCCTGCACCTGGGCTTCGAAGAACTCATAATTACCGACGATTATGCAGAATGGATAAACCAGAAACACGGACTTACACGCGGAAAATACGCTCACGGAGTACACGGCAATTCGTGGATGGCACGCCCGAATCACCTGCCGGAATACGAACAGGAAGAAACATGGTTCACCAACCAGTCCATGGAAAGACTTGATAAACGTGACCCGGAACGTCCCTTCTTTCTTTGTCTCTCGTTCAACGGCCCGCATCCGCCATGGTGCCCGCCACAGTACTACTTTGATCTTTTCATGAAAAAAAATATTCCTCAACCCTACGCAGGAGAATGGGCTGAAAAACATGCTCAACAAGCATCCTACCCTATGGACGTTACCGCATGGCAGGGAAAACTCAGTCCCGAACTCAACCATCGCGCCCGAGCAGGCTATTATGCCTACCTCGCTTACCTGGACGCCCAGATAGGACGTTTAACCGAATATCTCCACCGATCCCGTCTCTTAAGCAACACTCTTATAGTATTTACCGCCGATCACGGGGAAATGCTCGGCGACCACAACCTGTGGAGAAAAGTCCAGGCATGCGACGGCTCCGCGCGTATACCGTTCATCGTCCGCCCGCCTAAAAGCTGGAAAATAAAGGCTAATACCGAAAATTCATCTCTTGTCGGCCTTGAAGACCTCATGCCGACTTTCCTGGAAGCCGCAAACGTGACGGTCCCCGGGACTGTCGAAGGTTCAAGCGTCCTGCCGCTGCTCAAAGACGAACCCCGGCCATCCCAATGGCGGGAATACTACCACCATGAACATTCACCCTGTTATACACCCGACAATGCATACCAGTCCATTACAACAGACCAATGGAAATACATCTGGAACCCGATCAACGGCGAAGAAATGCTTTTCGATAGAACCGAGGATCCTCACGAATTCTGCGATCTTTCAACTTCGCCGGATCATGCCGACACCCTCGCTCAACTACGCGCAACCCTCGCCCGCGAACTCCACGGCCGCCCCGAAAACCTCTCGGACGGCGAAACCCTCAAAACCGGACAAGTCCCAGTATGGCGCGACCCACGCAACAAAGCCGGAGAATAACCCACAGACGACAGACTACAGCTTACAGACTACAGGCCACAGATACCCCCCCTTAATCCATCTCCCTAATCTTTCCCCTTAATTGTTCTTCCTCCCCACAAACCCACGAACTTATCCCCGCAACAACACCAGATAACAGACCACACCCCCACCAAAGCAGAACGGTGCTCTGCGCCGTCCCATCCCCCTTCATTATTGCACATTCCATGTTGAATATTAAATATTCTTACCCTTCATCCGCCAGCTTCTGAGCTTCCATCGACAGCCGGGCGGCCTGAAAAGCATGATGCTGAGTCATTGCATTCTCGGTCCGGTTCAGGCAATCGAGAATGAGCTGACCGAAAAACGGAAAACCTATCTTTCCATGAACCTTCAGCACATTCTCACCTTCCTTATCCACCAGAATGATAATGTCGCCTTCATCGCTTCTGCCAAGGTCAAAGTACTTCCGGATTTCGATAACGCCGTTTGTGCCGGTGATAAATGTCCGCCCGTCACCCCAACCCCGCATGCCGTCGGGGGTAAACCAGTTTACGCGCGAAAAACACTGAACACCATTGTCCAGCAACAGACAAGCCTGGCCGACATCCTCGAGCTCAGGCTTATCGGCGTTAGCGCGGTTATCTACCATTGCGTGCACGATCTTTCCTTCATCACACCGGGCATAATGCAGGAACTGATCAAACTGATGCGAAGCTATATCCGTAAGTATCCCGCCATAACGTTTTTTTTCAAAAAACCAGGCAGGTCGTTTTTCCTTGCTGAGCCGATGCGGGCCGAAAATTTCCATATGCACAATGTCACCGATCGCCCCATTCTGAATAAGCTCGTCTACATGCCACGCTGACTCCGAGTGTATGCGTTCGCCGTAATACACCATATATTTTTGACCGGTGCGCTCTGTAATCTTCCTGGCGTCTTCCAGTTGGTCCAGCGAAGTGAAAGGACATTTGTCAGAAAAATAATCCTTCCCGGCCTCCATAACCTTGCACCCGATCGGCCCGCGGTCCGAGGGAATGGCCGCCGCGGCAACAAGTTTAATATCGCTCTCCAGCATTTCCTCGAAAGTTCGCGCTACCTTTGCCTCCGGATACCTTTTCCTGATAGAATCAAGCCTCTCGGGATCAGGGTCATAAACCACCGCCAGCTCACCGCCGGCCTGGACCAGGCTATTGATCTCCCCGTTTATATGACCATGATCAAAATAAGCAGCTCCGAATTTGAAATCGCCCGCGCCAACAACCGGCTCCGGTTTCGCCGCAGAAGGCGCATAATCCATTCCTGATCCTTTTCCAGCCATTTGAAAACCCTCCTTTTACATTTTCCTCATTATCCACCTATCACGCTCGGACTCCAGCATAAAACAAGCCCCGATCCTTCACATGCGAAAAAACAACGCCGATCCGGATTGATAGTCGTCACGATTGTTGTTACGCTCTTTGTCAGTCTTCATCATTGCGGCAATTATTGCTTTGATCGTCAGAATACGGAAACGGAAAAATGAAAATATACATAATGACCGACCTTGAAGGACCGGCAATGGTTTCAACCTTCGCCCAGACACGCCGAAGCGGCGAGCCAAAAAATCAAAAACTTAAACAACAAGCCATGCAGTTGTTAACCGGCGAAGTCAATGCGGCAGTTGACGGGATACTGGACACGAATCCACAATCGGAAATTATTGTATGGGACGGACACGGCAGCGGCGGAATCGATATCATGTCCTTCCATCCCAAGGCAAAACTGATTACTAGAGGGCCAATCAAACCGCCTTATTATCTGGACTCGTCATTCAACGGCGTGTTCTTTGTCGGTCAACACGCGATGGCAGGAACAAAAAACGCTCCCCTTTGTCATACATACTCATCAAAGGGAATCGAATATTACAAGCTCAACGACCAATTCGTGGGAGAGTTCGGCGCAAGAACGATCATGGCTGGAACACTTGGTGTGCCGACTGTCTTTATTTCCGGTGACGACAAGGCAGTTGCCGAAGCTCGAGCGCTCGTCCCTCAAATCCACGCTGCAACCGTCAAACAAGGCCTGGGACATGAACTTGCATTGCATCTGTCTCCGAAGGCTGCACAGGAACTCATACGAGAGACAGCCAGAAAGGCTGCAGATGACATCTGTAACATCCCTCCAGTCATTGTCGAACCGCCTTACGCACAGGAAATACGCGTCAAAGAAGGCGTCGGCATCCAGGATTATCTTACACACAAAGCCAAACAACTTGATGAAAGAACCGTGCTTTTGGAAAGTGACAACATCTGTGACCTTATGATATAAGTGGCGCTATCCACGCTCACAGCAGGAATTCTTTGAGAAATGCGGGTTAACCGGCTGCACGGCATATTCTGATTGCGCAACGATATCAAGTTCGATAGTTTAATAGCATTACATATTACCTGATAATTAACCTGAATCTATTCATGAAAAAAGCCAAGCAAGTTGTAAGCTGTTCGGATATAGATCAGGCTAATGACTTTCGCGAAGCAAAAAAATGACCAATGGTTTTGGCTGCGGACAAAAACCACTATTAAAGGAGCAGACAGACATGTCAGAATATTTACTGAAAGAGCGCGCCCTTACCCTTGACGATTCATGGGACGTTATCGTTGCCGGCGGAGGCCCGTCCGGCTGCACAGCAGCGGCTGCAGCCGCGCGAGAAGGAGCAAAGACCTTGCTGATCGAAGGAACCGGCGCTCTCGGTGGCATGGGAACTTCCGGGCTGGTTCCCGCCTGGTGCCCTTTCACCGACAAAGAACGGATAATATACGGCGGGATGGCGGAAAACATCCTCAAAAAATGCATCGCCGGAATGCCCCATGTGCCCGAAGACCGTTTCAACTGGACACCTATCGACCCTGAACTTCTCAAGAGTATCTACGACGAACTTGTAACCGGTCATGGCGTAACAGTGCTGTTCAATTCACTTCTGGCGGCAGTCGAAAAAGACGGATCCAACAATGTCGATGCCATCGTGGTATCAAACAAGTCCGGACTTACTGCATACAAGGCGAAACTTTACGTGGACGCTACCGGCGACGCAGACCTTGCAGCATGGGCCGGAGCTGAAGTTGAAAAAGGGGACGAGACCGGTGACCTCCAGCCGGCCACACATTGCTTTACGCTTACCAATGTCGACATGTATGCCTATCAGTATTGCGGGGGGATCAAGTACAGCCCCAACGGCAGCGCCATAGATGACATTGTCGAATCCGGCAAATATCCGGAAATCCCGGATCGGCACGCCTGCAACAACATCGTTGGACCCGGAGCAATCGGATTCAACGCAGGCCACATCTGGTCGGTGGACAATACCGACCCGCTTTCAGTAAGCAAGGGGCTGATACAGGGCAGGAAGATTGCAAAAGCCTTCCGCGACGCATGCGCCGAATTCTTTCCCGAGGCTTTTGCCAATGCGCACCTGACACAGACCGGTTCGCTGCTGGGCATTCGAGAAACACGACGCATCATTGGGGATTATCGCCTCACCATTGATGACTTCAGCAGTCTTAGATCGTTCCCCGACGAGATCTGCCGCAATTCCTATTATATTGATGTGCATCATAAGAAGAATGAAGTTGGGTCAATCAAGGAAGGAGCCTCAAAGGCTATACGTCTGAAAAAAGGGGAGTCACACGGCATTCCCTACCGGTGCCTGACCCCGCGCGGACTCGACAACGTGCTAGTCGCCGGACGAAGCATCTCTACTGATCGGGAAGTGCAGGGAAGCACAAGAGTTATGCCGGTCTGCCTCTGCATGGGAGAAGCAGCAGGACTTGCGGCGGCAATGGCAGCCTCCGACGCCAGGCCGGATATACGTGCAGTAGACACAGATCGGCTCCGAAAAATACTCATAAAGCATGGGGCCTACCTGCCTGACACAGACTCTGCCACAACGTAAGCAACAATAATGCTCAGCTACACAGGACATTAGCCTGGAATGGCGCTTAGTTAAGCCCTTTTCAAAGCGTATAGTTTCACCGCGCGTCCTGTGTGTGAGTGTGTGAGTATGTGAGTTTGTCAGGATGAGAGAGATCAACCCTGCCTGCCCCGTTCTCGCTTTTCCCACATACCCACACACTCACATACCCACATACAAGGATTTTCAACCTGGATTCGGCAGTTGACGTGGATGCTGAAGTGCAAGATTCGCGTTCACAGGGCGTTCCAAAGGGCCGAAGGCGCACCTGGAGGGTGCTTCGAGCGCCGTTCGGAACGCCCTGTGGGCATGAAGATTGTGCTTCAGCGCCGCGCTCAACTGCCGAATCCAGGTTCAATGCCCATCGTCAAATTCAATCCCAAACAGCATTATCTAAGCGCCATTCACTACTAACCCGCATATCTCACGGAATTCCGTAGCGAGAGCGTGGAGAGTGCTCCTGCGGGGGTGCAAATTCGTAAAACGCCGGAACAGCCGTATAGACATACTGCAATCTGGCGTTTTCCAATTCGTGCCCTCGCAGTATTGCTATCCGCGCTCGCAGCAGGAATTTTGTGAGATATGCGGGTTAGCCTTTTTCGGGGGATCCATGAGAGGCGCAGACAGGCAGATCTGAAGGCATTATGGCAATATCGCCTGCATCATTGAGCGAAAACTTTTCGCGCTCTATGATCTCAGCGCCGGAAGCAAAATCATCTCCAACCTCACTAAGCCGAATGGTTAATCTTGCGTCAAGTTCAGCAACAAGCGCCGCATGGTTGGAATCGTCAACAAGATTCTGTAGCTGCAATGGATCATTCACGTTGTCGTAAAGCATCCAGGGACCCTGAAGGCTGCGAACGTATGTGTGGCGGGTCGTATGCAGCCCTCGGTATTCCCGGCCCCCGTTATCGTATCGCCACTCATGAAAGGGCAGATAAAGAGCCAATAGCGCGTCCTTGATTTGTGATGGAGTTCCGTCTTTGATTGTTCGGCTGAAATCATGCCCCTGGACCTCTTCAGGAACCGGCGCATCGCAAAGCGATAGAATAGTCGGCATCAGGTCAGGCGCATTTACCGGAGTATTGTCTGTTCCTCCCCCTGCCCCGCCCGGATACCTCACAAGCAGAGGAACACGTATTGACTCGGCCCATGGCCTCTGTTTTCGAAACTGCCCCTGGCTCCCAAGCATATCACCATGGTCAGAGGTGAATATCACAATGGTATCCTGATCTCTGCCGGTTGAGGAAAGCGTGTCAAGCAGACGCCCAAATGCGGCATCAAGCGCCGAGCAGTGTGCATAATATCCCGCCAGTTGCCTGCGCGCCTCATTTGCGATCTCTTCCGACACATTTGCGGGAAGCTGTATTTTCGCGGGATCATACATCGCCTCGAATTCAGCAGGGGCGCTCCCAAACGGATTGTGCGGCGGACCCCACGAAAGAAAAAGCGCAAAAGGATCATTGCCCGCTTCTTCATTGATGTACCGGCATGCTTCATCAGTCTGTGCTGCAGCATCATACCCTTGCCATTTATGCGGAATGGGATCATCGCCGGAATAGTAATATGATGACTGATAGTCGTGCGTACACTCAAAACCTTTCCACCAGTCAAATCCGAGACGCCGCTCGGGAGGAACAAAAGCGTTCCTGCCGTTTCCGTCTATGTGCCACTTACCGATGTAGGCAGTCTGGTAACCAGCATCGCGCAGGCATTCTGCCAGAAAGGGGCCGTCATAAAGCCGATACAGACATTGGTCGTTAACCATCATCCGGTGACGATTAGGATACACGCCCGTCATCAGTGATGCACGGTACGGGCTGCACACAGGACAGCACGAAACGGCGTTTGCAAAATTGAAACTCCGGGCCGCAAAGCTGTCGATGTTGGGAGTTGCCACATTTGCGTCTCCGGCATAGCCGGTGGCCTGATAGCGCCACTGATCAGCAAAAACAAACACCAGGTTAAATTTTCTGCTCACTGCTCACTCCTTATGTAAACCAGCTCTGTTAATCCTTCTTATTATTGACACTTTATTATGTCTGATTCCGTTCAACAAGCAAATCATAACCAGGTTTCACCAGCGTCCCATACTGGAAAGGGGGACATACCACAGAGACACTGAGGCACGGAGAAGAGGTCGCGTGAATTCGTGCGGAGCTCTTCCTGTGGCGAGTTTTCTTCTGCAGCAGAAAAATACGGAAAAGTTCTGGCAGAAATACAGACATTAAGGCTAACATTGGCTACAGGAAACAACGTGGATCATTTTTTCGTTGGACCGAAGGAGATTAGCAATGAGACATACAATCACTGCAATCATAGTCGCCAGTTTGCTGACTTCAGCAAATGCTGAAGAATTTTATATGACTGACGCTAAAGGCAGGAACCACGGTCCGATTGCGTTCAAGGAGGGCGAAACGGTATACATCTCGGGACAGAGCTACACGATCTCAAAGATACTTGATAAGAAAGGGAAGATACAGGAGAAGATGAAAAACATCATCATCCCCGCGATCAATTTCCGTCAGGCAAACATTCATTGCGTGATTGAGTTCCTACAGCAGGCAAGCGTCGAGTTCGATTCCAGACCAGAGAATGGTCGTCAAGGCGTGAATATGGTTCTTAATCTTGACCGCTCATCCGACAGTCCGGAGACAAATTCAGGTCCATCTGATGTTGATCCCTTCGGCAAACCACCACTCGAACTGTATCAGCCGCCCGAAGACCAACTCATCACTTTCTCTGCCCGTAAAACCTCTCTGTTCGATGTTATGAATATCGTCTGCAAGGTCTGCAACCTGCGATGGGACATCCAGAACGGCGTTGTAATGATAGAGCCGGATAAGACAAAATAGGATCCATTCACCTTGTTGCTTCCCTGCAAAGCCAAAGGAGATCTCATGATTAACCAGGCACGTTTTGCGCTTCGCTTAATTTTAGTTAAATTGACACTTGCCATCACAATATCCTCAGCCCCGGGCGAACCGAATCAGCGCCAGCTATTCTGGGAAGCTCCGCCTTCAGAGCACCCCCCGAGAACCGCGATTGAGGTAGAATATTTCAGATCTCATCCACGATGCATATTCCGTCCGGACGACAGAAAGAACTGGGGCCGCACCAAAGCAGAGGTACGCAACCTTTATCGTACTGATCCGGTATTCAAGGCTGTTTTTGACGATGCGCTTAAAGTGAAAATTGACAACGGCTGGCAACATCCCGCTGCACTGGCAACAAGATGGATTGTAACCGGAAAAGAAAGCTACGGCAAAGCAGCAATCAGAAAAATGCTGAAAGAACCCCTGCAGGCACAAGGCGGTCCCCATCCCTCAAAACTCTGGTCACATTCCCTGGCATACGACTGGCTGTACAATTATCCCGGCTTCCGGGAAGATGAAAAGCAAAAGGTCGTAGATACTATCAAAGCAAGACTTGCAACAGAACTTGATCGCCTTGACAACACCGGAATGGCTTTATGGCATGGGCGAAACCAGGCTGCAAACGGAGTAATGATCGCCGCTCTAGGAATAGCCGAACATCTTGATCAGAAGACACTGCAGCGGGCATTAGCGCACTACATCGACACCATCAGGGCGCTGCAATATTCCGAGGGCTGGCCCGAAGGCGCCAGCTACTGGATATATAACAGAGCGGGGCCTTACGCCATGGCTGCTGACTGTGTGCTTAGCGCCCTCGGAAAAGAAACAATAGACGGGGTCTCAATCCGCGAAATAATGAAGAAAATCGGTTACTGGTCGCTTTACCAGTACGGCCCGAACGGCGTATTTGAACCTTACGGCGATTCGTCTGGTTCATTGCGCCTTGGCCAGACAGGATGGTGGACGGTTACTGTTGATTATTTTGCCAGGCTCTCACGCGATCCCGGACTTATGGCTGGAGCAGACTACCTGCGCAATCGCTCTTTGCGTCCCTATGGCAAGCGTCCCTACTACTGGTACATTGCCTTGACCTATGACCCGTCCACCAGGCCTTTGACCGGAGACTACAACCCTGAACAACCGGAACTATGGATGCGTAACCAACTGCCCCAGGCAAAGCTCTTCGGACGGGAATCAATGGGGGTTGCTTATTTCCGGGGAAAATGGGGGAACCCTCACGAGACTTACGCGTCCTTCAAGGCAGGGGATTTTATGGCGCACCACGACCATTATGATGCCGGTCACTTCAGCATTCAATGCGGGGGGATGCTGGCTCCTCAGACTGGAATCTACAGTGTCGGTTACTGGAGCGATCATCGGCTTGGCTACGCGGTGCAGACTGTCTCGGCCAATAGCCTGCTGGTCCTGGCTCCGGGAGAAACAAGCAGTTACCTTAACCACAAGAAACTATCCGGACGCAATATTAGAGACAAACTTGCGGGCGGCCAGCGCGTGATAAGACCAACCAGCTTCTGGTGCGCAAGCATGAAGCACTACCGCGAGATAAAAGATAGTGGACCGCACCTGGAGCGGGCAACAATCACTGCATGGAAAAGCGTCCCCGATGAGTTTGACTATGTGGCTGCTGATATCACTGCAGCCTACAATTCAACGGTATGGGCTGAACCCGGAGCTCCTGAAAAAGTTTCACTGGTAACGCGCCAGTTTGTCTACTTGAGACCCGAAAAGGCTTTTGTAGTTTATGACCGGGTTAACACCACCGACGCCTCCTACCTTCCCAAGTTTCTGCTTCATCACCTCTCAAAGCCGATAAGCTCCGGAGAAACGCTTCTTGCAGGAAAAGGCCTGAATAACGGGATTATCAAGTCGCAAGGACGCATGCTGCTCTCGAAGCATAAAGATGGACAACTCATCCACCATGCCCTCCTTCCAGAGAATATGAGAATACTTAAGATTGGCGGACCTGATTACCAGTGTTACGTCGAAACAGACGGCAACCAGCGCAATGGATTTGACGGCGACAATCTAACTGTTACCCCGAAAGAAAAAGCTCTTAAACAGCGAAAAACCACTCACATAGGTTTCTGGCGCACGGAGACCGAACCTGCAAGTACAAGCAGGCATACACGGTTTCTCAACATTCTGCTGCCGCGCCATATAGAAGATAAAAAACCGCTGCCCGAAGTCAGGCTGGTTAAAAGCGGTAAAAATACGCACGCCGCGGCAATAGGCAGAACAATTGTTGTTTTTGCGCGAAATAACGAGACGCTCCACACCGTTAAGATCAACCATTCAGAAGGAATGCGTTGTCTTATTACCTGCGCCACTCCGAATACAGCATACCAACTGCCCGGTCATACACTGACTTCCGATAAAGACGGTTTCCTGATTATCGATTCACTGCCGGAAGAAAAAGAGGTCACGATTACGCGCCATTAAACCAGGTCAGTATCCCTCGTACTCAACAACTGTCCTGTATGTCTGAGATCCGGGAAACTTTGCTATTACCATGATTTTTCCCCGCGGCGCCACTACGGTCCCGTGAAAGTACATCCCGCGGGTCAGGCTTTTCCAGTCGTTTTCTCCAACGACAACAGCAACACGTGTTGCCTCAGGAATACGTATTTTAAAATTATGCCTTCGGCCCGCCTTGAGCTGCCGGGTCATGGGAGCAATAAGCCTGCATTTCTTTTCTGCAAATGCCTGGTATATGCGCGGGAACCCAATACGATCTCCTTTGCCTTCAGACGCAGCAACTTTGTACATCGCCACATGGCCATAGGCCCCTTCCTCATTCTCCTTCTTCGCATAGATATCAAGGTTATATGCTCCCTTCTCAGGAAAAACAGCATTGACCTGAACATGCCCGCCAGGGTTCTGAATAAAAACTGCAGTGTCGGGCAGTTTCTTTCCGTTTCGACTCAACGAAGCAGCAAAAGAAGTCCGATTGTCTGCTTCAAGGCTGACTTCGAGGTCCGAACCTGCTTCGATCAGCCCGTTCCTGTGGCTTTTTAAAACAATCCCGTAACGAAAAAAACGGGGGCGAAGATAAACAAAGTTTTCAAACTGTTGCATCGAAACCGGCTGACGCAGCAACTGGTGCGCGGGGTCTTCCGGAAAATGTGTAAGAATCAGGGTCTCCGGGGGCGCCATAAAATAAAATTCATTAAACTGCCTGACAAATCTATCCTCGTCGTTAACATATCCTGATGCCCAGGTCGGATCAACCAGGCGCCAGCGGCCCTTGATTTGAACCGCATTCCACGCATGGCTGTTATCTCGCACATCTTCACCCTGCGAATAACCGTAAACCTTGCTGTATCCGGTTATTTTTACAGCTTTTAGACCCACCAGTTCAGCCAGCTTGAGAAAAAGGTTCGCGTATCCCCCGCATACACATTTCCTGGTTTCAAAGGCCTCCCGGGCTGTCTTGTTTCGATTCAAATTACCGGCTTTAAGCTGCTCAATATCGTAACTCACATTTTCAGCAATCCACCGGCAAATCAGCCTGGCCGCAATCAGCTCGCTTCCGCCATGATTGGCTCGAAAAAAAGCCGCAAGCTTTTCCAGATCTTTTGCGCCGGCTGCTGACGCACCAGCCGCTATTTCATCGGCCGTGGCAAGATCAGTATTTCGGGCAGAATTATACCGGCCCGGAGAGCCCGCAAGCAGAGCGCTGCAGCTCAATATCAAAAAAAGGAATGTAGTTTTTATCATCTAACCTGATCTATTCATAAAAATCTACTACGAGTGTGCATGTCACTTAATCATTGGATATTCCGTCTTGGATATTGGATATTCTCCCTTCCACCTTTGCCGCCTCTACGCAATCAGCCTTCCCATCCTGTCTATGGCTTTATATGAACACACAGAACTTATCGGTTTTTCAACGGCATCCAAGATTACATATACTTGAATTATAAGATGCGCCGGCTGCATGCCTCAAGAGAATACCCGCCGCCGTTCAAAGCGTATGACTTTCCGGCGCGTCCTGTGTGTGGGTATGTGAGTGCGTGAGTTTATAAAGGTGAGGACTCTCGCGGATACAACATTCTTCAACGGCCAATTACTTCTTGACGCGAACAGCCAAACAAGGCAAAAATCCTTGGGAAAGAGAACAAATGAGTGGCCGATTCACAACAGAAAGCATGCTCTCTAGCCTGATCTATGCGTAAACTTCGTAATGAGAGTGCGCAGCCCGCTTTAGATCAATGGCTTTGCGCAGATAGCCGGGTGAAGGCGTATGAACATACGTCAAGATCGGCTGGCCAGCAAAGTCGTTGAGATGAAGTGACATGAACACTCGTAATAGATTTTTATGAATAGATCAGGCTAGACAGAAAAAGAAGGAAACCATGGCATTATGAATGATTTTGTTGATTCTTTGATGGCGCGCTTCGAAAATGAGGGGCTAACATTCGATGACATTTCCCTGGTTACCCGTTATGCGGATTTTCTGCCCCACGAGACAGAGATCAGCAGCCGCCTGACGACACGAATAAACGTGAATATACCCTTTGTCAGCGCTGCGATGGACACTGTTACTGAAACCCGGACAGCTATTGTCATGGCCCTTCTCGGCGGCATAGGCATTATTCATAAGAACATGTCCTGCAAAGAGCAGTGCAAACAGATTGCCGCAGTCAAGCATCACATGCACGGACTTATCAGGGATCCTGTTGTCTTCGAGGATAGCGACACGCTGCAAACTGTTGCCGAAACACGGGAAAAGAAGGGCTACTCTTTCAGCGGATTTCCGATTGTTGACAAGAAAGGCAACCTGGCAGGACTTCTTACTGCTACGGACATAAAATTTGCCCGGGACCGCGCAGCGCCGGTATCTGACGTAATGACAAAAAAAGTAATTACAGGCAACCTCGACACCAATCTGCAGCAGGCGTATGAAATCATGCTTCAGAATAAAATCGGCAAACTTCCGCTCGTAAAGAAGGGCAAACTGGTCGGTTTGTACAGTTTTTCGGACGTAAGCGCGCTCGTGGAAAACTCGCATCCTTTATACAACAGAGATTCGCATCATAGGCTAAGATCGGGGGCCGCAGTCAGCCCGGGCGACTATGAGCGGGTAGAAGCGCTCGCGGATGAAGACACGGACGTTGTCGTAATAGACACGGCCCACGGCCATACCCTTGGCGTTATTGAGATGATCCGTTGGGTTGCAAAAAACTATCCGGATATAGACATTATTGCAGGCAACGTAGCTACCTCCGAAGGCGCAGTCGCAATGCGCGACGCAGGAGCCCATGGCGTTAAGGTCGGCATTGGGCCGGGCTCAATCTGCACGACCCGTGTAGTGTGCGGGGTCGGCATTCCGCAGGTCACTGCAGTCCATGCATGCTCAACGGCGCTTAAGGGAAGCATTCCTGTCATATCCGACGGCGGGATACGACACTCCGGCGATGCGCCAAAAGCCTTTGCGGTAGGAGCCGATACAGTCATGATGGGCTCTGTGCTTGCCGGCACCGAAGAAAGTCCAGGCGAAAAGATCATTCACCAGGGAAGGCAATATGTAATTTACCGCGGCATGGGAAGCCTCGCAGCGTTGCGCGAAGGATCGGGAAGCCGCGAACGCTACCAGCAGCAGGAAATTCAGGAGAGCGAGCTGGTTCCGCAGGGAATCGAAGGCATGGTTCCGTACTCCGGGAGCGTTGAAAAAGTTCTGACCCAGTTCTGTGGAGGACTGCGCTCTTCACTTGGTTACTGCGGTTGCCGCAGCATAAGCGAACTACAAGAGAAAGCACACATGGTGCGCGTTTCTCTTGCCGGCCTGAGCGAAGCACATCCGCATAACGTTAAGATAATGAAGGAAGCTCCGAATTACCGGTCCTGACCCGCATTTCTCACACTCCTCAGGCATAAACGTTCCATAGCACAGCCATTGCAGACCAAAACCGGTTTGCCCGATCTTGATTCTCTTTATCCTTATCACGATCTTTGTCCCGATCTTTGTCGATAATGATCGAGACAAGGATCGGGACGAAGATGGGATAATCCGCCTATCTCACAGAATTCCTGCTGCGAGCGCGGATAGCGCCACTGCGAGGCCGCGAAGTGACAAAACGCCAGATGGCGGACCGGCTGCTAAGAAATTCCGTGAGATATGAGGGCTAAAATCCGGTTGTTAGTGTCCTTTCCCAGCAATAACACTGATTTTATCATTCTGTGGTAAATTTCCCTTTTTGTGAATCATTCAGCTCAGAATGCTCCGAAGAAAACACTGGTAAAAGTCACAATCGGAGTTGTTTCGCGAATATCCTCCACCGCCGTGCGAACTTCCTGAACTGTGCGCTTTATTTCTACGTAGAGTTCCTCGTCATTAATAAGTCTGCCGATCATGCCTTCGCCTTTCTTTATACGATCCATGATCTCCCTGGTCGAATTGACTGTAGCAACAAGATTTGTGTAAAGGTCATCCCTGTTCATCAGCATGCCCACATTACCCTTGCCCTGTTCAACTTTGCCGACAATGTTATCAACCCTTGATGCCAGAGAACCCAGGTCATTATACAGGTCATCTTCGGTGAAAAGCTTGCCAAGCGTGCCTTCTCCGGATTCCATTTTTTTTGTAAATTCCCGCAATGAAGCAATCGTTGAACTGAGATCCTCATATATAGCGCTGTCAGGAGCAACCAACTTGCCCAAAGCTCCCTCGCCTTCGCTAATGCGGGTCATAACCTCGTTCATCCGGGCTACAGCGCTCTTGAGGTTGTCAACAACCCCGCCTTCCTCAGCCAGATTTTCTCTTAGCGCGCTCATCAATTCGGCCGCATCCGTCATCATATCGTACGGTTCCTGACCTATCAGAATTCTGTCCTCACATATGTCATCGCCTTCGTTTGAACCTTCATAAATGCTCAAGTGCCTTCCTCCAAGCACGGATGAAGTCACTATCGAAATTACGTAATCACTCCTGAGATCTATTTGCTCCTCAAGTTCGGCAAGCACATGGACTCCGTTGTTTTTGAGGCTAAGCTCCCGTACTTTCCCCACAGGCATTCCACGGACCACCACCCTGTCTCCCTCTTTCAGGCCCATCACATCCTGAAAAACCACCTCGACAAAGTAAGTGCGCTGAAAGAACTTATGCTTTCCAATAATTATCGTGAAATAGCTCATACCAAGCAGAATCATTACAATAAAGACCCCTACTATCACCTCTATTGTCAATTCCCTGGCAACCCAGTCTTTTTTCATTGCTACGTCCTTTCCCAGGAACCCGTTTTAGTAATATATTGAGACTCCATAAAGCTTTTGACCTGCTCGTTTTCTGACTCAACAAAATTTTCCGGTTTTGCAACTTCAACAAAATTTCCGCCGTGAAGCATGGCTATCCTCGAACCAATAGACAAGGCGCTGTGCAAATCATGCGTCACAACCACGCTGGTTATGCCCATGTCGGTTCTCATCTGTTCAATCAGCCTGTCTATCGTTCGCGACGTCACAGGATCAAGCCCTGATGTAGGTTCATCATACAAAACAATATCCGGATCCCTCACAAGCGCTCGAGCCAATCCGGCCCGTTTCTGCATCCCGCCGGATATTTCCGAAGGTTGCTTGTCGACTGCATCCTCAAGTCCGACCATAGCCAGCCTGCTGTGAACCCGCGACTGAATCTCGTCTTCCGACATATCGGTTTTCTCACGAAGCGGAAGCGCAACATTCTCTCCCACTGTAAGCCAGGCCAGCAGCGCAGCGCCCTGGAAAAGATAGCCGAACATCTCCCGCACTTTTTCCATCTCAGTTCCGCTCAACGCGCTGAGCGCCTTGCCTTTTGCGTACACTTCGCCTGCGTCAGGAGTCATAAGTCTGACCATATGTTTAAGTGTCACACTCTTCCCCGATCCTGAAGACCCGACGATACAGAAAGTCTCGCCTTCTAGCACCTTGAAATTCAGGTCTTGCAGGACTGGCTTGCCCATAAGATTTTTTCTCACGTTTCTGAATTCAATCATTTCCCACGTCCGATTAAAGAGCAATCAATAGAAAAGCCTCGTAACAAAATATCCAACAATCAATATAAGAAGAAAGCTTGCAATAACTGATTTCCGCGTGGCCAGACCAACGCCCACGGCTCCCTTCGTAGTTGCAAGTCCCGCATGGCATGAAACTGTTGTAATTATAATGCCAAAGAGAAAAGCTTTAAAAAGTCCGACATAAAGGTCCTTCTTATGAGCAAAAGTCGTGGCGTTGTCTATATACGCCGCCCAGGAAACACCAAGCTGAGTCTCCCCGACTATCCCTCCTCCCAAAACACCCATAATGCAAGTGAAAAAAGCTAGAGCAGGAGTCATGACACACATTGCTACAAGACGCGGCATGACAAGAAACCTTACCGGGTCTATAGACATGACCTCGAGGGCTGCTATTTCCTCGGAAACAACCATGGTGCCAAGCTGAGCCGCCATGGACGACCCGACGCATGCAGCCAGTATCAAACCGGTCATGAACGGCCCCATCTCGCGAAGCATCGAGACCATTACGGCGGTTCCAATGTTGGCCTCCTGGTTGAAGCGCTGAAGTTCCAATCCCGTCTGTAACGCGAGGATCATTCCGGTAAATACCGCCACTACGGTTATAACCCCGAGACTCTTAATCCCGTAAACAAACATTTGTCCCACTGTTTCACGCCAGGACCGCGGGGTGAAAAGAAAACGTATATTGATCACCGCAGCGCCAAGCAGCAGGCCGCCCCGACCAATTTCACGAATACCGAAAATGGCCCAGCGCCCTATAACTCCCAATACATTCTTTGCAGGGGGATAATACTCAGGCTCTCGTGTTATCATATTTTTGCCTTATAAGTCATTTCCAATCACATTTTAAAAAATGTAAAAGACGCAGTTGCTTATGTCCTGACTCCCTTTTATATTGAACTAAACCCATCAGCCAAGACCATTTTTTATAGGAGGCCCCGTTACGTTCCCTGGAAATAAGCCCCCATAAAAGCTCGTCTTCCCTGCAATCACCTAGTCGCTTTGAAGTAAACAAAGACCATATTGGCGCCAGGTTTCTCTCTATCGGCGGACTCTGTTTGGCAGGCCAAAGCGATAGAATCCGAAGCAAATGCTGATTTCCGTTGCGGCGATAAAATCCCAGCGGCCAGATCTTGATGTACTTCGACAAGGTCTTGCGTCGGCCATCCTGTCCGGCATCACCGCGTAAGTTATCAGATTCCACTACATGGTCCCCGTAATAAAACACAGGCAACACCTTGAAATTACGGGTAACTTCGTCCACTTGCCTGGTCTTACTGAAATGAATGATCGGCCACAAGGCAAAACCTGATTCTCTTTCGCCGGCCTTTTTGCTGCCCCACAGCGGCCATAGATACAATCTTTCGGTCTTTCCTGAAGCATATTGAACAAAGGGCCATGGCATGTGGATCTGCCTGCCGTCATCCGATTCAGCCCATTTGAAAAACGGTGGAAGAATCCAGCTGGTTGTCTGCCTGCCCGTGGATACCCGGCCGAAAAAAGGAAAAAATATGAATCCGCCGCCTTTTTCATGCTCGTACTTGTATCTTACCGTATTCCAGAAAGGCCATAGCACAGAAGTCTTCTCCCATTGCCCCGCCTTATCCGAATGCATATAAAATGGAAACACCCTGAGCGCATCGACTCCGCCGCCCTTGCGCCTTGATATGAGCGGCCAGAGAAAATTGTGGGCTTCCTTCTCGCCCTGCTCCAGATACAAATACAAGGGGAATAGAACAAAGATAATTTTGTCATGCGCCAGAGCATCTCGAATTTTACCACCCACAGGGAACAACGCAAAATACGGCCTGCTTTCTTCGCTTCTGCCGGCAAATATTACAGGAAAAACCATGAAATTGTATTTCGAACCAGGATCGCTGACATCACTGTTGCGGCCAAACGCTGTAACAAATCGCCAACTTGTCTCATTCATGTCACGCCGCCATGACGCCAGGGGCCACAAGAGGTCAAGCAGTTGCTTATCGCCTTCTCCGACGGTGACTGAACTTACAAAAGGACGAATTCCGAAATACTTGCGGTCCGGACCTCTGAAAATATCATTTTCGGTTTTAAGGATGCCGCTTCCGACCCGCTGCCATTCCAATACCGGTCCGATAGCACGTACCCGTTCGGCTCCCGTGACAGCCTGATCAGACAGAAAAAGAGGAGCCAGATCTACATCGGCCGAATTTCCGTAAGAGGCAGTAGCCCGAGGTTGTGCCCGCAGAGCACAGAAAGCACAACAAATCAAAATCACGACAGAGTAATTTTTCCGCATCAGACAACAGTTCTCCATCAGCATTCAAAATCCATTATTTGTTCATCAATATCGAAAACGGTCGCTATAAGAGCCGATCGAATCCACATGCCATTGCGCATCTGGCGCCAGTAAACCGCGCGCGGATCCTGGTCAACTTCCGGGGCAATCTCTTCCCTGCGCGGAAACGGGTGCATCAGAATAGCGCTGTCTTTAAGTTTTGCCAGATGGCCGCAGGTAAACGAAAAACTGGAAATATCAATCTTGTCGCTGTCTCCACTCTGCTTATCCCACTCATCCTGAAGACGGGTCATATATATGGCATCTGCCGAACCAATATGGGATTCAAAATCATTCGACACTTCATAGCTGGCACCGTGCCCTTTAAGAATGCCCAGGATGTCCGCCCCAATCTGGAGTTTTTCAGGTGAAACAAAACACTGTTTAACTCCGGGATATTTCAGCAACAGCAGAGAGAGCGATCTCACGGTCCGGCCGCGTGCAAGGTCGCCGACAAATACGATCTTCTTGCCTTCTATCCCGCCACTGTTCTCAAAGCTCCGTTGAAGGGTATAGATATCGAGTAATGCCTGCGTGGGATGCTGATCCCGGCCCGAACCGGCATTGATAATAGGCACCGGTCGGTCTGAATTGGTTAAAACCCAGGCCATCCTCTCGGCCAGCCCGCCCACTGGACTGCGCAGCACAATCATATCAAAGTAGGAACTGAATGTTCTGACAGAATCTTCATTTGATTCACCTTTAAATTCACTGGAGGTAGCGGTGTCCCGAACTTCGCCTGTCCGCATCCCCAATATCTGGCCGGCAGCACAAAAAGACAGAAAGGTTCGTGTGCTTGGCTGGGTAAAATAAAGCATTACTCTCTTGTCAGACAGAAGAGACTGCAGAAAATGCATGCCCGCCCTATCCTTGGCAATAAATCTTATTTTTGTGGCGAGCTTCCCGAAACTGTCGAGCTGGCGCCTGTCAAACTGTTGTGCAATCAACGTGTGGTAGGGGCGACTGTCTATCGTAAAGTACTCCGCCTTTTCTTCAAGATCCAGATCTTTAAATTCTTCCCAGGCTATATCGCGCAAGCTCTTCATCCGAACCTCCTGTTCCGCAAGGGCGTTCTGTCAAGTTTTCTACTTTATTTGCTGGGTTAACCTGCTTTTCATAAAAGACTTGTAGCGGATTGGTTATTCTCCCCCACGTTTATGGGTGTGTGGGTATGTGAGTGCGTGAGTATGTGAGGTTCTTTCGGCCACTCCTTTGAGCATTCGAAGATCCGCATGGCCGCGTCAAACGCCTCTCGGTATACCCTCAGTTCCCTGAAATGCTTAACCATGCCAACTCCTATTCACCCACACACTCACATACCCACACACAGCTTTCATTACTCTTCATTAAACTTTTGACACTACCTTTCTACCCCTGATGTCCGGGGCCTTTAACCCGCATTTCTCACAGAATTCCTGCTGCGCGGACACGCCCCCCGATTCTCTTAATCCCTGCAAATACTTGCCAGCATCAATGCTTTTATCGTGTGAAGCCGGTTTTCAGCCTCATCAAACACTTTTGAAAAAGCTGACTCAAAAACTTCGTCAGTCACTTCCAGCGCGCCAAGCTCCTTTGTAACATCTGTGTTGTTGTCATGATAAGCGGGAAGACAATGCAGAAAAACTACCCGTCCGGCCTCCAGGTTGCCGGTCTGGCGAATCATCCGCATGTTAACCTGGTATGGGCTGAGAACCTCAATACGTTTTTTCAACCTGCTTTCCTCGCCCATGGATGCCCATACATCAGTATATATAACATTTGCGCCCCGAACGGCTTCCTCGGGGTCTTCCATAAAACTGATTCTCGCGTCATTTGATTCGGCAACTTCAGCAGCCTGATTTACTGCGTCTCCTCTTGGAGCCAGCTCCGCCGGAGCGCACACACAACAATCCATTCCGGCTTTTGCGCACCCAAGCATAAAAGAAGAGGCCACGTTATTCCTGCCGTCTCCGACATAGACAAACCTCAAACCCTGAAGTTCAGAAAAATGCTCCCGCACCGTCATCAACCCGGCCAGCGCCTGCGTGGGATGGCATTCGTCGGTCAATCCGTTCCAGACCGGCTTTCCGGCGCTCCGCGCCAATGCTTCAACCGTGGACTGCTTGAAACCTCGAAACATAATACCGTCAAACATCCTCCCGAGGACTCGCCCTGTATCAGCGACAGACTCCTTTTTCCCAAGGTGAATCTCCTTTCCCGACAGGTATTCCACGTGTCCACCCTCCGACGCCATTGCCACGGCAGTCGCACAACGGGTCCGGGTGGACGCTTTTTCAAACAGCATCGCAACGCTTCGGCCGGCGAGGCGCATTCTGCCCTTGCGACCTTCGATCTTTAACGCGTCTGCAAGATCAAGCAACGCCATCATTTCCACATCGCTCACATCCGCAAGTTTGAGAAAACTGCGGCCCTGCATGTTTTCCAAATCTGAAGGTAATATTTCCATTCCCATAATAATAAGAACCTATACACCAATAAGGCAAAACAATAATTGCAAAGGATTTCGTAACGAGAGTCGGGAAAGCGCTGCCGTAGGGTAGACCCCCGAAGCCCCATATAAGAATTTACTGCTCAATTTTCCCTTTAAATATAATATAAATCAAGTATTCTCCTTGTTTGGCGGCGTAGTGTGGCCGAATTGTTCTGCCAGGAATTCGATAAGTCCGCATGCGCATCTGCCGCTGACGGAAACGCCGCCATTGCATTATCCCGGCAAAACTAATCAGGATGGAGAAAACAAGTGGTACAAAAAGGTAAAAACGTCAAAGTACGTTACAAGGGCATGCTAAAAGATGGGGAAGTTTTTGATTCATCAGAAGGCCGGGAACCGCTGTCATTTACAGTCGGCGAAGGCCAGATGATCCAGGGCGTAGAAAAAGCGGTAATCGAGATGAAGGAAGGCGAGACCCGAAAAGTTGAGGTTCCTTCAAAAGAAGCATACGGTGATCACCGGGAAGATATGGTTGCAGCTATCCCAAGAGATAAATTCCCTGGCAATATTACGCCCAAAGAAGGAATGATGCTCAAAATGCAGTCTGAACAGGGTGAAATACCCGTCAGAGTCATAGAAGTCAAGGAAAATGAGGTCAAGCTAGACGCCAATCACCCCCTGGCGGGCAAAGACCTGACTTTCGAACTCACAGTCGTTGAAGAATCCGGGGAATAAATTCTGAAACCGTAGATTTTGTGGGTTCCGCGTAGAAAATTCGATCAACACTGTGATATTCACGCACGAATGGAAACAAAAAAATGACCGACGCTAAACGAGCCACTGACGCGCCGTAGCCGCAAATGACTCGCCCTCCCTCGCCATGCCGCAACGAAGCAAAGACGGAAGGACGAAAATGACGCGGCCTGGCGATCCGGTGGCTAACGCCCTAAGGACCACCTTTGTTGCGGCCAAAGGCGGCCTGAGGCGTAAGTCCGGATTGACATCAACGCCGCTGGAATTCAACCGAGGATCCCACTGACGCCGATGGCAGTGTAACTATGAAACAGCATATGAAAAGACAGGAAAAAAAGATACAACGCCCTAAATCCATAACGGCCATAGGCTGGATATTGATAATAACAGGCGGAATGCTTACGGTTGCTGCGGCAGGCAACTTGAATACTGAAGCTATGCAAAAATATCTCTCAGAACATCCGTTGCCCATGCCGGCCTACTACGCAATAACATTCGGGGGATTCCTGATCTACATTATATCCGGCGCAGGCATTCTCAAAGGACAAAACTGGGGCCGCCTCCTGTTCCTCGGCTGGAGCATCATTGGATTCGCCATTAGCGCCGTAACCGCACCAGCCAAAGCCGACGTGCTGCCCGGCCTTCTCATATTTGTCATAATAATCCTTTTCCTTTTTCGAGATCCGGCGAATAAATATTTTTCTTCACCCCAACATAAGACGGCAGGATAAGGGCCATGATACACGAAAATTTATTGTGCGATCATGAGTATCCGCCCGAATATAGAGGACTTTGTTAAATCAAGTGCTTTGCCGGCATTCCAATACATGTGAAGCGCCACGACCATGGAAAGAAAAGAAGATGAAAGCAAAACCCGAATGTATAATTTGCGCGTTTACCCAGGCATTAAGAACCGCGCGAAAATTTACCGATGACACGGAAACGCAAGCAGAAGTCCTGCGGCACGTGGCAGGTCTGCTTTCCAGTTCTTCTCTGGAACAAACTCCGGCGAACCTTTCCAAACCGGCATATACCGCCTTGAAAGAAGTGATGGGAGTCGAAGATCCTTATTACGAAGACAAGAAAGAAAGCAACATAACTGCAATGGAACTTGCAAAGGAAATCCGCGTCGAGATAGAAGAATCCGCCGATCCGATTGACAAGGCGTTGCATGCTGCTGCCGCGGGCAACCTTATCGATATGGGAATAACCCATGACTTCGACATTCTTGCCGATTTACGAATATTAATGGATAGAGGCTTCGCCAAATCTGATATTGATGTGTTCCGCCGGGAACTCGCAAAAAACAAGCGTTTACTCTATCTAGGCGATAACGCCGGAGAAATCATGTTCGACAAACTCCTCATAGAACAGCTCGTGCAACTCGGACTCGATGTAACCTTCACAGTAAAGTCCGGACCTATTATCAACGACGCCACCATGGAAGACGCAGAAACAGTCAACATGCGCGATGTGGCCCGCGTTATTGAAACAGGCTCAAATGATATCGGGGTGAACTGGGAATCCGCCTCATCCGAATTTATCGCCCATTTGAAGCAGGCTGACATAGTTTTAAGCAAGGGTCAGGGAAACTTTGAAACCTGCAATGACAGACCCGAAAATATTTATTTCCTTCTAAAGGCAAAGTGCGAGCTGGTCGCAAGAGAGCTGGAAGTAAAGCTTGGCGACATAATTTTTGTACGCAATCCACGACACTCAACGTAGCGGAAATCATAGCTACAGGCATACAGATCCCTTAAATTTGACTTTTTTAAACAACATCATAACACTATAGTTTTTCCATGATTGATACCACAAATTCCATCCTGGGGATAATTGCAGGAAAAGGGGAATATCCTATCCTGCTTGCGGAGGCTGCAAAAAAACAAGGCGTTAAAAAAATATGCGCCGTTGCGTTCAAAAAAGAAACCAGCAGGAATATCGAAAAGTTCGCCGACACGGTCGAGTGGCTGCCTATAGGCGGTTTGGCCTCCCTCATCAATGCGTTAAAGAAACATAACGTCAGCCGCGCCGTCATGGCAGGCCAGATTACTCCCACACATCTGTTTCGGGTAAGGATGGATATGGAGATGATCAAGCTTCTGGCCTCACTGCCCGCTCGTAATGCCCATAGCATTTTCGGCGCGGTGGCTGATAAACTTGCGGAAAACGGAATCAGCCTGGCTTCCGCTTCAACATTTATGGAAGAACATATGGCGCCCGAAGGCGTGCTGACTTGCCGCGAACCAGGTGAAGATCAATGGAGGGACATCCGGCTGGGTCTGACCGTCGCCACTGCGACAAGCAATCTTGAAATCGGGCAAACTGTTATCGTAAAAGGCGGAACCATCGTGGCAGTTGAAGCTTTCGAGGGCACCAACGAAACCATCAAAAGAGCAGCCCGCCTGGCAGGTAAAGGCACGGTGATAGTCAAGACCGCCAAAAAAGGCCATGATATGAGGTTTGATATACCTGTTGTCGGTTCGACCACAATAAGGATTTTGAAAAAATATTCTGCCTCAGCGCTCGCGTTACAGGCAGGTAAAGCTATTATGCTCAACCGGGATGATCTGATCAGTGCTGCCGACAAGGCAGGTATTGCTATCGTCTCGGTTAAAAAATAGACAGTTTTGTTCTCAGGAATTCAAAATGCTAAGAATTTTCGACTTGCTCCATACGGGCAACAAACTCATACAAGGCCCGGACACTTGCCCTTCACTCCGGCCTTTCGGGATTGATAATCCCCCTCTTACTGGTAATCTCTTCTTCGAAAAACCGGACAACAAAAGCATAGGACAACTTACATGAGAAATAACCCTGTAAAGGTAGGCGTAGTCGGCGTAGGCGCACTCGGACAGCATCACGTCCGGGTTTATTCGGAATCCCCGGCCGCGGAACTGGTCGGCATATATGATACAAATGAAGATCATCTTAACGAAATAGCCCGTACATATAATACCGTTCCATTTAAAGAACTCGATGCACTTGCCGATGAAGCCGCTGCAATCAGCGTGGCAGTCCCTACCGATAAACATTTCGACGTCGGGATGGGTCTCCTGAGAAAAGGGATACACCTGCTTGTGGAAAAGCCTATAGCCGCAACCACTGTGGAAGCCGAAAAAATGGTTGAACTTGCTGAAGATAGAAATTTGATCCTTCAAGTCGGGCATATTGAAAGATTCAACCCGGTAATACGCTTCATGGAAGGCAACCTGGAATCGCCTCAGTTTATAGAAGCAGTCCGCCTGGCGCCCTATCCTCCGCCAAGAGAAAACCAGATACCGAGAGGGACTGAAGTGAGTGTTGTGCATGACCTCATGATCCATGATCTGGATATCATCCTTCATATTGTTCAGTCCCGTTGCAAAGAAATCCACGCAGTTGGCGTTCCGGTTTTGAGCCCTACAGAAGACATAGCAAACGTCCGGCTGCTATTTGAAAACGGCTGCGTGGCCAACCTTACTGCCAGCAGAATAAGCATGGAAAAAACACGTAAAATCAGGGTATTCCAGAAAGACACCTATATGTCACTCGACTACCTGCGCCAGTCAGGCCAGCTCTATACAAAACAGGGCAGGTCAATTTCTTCGTCCAACGTTCCAATAGAAACAGGAGAGCCCCTGCCCGAGGAACTCGAAGCATTTCTAAAATGTGTAAAGACAAAATCCGACCCGGTCGTATCAGGACAACACGCCTCGGCTGCTTTGCATCTTGCAGTGGAAATATGCCGTAACATAAGGGAAAATCCATCTTGATAAAGAGCGATTCTGAAAAAAATATTCTGGTGGTCACCGGAGAAGTCTCCGGAGACATGCATGCAGCCAAGGTTATCTCAACTCTTCAAGAGGAACTTTCAGACCGTTCTTTCTGGGGCATTGGCGGACCGTGTCTGTCCAAAACCGGAATGGAAATAACCTTCAGCACCGATAATATGGACGTCATGGGGGTTTCACAAGTAATACGGCGCCTCCCGTTTTTTAAAAGGGTCTTTAACTCGATCATTGAGCTTGCCCAAAAAAGACGTCCCGAATGCGCCATACTTGTCGACTATCCCGGGTTCAATCTTCGCCTGGCCAGGCGGCTGCGCGAAATGGGTATTTGCGTGATCTACTATATCTCCCCACAGGTGTGGGCATGGAATAAGGGACGAATACCAAAAATGGCTCGCTCGCTGGACCGGCTCATAACTATATTTCCTTTTGAACCTGGACTCTTCGAGGGAACCGGGCTCAAAGTCGACTTTGCGGGACACCCCCTGGTCGATGAAGCAAAAGCAGTGATTTCTCAATCCCCTGCGCAGCTTCCATGGGCTGGTCAACCCCGGGTAGCGCTTCTACCCGGAAGCCGCAAACACGAAATTACAAGGCTGCTGCCGGCGATGAAGCAGGCTGCCTGCCGGATAGAAAAAACTTTTCCAGATGCTTCTTTCATTATCGCCGCACCCTCAGAAAAAATGGCCTCGCTTTCAAACGATATAATGACTAAAGGCAGGCTCCCGCCTCATCAATGGCGAATCGTCACAGGCCAGACACGGCATGTTCTTTGCCAGTCAAAAGCGGCCATTATCGCTTCCGGCACAGCAACTATAGAAGCCGCGCTGATGCGCTGCCCCATGGTAGTCACTTACCGCGCAGGCTTTCTGGAATATCTTGCCGCAAGAGCGTTAATCAGGATCAAAAATATCGCCATGGTCAATATCATAGCAGGCAAGGAAATATGCCCCGAACTTGTTCAACATAAAGCCACGCCGAACAACATGGCTGCCAAAACTGTGCCTCTTTTGAAAGAAAGCTCCGCCCGGAAAGTAATGCTTAATGAACTGGAGAAGGTCCGGGAAAACCTTGGAGAAGGCAATTCCGAAGAAAAGGCCGCACACATCATCGTACGCGAACTGAAAAAACGCGAAATATCCCAACAGGCATAACGTAAAGGCGAGGCAGGCCTCGCCCTTTTTGCTTCTTCCCCGCCATCTTCTCAGGCCCCTTGATGCCGATCTGGGCCCGAAACAAGCAAGTCTTCCTGCTGCGAGCAAGCCATCGCCCGCGCCTGCGCACTCTCGCGACGAAATCCTCGCTTATTTCGGGCCCATATCAAATACCTCGCTCACCCTGTCCGGATAAGTCAAATTAACCTTAATTGAACTGAATCCGGCATCAACCAACCCTTGCTTCACATAACCAAGAGCGGCGTCCGGACAGTTGCAATCAGAGCTCATATGCGCAAGATATACCGCGCGCGTATGAGGTCCGGCAGTCTGGCAAAGAAACTCAACGGTCTGGTCATTCGACAAATGTCCCTGCCTGCCTTGTATGCGCTGCTTCAGAAACCAGGGCCGGGAAGAGTCCCTCAAAAGATCTTTATCATGGTTGCACTCAACAACAATAACATCACAGGATTTCAACCTGTCTCGAATAAGCTCGGTGGCCGTGCCCATATCGGTCACAACCCCGGCCCTGGCGCCTCCGGACTCAACCACGAAGCCCACCGGATCATAAGCATCGTGCGGAACCGAAAAAGGCTCTATCCGCAAACCGCCTATCTCAAATGATGCTCCATTTGTAAAAACATTCCACGGAAGCCCCTGAAATTTTTCCCTGGATTCAATGGCGTTGATTGTGCCGGCATTAGCATACAATGGAACGCCCAAACGCCTGTAGATAACGCCCAGACTCGAGATATGATCATCGTGCTCATGAGTAACGCATACGGCTTGAACCATACCCGGAACGATGCCCGCCGCCTTCAGCCTTAGTTCCGTTTCCTTGTAGCTCAACCCGGCGTCTATCAGGATTCCCCCTGCCGACGACCCTACATAAGTGCAGTTTCCCGAACTTCCGCTTCCCAGGACGCAAACCTGCAACCCGACTCCTGTCACCACCTGCCCCAGTGAAATCTTCGAACAATCCGTCACATCAACATCAAGCATTTAAAATCAATCCTTCATCTCTGCCGGCTCCAACCTCCATGAGGTCACCGGGCAAGAACATCCGAAACCATCCCTGCAGCTTGCTGACCGCTTAAAACAACCATCGGCATCCCCCCGCCTGGATTAACAGAACCGCCGGCAAAGAAAAGATTCCTGTATTCCGTGCTTCGTTTCGGAGCTTTGAATCCAAAATTTCGGAACCTGTCGCAAACGACTCCGTAAATCGAACCGCGATTCGAGTAGTAGTTCTTATAGATATCCTTCGGGGTCCAGAAATGCTCGGTTACAATATGCCTTCGAAGATCGGCCAGGCCCATCCTCTCAAGCTTTCTAACAACAACATCTTTCAGCTGCCTGTACCGGTCATCGGGAATCGGCTGGTTATTATCTATGTAGGGTATGTGCGGCAGAATCTTCAGCACATCGCAACCTTCGGGGGCAATTCCACGATCCGACCTTGCTGCTGCAACAACGTAAAGGGTGGGATCTTCAGGAAGACAGTGCTGCTCAAATACACTGCGAAAATGCTTCTTCTGGTCAGCGGAAAAGAAAAAATTATGGTGCGCAAGCCGGGGATATGTAACATCAAGACCAAGGTCGATTACCAACCCTGAACATGCAGGCTCATATTTTCTTTCAAGCTTGTTTATGCGCCTGCTGTCTTCGCCCAGCAGAAACTTGCACGCCGGAATGAATTCCATGTTGCATACGATCGCGTCCGCCTTGACCTCACGCCCTGAGGCCAGAACAACTCCCTGAACGGAATTTTCATCAGTTATAATCCGGCTGACCTCGCTGTTGCAGTTCACCTTGACGCCAAGGTCATGCATCAACCGATTCAGCCCCCTGGCAATGTTGTACATCCCGCCATCCACATACCAGAGATCATGCCTGAACTGAATTGTCGGGAGACAATTCATAAAAGCCGGAGATCTAAGGGCGGAGGATCCAACATATTTTATAAAAAAATCAAAAATATCGCGAAAATAAGGAGTAAGAAGGCGCTTTCTTACAGCGCCATCCATGCTTCTGAGCAGATCAAACCGGGGAAAATCCCAAACGCCGTAAAACCGCTTGAAATCCTGCAGAGTATCCAGCCCTTGCTGAAAATATCCCCTCTCAACGAGGTCATATAAACGCGCGGAATACTCAAGGAATGACTGGATATGTTCCGGGCGTTCCCCCACTTTACGGGCCTCTCCGGCCATGACTTCGGGGGCCGGGTGCAGATCAAGAACAGTTCCATCTTCAAAAAAATTTCGCCAGTGTGGCCTGACGGGGCGAATAGTGAAATAGTCCGACATCCTGCGTCCGGACCGTTCAAACAACCGGCGGAAGTTCTGGGGCAAGGTAAGTATAGAAGGCCCCAGGTCAAAGGTGTAGCCGTCTTTCTCCAGAAAATTAAGTTTCCCACCGATCTTTTCGTTTTTTTCGAAAATATCGACCTGATGTCCGGCCTGGGCAAGGGATATTGCTGCCGATATGCCTCCAAGCCCGGATCCTATAACAATAATATTCTTCTTTTTCTGAGCAGACACAGGCATTCTTCCATCTGGATTTTAAAAAAGATCTTTGTTAAATTTTACTTATAACAAAAAACATATGCTCTGTTCAACAATGGAAAACGCACAAGAAGTTATTAATAGACAAAAAGAATTCATCCGAAAAGGCCATACCCGCAGCCTGTCTTTCAGGCTCAGGTCGCTGAACATACTTAAAACGGCTATAGAACAGAATGAAACACAGATCATAAAGGCGCTCTCAGAAGATACAGGCAAGACAGAGACAGAAAGTTATGCATCCGAAGTCGGCTTTGTGCTCAGCGATATAAACCATGCAATTCGAAACCTGCACCGCTGGAACAGGGAAAAAAGGCGAAGAACGCCACTGATTGCCTGGCCCGGCCGGTCGTTCATTTATCCTGAACCTTACGGCTCAGCTCTTATCATAGGCCCATGGAATTATCCGTTTCAACTTCTCATTTCACCGCTTACAGGCGCAATTGCCGCAGGCAATTGCGTCGTCATTAAGCCTTCAGAGTTTGCTCCGGCCACTTGCAAAGCGCTCCAGGCAATGTTTAAAGACCTGTTTCCCGAAGAATACATAGCCGTAGTGCAGGGCGACTGGCGTGCAGCCAAAGAACTGGTTCAACGGGATTTCGATTTTATTTTTTTTACCGGCAGCACTCATGTAGGCCGTGAAGTCATGTCCGCCGCAGCCGAAAATCTTACACCTGTAACACTTGAACTCGGAGGAAAGTGCCCCTGCATAGTCTGCTCAGATGCCGATATAGAAGTAGCGGGAAGGCGCATAGCATGGGGAAAACTCCTCAACTCAGGACAGACCTGCGTTGCGCCTGATTACGTTCTTGTTGAAAAACACATAAGGGAATCATTCTTGAAGAGGTTGAAAGAGAGCTTTTGCGGGAACGCCAGTAATGCAGGCGAAAGCATGCAGCGAATTATAAACGCCACCCATTTCGAAAGGCTTGTGAGCTATCTCGAACACGGCACAGTGTTCGCAGGCGGCAAATACAACCGAGACAAGCTTCAAATTTCGCCAACCATAATGGTTCAAGTCGACAGAAACTCCAAACTGATGCACGAGGAAATATTCGGTCCCATTTTACCGGTTATTACCTGCGAAAATCTGGACGAAGCCATCCATACGGTCCAGGCAGGCCCGAAACCATTGGCGCTCTACCTGTTTGCCTCAAATAAACGCGCCCATCAAAGGATCGTTGCAGAAACAAGCTCCGGCGGACTCTGCATCAATGACACAGTAAGCCACCTCCTGAATAAAGAACTGCCTTTTGGCGGCGTAGGCCATAGCGGAATGGGCTCTTACCACGGAAAAGCCGGATTCGATTGCTTTACACACTTCAAAAGCGCGCTCAAACGGTCAACATTAATAGATCCCGACCAATATACGAGAAACAACAAAGCTCCGCTTTCAGCGCTGAAACGGATGTACAGCTTTTTACTGAGATAAGACCTTTGTGCGCAGCGACTTCTCATCAAGCAGAGAGCGCAATGCCGATTCTATTCTGCTTATATCCACTACCGTGTCCCTGCATGGTCCGTTCGGACGCTGATTAGTAACAGCAAGAACAGGTTTCGGAAAACAAGCCCTGATCCCGTCCACAAGCTCCCGCTCACAGGCAACTGCAACTACTGCCTTGACGCCCTTCTGACTGACCGTGGCAAGCGCCTGCCGCCCGCCACTCGCGAGCGAGCACTTTATATTATAGCGGTCGCGAAGCCGGAGGACGCCTGCAACATCGCACGCTCCGCAACGCGCACATCTTTCTATATCCGAACCAACGTTTTTGTCGCATCCCGAATTCTGGAGGCAATGCGGAATAAGCAGGAGCAGGTTTTCGGCGGGAACCCGTACTTTGCGAAACCTGGTTGTAACCCAGTTGTTGAAATCTATCAGATTTTTCAGCATCGAATATCACATCATATTTTTATCATGGAAATTTATTCTCTTAATGTTTACCTTATATCAGATAAACAGGTTTACAGTCGAGCATCAACCTCGGCAGAGGCCTGCGGAATAAAGGACAATGCCTTCTATAATGAAGACCAAACATGCATTAATCGTGGGCGCAGGGCCGGGGGGACTTACCGCGGCAATGATCCTCGCCAGACGAGGGCTGCGCGTAACAGTTGTAGAAGCCAAAGACCGGGTTGGCGGCAGAAACGCTAAACTGGAACTCGGAGCTTACGCTTTTGATACCGGACCGACTTTTCTGATGCTGAAAAAGATTCTCGACGAAGTCTTTTATGAAGCCGACTCGTCAACCGATAAAGTCCTGGACATGCGCAGGATTGATCCCATGTACCAGCTCAAGTTCCAAGACCGAACAATAGGAATGCACAGCGACCCCGATATGATGAGAGACACAATCTCTCAACTCTTCGCGGGAAGAGAAACAGGCTACGACGCATTCAGGAAACGGGAGGACGCAAGATTTCAGCGATTGTTTCCCTGCCTCCAGAAACCATATCACAAAATACGCACACTGACTCACCCCGACCTCATCAAGGCAATACCCCATCTCTCGGTCGGAAAAAACCTTTTCAACGTCATGAAAACATATTTTAAGGACGACGAGCTGGCAACAGCTTTTACTTTTCAGGCAAAGTATCTCGGCATGTCTCCATGGCAATGCCCCGGCCTCTTTGCCATTATTCCCTACATTGAACATTCCTTTGGAATATATCATCCCATTGGCGGCCTGAGCCGCATATCCGATGTCATGGCGGAAATTGCCGCTGGACACGGTGCAGATATACTGCTTAACAGTCCGGTCGGAAAAATACTTGTTTCAGACGGAACTGCAACCGGAGTAGAGCTGGAAAATGGAGAAAAAATTTCAGCCGATGACGTTATCATCAACGCGGACTTCGGCTATGCAGCGGAAAATCTTTTTGAACCGGGAATCCTCCGCAAATACACGCCCCGGCGCCTCTCAAAAATCAAGATGTCCTGCTCTACCTTTATGCTGTACCTTGGACTGGACACAGTCTACAAAACACCGCATCACCTGATAGTTTTCGCCGATAATTATAAAAAAAACGTCCAGGATATCGTAGCGGGCAAGAATGTTCAGAACGACATATCGCTTTACGTGCGCAACGCAGCGGCAACCGATAAAACACTCGCTCCTGCGGGGCATTCAACCATCTATGTCCTTGTGCCTGTTTCAAACCTTCGGGGCCGGCCGGACTGGACCGCCAGTGCAGGCCGGTTCCGTGAAACCGTGCTGGATGCGCTTGAAAAAAAAGCCGGGCTGAAAAATGTCAGGAACCACATTAGAGAAGAGCATATCATCAGTCCAATTAACTGGCAGGACCAATACAACCTTTTTGAAGGCTCGACCTTCAACCTTGCCCATAACCTTACACAAATGCTGTATCTTCGGCCAAGGAACAAATTCGAAGAATTCAACCATTGCTACCTTGTCGGCGGAGGAACCCATCCGGGAAGCGGACTGCCGACAATATACGAGTCCGGACGAATTGCGGCCAACATCCTGTGCCGCAGTTATGGAATGGACTTTGAAACCTACAACCTTGATGCCTGAAGACATGCCATTTTCCGCATTGCAAAGCATCAAGGAGCTTATTATGATTCAGCCTTTATCAGGTTTATTATGAGATTAGAAACAATGAAGACAGACAATAGATTTTCGCATACTGCCGCGTCGCGCAAAAAGAAAACAGCTTTTTTCCAGGTCCAACTCATAACAGCGATGTTTGCGGTATCCACGGGACTTATGGTCGGCACAGCCGAAGTCTACAACGCGATAAAAAGCGGGGATGCAGCACAGTTCCGCAAACTGCTGCAGGAGAACACACCGGAAATAATAAAAATGAGCAGCCCTAAGGCTTCAACCCCCCTGCACTGGGCCGCAATTGAAAACGCCATGGAAGCCGCAAGAATGCTCGTTGAGAAAAACATCAATGTCAATGCAATGGATCACAACGGATATACGCCGCTGCACTGGGCCGCAATTGGCGATAGCGCCGAGGTTGCCGCCGTGCTGGTCAATAATGGCGCCAGGGTAGAGACAAGGTCTGAAGATGGCGTGACTCCACTGCACCTGGCAATGCAGGAAAACTCTCTTGGCGCCGCGAGGATCCTGCTCGAAAACGGCGCAAGCATATACACAGAAACGGAAAAGGGCTCAACGCCGCTCTCGTTTGTCAAAAGCACGGAAGCCCGGACGCTCCTGGAAGAGTATGTCTCCGAACCACAGAAAAACAATGAACAACCCCGGGAAGAAAACCGCTCAAAGCCACAGGGCACAACCCTTGCGCAGCGAATCGAATATGATTCCGGCGCAGTCTACACAGGCACAGTGCTGAAAGGGAAAAAACACGGCAAAGGAACATTGGTCTATCCGAACCGGGAACAGTATGTCGGAACATGGGTAGACGGCAAAAAACATGGTTTTGGAGTCTATTCTTTTCCTGACGGCGAAGAATACACAGGCGAATGGAAAAAAGGACAACGCCATGGACCCGGAACATATACATGGCCGAATGGAGACACCATCAAAGGCAGGTGGGAAAATGGCGAATTCAAAGCAGGCTCAGGAACATATCATTTTCCGGACGGGGACATATACAAAGGCCAGTGGCGAAACAATATGATGTGGGGTTATGGCATCTATATAACCGCAGAAGGCAGAGAATTCGCAGGCTACTGGGAAGAAAACAGATTTGTAAAAACATCTGAAAAACCGGATCCGAAGCAAACCGGATCAGAGACTTAGAACCCGCAGCAGCCAGGCCGCGATAATTTATAAACTGTCTGGAGAATGTTGTAACAATGGATGAAACATACGATTTTCGTACAATAGAAAAAAAGTGGCAGAAGTACTGGGAAGATACAGGTCTCTTCAAATGCGACACTTCCGACTACAGAAACAAATACTACTGCCTGACCATGTTCCCCTACCCTTCGGGCACAATGCACGTCGGACACGGCCGGAATTATATCATTGCCGACGTGCTCAGCCGCTACAAGATCATGCAGGGATTCAATGTGCTATCCCCCATGGGATGGGACGCATTCGGTCTTCCGGCTGAAAACGCAGCCAAAGAAAAAGGAATCCACCCTAAAGAATCTACCAGGGCAAATATTGCCAGGATGACAAAACAGTTGCATTCATGGGGAATCGGCTACGATTGGGACAGGCAAATAAACACTTCCGATCCGGAATACTACAAGTGGACCCAATGGATATTTCTCCGGCTTTTTGAAAAAAAACTGGCATATCAAAGAACCGCCCCGGTCAACTGGTGCGATTTCTGTACCACTCTGGCCAACGAAGAAGTCCTTCCAGACGGAACCTGCGAGCGATGCGGCAGAACAGTGAAGAAAAAAGACCTGAAACAATGGTTCTTCAAAATAACTGAATACGCACAGCGGCTTCTAGACGATCTCTCTCTCCTCGATAAGTGGCCGGAGAAAGTCCGCACCATGCAAGCGAACTGGATCGGGCGCTCCGAGGGCTCATTGATAGAATTCCAGATATCGGAAACAGGCGACCCATGCCCGATATTTACTACCCGCCCGGATACCATCTATGGAGTCACGTTCATGGCTGTTGCACCCGAACATCCGCTGGTGTCAAAACTGATGACCGGTCATAAAAAAGAAAAAGAAGTCATGGATTTCGTTGGAAAACAGCTCATGGTTTCATCAGGCGTAAGAGCCGACGAAGCAACGGAAAAAGAGGGAGTTTTTACCGGCTACCATGTCACAAACCCTTTCAACGGCGAGAAGTCAGAACTATGGATAACCAACTACGTTCTGATGGAATACGGCACCGGCATAGTTATGGCAGTGCCAGCACACGATCAACGGGACTTCGAATTTGCACAAAAATATGAACTGCCCGTAAAGGTGGTAATCCAGAATGACGAAGAAACCCTTGATCCCGCAGCCATGCAGGAAGCTTATGTTGAAGATGGAAAGCTTGTCAATTCCGGGCCATTCGATGGACTAAACAACCGCGATGCAATTAGAAAAATAACCCGCCATGCAGAGGCAAAATGCTTCGGAAAAGCCGATGTCAGCTACCGTATCAGAGACTGGCTTATCAGCCGGCAGCGCTACTGGGGAGCGCCAATCCCTGTTGTTCATTGCGAGACCTGCGGCACAGTCCCTGTGCCAACCGATGACCTGCCCGTAAGACTGCCCGACGACGTGGATTTTAAGATTAAAAAAGGCAACCCGCTTGCAAATCATGATGAATTCCGGCGCGCCAAATGCCCTAAGTGCAACGGACCGGCAGAAAGGGAAACTGATACCATAGCGCAATGGCTCTGTTCATGCTGGTACTTCCTGCGCTACGTAAATCCCCGGCTTGAAACACAGCCATTTAAGAAAGAAGATGTGGATAACTGGCTTCCGGTAGACCAGTATATAGGCGGAATCGAACATGCTGTGCTGCACCTGCTTTATTCACGGTTTATAGTCAAAGTCCTGCATGACGATGGTCATTGTTCTTTCTCGGAGCCATTCAAGGCTCTGTTCACCCAGGGCATGATATGTAAAAGAAGCGAGAAAGACGGCCAGCTTTACAAGATGTCCAAATCAAAAGGCAACGTAGTGAGTCCTGATAGGCTGGTAACCGAATACGGGGCCGATACATTGAGACTTTATACCCTGTTCATCGGCCCGCCGGAAAAAGATGCCGAATGGAATGACCGCGGAATCGAAGGAGCTTCCCGTTTTCTGCGCAAACTCTGGCGCAGGGTCCATGACAACCAAAAGGTTTTAAGCAACAGTTCAGGACTGGTTTGCAGCATTTTCAGAATGAATGACGAGGAAAGAAAGCTGTACAGAAAGACCAACGAAACCATACAGATGGTTACCCGGGATATCGAAGGCTCCTTCCATTTTAATTCGGCAGTAGCAAGATTGATGGAACTTGCCAATGCTCTGGATTCCTTCAATGTCAGCGACGAATCAAGAGACCAGAGCAAAGCCGTGTACCGGAATGCTGTAGAAACCATGACCTTGCTCCTGACTCCGTTTTGTCCTCATATCAGTGAAGAAATATGGGAAATGCTGGGGCATCAGCCAAGCGTTATTCACATTAAATGGCCGCAGGCAAACAAAGCCGCTCTTGAAAAAAAAGAAGTTGACATAGTAATTCAGGTCAACGGCAAGGTCAGGGATAAAATCACCGTTCCAACCGGAACAGGCGAAGATAAGCTCAAACCCCTGGTAATGGAGCGAGAAAAAGTCAAAAAACACACTGAAGGCAAAAAACTGGTAAAATTTATCCTTGTTCCCGACAAGATTGTTAACCTGGCCGTGAAATAATTGGTCAACACAAGATCAGGCACACTGTTCATTCAGGATGAAACCTGGAAGCACAAAAAATAAAACTGAAAAAAGACTGGAAGGAAAGCCCATACCGTTCGCGCTAATCCCGGTGGAAATAGCACGCTCATGGTTCTGTCTGACCCCCGGCGAGCAAAGAGCCCTGCTCATAGTAATAACCATACTGCTGGCAGGAATGTTGGTTATGGCCTGGCACGGAAAAACCACCCATGACAAAGGAATAGTTGCGGCCACAGACAGAACTCAGACTGTAGATGAATAAAGACGGGCCAGTTTCCGGTCAAACCTCCGCCATCTCCTGCGCATCTTGACAGCCGCCATAGAAGCACAGAGATCAGAAAGAGGTATGAACTCCCGGTTGCCCAGGCCGTCAATCATAACCACCTTCTTCATATCCGGCCGAATCCATTGAACAAGAAAATTCGTCAGGCTCATGTCGCAAGTAATAATTGACCATTTGTAAAAGAAAGCTTTTAAACGCTCCATATCAGGGCCTATATCAGGAAGCCCTCTCTGTTCAATGGTCTCTTTCAGGTTCCTGGAAATGCTGCCGTCGAAATCCCGGATCAGCGAGAAAACAAGTCCCTTTCCCATGTTTGTGTTCACTGTCCCATAATAGGCAGGGGTATGCTCCCATGGAACCCTTTTCCTGGTAAGCCGTGAAAAGTAAACCTTCTCACGCGCCTGCTGCCTGCTTTTACAGGAATCGGGATTCTCAACCTTTATGCACTTTCCCGGCTGACCGGGGTATATGTAACATGTTCTCTCCGATCCCCTGGAGACAAGGCATGAATCACTCAACTCAACAAATATGCTATCGCCTGCGAATGACATTACCCGATGGTATCCAGTTAAAATGCTTTGTCAACAGCGCTGAAATATCAAATCGGCCATGTTACGTTCATATCATGGAAATCCTGCCTCGACCCCCCGGGAAACGGAAAACAATCAATGCCCGAAGCAAGGGCCATAGAATAACTCAGAAAGCAAAAGAAAAACCAACCGATACAACAGGATAGACAACAAAATTCTCAATATCCTCCTCGAACTCTTCTTTTTCAGCCTGCAGATCCCGGTCCAGCTGAGCCTGTATGAACGGATTCCGCGCGGTCGCCTCGACAAACACATCCGGCTTATCATGATACATCAGCCCAAAATCACAGGCAAACCGCCATCTCCCGTTGCCACCAACCGCGTCCCCGTACCCAATGCCAATGTAAGGCGATATTTCGTTAAAAGACACCTCCCCGTCAAGACTCTCGACCGTGTAGTCTGCGCCCTGGAACGAAAGTGTCTCATTCGGAGAAGCAGTCAGGCTTATTTTATTTTCATTGAAAATCACACCGCCGGACAGGCGAAAACCGGATCCTGCCGGATGCCAGTCCAACAGTACGGGTATGGTGTGCAGGTCGATATCTCCGTCAACCCTCGCCTCATCCAGGTCAACTGTCCTTTTGTAGCCAAATAAGTTGATGCCTCCGCGCAGGTTAGCCTTTTTGCCAAGGTTAACAGTGACGTCTCCGCCGGGACCAAGCGTTCCAAATTTCAGCGAAACTCCAATCGGACGTCCGCAGGCAACGCCAGCCAACATGATTACGACAATCAAACAACTGGTTCCTTTCAATCCGGCCATCATCTCATCCTCCTCTTTTTGCCCTGCTGGAATATTGAACATTCTCACCTATTCCGTAACCGCCTCTTCCCCCCTTGCCACATTTGCCATTATTGTAGTATATTATGGGGTTGCTTTGATCAAACATGATATTAAATGCCTTCACAGGAGGTTACAACCAAAATGAATAATGATTGCATCTTCTGTAAAATCATAAATGATGAAATACCCGCCACAAAGGTTTGCGAAGACAAACTAACTGTAGCTTTCATGGACATAGGTCCTGTATCCAAAGGACATGTGCTTGTGGTGCCTAAAGAACACTATGATCCTTTGATGAATACCCCCGACAAGGTCCTGCATGCACTGGTCTCAACTGCAAAAAGAATCGCACAGGCCCAGGAAAAGGGACTCAAAGCCGACGGAATAAACCTTACCCAGGCGAACGGCGGGGTGGCAGGACAGATCATTCCGCATATACATTTTCACGTCATACCAAGATACGAAAACTCGGATTCAGCGCAGAACTGGCATCCCGGAAAGTACGAGAGCCAGAAGGAAAAAGAACAATACGCTGAAAAAATCAGGTCCGCACTGTAAAACTCCACAATCAATTGCCACGCCATAATAAGGAGAAATCAATGCAGAATGCCAGCTTTGACAAAACAGTTAACAGCATCTGTAGACGCAAATGGGAATATAAAAAAGAAGCTTATTTTTTCGTCAGGGAAGCGCTCGACTATACGGTTAAAAAACTTCACACCAAGTCTAGCGGACACCATAAGCATGTCTCAGGCGCTGAACTGCTCGAAGGCATAAAGGAATTTTCGCTCAAAGAATTCGGACCAATGGCAATAACGGTTTTCAAACAATGGGGAATAACAAAGACCAGCGATTTCGGCGAAATCGTCTTCGACCTCGTCGAGACAGGGCTCCTTGGCAAAACGGAAGAAGACACAAAAGACGATTTTGACAACATATATGATTTTCAAGAAGAATTCGTGAGACCTTTCGAACCGCGCCGGAAATACAATCGCCGAAAAAGCCAGAAAGCGTCTCTGGCAGAAAAAGAGCAATAAAAAGGAGCACGGTTAAATGAAGAGACCTCAGTTTTTCACTTTGTTTTCCACTTTGTGTCTTGCAACATTTGTGATTTATGCGGGAGAAGACACCTCCAGCCGCCTGGAGAGAATCAAGCAGAACAATAAGACACTCAAACGGATCGTCCTGGATAACGGTGTAACCTGCCTGATCAGGGAAGATAATTCAGCTCCTGCAGTTTCCCTCCAGATATGGATAGGAACCGGCTCAATCCATGAAGGAGACCACCTGGGCTACGGCATGTCCCATGCAGTCGAACACATGATCTTCAAAGGAACAGAAAAAAGGGAGCCAGGCCAGATCGCAAGAGAAATTGCCGATGCCGGCGGTAAGATTAACGCATATACCAGCTTTGACCGCACCGTCTTCCACACCGACCTGCCTTCAAGGAACTGGAAAAAAGGCCTTGATGCTATCACAGATTCGCTTATGAACGCATCTTTCCCCAAAGAGGAATGGCAGAAGGAAAAAAACGTCATACTTCGGGAGATAGACATGGGCAAAGACGATTCCGGTCGGGTCATAAACAAACTTCTGTGGCGGACAGCATACAAAAAACACCCTTACCAATACCCCGTCATAGGCTATAGAGACCTTTTCTCACGACTTACCAGGGACGAACTGCTGAACTTTTTTAATAACAACTATGTTTCGGGCTCCGCTATTTTTGTCGCCGTAGGCGACTTCAAAACATCGGAAATGGAAAAGAATATCAAGGAAACTCTCGGCTCATGGAAACACAAAGTCCTCGCTCCTCGCTATATTCCAGCCGAACCAGTTCAGATGGGTGCGCGAAAAGCCAGACAGACCGGATCATATGAAAAATCACGGCTGAGATGGGCCTACCATACCGTGGAACTCAACCATCCCGACGCCGTCGCGCTTGATGTGCTCGCTCAGATCACAGGCCAGGGACGCTCTTCACGACTGAACCAGAACATAAAGGAAGATAAACAACTGGTTCACAATATCAGCGCGTGGTCTTACACCCCACAGGACCCCGGCCTTTTCGCAATATCGGCCTCTTATGATCCTGAGGACGAAGAAGATTTGATCCATGCGCTGGAAGAAGAAATCAGATCATGGCCAAAAGCACGCTTCTCTGAACAGGAAATCATAAAAGCGCGAAATGTCTCCATGCGAAGAGAACTGTCCGGACTGGAGACCATGAAAGGACAGGCATCCAGCTACGCTTCGGGTGAATTTTATGCCTCCAACCCCCGCTTTTCCGAAATCTACATCAGGCGTCTCAATTCTGTAACACGGGAAGACCTTAGAAGGGTCGCGAAAGAATACCTGAACAAAGATAACAGGACAGTTGCAATACTTGCCCCGCAAACAAAAGCAGAATCGGCCGAACCGGAAAAGGAAGCTGAAGAATACCGGAAACCCGTGATGTTCACCCTCCCAAACGGCCTTCGCCTGATCTTCAAGGAAGATAAAAGTCTGCCGTTTGTATACTGCTGCCTCGCCGTAAAGGGAGGTCTCCTGGCCGAAAACAGCTCCAATAACGGCATAACAAAATTGATGTCAGATCTTCTCACCCGGGGCGCCGGCAGATACAACAGTAAAGAAATCGCAGCCATAATAGAGTCAAAAGGCGCCAGTCTTTCTGCATTCTCGGGCAGAAACAGCTTCGGACTCCAGGGCAAATGGTTCGCAGACGACTCAAAGACAATGTTCAGGCTGCTCTCAGATTGCCTGCTGAAACCCACTTTCCCCGCCGAACAGATCAGCAAACAGAAGAAACTACAGATAGCAACAATAGAAAAGCTCCAGGAGCGTCCCTTTTCAGTTGCTAAAGACGCATTTCGGGAAATGATGTACAAGGGTCATCCCTACCAGTGGTCAAGCCTGGGCAACACTGAAAAACTCGAAGGTATAAACCGGGAAGACCTGCATGAACACAGGGACAAGCTCGTGACAACAAAAAATATGACCCTGGCAGTATTTGGCGATATATCAGAAAAACGGGCAAAAGAGCTTGTTGAAAAATATTTCTCCAAAGTTCCAGACAAGGCAGCGCCAGTCATGCAACCATCCGACCCGACCCCAAACCTGCCTTCAGAAAAAGTGCAGTACGCGCCCAAAAAACAGGCAGTAATACTTATGGGTATCCCATCGCTGTCTCTTCATGATCCAAAGGTCGAAGCTTTTACACTGATGCAGAAATGCCTGAACGGAATGTCATCAGAACTTTTCCGCAAAGTCCGTGAAGAACTCGGACTTGCCTACTATGTCGGCGCGTTCCCACAGATCGGAATAGATGCCGGAGCCCTTGTATTCTACGCAGGCACCCTGCCCGAAAAAGTCGAAGAAGTCAGGAAGATCTTTTTTGAAGAAATGGACCGTATCAGGCAATCGGGGCTGAGCAAAAAAGAAATAAGCCGTGCCCGGAACCGAATCATTTCGAGCTATGAAATGGGCCTCCAGAATAATATGAGTGTTGCAAAGAAATGCGCCATCAATGAACTGCTTGGGCTGGGATATATGCATCTGTTCACCAGAAAAGAGCGCTATCAGGAAATTACCAGCCGGGATATTCATGAAACTGCAAGATCTATTCTCAATAAAAATAAGACAGCAACATCATTAGTCTTGCCGGAAGAATCAAACTGAAGTAAATATATCATTGATTATTCAACTTGGCCTGCTGATCCACCATAGTTACTGCCTGTCTATTTTGGCAGAAAAACAAGCGGGTTATTGCAGGCCGGACAAGGCGGCGGAATGGCTGATAGATTCATGCTGGACCAGCAAGAGCAAATTCGCCGTTCGCCGGTTCGAGACAATGCCATGAAACGGCATCCATGCATGCATGCATGCATGCATGCATGCATGCGCATGCGCGCCTGCTAATTCATTGTCCCGATTTATGTAACTTACGCAAAATAGACGGAGGCTGATATGGCGGACAATACTGGAACAGAAATCACTGATAAAGATCTGTTTACCAACCTGATAATGATGCTTTCCTCTTCTGCAATGCAACAGTTGGGGAAAATTGCCAATCCCATTACACAAAAAACTGAAGTCAACCTGGAAGGCGCCCAAATCACAATAGACATGTTGACCATGATCCAGAAGAAGACAGCAGGCAACCTGGAAAGCGATGAGAAAAAAATGCTTAACGACATAATTTCATCGCTACAAATGACATATGTCGACGCCAGTAAAACTCAGATGGCGTCTACTCCCCCTGAAAAAGAAGAGTCAAAACCCGGCCATCCTACGGATGAACAAAACTCAGACTTGGCCAAACCCTTTCAGGAAAAGTCCGAACAGAAAAAAACCAGGTATCATAAGTCATACGGTGAATCATAACCCCGGCGCCAGGTCTGTCCGAATTCCGTTAATCGTGCCCGCAGACTTTTCACCTGGACGGAATTCCTCTCTTGTTAATCATAAACCAAACCTGATATCTTTCTCCTTTTGCCGGGAGACAAATAATGACAGCTAATGAATGGATCGCTATTCTCGATTTCGGGTCGCAATACACACAACTCATAGCCCGACGCATACGAGAACAACACGTATATTCCCAGATCGTCCCGTTTTCAATCCCGGCCAGCGAACTCAAAAAAAACAAACCGGCAGGAATTATCCTGTCAGGAAGCCCCGCAAGTGTTTTCGACGACGGAGCGCCCTTTCCGGAAACGGAAATCCTGAATCTCGGCATCCCGGTCCTGGGCATATGTTACGGCATGCAAAGCATGACCCGTCTGCTAGACGGAAAGGTAAAACCCGGTAAAAACCGGGAATACGGGCATGCTGCAATCAATATAGTCAACCCTGACCCGTTATTCGACAGACTCCCGGCAAAACAGCATGTATGGATGAGCCATGGAGACCAGGTCGAAACAATGCCCAAAGATTTCGAGGCAATCGCAAAAACCCCTACCTGTCCCGTTGCGGCGTTCGCAAACAGGGAGAAGAAAATTTACGGCCTCCAGTTCCATCCCGAAGTGGTTCATACTGAACACGGCTGCCAGATCCTGCGCAAATTTGTCTTTGACGTCTGTAAATGCAACGGAAACTGGGAAATGTCAAAATTTATAGAAAAAAACATTGCCGCCCTTCAACAGGAGGTCAGATCAGATGATGTGGTCTGCGGACTGAGCGGCGGAGTCGACTCCTCCGTAGTAGCTGCGCTTATCCATAAAGCAATAGGAAGTCAGCTCCATTGCATATTTGTCGACAATGGACTGCTGCGAAAAAATGAGGCTGAAGACGTAAAGAAGACCTTCGGGGAAGCCTTCGGCATGGATCTGCACGTAATAAATGCCGGCGACTTGTTTCTCAACAATCTAAAAGGGGTGACTGACCCGGAGAAAAAACGCAAGATAATCGGGAAGACTTTTATCGACGTTTTCTCGGAAGAAGCCCAGGCTCTAGGCAAGGCAAAGTACCTGGCACAGGGAACGCTCTACCCTGATGTAATCGAAAGCATATCACCGCTGGGGGGACCTTCGGTAACCATCAAGACGCATCACAATGTCGGAGGTCTTCCGGAGAAACTCCATTTTTCTCTCATCGAACCTGTAAGGGAGCTGTTCAAAGACGAAGTTCGTGAACTGGGCCACGAACTAGGGCTTCCCCTGCACATAGTCAACAGGCAACCGTTCCCGGGACCGGGCCTGGCAGTCAGGATACTTGGAGCCGTAACCCGGAAACGAGTAAAGCTGCTCCAGGAAGCCGACCTCAGGGTACAGGAAGAGGTGTCAAAGCTGGAAAACTACGCCTCTATATGGCAGTCATTTGCAGTGCTTCTTCCCATACAGACTGTGGGGGTCATGGGAGACGGGCGCACATACGAAAACGTTATAGCCCTGAGAGTAGTTGAAAGTAAAGACGCGATGACGGCCGACTGGTCGCGACTGCCCTACGACACGCTGGCAACCATATCCAACCGAATAATCAATGAAGTCAGGGGCGTAAACAGGGTGGTATATGATATCAGCTCCAAACCGCCCTCCACCATAGAATGGGAATAACCCTTAAGGGCACTCTGCCTCTCTGGTTAACTGGCTTGATACGTTCCATCAGGCATCTTCTTCCAATCACGCCCGGTATTTTCCTCTGCTGCCCGTTCCAATTCTTGAA
>CAYYVQ010000002.1:0-119301 GCA_964475205.1 uncultured Victivallales bacterium | reverse complement strand
GGAATTGTAATGGCGAATGAAATCGCCGAATTTAAGCCTGATTACTGAGTTCTGGTCATGGGGCGTAGGTGTTACTTATGTCCTTGGATAGTGTAACCCATGTCCTTGGGATATGTGTTACCGATGTTTAAGGTTGCACAAGTCCCGCACCCTCCCTGTGCCACCCTATCCGTGTCATCCGTGAAATCCGTGGTTGAATCTCCTGTGCGTCGGTGCTCCAATACACCTCTGACTCGACCTTCATGAATAGATCAGGTTAGAGTTGTTGAGAATGTCAAGGGTGAGGAATGGGATTCGTTTGTAGCCCGGCATGGGGACCGGGGAAGAGATATGGCCTTTTACCCTGCAAGAAAGAACCCATGTTCGCACTGTAGGATTGACATAGTAATCTAAGAGCTATAAATTGCGCGGCATGTTTATCTAGCCTGAGCTATTCATCAACTTCGTAATGAGAGTGCGCAGGTTGCTTTAGATCAATGGCTTTGCGCAGATAGCCGGGTGAAGGCGTATGGACATACGTCAAAATCGGCTGGCCGGCAAAGTCGTTGAGATGAAGTGACATGCACACTCGTAATAGATTTTCATGAATAGATCAGGCTAGAGCTTGTCAAAATATCTGGGATTTTGGAGGCTGGATACAGAATATAGCCAACAGCTGGACATAAAGAGTTGGCCATGTTTTTATGGTCAATCAATCCCTTTTTTGGAGCTTAATTTATATATGAAGCGCATGGGACGCGGATTAAGAGAGAATGATTTCCTGCAAGGACTGCCGAAGAATTTCTTCCCGATAATTTGTGTTCTGCTCTTTTCGCTTTCCCTGGCGGGCTGCTGCTGCTTTGGCGTGCGCAGTCCGCAGCGTACGGCTTCACCGGTTCAGCAGGAGGCGCTCAGCGGCGTTAATGTGCATGTGGCGCCAGTCCCCAGCAAGGTGCGCTCGGTCGCTGTGATGCCGTTCAGGGCGGCGACGGAATTGATTGGAAGCTCCACCTCGGACCTCTTCGTCACCGAACTCCTGCGGACCGGCAGATATCAGCTGCTCGAACGCGGTCAGCTATCTCAGGTGCTGAACGAAGCCGAGGTCGCGCTCTCCGGCATCTCGGACTCGCGCGCGGTTGAGCTCGGAAATATGCTCGGCGCCGATGGGGTTATAATCGGTACGGTGGATGAATATGGCAGCGTTGCCGAAAAAGGCCGCAACAAGGCGGTGGTGGGACTTTCGGTGCGTATGATCGATTGCGAATCAAGCCGGGTGATGTGGAGCGCAAGCTTTGCGAGCATAGCCGCCAATCCAAGCACTCCAGTTTCTCAGCATTGCCGCACAGTGGTCCGGAGCACTGTAATGGCGCTCAGTCGGTCCTGGAATGTTCAACGCCAGATACCAAAACAGGGCGGTTCATTATCCGAGAAAATACCCACGAAGCAATCGATTCCGCGCAATGAGGCGCCGCCATCGGCGCCGTTTTTTTCTCTATCCGACTTCGGTTTGCGGGAGGTCGAGCTGAAGTGGGAGGCGCCCGATCAGTCCGGAGTGAGATATGTGATCGAAAGATCGGGATCCCCGAGCGGCCCATTTGAACGGGTGACCGAAATACCGGCCAGCAAATCGGGATATGTCGATCGCGGCACTCTGAACGCTCCGCTCGAAGATGCCAAGACCTATTACTACCGCCTGAAGGCTGTGACTTTGAGCGGTCTATCAAGCGGACCAAGCTCGGTGAAAGAGAGCATGACCGCCCCTCCACCCAGCGCCCCAAAATCATTGCAGGCCGATGCGCCGAGCGGGCGAACTGTGACGCTGAGCTGGGAGCCAGTCGGTGACGAAGGAATTGTGAAGTATATCGTCGAACGTGCATCGCCGCCCGATTATGTCTATGAGACTGCCGGTGAAACGGAGAGTTCCGACTTCAGCGAGGGCGGCACGCCGCGCTCGCCGCTGTCCGACTCGACCGTCTATCGCTACCGCGTTCGGGCCGCGAACCGGGTGGGGGCCATCAGCAAGCCCTCGGAGGTAGTCGCGATTACAACCCGTCCGCCGCCAGCAGTGGTCGAAAAACTGAAGGCGACGGGCGATCAACCCCGCCGGGTGCCTCTCAGTTGGCGGCCAAGCCCCGAGGCCGATGTGACCGGCTATCAAATAGAGCGGGCAGTGGCTGCGGAAGGGCCCTTTAAAAATATAGCGATTGTCAACGACCCGGAGAAAAGCGAGTATGAAGATCGCGGCGACATGAGCGGCGGCTGGAGGAGCCGTCTGATCCCGCTGGAAGACTCCACTCGCTACTGGTACCGCATCCGCGCGGTCAACTCGGTTGAATCCGTATCCGAATGGAGCGAAGTGGCCGATGCGCTCACCAAACCAGTCCCCGGCCGGCCCCGCGACGTGCGCGCCGGTTCCGGCGGAGTGAATCAGATCACTATCAACTGGCAGGCCAATCCGGAAGCGGATATTGTCGCCTACGCAATATCGACATCCGACTCGGCGGACAACTTCAGGCAACTGGCCCGCATAGATGCCAAAAACGGGGAGCCCGCGCTCTCGTATACCGACAACTCGCTCAGCCCTGGAGCGACCCGCCACTACAGAGTGCGCGCCATTGACGCCGACGGGCTGGAAGGCGAGTGGTCGGAGCCTGTATGCGGCGACACCAAACCTGTGCCGGATGCCCCGACCAATCTGCAATGCGAGTGGCGCGATGCTCAGGCCCGCCTGAGCTGGACCGCCCCGCCCCAGGATGACATCGTAAAATATCGCGTATGGCAACCGCGCACGATTTTTGGCAATCGCGAATTAAAGGTCGTGGAGGCGCCGCATTGCGATTTCGGACATGAAGATGTGGGTAAAAAACTGAAAGTGGTTGTAACCGCCATTGACGCCGACGGGCTGGAGAGCGAGGCGAGCCAGGTGTTTGAAATTAGGAGAAAGCAATGAAGGTCTATTTTCCACCTTTTTTAGGTTGCGCCTGCAAACTTCTTATGGCAACCGGCTTCGCATTTATGTCGGGTTGCAGCAAGGCCGACATACAGACAGCGACGGACAACAGCCAGGAAATCCGAACCGCGAATATTGTCGAGATGGATGCCACCTTGCGATCCTTCGCGCGCGTTGCGTGCTATGATTGGAATGCCGCCATGGATATGATGGCCTTGCCCGCGCTAGACACCCAGTGGCAACAGCAGAACGCCGACATATTCCGATCACCGATAAGCTCGTCCGCCTTCTTTAGAAATCCGTTTTTCCTGTTGTCTGGCACAGGCAAGGGGCGCTGGATTGGTGGTATATATAATCTTTGGATAGACAAATGGCTATTGCTTGAATTTGTGTGGCAAGACGATGTTGGGGCGGACCGCATAGTCGGCTTTGCCTGGATTGACGGCGGCGATCCAGACGATCTTGATCAGGGAATTGATCCCGATGAAATGGCGGCGCGTCTGCAGACTAGATTGAATCGGGCTGTGGATGCGGGAAAAATTGGCGCATCCAAAATGCTTGAGGACCAGAGCGACGATCCAATGCTTTTGAAAATTGCTCCCGCCGCTGAGCTGAAAGAATATGTGGCCCGAATGCGGGCGGCGCTGGCGCCGGAAGGTTTGCCCGAATTGGCGGCTCTTAGGAGGGAGGTCGACAGGTTCTACGGACAAATGGAAGCGGGTGAAGAGGAATGGGCGGCTGAGATAAACGATCGGATAGAACTGCCGCCCTTGCTGAATCCGGATCTTTTCTTCACCCGTGACAACACCGCCACCATAGTCATGTCTGCCAATCCAAATCCCTATCTGCTCGTTTTCGCATACTTTGAATCAAAGAAGACCAAGCCAATTTTAAAAGGTATAGATTTTTATCAGCTGTCGTTAAAGGAGGAAGATATACAATGAATACATCTGACCTCTTTGGTTTTGTTAAGCGCGTAACCATATTGACGCTGATTTTGTTTTCACCAGGAAAACAGCTGAGAGCGGATGTCGACGTCGATCTTGACGCCGATCTTGACGTCGAGATTGATGAGATGAGAATCGTTCCGCCTACTAACATTGAAAAAATTCCAGGTCCAGTGCGAATCGCAAATTATTTGTATAATCAACTACCCGAGGACAAGGAATGGTCGAAGCCTTTACCGGAAGGTAACGGCAAGGGAAACCGTATATATCGAATCGATGCAGAAGTTGATGAGATGAGAATCGTTCCACGCAGTCCCATTGACAACTATGTGATCCATCAATTTCCTGAGGACAAGAAAGGTCTGGAAGCCCTGTCGGAGGGGATCAAAAAGGGCGACAGCATATTCCAATATGGAAACTGGTACGGTCCGGGTTGGTGGGGTGGTGGCACAGACAAAGATAAACCTGGGAATATGGCGCCCGTCGACGAACTGGATGCCGCCGCTCAACGCCATGATTACGGTTATCTTGTTGCGGAAAAAATGGGAAAAATCTATGGAAAGGCCGAGGAATATCGGCTCAAAGCCATCGCCGATGCTATCGCCGTGGAAGATGCAAGGAAACTGGACCCGGACCCTTCCAAGTGGAATCCGCCCGCCGCAGATCCTGAAAAGGCGTCCCGCTACCGGGATCGAATCATAACCGGGTTCCACTATGAGTCCATGGCCTATGGACTGGGAGATGAAGTGGGGCGTGGTATAAACTGGGTCAGATCGCCGGTTGAATCCTGGGAGATGAGCGACCACAACCAGAAACTCGATCGCGAAGATTTTGAACGCCATGTCAAAATACACATTGATCATTGGGAACGAACAGAAAAATCGACTGAAGATGCAAAACCCGATTTAGAGGGTTCACCGCGCGCGGAAGATGTCGATTCCGCGCAAGATGCAGAGGATACTTCCGTGCCGGGCGCCAAAGATGATTCGCCCGCAGGCAACGAGCAGGCGCCCGATTCATCCGGGAAAGATCAAGGAATCGGGACTGATGACGATGATCGGAAGCCAGCTGATGATAAATCAGACGCTTCGGAATCCTCACCGGACGGAGATGATGATAGCGATACAGCAGATAGTGACAAACTCGATGACGACGGCTTGCAACATGGCGCGCCCTCAGGCGACGAAAGCGATGCCTACGAGGATGGCGCACGCGTTGTCGACGATGATGGTACGGAGTATCAGAAGGGGCCCGACGGCTCATGGCAGGAGACTGGCGATAAATACGATCCGGTAACAAAGGAACAAAAGGATGCGTGGGATAGAGAGATTGAGGATGCGCGCCGAAAGCTGAAAGACCATGAAGCCTCCTCGGGTGGTTCGGACCCCGGATCCGATGACTCCGACGGAAATATAATCGACAATTACGCCGACAACTATCAGGAGAAACAGAAGAGTAGAAGTGAGACGTCGGCTGACAACATGGATCTCAACCAACAGATAAAAAGTTCGTCGACCGCCGGCGATCAGCAAATTTACGACGCCAGAAAGATAGTCTCCTCAGCGGGCCGGGACGCCAAGGATATCAAGGACGCGTCATCGGCCAAGACTGCGCAAAAAGAACGCGATGACAGCTGGGGGAACACGCTCGGAAATGCCGTCGGCGACGGTGTTCAACAAGGTCTCGAAAATTTCGCGTCGACCTTCGGCAGTGAGGCCGCCGAGGATGCCGCTAATCAGATATTCGAAGGCGGTAAGAAAACGAAAGCGGCGCCATCCGGAGGCGCAGTCGCCGGAGTCGCCCCCGCCTCGGGCGGCAGCAGAGCAGCCCCGCAACCCGGCGGCGGGCAGGGCTCGTCCGGCGGAGGATCCGCAGGGGCCCCCGCTGGCAGCGGCGGCGTGCCATCGGACAGCGGTGAACAGGACGGGACCGGCGATAGCGAAGGCGGCGTGGCTGCGGACGGTGATGGTTTGGCAGAGCAGCTGGTCAAGGAAGCGGCCACCATGCCCTCCGACAAAGACGATGATTTCGATAAAACCGGCGACACTGTTACCGTCAAGGAGGATGCGTCGGCCAACGACGGCGGTGGAACAGCCAATACCGGCAGCAGCGCTTCGGGAGGTTTTGCAAAGGGACATCAGGATCGAACAATCAATGGTTCCGGGGCTCTCGCGGGCAAGACGGTCGCCGGCGTTACGGTGAAGCTTTCCTATAACGCATATAGGATTCCGGACTCGTTTTCCATTATCTACGATGGTAAATCGCTGGGGGGTAGCGGAATGACGAGTGGAAGCGGATCCATATCTGGCAAGAGCGCCGGCAGCTCATCGAGTGTCACGATTCGTGTGCTTAGCAATCAGGAGAAAAAAACCACAAAATGGAACTGGTCGGCCGAAGTGACTTTCCATACGAAATAGTGATAATTGAATGCATATTGTTAAAGAAGGTGTGATGAAGCGATGTATTCTAGAAAAACTATGCTGCTCCGAGTATTAGGGGTTGGCGTGATCCTGCTTTTCGGGATGACTTCAACTTCTGACGCGCAATCAAAGGATGCTGACCCGAACAAGGCGGTCGAGGCTCTTTTCCCGAAGGTGCATGATAGCGATACCGAGCCGGAAGATAAAATTGAAGATTTGAGCGAAGAGTTTTCTGCTATGGAAAAAACGCTCAAAGCGGCCGAGACGCGTATTGATAAGATTGAGGAAAGGCTGGGCCCGACCACTCGGCGGCCAACATTGGCGACCTCTTTCGATCGACGGCTGGCGGATGTCGAGAAGCGTTTGACCAGAATTGAGAGGCAGATTGCAAAGCTTCAGAATCTAGAGAAACGGGTTCGCAAGCTTGAAAGACAGAATTAAAGGAATAAAAAAATGAAAAAAGTTATGTTATTTGTGCCGGTCGCATTTTCTGTGGCTGCGCTCGCGGTCAGCGGCTGTGCTAGTTCTAGCGTGAATGCCCGCGGGGCCAATGTGTTTGTCACGCCCGAGGCCGTCGGTGTGAAAAAGGTGGCCGTGCTCCCTTTCCGGGCCGCAACCGAACTGATCGGGGCCTCGGTCTCCGATGTGTTCGTTACGGAACTGATGAAAGGCGGCAACTATCAATTGATCGAGCGCAGTCAGCTCAGCGGGGTTTTGGGGGAGGCGGAGGTCTCACTGTCGGGCCTGACCAACGGACAGGCGGCCCAGCTCGGCCAGATGGCTGGGGCCAATGCGGTCATAATCGGCACGGTATCGGAGTATGAAATGATGGCCTACAAGGGGCGCTCTCTGCCCGTCGTAGGTATCAATGTGAGGATGATCGACTCGACATCGGGGCGCATTCTCTGGAGCATCGATCACGCCCGGAGCGGATCGCGCGGAACCACGTTGGCCCAGCAATCGCGATCAGTGGTGAATGAGATGACAACGGCCCTTACCCGCGAACTGCGTTGAAAGGAATATATAATGAATGAAATTAGAAGAATGCATCCCATCTGGATGGCGGTATTGATGACAATGCTTTTCAGCGCAAGCTGTTCCGCTCCCAGACCAGTTCAGACTTATCAGCAGGCGCCCATTGTCAAACCGGCAATCAGCCATGCCTCCGCCCCGTTGGTATTACCGGCGGTGCTGCCGCGGGTAATGATCATGGTGGACGAGCAAAGCCTCGGCACGGTTGCCACGTCGGAGGTGGAGTCGATGGCGGTCCGCAAGCTGGTCGAACTGGGCGTGCCGGTGGTGGATCAGGATATGGTTCGCGCCAACATCGCCCGCAGCCAGCAAATGCTTAAGGCTGCCGGAGACAACCGCGGGGCGGCTGCATTGGGGACCCAGTTCGGCGCCGACCTGGTCCTGGTTGGCGAGGCGGTGGCCAAGCCTTCGGCCCGCCGGATAGCCGATACCAATCTCCGATCCTATCAGGCTGTGGTCACACTGCGCGCTGTGCGTACTGATAACGCGACAACCCTCTCGTCGGCCTCGGAGGACTCGACACAGGTCGGCCTCGAGGACGTCAGCGGCAGCGCGAAAGCTCTCCGTTCGGCGGCTTCGGTCACGCTTGACAAGATCATTCCCAACATGCTCTCAAAATGGACTCCGGCGCAGGCGGGCGGCGCCGGCGAATTCAATAATTCGGTCGAGTTGACCGTCGGGGGCGTCGATCAAATCTGGAAGTTGCGTGCCATCCGCGATTCCCTGCGTTCGCGCACCAAGGATCTCCAGAATGTGGTTCAGCGCAGCTACACCGCCGGCATGGCCGAGTTCAGCATGAAATCGCGGCTGCCCGCCGAGGAACTGGCCGAGGAACTGGTCCTCTCGCCGCCGGACGAGCTCAAGATCCAGGTGCTGGATATCGGCTCGGGCCGAATCCAATTGCGTATGGTTGAAAATTAGAGGAGTGACTATGAAGAGTATTCTCATTGCAGTATTGATCGGAGTATGCCTGCCGCTGATGTCGTCGGCGAAAACGTCTGCTGACGAGGTGCTGCTGCGCTCATATATTCGTTTTTCATTGGCCCAGGAGGTGCAAAGCCAGGCCCATAAACTGGCTGCTGGCGCACCGGCTGCATCCGAAGCCAAACAGATCACCAATCTAGCCGACGAATGGCTTGAAGACGAAGTCGGTTCATTGCGCGCAGATCTCAAGAAAGAGTTTGGAGACAATGCGCGCAAGCGTTTCGCATCGTTTGTGGCTGAATTCACTGCGGCTGAAAAATCGGGAAACATCCGCTACCTTGAGCAGTTGTCTAAGCAAGTCGGTTTATTGAAACCTCCATCCGATTACAAGTCTCTCCGGCGTCTTGCTCTTGACCGCTGGCTTAAAGACCAGTTGGCGGGCGGGACAAGTTTGTTGGGCGAGATCCAGACATGGTCCGCGGTTTCCGCAAAGCAGTCCGGCGTTCCTCCTCTGGATGCATGGTTGGAACGAAATCAGGCGGCGACGCCCGCGCCTAAACAAGCGCGCCGTCGTCCCGCCAACCCATTGCGCGCCGCCGAGGTCCAGGCGCCAGCCTGGGACAACAGAGCCGCATCGTCGGGCAGCGCTTTGGACTCCTTTGCCCAGCGCCGCAGGGCGCGCCGCGAGCAGGCCATGCAGACTGCCCAGGCCGGCATGCAGCAGATGTCCATCGAGCGCCAGGCCGCCGAGCAGGAGCGGGCCGCCCGCGTGACAGCGGATGCGCAGGCCGAGGCCGAAGCCATGCGCGCTCAGGCCCAGAAACTCGCGGCTGTCGAGGCCGAAGCCCTCGCCCAGCGTGAGAACAGTTGGGGGAACCGCATAAAGAAAATTGTCGGCAGCACAATCGGCGCCGGAGTGGGTGCGTTTACCGGCGGAATAGGCACCCAGGCGGGACAGCGCGCCGCCGATGCGGTTTTCAAATGAACCTCTTCGCACAACAGACGCCATTGGCCAATCTTTGTAACCGGCTTTTACTGGTAATGTGAAGCTCTGATTTTTAAATTCACCCGAAAAGGTATAAAAATGTCTTGCGCAAAATTAGTGTACCCGTTAAGGCATAAGCCTAGCCCGCATTTCTCACACTCCTTCGGCATAAACGTTCCATAGCACAGCCATTGCAGGCCAAAACCGGTTTCCCCGATCTCGCTGTGTGTCTACACAGCGAGAGCCCGGACAAAACGGTTTCGACCCACACTGCCAATACTCTGAACCGTTTCTGCTCGAAAAAGTGTGATCAATGCGCCTTAGGATTTTGAGAGTACCGTAAAAGTGTTATCCCCCGAATTCGGAGAACAGTCTGCCGTCTGCTGTTACGCTGGCGGCAAACAGGAAACCGGAATTAGGATAGTCTTTGAGTTCCTGTTCACTCAGCTTCTGGCTGGCGGTTGTTATGTAGAGCGTTTTCAGATCCGGGCCGCCGAAACTGCATGAGGTGACGTTTTTGGCGCCAGGGATTTTTACAGTTTCAAGCACTTTGCCGGTTTTGGGATCCCAGCACCGCACACATCCTCCGCCGTAATGAGCGGCCCAGATGTTGTCATCAGCGTCTATTGCCATCCCGTCGGCTCCGCCGCAGGCCTCGGCGATTCTGATTGCGCTTTTTCTGTTCGAAATTGAGCCGGTTTCTATGTGATAATCAAATGAGTCAATACTTTGTGTCGGGGTGTCTGAGTAATACATGGTTTTTGAATCCGATGTCCAGACAAGGCCATTGGAAGTTTTTACGTTTTGAATCATCGAGCAGACCCGGTAATCAGGGTCTATTCTATATAGCGTGCCCGGCCGCCTGGGACGGCCCATCGACATTGTTCCAGCCCAGAGGCGGCCGGCAGGGTCGCATTTGGCGTCGTTGAATCTTGTATTATCCCTGTCGGATTCGATATCGGCGAGTTTCTCAGCCGCCCTTGTTTCAAAATTGACCGCGTAAATGCCGTCCTGCAGGCAGGCAATTATGCCGCCTTGGCTGGTGGTAACTACAGCTCCGACCATCTGGTCGAGTTTACATTCCCGGTTTTTTGCTGTTGATGGATCAAACGCAAAGATTGTGCGTTTATTGATGTCGACCCAGAAGAGGATGTTTTTTCTACCATCCCAGAACGCGCTTTCTCCCAGGGAGGTTCTTTTTCTTACGAGAGGTTCAGCTTCTATTGACATTTTCTGCTCTTTCTATTCTCTTGCAAACGCAAGACGTAAAATCCGGTCCAGCAATATGTCGTAAGACATGCCGGCTTTTTGCGCTGCTTCTGCAAACTCGTCTCCCTGCGCAAGTTCGGGATTGCCGTTAGCTTCCACAATATACAGTTTTCCCGCATCTGTCAGGCGGCAGTCAAACCTGGCATATCCGTCCAGGTTAAGTGAACGGTAGGCCTTTTTACAGACATTCACCATTTTTTCCGACATTTCCGCGGCGAGTCCTGTTGCGAAACCGTTAACGATGCCCCATTTTTTCCGATAATTTTCATCCCACTTGGCCTTGAAGGTTGCAAAACGAGGCATGCCTGCGGGCATGTTCCTGAATTCCATTTCCCGGACAGGGAAGGACTGGAGGCGTTTATTTCCCAGGATGCTTATATAGAGTTCCTGTCCTTCGATATATTCTTCGGCGATAGCATTCATGTTCATGCTGCTGTGAATAAACCTGATCCGGTCACACAGTTCTGTTTCATCTTTAACGTGAGACGCCATTGATATGCCGGTAGAAGCTTCTTCCCGGAGGGGTTTGACGATCAGGGGAAATTGTAGTTTCAACGGAACGCGTATTTTGTAGTTTTTACGGAAAGTATGAAACTGAGGTGTCTTGATTTTATGGTAGGAAAAAATTTTTTTTGAAAGCGCCTTGTTATTGCACACGATTAGTCCGTCAGCGTTGCAGCCTGTGTATGGAACGCGCATCAGTTCAAGAAATGCCGGGATGTTCTTGTCAAGACTGGCTTTTCCGGCAAACACTTCTGTGAGGTTGAAGACCACGTCCGGCCGGTTTTCCGAAAGCCCCTTATAAAGGGGGGCGACGTCATCGTGAAGGCCCATGAATTCGACATTATGGCCCATTAGCGTGAGCGTTTCGATAACAGCGGCTTCGGTGAACCAGTCTTCCTGGGAAAATTCCTCGGAGTAATCATAGTCGGCCGGATAATTTGCGCCGCTGTCAAAAATTACAAGAATGCGCATTTTCTTCATTTTTTGTTTTTCCTGAATGTGCCCGTATAGATGTAATTCATAATCAGCGTTGTAACGTAAGCGGCAATCCGCAGAATTGCCTGTTCTTCGGGTAGATTGCAATACAGGCGAAGCTCTCGTGATCTCGTTGTCAGTTCTCTTAACAGTCGGTCAATAAAGTATTTTTTCTCGCCAGTGTAAAGAGAAACGCAGTCAATTAGTTGTTTTCTGTAAGTGACAAACACTGAATGTGCTTTATTGGAGTTGTCATCTTTTTCACGGCTGAACAGACTGTTAAGAAAAAAATCGTGAAAGTCGGGGTAATTTTCTGCGGAAAATTCCCTCTTGCGCTTATAATAAGTTCGGAGTGTGCTCCGCAGTGTTGAGGCTTCCCACATTTTCCTGCCTTTTTCTTTCAATGGAGGGCGCCGACCTGTTTCCTTCATCAAGTGATCAACGTATTCGAGTTTGTCGAGGGCCTTCCAGCCCTTGTAGCGTTCGGGCCAGTTTGAGCCGGGTGTGAGCCATACCGCGAAAGTCTCCGCAAAGTCCTCGTCAGGATGATACTGCGCATACCAGTCGTCGAGATGCCTTACGAACCGCTTGCTGTAGGGTCGGTATTTATACCGTTCCGGATATTCGAGTGAGAATGGTCCAAAAAGTTCGCGCCATTTTTTTCTGCGATAGAGCTTGTAGGCGTAGTTGATGGTGTGACCTGTTTCATGCCTGAGGAGTTGCATACAGCTTTTTTTGTCTCCGCCTTCGACTTCAAGCATCATTTTGTGTTCAAGACTGGAAAGCCTGGGATGAGCAAGAAAAAAAGGGATCCCTATAACCGGTTCGTTGTCGGGGCACATCCATTCGTCAGCCAGGAAACATTCTGGCTTGAAAGAAATGCCTTTGCTGTCCAGCTCCGCGTAGAGTTGTTTGATTCGCGGCTGAAGCCGTGAGCCTTCGATCCTGACGCCGAGGTCCTTGATTCTCATGTCAAGCAGCTCATTGTCTTTCATCCCTGAAAAAGGGAATGCTGTTGAACGTCTGTTGTTCATGAGCTTTTTCCTGTATGCCGTTTTGAGGAATTGTAATGCCATACCGACGGGGTTGCAATACATAGCCGAACCTGACGATTCCCATTTTTTCAGTTGCTGGATGCTGTGGGCCGGGGGGCGTTGCATTCGGGATAGTTCTGATAGTCAGATTAAACACGCTGCTGGTTCCGGCGGGGCACACGCGGAAATTTTTCTCTCGGTTCAAACGTTAAAAGTTTGACACTAAGTAGTTTCAGGGTTTAGATTCTTTACCTGATGGTAAAAGAGAACAACCAGATTCCACAATCGGTGATACGGCGTCTCACGCGGTATCTTTCGCAGATTCACATGTTTCGTGATAGCGGAGAAGAATGGGTATCGTCACAGGTACTTGCTGAAGCGCTGGATCTTACCAGTTCAACTGTCCGCCAGGATCTTTCCCATATTGATATATCGGGTATTTCCCGAAAGGGTTATGAAGTCAAGCAGCTCGAGAAAAGTCTCAAGAAGGTGCTTGGCGCGGATCTTGTCTGGAACGCGGTGGTAGTGGGAGCGGGGAACCTGGGGCGTGCTCTTGCCGCGCACGAGGACTTTTCCCGCAAAGGTTTCCGGATATGCGGCATTGTTGACAAGGACAAGAGCAAAATAGGCAAGCGAGTGGGTCGTCTTAGGGTGCAGCCCCTGCGGAGATTGCCTATAATGGTCGGAGACGAGAACATAGCCATCGGCATACTGGCCGTTCCCGAAGCTGCGGCGCAGAGTGTAGCTGATATACTGATTGCCTCGGGTGTACGCGGGATTCTTAATATGGCTCTTTCCCACGTCATTGTTCCGGCAAGGGTATCGGTTGTAGACGCGCGGATGGTTGCCAGCCTGCAGGAACTTTCTTACGCCATAATGACTAATCGTTAGCCCGCATTTCTACGCGAGTTTTTTGCGCAACGCCGCAAGGGTTGCGAGGTGATTTTTTTCTTCTGAGATAATCTCGTTAAGTTTTCCGATGTCTGTCCCTGCGGCCATGTTGTCCCTTATGCCCATGTAGAAAAGAATTGATTCTTTTTCAAGGCCAATGCCGGTCTGCAGGATATCTTCCAGTGATTCATTGCCCGTCAAAGCGGCCGTCTGTGAAACCGAGCCTTCGCCCCCGTGCGCGTCTGCAGTTGCATTAAGATATGTCAGGCTTTCAAGATATGGGTCGAACTCCGTCTCCACAGTTGCCTCAGTATTGGCGGCAGCTCTCATATTCTGAAAGTTTGCCTTGTGGTCCTCCTCCATCCCTGCAAGATCGCGCAGTACTCCTGCAGTCTCGTCATCTTCCTGGAGACTTGCCGCTTTTCTGTAAAAGGCGGCTCCATTTTCTTCAATTTTTATGGCGATCTCGAATATTTCGTCAATGTTATATTTAGCGTTCATGTGAATGATAGTACACTTGCACAGGGTTTTATGCAAGCCGGAACGCGGGTTCATTCGATACATTTTCAACAATTTCCGCCGCGGCTTGTTCCTGTTCTTTGGAACCGGTCAGGCTTATCCACAGGCAGCCTTCGGCTCCGCAGACACCCCCGGCAGAGCAAAGTGTTGCCTGGACGCCTGCAAGAAGATTGAGGGCTTCAATTTCAGTGATAACCCTGCCTGGCACGGGGAAGAGGCGCGGACCTGATGCGCCGGGTTCGTTGAGCCGCGCTGCAAGGCTGTCGATATCATCTGTAATCCTTTTTTCCAGACCTACGGGGACATAAAGCCTGGTTCTTCTGCCGACAACCGCCTGCATAGCCGAAAGTATGGTTCCGCCTTTCGGGTGTCCGATAAGGACGCCCGCTTTTCCCTTTGCAGCGTCAAGCGCATTGGCGCCTTTGAATATGACATCGTGCTCTCCCATCTCGTCGATGACATCAAAAATGGTTTTTCCCTTGTTCCATTTGCCTTTTTTTATGACAACGTCGCCCGGAAAAGCCGTTCCGGACAGCCGCCCTGAACCTGCGGCTTCGCTGGAAGCGGGCAGGGTGATGCCGCGGAAAAAGCTGCCGGGAGAGAAATCTGCATCCTGGCCTGTGATTTTAAGTATTTCCTGCGCAACGCAGGCGTTTGTGGTTCCGGCCACTACAACCACTGTGCCGCTTTCGAGGGCCTGTCTGACGTCAGGCAAGCCTGCCGCAGCCATACCTATCAAGCGTTTTCCCGAGGCGGGAGTTATGACAAACTGTTTCATTCTTTTCCTTTCGTTATTTTGGACAATTCATTTTTATCACAACAAAATGTTCTGTCACTGCAAAATTGGTGTTTATGTTTCGCTTGTTCCTGTTATGGTGGTTGCATGGAAAACGGAGAACAACTGGAACTTGATATCGATAAAATTGTCTTTCCCGGGAGGGGACTCTCGCGCACAGGCGGTTGTGTTGTGTTTGTTCCCGGCGTGGTACACGGTGAACGTGTAAGGGCTCGGGTCAGTAAAAAGAAGAAGAACTATGCCGAAGCCGTGCTCGATGAAGTCATAGATGCTTCGGAGTACAGGATCGAGCCGGCTTGCCCGATCAACAGTAAATGCCCCGGCTGCTGTTACCAGCATGTCTCATATGAGGCGGAAGTCGATATCAAAAGGAAGCAGTTTATCAATTTTATTGAGCACAACGCCGGTATGTGTGCGCCCGCTGACGTGGGTGCGGTGCCGTCTCCTTCCTTCACAGGTTACCGGAACAGGATCACTCTTCATGTTGCGGAAGATTCCAACGGGCCGTATGTCGGATATATCGGTTATGACAACAGATCAATCATTGATGTCCCGGCTTGTCCGCTTGCTTGTCCGGAAATCAATGAGCTTCTATGTTCATTAAGATCGGACCGGGATTTTATGGAGTCGTTACCGCGAGATGGAACGCTCATGCTTCGCTACAGCCCGGGATCCGGGGCTTATTTCCTTGTAAAAGATAAGAAACATAAAAGGGATATTCGCGCCGGTGTTTCACTGAATTACGCCAGGGAAGATACGGTAATTGGAACGGTTAAGGTTCCTCCGGGAGGTTTTTTCCAGGTCAATGCGGCCGTGATGAACATGCTTCTTGAATACGTGCTTGATGCCATTGGCGATGTTCGGCCTTTGTCGTTTATTGACGTTTATTGCGGATCGGGGTTGTTTGCGATTGCTGCTGCTTCTGCCGGCGTTTCCAATGTGCTGGGTATAGAATCTGATGCTGCCTGCGTCAAGGCAGCCCGGGTAAATTGCCGCGAAAAAGGGCTTGAAAATGTTACTTTTCTTGCCGATGCCGCCGGCGATGTTTTAGGGGCTGCGCTGGATTGTGTGGAACTGAAAAATACTATGGCGCTTGTCGATCCCACGCGAAGGGGACTTGAAAAGCCGGTGAGAGAGGCGCTTGTGTCGCGAAGACCTCAACGTATTATGTATGTGTCATGCGCTCCTGATACCATGGCCAGGGATCTCAAAGAACTGGCCGGAGCCGGGTACAAGATAGAAAGGGCGCGCCTTTTTGACATGTTTCCCCGTACACCTTATTTTGAATCCGTTGTTATGCTGTCCATGAGCTGAACCAGATACCGGAAAACAAAGGAGTCCTGAGTGCGATTAGCGCTTGCTTTTATACTGGTTATGTCCGCTGCCGCCTGCTGCGCTGCTGAGAAGAAAGACACAGATTCGGTTCTTTCCTCGGAAGACAAGGCCTGTCTTCTCAACCTGGCGCGACAGACTCTCAGCCGTCATCTCAAGGGCGGCAGCGTACCGAATTTTCAAGAGAACGGGTTAAGCGATGGGGTGAAAAGGAAACTGGGTTGTTTTGTTACTCTCAACAATAAAAAGGACGGGCTTCGCGGTTGTATCGGCACTTTTACAAGGAGCAGGCCGCTGTACAGCAATGTTGTAAGCCTGGCTGTTTCTGCGGCGCATGACAGGCGTTTTCGGGGTGATCCTGTAGCTTACGAAGAGCTGGGGCAAATCACCATTGAGATCAGTGTGCTTACCCGTCCCAGGGAACTGTCTTTTGCATCTCCGGACAATTTGCTTAAGCAGCTCCGCCACGGCAAGGATGGTGTGATTCTTTATACGAGGCATGGCAATTCAACCTACCTCCCGCAGGTTTGGGCGCATATTCCTGATAAGGCCGTTTTTCTTTCCCGGCTTTGCCGCAAGCATGGAGCTCCGCCCGATACCTGGAGAAAAGATTTCAAAAACATCAAGGTAGAGATTTATGAAGCTATTGTATTTCATGAATAGATCAGGGTAGGTGTAGATATCGATTACTGTTCTTGCCGCGATGATTGATGTGGTTCTTGCCGGACAGGATTGTGACAATAATCGGGAAGGTGATGTGGAAGCATGAAAGGGAAATTATTATGATGACTTATGTTCGTAAAGTTATGGACAGGGTTGAGTTCCAGAACCCGTCCGAACCGGAATTTCACCAGGCAGCAAAGGAGGTTCTTGAATCGCTGGCCCCGGTGATCGGCCGCCATGCGCGGTATCGGGATCAGCATGTGCTGGAACGCATTACAGAGCCTGAACGTGTCATAATGTTTCGCGTTTGCTGGGTTGATGACAACAATGTGCCGCAGATCAACCGCGGCTTTCGAATCCAGTTTAACAGCGCCATAGGTCCTTATAAAGGCGGACTCCGTTTTCATCCCAGTGTCAACCTGGGGATTCTGAAATTCCTGGCCTTTGAGCAGATTTTCAAAAATGCGCTCACAACCCTGCCAATGGGCGGCGCCAAAGGAGGCTCGGACTTTGATCCCAAGGGCAAGAGCGAAGGCGAAATAATGCGTTTTTGCCAGGCTTTCATGACCGGATTGCATCATCATATAGGGTCGGACGTAGACGTGCCTGCAGGCGATATAGGCGTTGGCGCGCGGGAAATAGGCTATATGTTCGGACAATGGAAACGGATTATGCAGGCTTTCAATGGCGTTATCACCGGCAAGAAGCTTGATTGGGGCGGATCCCTGATTCGTCCGGAGGCAACCGGTTACGGCTCTGTCTTTTTTGCCCAGGAAATGCTTGAAAGCCGGGGACGGTCTCTTGAAGGTCTTGTTTGTCTTGTATCCGGTTCGGGCAATGTGGCCCAATATACGGTTGAAAAGATAAATCAACTGGGAGGCAAGGTTGTCACCTTGTCGGACTCGAACGGAACCGTTTATGATCCGGACGGAATCGATGATGAGAAACTGGACTTTGTGATGGAACTCAAGAACACCAGGCGAGGGCGTATAGCCGAGTATGCAGAACATTTCAGGAATGTTACCTACATGGAAGGCAAGCGTCCCTGGTCAATTCCCTGTGACTGTGCATTTCCCTCTGCCACGCAGAACGAAGTTTCGGGCGAGGAAGCCCGCATGCTGGTAAAGAACGGCTGTTTCCTGGTAAGCGAAGGGGCAAACATGCCCACCGAGCCGGAAGGCATTGAGACATTTGTCCGCGAGGGCATACTCTATGGTCCCGGCAAGGCTGCCAACGCCGGAGGTGTTGCAACCTCGGGGCTTGAGATGGCTCAGAACGCTCAACACCTCACATGGCCTCGCGAAGAAGTGGAAGCCCGCTTGCAGCGTATCATGAAAAGTGTGCACTCCGCTGCGTACGAGGCTTCGTGTGAGTACGGAGCCCCGGGCAACCTGCTTATGGGCGCCAATATCGCCGGATTTGTCAAGGTGGCCGATGCCATGCTTGACCAGGGGATTGTCTAGCACTCCTCCGGCATAAACGTTCCATAGCCCGCATATCTCACTACGAAATCCTGTGAGATATGCAGGCTAGTTCAAGTTGAGGGTTTGTTGAAACAGCTTTTCGATTTTATCGATGGTAGAGTCGATATGGAACCCTGTTTCAATGCGTTTGCGCGCGGCGTTTCCGAGCCTGCCGGCGCGGTCCGGGTCGGCAGCCAGGGCAGCGATTGCATTGGCCAGGGCGCGCGGGTTTGCCGGCGGCACAACTATGCCCGATATGCCGTCTTCCACCAGTTCCGGCATACCTCCAACATTAGAGACGATGGCGGGAACGCGCTGTGACATAGCCTCGATCACGGCCCGCGGCAGTCCTTCGCGTTTGATGGACGGCATTGCAAAAGCGTTGCATGCGCCCGACAGTGCGGCAGCGTCTTTACGGTATCCGATAAGGTGAACCCGGGACGCCACAGCCGGAGCGGCTGCCAGGCGGTTGATGCTCTTGTCTCGGACCTCGCCGACCAGGAGAGCATGAATGTTGAGTGAGGCATCCACCTCGGCCATTGCCCGAATCAGCACGTCAACTCCCTTTACAGGCCGCATATTTCCAGTGAACCCCACAACGAACGCATCCGGTGGAATGCCGAACTCGGTTAAATCGGGGCAGGTATCGAAGTCATACCATTGTGTGCGGTGTCCCTTGTATATTGTGCGCAATTTGTCAGGCGGAATTCTCTTATTGATAAGATATTGGCGGACCGCATCCGAGACGCAAACGATGCGGGCGAGGCGGGGATGAAAATAGGTCAGCCAGGATGCGGGATCGAAACGGCTAAGATGACCGGTGGTGCCGCGGTAGCCAATCACGGGACAATTGTGTTTGCGGGTTGCCATCAGGGCCACGGAAAGCGATCGGTTGAGGGGCGCATAAATCAGATCGGGCTCGCGCTCCCGGACCATATTTTGAACCTCTCCGACAGCATGGAAGTCGAGCCGGTGGCGAATGGGCAATCTTATCACATTGACACCGGCATTGATAAGTCTTGCTTCGCCTTCCCATTCGGGAGCGCAGAGAAGGTTCATCCTGTGTCCTTTTTCGGCAAGTGCGCAATAAAGTTCGATTTCCGATCGGTCGCTTGTTCCGGTAATTACCATTAGATTCATCCGGCAACAGAAACATAACTCGCGCTTGAAATCGAGTTCTTTTGTTTCCGAATCGACATGCATGCTGTCATCTAGTAGGGTTGAGGCATGCAAACTCGGGTGAAGGTTCAGTTGAATTCTGATCACCGGTGTCGGAATGCCTGAAAAGTTCTGCATTACAGGAATGAACAGGAAAAATGATAATATCAGCCTAGGAACCCGCATTCGACAGCGATGGCGGAAAAATACGTTACGCGAGGTATATTTTGGTTCTGACGGCAAGGTAACGAAACGGTTCTGGGTAAGGCCGGGGGCAAGGCGGTATCCAATGCCCTGGGTCCGTGAACACGAGGCCTTGAAACGGCTGGGCTGCGGTGAATTTCCGCGCACATACGGGATTAAGGAACGCCCTTTTCAAAGAGGCCGGGAGATCCTTTTTGTTCGCGATTTTGTTGACGGCGTTCTGATGGACCGGGCGTCTATCGAAGATGCCCGGCAAATGGGCGGCCTATTTGCGCGGATGCATCAAGTCGGTGTTGTGATGAACGATGCGGCGCTGGATAATTTTGTCAAAGACGACAACGGACTCATTCGGTGCATAGACTTTGGGTGCGCCCGGTTATTTCAACCGCGTTCGATATTCCTGGTATATGCCGCCGGTAAAGAGCTCAGCAAATTGAACCGCGACGCTTTTTCAGATGATCCAGGCTGTTGGGGCGCATTCAGACAGGCGTATTTTAAGGAGCTGGGCAGTAATGCGCCGGCGCGTTGCCTGACGTTGTCAGCCTATAAGCTGTCGCGTGTTTCCCGCTGGTTGCGAAAAGATTTTTTTGGCGCGTGGCGGCGGATGCGACGGTATGAACGTCGGTATGGCATTCCGAAATGGCGGGAAAAATCATTCGAAGGAGGCTCCATGATTGTGTTGCCCGGCCTCGAAAGCCGCGGCTCGCTGGAAGCCTATATCTCCAACCTGGGTTTTCTGGACCTTCCTGAACCGGAGCGGGCCGGGACTCGCGGCAGGTTTTGCCGGACTTATTCCTTTTATTTACCTGCCGCGCAGCGTGAGGTGGTTCTGAAGGTGTCATGCGCGGATCCTTCACACGGTTTCCTGCGGCGACTGAGCTTTCAAACTATCCGGCATTTTAAGGACCCGGCTAAAAGAGCATTCCTTCAGGCCCTGGCGTTAAACCGCAAGGGCATTCCAACCGCCATGCCGCTGGCGTATTGGCGCCACAGGCGAAAGGGTTTTGGTGTCGAACGCTACTTTTTGTGTGAAAAGCTGCCCGAAGACCCTGTGCAGTAAAAGCTGCAGATGGAATGGAGGCGGGGGGAGTCGAACCCCCGTCCGCAGTGGAGTCACTGCAGCTTCTACGCGTGTAGCTCACTGTTTAATCTCGTCCCGTCCGCTGCCAGTGAGCGGGCCACGCACGGAACCAGCGATCACAAAATGTCTCGTCCTTAGGCCAGATCGCACTGCTTCAGGACCAGCCTGCTGTCGTCGCCTTGCACCGCCTAGCAGGCGTTAGCGGGAAGACGCACGGCTTTATTTAAGCCGCGAGAGCTAACTCGTTGTCAGCAACTATTATTTCCCTGGATGATTAACGAGGCCAACCAGGAGTCCTCGACGCGCAACCACAGCTTCAACCATCACGTCGAAACCGTGTCGCCCCCACATCTATATGGTTCACTTATAGAGGTTAACCCCGGCAAAGGAAAATTGCAAGGAAAAAGTCACCCTGCGGATTAGTACGGATTACGGAATACGGAGGACGCGCTCGATATAGCCGACTTTGGCCGTATTATGTCTGTTTGTCTTTCTGGAGCAGGGCGGTTGCAACTGCTGCGGCTGCCAGGATCTTTATTGCGTCAACAGCAAGAAAAGGCAGGGTCCCTTTTATCAGCAGCTCGGTGATGCCTGAGTACTGTCCGCTGATCCATATACTCCAGAGTCCGAACTGGAAAATCCCAAGACCGTGAATAAGAAGATAATCCGCGGCAAGCATGATGCCTGCCATGGGCCAGAATTGTCGCGCAAGGGGAAAACGATCGGCCATGGCGCCGACGAACAGGGCAGCAAGGACAAAACCGGCTATGTATCCGCCGGTTGGTCCCGTGAGCACGGCAAGACCTCCTGCTGCGCCTGCAAACCACGGGATTCCTGCTGCGCCTGCAAACATGTACATGCCCATACTGAGCGCTCCCAGCTTTTTGCCTAGAAGCGCCCCGGCTACAAGGACAGCAAAGGTCTGGCCGGTCAGCGGGATGGGGGTCCATGGAAGAGGAATTCGGATCTGTGCCAGAAGACCTGTGGCGCAGGCCGTTACTGCTCCTGCCATGGCAATCCTGCCTATAGAAGCGCTGCTTCTCCATGCAAAAGCTTTTTGCCGAATTGTCAGAAAGTTGTCTGTTAAGGGTGTCGCGTATTGCATCTGCAGTTCTCCTTGTTGGCTTTAACCTGATCTATTCATAAAAATCTATTACGAGTGTGCATGTCACTTAATCTCAACGACTTTGCCGGCCAGCCGATCTTGACGCATGTCTATGCGCCTTCACCCGGCTATCTGCGCCTGCGCACGGAGAGGTCTCAGGGATATATGCCGGGTTTATCAAGGCCTGTGGTTTCCTCCAACCCGAAAAGGATGTTCATGTTCTGTAGCGCGTTACCTGCCTGTCCTTTGACGAGGTTGTCGATGTAGGAGACCACGCGCAATTGTGCGGTCCTTTCGTCGACACTTACAACCAGGTTGCAGAAATTTGTTCCCCGCACATGAACTGTTCCTACTTGTGACGCCGCGTTGTACACCCGGACAAAAGGTTCTTTTTTGTAGAACTCTGCATAGACACCGAAGGCGTCTTCGGGGGAAGTGTCATTGCGGAGCTTTCCGTAAACAGTGGACATTATGCCGCGGCAAAGAGGAACGACCTGGGCTGTAAACGTGATGTTCACGCTGTTGCCTGCAAGTGTTCCCAGTCCTCTTTCTATCTCGCAGACATGTTGATGTCCGGACAGACGGTAAGCATTCATGTTGTCGTACCGGGCCGGATAATGAAAAGTTTCTTTAGGCTTTCTTCCGGCTCCGGAAACGCCGGTCTTGCAGTCGCAGATGATGCCATCCAGGGATATGAGCCCGCCTTTTACCGCGGGGGCGAGTCCGAGGGTTGAGCTGACAGCGAAACAACCGGGATTGCCTACTATCTGCGCTTTCGAGTTTATGGAGTTTTTCTGTAATTCGGGAAGCCCGTATGCGCTTCGGGCGAGGAGCTCAGGGCAGGCGTGGACTGGGTCGAGCCCGATTCTTCCGGCATAGTCGGCGTATGCTTCTTCGTTATTGAAACGAAAATCACCGCTGTAATCGACCACTTTTGCTCCTTGCCCGACTTCTGCCGGGGCCAGGTTCATCCCCGTCCTGTCGGGGGTTGCCATGAAAACGACATCGTAACCGCTTTGCGCAGCGGGATCGTCCGGGGGCAGAATCGGCAGATCGCAGAAGCCCGCGAGGTGAGGAAACACCTCACCCATGGTCCTGCCGTTGTTTTCAATGTCTACAATGGCCGAGACCTCTGCCTTGGGATGCTGTCGTAAAAGCTCAATAATTCCGACTCCGCCGAAGCCGCAGGCTCCGACTACTTTTGCCTTGATCATAACCGTATCTCCACATAGATTCGCTGGTTTAAGGATTTAACCGGCACTGGCCTGTTCCTGTTTAACCGGAACGGTTTCATGCCTAAGTGGACTATGCAGAGAAGCAGGCCTGGTGTCCAGCCGAAAAAGAGTGTTGTCGTTTATGAAAACCATGGATGTTGATTATTTTGTAATTGGAAGCGGAATTGCCGGTCTCATGTCGGCGCTGCACCTGTCTAAAAAAGGCAAGGTGCTTGTTGTGACCAAGAAGGACAGCGCTGAAAGCAATACGAATTATGCCCAGGGCGGGATTGCGTGTGTAATGGGGTCGGGTGACAGTTTTGACAGGCACATCGAAGACACACTGGAAGCGGGCGCCGGTCTTTGCGACCCGGATGTTGTAAGGAAGGTTGTTGAAGAGGGGCCTAAGCGGATATCCGAACTGGAGAATCTGGGAATGAGCTTTTCGGAGCGGGAAGATGTTCCAAGCGGCGGATATGATCTCGGCAAGGAAGGGGGGCATTCCAAAAGGCGTGTTCTGCACAGCGGGGATGTAACTGGGCAGAGCGTTGAAAAAGTTTTGCTGGAGCGTGTCCAGGAGTCACCAGACATTGTTATGAACGAGAGATGCATGGTGATTGATCTTATAACAACAGGGTGGCTTGGAATATCCGGAGAAAACCGGTGTGTTGGCGCTTATGTTCTTGATTGCAAAAGCTCTGAAGTTTTTGCCGTGCGCGCGCCATGTACCGTGGTGGCAAGCGGCGGGGGTGGAAAGGTATATTTATACACCAGCAACCCGGATATTGCTACCGGGGACGGGGTCGCGATGGCCTGGCGGGCCGGCGCGAGGATTAAGAATATGGAGTTTATTCAATTTCACCCCACCTGTCTGTATCACCCTGAGGCCAAGTCTTTTCTTATAAGCGAGGCTGTAAGAGGAGAAGGGGCTGTCCTTTTTGACGGCAGCGGCCGGGCTTTCATGAAGGAGTATGATTCAAGGGCTGAACTTGCCCCTCGTGATATTGTCGCAAGGGCCATTGACAGGGAAATGAAGATTTCGGGTCTGCATTGTGTTTACCTGGACATAAGGCACAGAGGAAAAGAGTTTCTGATGAGCCGTTTTCCGAATATTTATCGCACCTGTAAGAGTTTCGGGATAGACATGGCATGCGATCTTGTTCCTGTCGTGCCCGCGGCTCACTATTTTTGCGGAGGCATCGACGCCGGGGTAGACGGCAGAACAAGCATCCCGGGGTTGCTGGCATGCGGGGAGGCCGCCTGCACCGGGTTGCACGGCGCCAACAGGCTGGCAAGCAATTCGCTTCTTGAGGCCCTGGTATGTTCTCACCTTATGGCCGAGGCCCTGGACGCAGATTATTTTCCTGGAGATCTGCCGGATTTTCCCCGGTGGGAAACAGGCGGGGCTGTATCGAGCGATGAAGCGATTGTGGTTGAACACAACTGGAACGAGGTGCGAACCTGCATGTGGGACTACGTGGGAATAGTCAGGAGCAGCAAGCGTCTTGAGCGCGCCTGGAGAAGGATACACACCCTCAGGCAGGAGATTCGAGAGTATTACCTGGATTATCTGCTTACTGTTGATATCCTTGAGCTCAGGAACATTGCAGCGGTAGCCGAACTTATTGTGCGCAGCGCACAATTGAGAAAGGAAAGCCGGGGACTTCATTATACTCTTGATTATCCCGGGCTGCTTCCCGAAGCGCATGAAACTGTTATAAGCGATGCGCCCGGCAGCCACAGAAACAAATAAACCGCCGGCAGGGGCGAGACGCATGCCGCCCTTCTTTGTGCAAGGCGAATCCCGCCCTTTTTGGAGGAAAAATAATGGGAAAAGGAATTGTAGAGAAAATTATTGCCGAACATCTGGTTGAAGGAAAGATGGAAGCCGGGTGTGAAGTCGGCTTAAAGATTGACCATACTTTGACGCAGGATGCCACCGGCACAATGGCCTACCTTGAATTTGAGGCGATGGGTCTTGACCGGGTGAGAAATGAGCTTGCCGTAAGTTACATTGACCACAATACCGTTCAGGTCGGTCCTGAAAATGCAGATGACCATGCCTTTCTGAGGAGTGCAGCGGCGAAATACGGTGTTGTGTTTTCGCGCCCGGGCAATGGTATTTGCCATCAACTTCATCTCGAAAGATTTGGAGCGCCGGGAAAGACCCTGCTTGGTTCGGATTCTCATACGGCTACTGGCGGGGGCGCAGGGATGCTTGCCATCGGGGCTGGAGGGATCGACGTTGCCGCTGCGATGGGGGGCAGACCCTTTTACGTGACAATGCCGCATGTAGTAAAAATCGAACTGAAAGGGGTAATGCGACCTTGGGTTTCGGCAAAAGACATAATACTCAAGATCCTTGAAATATTCGGGACAAAGGGAAACGTTGGAACAGTTTTTGAATACGCTGGCGATGCCGTTGAAAGGCTGGACGTCCCTGAACGCGCGACTATTGCCAATATGGGAGCCGAGTGCGGCGTAACTTCCTCGGTGTTTCCAAGCGACGAGCGCACCAGGGCTTTTCTCAATGCGCAGGGCCGCGGGCACATGTGGAGAGAACTCAAGGCTGATGGAGACGCAACTTACAAAAGAAAAGTGGAAATAGATCTTTCCGGGTTGGAGCCGCTGGCAGCCACGCCTCATTCCCCCGGAAACATTGCGACCGTTTCTTCGCTTTGCGGGATGCGGGTTGACCAGGTTCTTATCGGCTCTTGTACGAATTCTTCTTACAGAGACCTGAAGACTGTTGCAAAGATACTTGAAGGCAGGCACATCCATCCATCTGTAAGTTTTGGCGTTGCCCCGGGATCAAGGCAGGTTCTGAAAATGATTACGAAAGAAGGACTGTTGACGAGATTGATGGATTCGGGCGCGCGGATATTGGAAAGCGCGTGCGGGTTCTGTATAGGCAACTCAGTATCGCCGGGAACAGGTGCGGTATCGGTTCGCACCTCGAATAGAAACTTTGAGGGAAGGTCGGGTACGCCATCGGCCGGCATATACCTGGTTAGCCCGGAAACCGCCGCGCTGACCGCGCTTTGCGGCCGCTTCACAGAAGCAGCTTCCGTTAAGGACCTGGAGTATCCGATCGTAAGCATGCCTGAAAGTTTCGACGTCGACGATTCAATGTTGGAATATCCTCCCGATGACGGTTCCGTTATTGAGCTTGAAAAGAGCGAAAATATAGGCGATGTGCCATTAGCCGGGGAGCCGACCGAGACCATCCGCGGGGTTGTGTCAATAAAAGTGGGCGACAAAATAACTACTGATCATATTATGCCTGCCGGGTCGCGCCTCAAGTACAGGTCCAACATAGAAAAGTACTCCCGTTTTGTATTTGAAGGAGTTGACGCCGGGTTTGTGTCGAGGGCAAAGCAGAATATGGACAATGGCTGGGCGAATTTCATTATTGCCGGTGAATCTTACGGGCAGGGTTCGAGCAGGGAGCATGCCGCAATGTGCCCGATGCGCCTGGGCGTCAAAGCTGTACTGGCTAAATCGATTGAAAGGATTCACCGAACAAATCTTATCAATTTCGGCATATTGCCCGCTGTTTTTGAAGATGCTATTGACTATGATAATGTGGAATCGGGGGATGACCTTGAGTTTCAAGGGGTAATAGACTGCCTGAAGTCTGGAGGAGGCCTGATTCTGCGAAACCGCAGCAGGGGAGTTGACATTGCTGTTAGCATTGACCTCAGTTCGAGAGAACGGGACATAATGCTTGCCGGCGGGTTGTTGAATTACGTGCGGATGGCGGAAGCAAACATATGATGGGCCCGATAGCATATGCGCCGGCGAATTGAGTTGGAAAGGGAGACAGGGAAATGAAATACAATAAAATACAAGCGCCTGCCGAAGGCCAGAAGATTGAAGCAGGTCCAGACGGAACGCTGAAGGTTCCCGCCCATCCGGTAATACCCTATATAGAAGGCGACGGTATCGGTCCTGATATTACAGCTGCGGCCATGACCGTATGGAATGCGGCTGTGGAAAAAGCCTACGGAGGCGAGCGCAGTATTCAGTGGATGGAGATTTTCGCCGGAGAAAAAGCCGTGCGTGTATACGGTCCGGATGTCTGGTTGCCCGAGGAGACATTCCAGGCAATAAGAGATTACAGAGTTGCCGTCAAGGGACCGCTTACCACGCCAGTGGGCGGCGGAATCCGGTCTTTAAATGTAAGTCTGAGGCAAAGACTTGATCTGTATGTATGTCTGCGTCCTGTTCGATGGTTCGAAGGAGTTCCAACGCCGGTCAAGAGGCCGGATCTTACTCGGATGGTAGTTTTTCGAGAGAATACCGAAGACATCTATGCCGGTATCGAGTGGGATTCGGGAACACCGGAAGCCGCGAAGGTGGTTGATTTTCTTCGGGATGAAATGGGGGTGACATCTATTCGTTTTCCCGAAACATCGTCTATAGGCATAAAGCCTGTTTCGCGCGAAGGTTCTGAAAGGATCATAAGGGCCGCGGTAAACTATGCTGTAACCAACGGGCTTCCAAGCGTAACACTGGTCCATAAGGGCAACATAATGAAGTATACCGAGGGAGGCTTCAAGAAGTGGGGGCAGGATCTTGTTCGAAACCAGATGTCGGATGTTGCAGTTGTTGCTGATGATTGTGACTGGGAGCCTCCTGCCGGGAAAGTTATGGTAAAGGATGTAATTGCAGACGCATTTCTGCAGCAGATTCTTACCCGTCCCGGGGAATATTCGGTGATTGCTACTATGAACCTGAACGGCGACTATATTTCGGACGCCCTTGCCGCCTGCGTGGGGGGCATAGGTATAGCGCCCGGAGGAAATATAAATTACGAAACCGGCGTCGCGCTATTTGAAGCCACGCATGGAACAGCGCCGAAATACGCGGGGCAGGATAAAGTCAATCCGGGTTCTCTGATACTGTCCGGCGAGATGCTGCTCAGGCATATTGGGTGGAACGAAGCCGCGGATATGGTCCTGAAGGGTATGGGCGGGGCAATAAAGGCAGGGAAGGTAACATATGATTTTGCCCGCATGATGGATGATGCTAAAGAGGTCAAGTGCAGCGAGTTCGGACGGGTAGTGGCGGACAATATGTGACCGCGCAGCGGGCGGTTAATTCTTCTCTTTTAAGAAAGCATTCAAAAAAAGTTTATTTTCTTGTAAAAAACCCTTTGACAGAGTCCCGGTGTCTGGTAATATTACGCGATTTTTGTGGTATTTAGCTTAGCGAATATAACATCTTAATATCTCTTTGAGACAACAGAGTGGCGCTTGCGCTCGTGTAGGCGGTGGTGGCGTTACGCTCTGTTGTTTTTGCCGTACAGGCTGGGTTGATACGGCAGGACGAGGAGCGGGACAGCCGCCCATGTAGCTCAGTTGGCAGAGCGCATCCTTGGTAAGGATGAGGTCAGCGGTTCAAACCCGCTCATGGGCTCCACGGGTATAAATGGGGATTAACTCATAAAGAAGAAAAAGTTGGAGGAAAACAGAGATGGCTAAAGAAAAATTTGAACGGACTATGCCACACGTGAATGTAGGGACCATTGGCCACGTTGACCATGGTAAAACGACATTGACCGCGGCCATTACCAAGGTGCAGTCGCTGAAAGGGAAGAGTGACTTTATCGCTTACGATGAAGTTGCAAAGGCATCGGAAGCTCACGGACGCCGTGACGCCACGAAGATTCTGACAATTGCCACATCGCATGTGGAATACAGTTCAGACAAGCGCCACTATGCGCACGTTGATTGTCCCGGGCACGCGGACTATGTCAAGAATATGGTTACCGGTGCGGCCCAGATGGACGGGGCGATACTTGTTGTGAGCGCGGCGGACGGTCCCATGCCGCAGACTCGGGAACATATTCTGCTTGCCCGCCAGGTTGGCGTACCCGCAATAGTGGTATTCCTTAATAAGGTGGACCTTGTGGATGATCCCGAGTTGCTGGATCTGGTGGAGCTGGAAGTCAGGGAATTGCTCTCCAAGTATGATTATCCAGGTGACGACATCCCGATAGTCAGGGGTGATTCGCTGTCTGCAACGAAGGCTGAATCTTCGGATGATCCGGCTTGTGAATGCATTGGCGAACTCATGGAAGCTCTGGATTCAGCTATCCCGGAACCGGTGCGCGCAATTGACCAGGATTTCCTGATGCCGATAGAGGATGTTTTCTCTATTGAGGGGCGTGGAACGGTTGTTACAGGCAGGGTGGAACGCGGAATTATCAAGACAGGCGAACCTGTTGAAATCGTTGGTTTAAAGGATACCATACAGACAACGGCGACAGGAGTGGAGATGTTCCGCAAGTTGCTTGATGAAGGCCAGGCCGGAGACAATATTGGTGTGTTGCTCCGCGGGACTAAGAAGGATCAGGTGGAACGAGGCCAGGTGCTTGCTAAGCCCGGTTCAATCACCCCGCACACCAAATTCAGCGCAGAGGTATACGTATTAAGCAAGGAAGAAGGCGGAAGGCATACGCCGTTTTTCAAGGGTTATAGACCTCAGTTCTTCTTCCGGACAACTGATGTGACCGGAAATGTTACACTGCCCGAAGGCGTAGAGATGGTTATGCCCGGAGACAACATCAGCATGGATGTAGAGTTGATACAGCCCATCGCGATGGAAGAAAAGATGCGGTTTGCGATACGCGAAGGCGGCAGAACCGTCGGGGCGGGAACTGTTACCAAGATTGTCGAGTAGTAATCCGGGCCGGATGTATCCGGCCCGAGTGAAGATCAGGGACGGAATCAGCTATGCCGAGAGAGCAGGCCATACTGGAGTGTACCAAGTGCAAAAGGCGCAATTACACTACGACCAGGAATAAAAAGACGATGACGAACAGGCTGGAAATGAAAAAGTATTGCCGGTTCGACAAGGAACGGACCGTTCATAAGGAAATACGCTGAGTCTGGCTCTAGGCCAGTAGCTCAACTTGGCAGAGCACCGGTCTCCAAAACCGGTGGTTGGGGGTTCGAGTCCCTCCTGGCCTGCCAGTTATGAGAGAGGCGGAATTATCTGCGGGGGCTGAGCAAGGAGTGTTTTCCTTGTAGAATACTGAGAGGGACATTATTTTCCGGCGACAAAGCCGGAACGAAAGCGGGAGAAACTGCGGTGGCGAAAGGAAAGCAGAAGAAGAAAGGGATAATCTCGAGGATTCAGCAGGTTATAGCTGAAACTGTCCTCGAGATGAAGAAATCAAACTGGCCGAGCCGGAGCGAGCTTGCTGAATCCACCACTGTAATAGTTGTAGCGGTTCTGTTGCTTGCCGGTTTCGTCGGTGTGAGTGACAAGTTTCTGCTGTTGTTGTTGAGGTTTTTGATTCCGGTAAGTTGAGGTGAGATGTGCAGAAGCAATGGTTTGTCATACATACGCTAACAGGCCAGGAACAGAAGGTCAGGGAAAGTCTGAAACGCCGTGCCGAGCAGGAGGAGATGGATGAATACATTGGCCAGGTCATCATTCCTACCGAGCGCGTCACTGAAGTGAAGAAAGGGGTCAAGTCGACCACGACCCGGAAGTTTTTTCCGGGGTATATTCTGGCGGAGGTGGCGCTGTATGACGGCGATGGAAGCATTGTTGCGGCAACGTGGAGCTTTCTCAAAGAGACGACCGGTGTTATAGGGTTTGTTGGTGGTGACAGGCCTGTGCCGTTGCCGCCGGAGGAGGTTGAGTCGATACTTAACCAGGTTGAGGAGAAACAGAAGAAGCCCAAGCCGAAGGTTGAGTTTGAACCCGGCGAGAGCGTCAAGATAGTTGACGGGCCGTTTCTTAATTTTTCCGGTGTTGTTGAGGAAGTTGATCCCCATAAGGGCAAGCTGAAGGTGTCAGTAGCTATTTTCGGCAGATCGGCTCCGGTGGAACTTGAATACTGGCAGGTTGAGCGAGAGTAGCTCTTCCGATTTTGTAAACATTGTTGCGCAAAGGCATAAGCAATGGCTAAGAAGATAATAAGTACTATTAAGTTACAGATTCCGGCCGGGCAGGCGAATCCTGCGCCGCCGGTAGGTCCGGCCCTGGGCCAGGCAGGCATAAATATAATGGAATTCTGCAAAGCATTTAATGCTTCGACGCAGGATCAGTCCGGCATGGTTTTGCCGGTTATCATAACAGTTTACCAGGACCGGTCTTTTACGTTTGAAACCAAGTCGCCGCCAGCCGCTTTTCTTTTGAAAAAGGCTGCGGGCCTTGCGAAGGGGTCGGGGGTGCCGAATCTTGAGAAGGTGGGCAAGGTGACAAAAGATCAACTGGCTGAAATCGCTAAAACTAAGGAAAAGGACCTGAACGCAAGCGATGAAGCAGCCGCTGCCAGGATAATTGCGGGAACGGCCAGGAGCATGGGCATAGAAGTAACTGATTGAGCGGGAGTATCCGAAAGGAATTCAGGATGGCTAAGCACGGTAAGAGATACCAGGATATGTTGAAGAAGGCGCCCGACGGGACAGTCGCGATTGAAGACGCTGTCGCTTTTCTTAAGGACGCCGGGCATGCTGGCTTTGATGAAACCATGGAGCTTGGAGTGCGGCTGGGCATAGATCCGAAAAAGTCGGAGAACTCCGTGCGGGGAACAGTTACGCTGCCGCACGGCACAGGCAAGGATGTCACAGTTATTGCATTTGCCTCCGGAGAGGCGGCGGAGGCAGCGAAGCAGGCCGGAGCCGACGAAGTGGGCATGTCTGAGCTGATAGATAAAGTTTCCGGGGGCTGGACGGAGTTTGATGTTGCGGTTGCGACCAGAGAGGCGATGAATGAAGTAAAGAAGCTTGGCCGGGTTCTTGGTCCCAGGGGTTTGATGCCGAGTCCGAAATCCGGGACCGTTACCGATGACATCGCCACTGCGGTAAAGCAGAGCAAGGCAGGCAGGGTTGAGTTCAGGATGGATCGACAGGGGAACATAAACGTCCCGTTTGGAAAAATTTCGTTTGAACCGCAGAGTCTTGCGGAAAACGCGCGCAGCATAATAGCGGCGATAGAGGCTGAGCGTCCGGATGGCGTGAAGGGAACATATATAAAAAATGTGACAATTAGTTCTACCATGAGTGTTGGGGTCAGGGTTAACTTTAAGGAGTAGGCGGGGTATGAGGCCGGAAAAAGAGTCAGTAGTACAGGAGATAAGGGAAAACCTGGACAATAGCGATTTTACGATTCTACTCAATTGTCGCGGTTTGAATGTATCGCAGCTTGAGGAATTGCGTTCGCGTCTGGATAGATCCAGCAATCGGCTTGAGTTTTTCAAGAATACGTTTCTCAAGGTCGCCTTTAGGGACGCCGGTCTGGAAGGTCTGTTGGAGACGTGCTCGGGTCCTACCGCAATGGTGACAGGCCAGGGAGACATGGCGCAGATTTGTCGAGCTGTGCTGGATTACAGCAAGGACCAGGAACTTCCCGAGTTTAAAGGCGGTAGTATGGGCGGCGCTGTTTTGAGCGCGGAAGATGTTGTGCAGATCGCCAAGTTGCCTCCCCGTGAGACGCTTTTGGGGCAGGCGCTTGGAACTATTGCAGCCCCCATGACCCAATTTGTCGGTGTGTTGCAGCAGAAGGTTTTGACTTTGTTGTATGTGCTGAAAGCCGTTGAAGAGAAGAAGGGCGGCGAATAGCGCGTAGGTGCGATAACAGGAAACGCAAACAGGAGAACAGGTAATGGCGGAAGAAGAAAAAGTACAGGATCAGGCCGAGACTGCGGAAGCTGGCGCCGAAAGCGCACCCGCGGTTGAGGGTAAAATGGCTGAATTTGTGGAATGGATTGAAGGGATCAGCGTCCTTGAGCTGTCTCAGCTTGTCAAGGCTTTGGAAGATCGTCTTGGTGTAAGCGCTTCTGCGCCCGTGGCTATGGCCGCCGCAGGTGGTGCAGCAGGCGGAGAAGGCGAAGCTGCCGAGGAAAAGACAGAGTTCGATGTGGTACTGAAGTCGGCAGGAGCGCAGAGAATAGGCGTTATCAAAGAAGTGCGCGGAATTACCGGCCTCGGCTTAAAGGACTCCAAGGAACTTGTTGAAGGCGCTCCGAAAGCCATAAAAGAAGGCGTCTCGAAGGAAGAAGCTGAAGAAATTAAGAAGAAATTGGAAGAAGCCGGCGCCGAAGTAGAAGTGAAATAGACGAATCCGCGATTAATCCCCGGGTTATTGAGCGAGGTAACGAATGGTAAGTCGAACGAACTTCGGAAAACTTGCGGCTGTAATGGAGCCGCCGGATCTGACGGAAGTGCAGACTAAGTCATACAGTGACTTTCTGCAGGTCGGATCCGATCCCGTGAAACGAAAGAAGCAGGGACTTCAGGGAATATTCAAGGAACTTTTCCCCATAGAAAGTTATGACGGTCGGTATGTTCTTGATTTCGTGAAATATGAACTGACACCGCCAAAGGAGTCGGAGCTGGAAGACCTTTACGAAGGACAGACGCACGCGGCTGCCTTGCACGTGACTTTTCGTCTTAAGGACGGAGAGGAAGTGCGGGAAGATACGGTCTATATGGGCGAGATTCCGCTTATGACCGAGCATGGTTCGTTTGTAGTCAATGGCGCGGAGCGAGTAGTGGTAAGCCAGTTGCACCGTTCTCCCGGCATCTGTTCTGAACAGTCCACGCATCCAAACGGCGCTATCCTGTATTCAGTTCGGGTCATACCTGACCGGGGATCATGGATTGAAATCCAGTTTGACACTTCGGATGTTATCTGGGTGCTTATGGACAGGCGCCGCAGGCGCCGCAGGTTTCTTGCGTCTACGTTCCTGAGGGCGCTGGGATACGGAACCGACGACGAGATACTCGAGCTTTACTACAACTTTGAAAGCATTGATCTTTCAAAGGATGTGTCAAGCGATATGCTTGCTCACAGGTATTTTCGTGAAGATATAATAGACGTTGATTCCAAAACCGTTTTAGCCAGGAGATATGATCCCGTCAGCGAGGTGGTGCTTAAGCAGATGAGACACGCTGGTTTCAGAAAGGCGGAAGTTGTTGATGCAAGCTGGGACGAGGGGATTTTTCTGACCGGTGTGCGCGCCGACCAGGTTCACAGCGCTGAAGACGCTCTCAAGGATATATATCACAGACTTCGCCCGGGCGATCCGGCTACGGCATCAAATGCCAGGCAGTTTCTTCGGCGGCTCTTTTACGACCAGAAGAGATATGATCTCGGGCTTGTTGGCAGGCATAAGATAAACCAGAAGCTCGATCTGGCCGGCAAGGTCAGCGATAGTCAGCGAACGCTCGACAAGCTTGATATTGTCGAGGCCATTCGACTTCTTATAGAGATTCGCAAGGGCAACGCGAATGTGGACGATATTGACCATCTCGGCAGCAGGAGAGTGAGGACCGTAGGCGAGCTGCTGGAGAACCAGTGCAGAGTGGGATTATCGCGGACAGAACGGCTTATACGAGAACGAATGACACTTTTTGATCCTGCTTCGGGAGAACTCACTCCGCAAAGGCTGGTTAATTCCCGGTCATTGTCGGCGGTTGTGCAGGATTTCTTTGGGAGGAGCCAGTTGAGCCAGTTCATGGATCAGACGAATCCTTTATCCGAACTGGCCCACAGGAGAAGGCTCAGCGCGCTTGGCCCGGGAGGATTGAGCAGGGAAAGGGCCGGGTTTGAGGTGCGCGACGTCCATAGCAGTCACTATGGCAGAATATGTCCGATCGAGACGCCGGAGGGGCCGAACATCGGCTTGATTTCCTCCCTGGGAATCTACGCCAGGATCAATGATTTCGGTTTTATCGAGAGTCCGTATCGAAAGGTGAATAACGGACGGGTAAGCGATGAAGTTGAATATCTCTCGGCGGACGAGGAGGAGAAGTACGTTGTTGCCCAGGCGAATGCGCCGCTGGATGAAAAGTCAACGTTCGCAAACCCTACCGTGTGGGTGCGCCACCAGGGTGAATTTCTTGAAGTGCCGGGCAACCAGGTTGACTACATGGACGTATCTCCTAAACAGGTAGTCAGCATATGTGCCGGGTTGATTCCGTTTCTTGAACATGATGATGCCAACAGGGCCTTGATGGGCGCAAATATGATGCGCCAGGCGGTGCCGCTGATAAAAACCGAGGCGCCTTATGCGTCCACCGGACTTGAGGAGCGGGTGGCAAGGGACTCCAGGGTTGCAACGGTAGCCCTGGCGCCGGGCAAGGTGGCGTATGTATCGGCCGACAAGATTATAGTTTCACCTGACGGCAGTATTCCAAAAAAGAAGTCCGAGCAGGCGAAGTCCCAGGAATACCGGCTTCAGAAGTTCAGAAGGTCCAATGCCGGGACATGTTTTAATCAAAAGCCGATTGTGTCGGAGGGCCAGATGATCGGCAAGGGTGATATTCTTGCCGACGGGCCTGCCACGGCCGAGGGCGAACTTGCGCTCGGAAAGAATCTGCTTGTCGCGTTTATGCCATGGAGCGGCTACAATTTCGAGGATGCTATTCTCCTGAGCCAGCGCTGTGTGCGCGAAGACGTGTTTACTTCGATTCATATACAGGAGTTTGAAGTAGGGGCAAGGGACACCAAGCTCGGCCCGGAGGAAATAACTCGGGATATACCGAATGTCGGCGAAGAAGCGCTTAAGGATCTTGGTCCGGACGGCGTTATCCGGCAGGGCGCCGAAGTTCAGCCCGGTGACATTCTCGTAGGCAAGATAACCCCCAAAAGCGAGACGGAGCTGGCGCCGGAGGAAAGGCTGTTGCGGGCAATATTCGGCGAGAAAGCCGCCGATGTGCGCGACACTTCCCTGACGGTGCCCAGCGGCACATATGGGACGGTTATGGATGTGCGGGTCAAGGCTCATCGCGAGGTGAAAAGGTCCGATACAAGCCCGGCTGAAAAGCGGAAGCAGGCAAAGGCCCTGAACGATGAATACAAGCGCAGGTCGCAGCAGCTTACAGAGGATCTGACGGAGGCTCTTAGCAATATTCTGCTGGGAGAGAAGATTCCGCTTGATGTTGTTAATGCGGAGAGCGGCGAAACAATCATCCCCGCCAATCGCAAGATCACGAAGACATTACTGCGGAAACTGGCAGCGGCCCATGAGCACATTGAAATTGAGAGTAGCCCGATCCAGATCAAGATTGATGAGATCATCAGCGATTACGGGCCTAAGTTTGACGAGATTGCCATGGAGCGCGAGAGGGGCATGGACCGGCTGGAAAACGGCGACGACGTTGACGCTGGAATCATCAAGCAGGTCAGGGTTTATGTTGCGGCCAAAAAGAAGCTTGCCGTAGGCGACAAGCTTGCAGGGCGGCATGGAAACAAGGGCGTCGTTGCAACCATAATGCCGGATTGCGATATGCCGTTCCTTCCCGACGGAACCCCCGTGGATATTGTGCTTAATCCTCTCGGTGTGCCTTCCAGGATGAACCTTGGCCAGGTTTTCGAGACGCACCTTGGCGCAGCGTGCAAGGCGCTTGGAATGTACGCCGCGACTCCTGTCTTTGATGGCATAAGGGAAGAGTCGATAGACAATTTTCTTGAGGAATCAAGTTTGCCGATAGACGGTAAGTCGGTGTTATATGACGGACGCACCGGCGATAAATTCGACCAGCGGGTGGTTGTAGGCGAGATCTACATGATGAAACTGCATCATCTGGTGAGCGACAAGATTCACGCTCGGGCCGTAGGGCCTTACTCGCTGGTTACACAGCAGCCGCTTGGCGGCAAGGCGCAGTACGGCGGGCAACGGCTCGGAGAAATGGAAGTGTGGGCTCTGGAGGCATACGGCGCGTCCTACGCCCTGCAGGAGTTGCTGACGGTGAAGAGCGACGATGTTCCCGGCCGCACAAGGATATACGAGGCAATTGTTAAAGGTGAAAACACCCTGGATGCTGGTATTCCTGAATCATTCAGCGTTCTGATTAACGAGTTGCGGGGGTTGTGTCTGAACATGTCCATGAATGGCGGCAGCAATATTGAAAACAGACTTTGAGAGAAGTTAAAAGGAGTCTGACTTTGAACGAAAATGCTACAGAAGTGATAGGGTTGACGGAACCCGAAGAATTTGACTCGGTTTCAATACATCTGGCTTCGCCAGAGAACATAAGATCGTGGAGCAGCGGCGAAGTGAAGAATCCGGAGACGATAAATTATCGTACCTATAAGCCCGAAACCGGGGGATTGTTCTGCGAACGTATATTCGGGCCTACCAGGGACTGGGAATGCAGTTGTGGTAAATATAAGCGCATCAAGCACAAAGGCGTGATATGCGACCGTTGTGGTGTAGAGGTTACGGTTTCGCGCGTCAGGAGGGAGAGGCTTGGGCATGTTGAACTGGCGGTCCCGGTGTCTCACATCTGGTTTTTCAAATGCACCCCGAGTCGCATGGGGCTGTTGCTGGACTTGACTGCCACCAGTCTCGAACGAATTCTCTATTATGAGGATTATGTGGTGACTGATCCCGGCGACACGCCGCTCAAGTACCGCCAGTCGCTTACCGAGGTTGAGTATCGCGAGGCGCGCGAGAGTTATGGCGACGGTTTCGAGGCTGGAATGGGCGCAGAGTCTATCCAGAAGCTGCTTGAAACGTGCGACCTTGATGAGATGATGGTCAAGCTTGAAGAAGACATGGCGAAGACCAGGAGCAAGCAGACTAGAAAAAAGCTTTCGAAGAGAATGAAGATAGTTGAGGGTTTTCGAAGGAGCGGCACCAGGCCTGAATGGATGATTTTAAACGTCTTGCCTATTATTCCTCCGGATCTTCGTCCGCTTGTGCCTCTCGAGGGTGGAAGGTTTGCGACGTCGGATCTCAATGATCTGTACAGACGAGTAATCAACAGGAATAACCGGCTGCGGAATCTACAGCAGTTGAAGACTCCTGATGTCATCATCCGTAATGAAAAGAGGATGCTCCAGGAAGCAGTTGACGCCGTGTTTGATAACGGCAGGCACGGCAGGGCGGTGACCGGACCCGGAAACAGGCCGCTGAAGTCTCTCAGTGATATGTTAAAGGGTAAAGGCGGAAGGTTCAGGCAGAACCTCCTGGGCAAACGGGTAGACTACTCCGGCAGGTCGGTAATTGTAATAGGGCCTCAACTCAAGCTTCACCAGTGCGGTTTGCCGAAAAAGATGGCGCTTGTTCTTTTTGAGCCTTTTATTATCCGCAGGCTCAAGGAAATGGGTGTTGTTCATACCGTGCGCAGCGCCAAGAAAATGATTGAACGCCAGTCCGACGAGGTATGGGATATCCTGGAAGAAGTAACCCGTGACAAGACAGTTATGCTCAATAGAGCGCCCACGTTGCACAGGTTGAGTATCCAGTCTTTCGAGCCTGTGCTTGTTGAAGGTGAAGCCATACAGGTGCATCCCCTTGTCTGTACCGCCTATAACGCTGACTTCGATGGCGACCAGATGGCTGTTCATGTTCCTCTGTCCATAGAGGCCCAACTTGAATCCAAGTTGCTGATGATGTCTACCAACAGCATCTTTTCGCCCTCCAGCGGAAGATCAATAATGACTCCAACCCAGGACATAGCTCTGGGGATATATTACCTGACTTCGCATTCTCAGGACTACAAGCAGAAAATGTTTACTCGTACGGAGGAGAAAGACATCGAGCATCTCCCGCTGTTTAACGATGTCAACGAGGTGAGGATGGCGTACAGGGAGGCGGATGTAAAAACTCACCAGCGAATACGGTTCAGGAATCCTGATTTTGAACGGGAGACGTTATACGGGGACCGGGAAAACCGGGTGATAACCACCACAGTGGGCAGGGTGTATTTCAATGAAATCTGGCCCGATATGCTTGGATTTGTGAATGACCTTGTTGACAAAAGCATGCTGCAGGACATGATCTGGAATTGTCATCACCTTACCGGGCAGCAAAGAACGGTGAGGGTGCTGGACGACCTTAAAGAGCTTGGGTTTACCCAGGCAACCCTTGCCGGGGCCTCTATCGGCATGCAGGACCTGCGGATACCGAAAGAAAAGGAAGGCATTGTAGCCAGCGCCAGGAAGCAGGCTGTGGATGTGGACAAGCAGTACAGGCAGGGTGTTATAACATTTGGTGAGCGTTACAACAAGATAGTGGATATATGGACGCAGGCCACTGAAGACATATCAAGCGCCATGTACTCTTCTATCGAGGAGAACGAGGGCAGCGACGAGACCAATCCTGTTTTTATGATGGTTGATTCCAAGGCGCGGGGAAGCCGGCAGCAGATCAGGCAGTTGGCTGGAATGCGCGGGCTGATGGCCAAGCCGTCCGGCGAGATTATCGAAAGACCGATTACCGCGAACTTCCGCGAAGGACTGAGTGTGCTTGAATATTTTATCAGCACTCACGGTGCCAGAAAAGGGTTGGCGGATACGGCGTTGAAAACTGCAGACGCAGGTTACCTGACCCGCAAGCTGGTTGATGTGGCCCAGGATGTTATGATTGCCGAACAGGATTGCAACACTATCAACGGCATTGAGGTCAAGGCTATTACCGAAGGAGACGAAGAGCTTGTTCCCTTGAAGAACCGGCTGATCGGCAGAACGGCCGTCAGGGATATTGAAGATCCGATCAGCGGCAGCGTGCTTGTTAGCGCCGGAGGCGAAATTGACGAAGAAAAAGCTGAGGAGATTGTTGAAGTCGGCATAGACACTGTGCGGATAAGGAGTGTGCTTACATGTGAAGCCGACCACGGGGTCTGCGCCAAGTGTTACGGCAGGGACCTGGCGAACGGAAAGCCTGTTGAGCTTGGAACAGCTGTGGGGATTATTGCCGCCCAGTCGATCGGAGAGCCGGGCACACAGCTTACCATGCGTACCTTCCATATAGGCGGGACGGCCAGCTCTGTATTCAAGCAACCCGAGATCGTAACCAAGAACGGCGGATATGTGCAGTACAGGGATCTTCGCGTGGTTCGCAACAAGGCCGGCGACAATGTTGTGCTTAATAAGAATGGAAGCATAACAGTCCACAATGAATCCGGCCATGAGCTGGAGCGGTATTCCGTGCCCATGGGCGCGGTTATCATGGTTGAAGATCGCGGTTGGATTGAAAAGAAATCGAAGCTTGCCGCCTGGGATCCGTACAGTCTGCCTATTCTTGCCGAACAGGACGGCGCAATAAGTTTCCACGATTTTGTGGAAAACGTTTCTGTAAAGCAGGAGATTGATGACGCTACCGGCCTTAGCGGAACCGTGGTCTTGGAAACAAAGGAAGACATACATCCGCAGATAGTTGTGAAATCCGTAGAAGACCAGGAGGTTCTTGGATACTACAGCATACCGGCCGGGGCCCATGTAATGGTAAAAGAGGGCGAAGAGGTCACTTCGGGAACTATTCTGGCCAAGACGCCGCGAAAGGAATTGAAAACCAAGGATATTACCGGGGGTTTGCCCAGGGTGGCCGAGCTGTTTGAAGCAAGGCGGCCGAAAGACGCTGCGGAAATTGCAAAGATCGAGGGAACCGTTGATTTCGGGGCGAATCAAAGGGGCCGGCGTTGCCTGGTTATCCGTGACGAAGCGACCGGAGCAACCGAAGAGCACCTTATACCGATGGGCAAGCACATTGTTGTGTTTAAAGGCGACCACGTGGAGAAAGGCCAGCAGCTTACAGAGGGACCGATAGTGCCCCAGGAGATACTGGAAGTTTGCGGCCCGCAGGAGTTGCAGGAGCACCTTGTAAACGAGGTCCAGCAGGTTTACCGGCTTCAGGGGGTCGAAATTAACGACAAGCATATTGAAGTGATTGTTAAACAGATGCTGTCCAAGGTCAGGATTACGAATCCGGGCGACACTGAATTCCTTTGGGGCGACCAGGTGGCCAAGAGGAGATTTCTGAGAGTGAATGAGGCTGCGATGGCTGAAGGCAAACGCCCCGCTGAAGCGACCCCGGCGCTCCTTGGCATCACCAAGGCTTCACTTGAAACCGAGAGCTTCATTTCGGCGGCTTCATTCCAGGACACCACGCGAGTGTTAACAGACGCGGCGACGCTTGGAAGGCAGGATCGGCTTAGAGGGTTCAAGGAGAACGTGATAATGGGTCACCAGATACCCGGCGGCACCGGGTTTGGCATGCACAAGAATATAAAGCTTGTGCCGCTCGGAGAGCCCTTGCCCGAAGAGGAGTTTGTTGAAGAAGAAAAGGAAAGTGAAGCTGAAAAGAAATTGCAGGATTTGTTAAGTGGAGCTTGAAATCATTGCAGAGGGTGTGGTAACGTTCAGCGTTTTTGTTTCAGAATAGAGGAAAAAGTATGCCGACAGTAAATCAGTTAGTTAGAAAAGGACGAACAGCGGCGAAGAAGAAAAGCAAGTCGCCTGCGCTTTCGAAGAGCCCGCAAAGACGCGGGGTTTGTGTTGCGGTAAAGACTCAGACTCCGAAGAAACCTAATTCGGCTTTGCGCAAGGTTGCGCGTGTGCGTTTGACTTCCGGGTATGAGGTGTCTGCTTACATACCTGGTGTAGGGCATAATCTTCAGGAGCATAGCGTGGTGTTGGTAAGAGGCGGGCGAGTAGCGGATTTGCCCGGAGTTAGGTATCACATTGTACGCGGCTCACTGGATACTCTCGGTGTAGATGGGCGCAAGAGGGGCCGGTCCAAGTACGGAGCGAAGAAAGAGAAATAGGATACGGAGATCGCAATGGCAAGACGACGCAGGGCAGATAAAAGAGTTTCGCAGCCTGACCCGAAATTCAACAGCGAACTGGTGACGAAGATAATTAACGCAATAATGCGACGCGGGAAAAGGAGCACTGCCGAGGGCATAGTGTACGGAGCTCTTGACGAGATACAGAAGAAGATGGACCAGGATGAGATGGAGATTCTTGTCCGTGCCATTGACAACATCAAGCCACGGGTGGAAGTCAGGTCGCGCAGGGTTGGCGGAGCGACTTACCAGGTGCCTGTGGAAGTAAGCCGGAACAGGCAGCTTGCCCTCGCTCTGAGGTGGCTGGTGGGCATTGCCAACAGCAGGAAAGGCGGAACCGCCCGGTCGGCGCTGGCGCAGGAAATTATTAATGCCTACAGGAACCAGGGCGAAGCGGTCAAGAAGCGCGACGACATGCACAAGATGGCCCAGGCGAATAAGGCTTTTGCCCATTATGCCTGGTAAGCTCAGGAAATTGGTTGAATTGGAGTAACCGGACAGGACAAGCAACGCTCCGGGAAAAGAACATGGTAACAGTTTTGGAACAGAAGAAGAAAAGTAAAGCTCAGCCTGGTGATGCTCGACGGGAAGCGCCGGATAGGGTGCGTAGTCTGCCGATGGTGAGAAATATCGGCATTGTTGCGCATATAGACGCCGGGAAGACCACTGTCACCGAGCGCATACTTTTTTATGCCGGACGTGTGCACAAAATGGGAGAGGTGCATGACGGAACCACGGTAATGGACTGGATGTCCCAGGAGAAGGAGCGGGGAATAACCATTACCAGCGCGGCGACTACCTGTTTCTGGCGCGATCAGCAGGTTAATATTATTGATACTCCGGGGCATGTTGATTTCACTGTAGAGGTAGAGCGTTCGTTGAGGGTTCTCGATGGAGCCGTTGGTGTGTTCTGCGGTGTCGGCGGCGTTCAACCGCAGTCCGAGACAGTCTGGAGGCAGGCTGACCGATATGGGGTTCCGCGTCTGGCTTTTGTAAACAAAATGGACAGGGTGGGCGCGGATTTCAAACGTGTTGTAAAGGATATTCGCAACCGGCTCCGATCGAATGCGGTTGCGGTGCAGATTCCGTGGGGATCTGAGGATCTGTTCAGGGGAATAATAGACCTGATTGATATGAAAGCCCTGGTGTATGATACGGAAAGTCTTGGCGCCAGGGTCAACTCTGTTGAGATTCCCGCCGAGTTGCGGGCTGAGGCTGAAGAAGCAAGGGCGGAACTTGTGGAAAAGCTTGCCGAGGTCGATGAGGAAACAATGGAGGCATATCTCAGGAATGTGGACCTTACGCCGGATGTGATAAAAGCTGGAATCAGGCGCGCGGTCAGCGATAACTCTCTTATACCCGTGCTGTGCGGATCGGCATTGAAGAACAAAGGAATCCAGCGGCTGCTTGATGCCATAGCCGACTACCTTCCCTCGCCGCTTGATGTGAAAAGAGTGGAAGGCGTGAACCCTAAGACGGGCGATCGGGAAACCAGGGTTCCGGATGACAGCGCCCCGGTGAGCGCTCTTGTTTTCAAGCTAGTTTCCGATCCTTACATGGGACGGGTTGGTTTTGTTAGAGTCTATTCCGGCGGCCTGAAGAAAGGCCAGAACGTTTTCAATCCCAGGACGGGAAAGCGCGAGCGCATAGCCAAGCTTGTGATGTTTCACGCGGATACGCGCACGGATGTGGAAGCCTTGTATTCCGGAGAAATTGGCGGCATAGCCGGGCTTAAGGAAGTCACCACAGGCGACAGCCTTTGTGCGGAACACGCGCAAGTGGAGCTCGAGAGGATCAAATTTCCCGAGCCGGTAATATTTATGGCAGTTGAACCCAGGAGCAGGTCAGACAGGGATAAGCTTGAAGAGGCTTTGGCGGCATTGACTTCGGAGGACCCGACATGTTCGGTAAAGGTTGATCCTGAGACGGGACAGACCATTTTAAGCGGCATGGGCGAGCTTCATCTTGACGTGCTTAAGGACCGGATGTTGCGTGAATTCAAGGTTGAAGCTACTGTAGGCAAACCGGCTGTGGCTTACTACGAGACGGTAATGTCCACGGGGACCGGTTCCTGTGTCTTTGACCGGGAGATTGCCGGGAAGCGACAATTTGCCGGAGTGAAAGTGTCCGTTGGTCCCAGGGAGCGCGGGGCCGGGAATGAAGTTGAATTTGCCCGGGCCGGCGGGGATCTTTCCCGGGAGTTCAAGGAAAGCATAGGCTCGGGGATAAAGGATGGACTGGCGACCGGATCGCTTGGAGCCGGTTCGATTATTGACACCATGGTTAAGGTAACGGGCGTTGAGGTGGATGAAGAGTCTTCGACTGAACTGGCTTTTCAGTCAGCCGCGGTAATGGCAACGCGGGACGCCGCCGCTGCCGCTACGGTTGAATTGCTGGAGCCGGTAATGTCTCTTGAGGTTGTTGCGCCGGCGGACTTTGTCGGAGATGTGCTTGGAGACTTGAACGGGCGCAGAGGCAAGGTTAACGAAATGGAGGCGAGGGGCGATATGCAGATTGTTCATGCGACAGTTCCCCTTGCCGAAATGTTCGGGTACTCTACGGTGATTCGGTCACTGACGAAGGGACGTGGTAGTTATACCATGGAGCCCGAGAGGTTTGAGATCGTACCTGAAGAATTAAAAAAGCAGTTATTGGAGAAGTGAGGGGAGAGTGAACGGACAACGCATAAGGATAAAGCTGCAGGGCTATGATCACGGGCTTCTTGATCAGGCGGTCGCTGACATACTGGATACTGCCAAGGGAACTGGCGCAAAAGTTGTCGGGCCTACGCCGCTTCCCACGAGGATAACGAAGTTTACCGTAAACAGGAGCCCGCATGTTGATAAAAAGTCGATGGACCAGTTTGAAATGAGGGTTCACAAGAGATTACTGGATATACTTGATCCCACTGCCAAGACAGTGGACGAGCTGAAGAAACTTAATTTGCCTGCGGGCGTTGACATAACGATAAAGATCTGATGATATGCAAGGCTTAATTGGAAAAAAACTGGGGATGACACAGGTGTATGACAGCGACGGCCGCAAGCTTGCGGTGACAGTCATACAGGCCGGACCGTGCGTAGTGGTTCAGAAGAAAAACGTTGAGACCGACGGTTATAACGCGGTAAAGGTCGGTTTTCAGGAACAAAAGGAGCAAAGGCTGACGAGGCCGGCGTTCAAGGAATTCAAGAAAATCGGTGCGACGCCGTGTCGATGGCTCAGGGAATTCCGCCTTGAAAGCGGCGACGAGCACAACGAAGGGGACATGGTTCGTGTTGATCTTTTTGAGGGAGTAGGTTTTGTTGATGTGACGGGTGTGTCCAAGGGACGCGGTTTCCAGGGGGCCATGAAACGACATGGTTTTGGCGGAGGCCGAATGAGCCATGGCGCAGGGGCAAAAAGGAAGCCGGGCGCCATAGGACAGTGCGCGTATCCCGCCAGGGTAGCGAAGGGCAAGAAGATGCCCGGCCATATGGGGAGCCGAAAGGTAACCCAGCAGAATTTGCGGGTTGTTGGAATTCGAGTGGAAGACGATATCCTTCTTGTTGAAGGAGCGATTCCCGGGAGCGCCGGCGGAATGGTGCTGGTTAAAAAATCGTTAAAGAAGGGTGAGCGCAAATGAGCGCAGTAAAAATATTCAATACGGCTGGAGAGTCCGTTGGAGAATACGGATGGCCTGACGAGCTGCTGGAACTGCAGAAGGGCGCGCAGGCCGTGAGAGATGTAGTGGTGGCGCACCGTACCGCGTGCCGTGCCGGGACCGCATCCACATTAAGCAAGGGTGAGGTGGCCGGTAGCAACAAAAAACCATGGCGTCAGAAGGGCCTTGGCCGGGCGCGCGCTGGCTACAAGCAGTCTCCGCTGTGGCGCGGCGGCGCGGTTGCGTTCGGCCCGAAGCCTGGAATCCGGAAGCTGAAGGTCAACAAGAAGGTTGCGGCTCTTGCTTTCAGGCGGATATTGAGCGAAAGGATATCTTCAGACCGGGTCAAAATTATTGACAAGCTCAGCGGACTGGAAATGAAAACGCGAAACATCACCGGTCTGCTAAAAACCCTCCAGGTAGGCGAGAAGGCTTTAATTGTGGCAACCGGCGGGAATCATGGATTAAAGAAGGCCGTAGGCAACCTGCGCGGAGTGCGCCTGGCAAGTGCCGATGATGTCAGCACTTTTGATATTATTGAAAGTCCTTTGCTGATTGCCACGCAGGAAGCAATGGATATTCTGAAAAGACGGGCTGGCGGCGAAACAGGAGCCGAGGGGGAGAAGAAATGAAGGATCCGCTCTCTGTGATATTGAGTTTGCAGGTAACCGAAAAAGGCGCGGTACTCGCTGAGCACGGCAACAAGTATATGCTGAGGGTGGCGCCGCAGGCGAACAAGGTTGAGATTCGCAGTGCTATTGAGCGGCAGTTTGGAGTGTCTGTTCTGTCGGTCAACACGTGCAATTACAGCGGCAAGAGGAAGAGGGAGCGAACGGCCAAGTATGGAAAGAGATCCGATTGGAAGCGCGCAATTGTAACCCTCAAGGAAGGCGACACAATAGATTTAACGTAGGTGAAATTATGGCTATAAAGAAATACAAACCGACAAGCCCAGGGCGTAGATTTGCGACGGTGTCCGAGTTTACCGAGATAACGCGGACTGAACCGGAAAGGTCGCTTGTGGAGAGCTCTGGAAATCATGCAGGCAGGAGTTCATCCGGCCGGATCAGCACGAGGCATCGGGGCGGCGGGCACAAGAAAAAGTACAGGATTATAGATTTCAGGAGAGACAAGGCTGACATACCGGCAAAAGTTGCTTCCATTGAATATGATCCGGGGCGGTCCGCAAATATTGCCCTGCTACAGTATGCTGATGGAGAGAAGCGGTATATACTTGCTCCCCTGGGAATAAAAGTTGGCGAGGAAGTAATGTCAGGCGAGAAAGCTGAACCCAGGCGTGGCAATGCCCTTGCGCTGGCGAATATTCCGATGGGAACGTTTGTGCATAATATTGAGCTTGTGCCCGGCAAGGGCGGAAAGCTGGCTCGCGGGGCAGGGGGATCTGCGCAACTTATGTCCCGGGAAGGAAATTTTGCAAATCTCAAGTTGCCTTCCGGCGAGGTTAGGCTTATAAACACAAAGTGTTTTGCAACCATCGGACGGGTTGGCAATCCCGAGCACGGCACATTAAGCGACGGCAAGGCAGGCAGGAAGAGATGGAGGGGAGTCAGGCCCACTGTCAGGGGGGTAGTGATGAATCCGGTGGACCATCCGATGGGCGGCGGCGAAGGGCGGAGCTCAGGCGGAGGACATCCTGTATCGCCCTGGGGCAAGCTGGCCAAGAGCGGGAAGACCCGGAAGAGAAGCAAGACGTCGAACAAGTTTATTGTTAAGAGGAGAAAGTAGATATGGCGCGCTCAATAAAGAAAGGACCTTTTGTTGACGAAAAATTGTTGAAGAAGGTTGAGAAGATGGAGCGGTCGGGAGCAAAACGTCCCATTAAGACGTGGTCCCGGCGGTCGATGATAGCGCCGGAATTTGTCGGGCACACCTTTGCGATTCATAACGGAAGACAGCATATTTCGATTTTTGTAACGGAGAATATGGTGGGGCACCGCCTTGGCGAATTTGCCCCGACGCGCACATTTCGTAAACACGGTACGCATACGGATAAGACTGTGTCGCTTAAGTAGTATTGGGGAATTATGGAAGTAACAGCAAAATCCAGGCATGTAAGGATGTCGCCGAGCAAGGCTCGGGATCTGTCCAGAAAACTGAAGGGTTGTTCGGTTTCGGACGCGTTAAAGCTGACAGACTTTAACAAAAGGAAGGCCGCTAAATTGATCGGCAAGACATTGAGGTCTGCGATTGCCAACGCAGAGAATAATGCGCAGCTATCGCTTTCGAGCCTCAGGGTGAAGAATGTGATAGTTGATGCGGGACCTTTTTTTACAAGGTACTGGCCCAGGGCCAGGGGAATGGTGAGTGTAATACGCAGAAGGACAAGCCATATTACGGTTATTCTGGATGATGACAAGAAGCCGGAAGCCTTGGGCGAGCCTTCCAAAACGGCACAAAGCGCCGGGGAGAAGTAATTTTGGGACAGAAAGTTAATCCAATTGGAATGCGGGTCGCGGTGGACAAGAACTGGCGTTCACGGTGGTTCAGTCGGAAGAAAGGGTTTGGAACATGCCTGGTGGAAGACCAGAAAGTCAAGGACCTGGTGAAGAAGCGTCTGGAACATGCCGCGGTATCAAAAGTTACCATTGAACGTTATGCCAACCGGATGCGTGTGACGATTTTCACCGCAAGGCCGGGAATGGTTATTGGAAGGAAAGGTCAGGATATCGAACGTGTTCGTGAGGAGCTTTCCAAAATAACGGCCAAGGAGGTTTACATCGAGATCAAGGAGGTTAAATCTCCGGACCTTGACTCTCAGCTGGTAGCTGAAAGCATAGCATTGCAGCTTTCGCGCAGAGTGTCCTTCAGGAGGGCAATGAAACGGGCCATCAAGCTTGCCATGGACCTTGGCGCAAACGGCATCAAGATCCGCGCAGGCGGGCGTCTTGGCGGATCGGAACTGGCCAGGGTTGAGTGGTACAAAGAAGGGAAAATACCGTTGCATACCTTGAGGGCCAACATAGATTACGGGTTCGCTGAAGCCGCGACAACGGCTGGAAGAATCGGAATTAAGGTATGGATATGCAAGGAAAAGGAAGAGGCGCAGGCATAAGCCTGGCATAGCCAAAAATATAAGAGGGGACTGAAAAACAATGCCTTTGATGCCTAAAAGAGTGAAGCACCGCAAGGTGCAGAGAGGAAGCAGACGCGGCAAAGCTGTATCCGGAACAAGTCTTGCTTTTGGTGAATACGGGCTCAAAGCTCTTGGCCGGGGCTGGATCAAGAGCGAGCAGATTGAGGCATGCAGGGTCGCGATGGGCCGGCATATGAAAAGAAAAGGCCGGGTGTGGATAAGAATTTTTCCTGACAAGCCGATTTCCAAGAAGCCGATTGAAACGCGGCAGGGTAAAGGGAAGGGAAACCCTGAGCACTGGGTTGCCGTAGTGAAGCCGGGCATGGTTCTCTTTGAGCTTGGCGGTGTGACTGAACCTATTGCGAGGCAGGCTTTAAGGCTGGCTTCGGCTAAACTCGGGATAGATACAAAGTACATCGAAAGGCATTGACGGGAAAAGGGACTGGAGCGGATGAAAGCAGAAACATTGAGAGAACAGAGCGACGAGGAGCTTTTTGGGGTTTTGGAGCAACTTGGAAACGAGTTGTTTGATCTCCGGCTTAAGAACAAGATGGGAGACACTTCCATTCAGCCGTTGAAGATACGGCAGATCAGGAAGGACATTGCCCGGGTTAAGACAGTTTTAAGGGATCGCAAAAGCGGCATGGAGCCGCAGTAACAATAGCAATGCTTGGAAGAGACGGTGTTTGTATGATGGCTGAAAAAGAGGCGGATAAACGTACCGAAGCTGTCAGGAAAGACAGGGACGGGGAGGTAGTTGGAAAAAGCGGCGATAAGACTGTTGTGGTGCTCGTTCAGCGCCGCACGCAGCATCCGCTGTACGGCAAAACAATTACGCGGCGCAAGAGGTACCACGTCCACGACGAAAACAATGAGTGTTCGGAGGGAGACCAGGTCAGGATTGTGGAGACCCGGCCATTGAGCCGGACAAAGCGTTGGCGCGTTGCCGAAATAATATCAAAGTCTTGAGCGGCTGAGGGAATAAGAAGATGATATCCGAAGAAACTGATATGGTTGTTGCAGATAATACCGGCGCGAAACGGGTGCGATGTTTCCGTGTTCTGGGGCAGAGAAAAAGGTATGCAAGGTTGGGGGATATTGTCCAGGTTTCGGTAAAAGAGGCGCAGCCTGGCGGAGTTGTAAAAAAAGGCGAAGTGTGCAAGGCGCTTATTGTCAGAACGAAGGCAAGAGTAGGCAGGCCGGATGGCTCCTATGTAAAATTTGGCGAGAATGCGGCGGTATTGGTTGATGATACATTGAATCCGATTGGTTCGAGAATTTTCGGACCGGTTGCCAGAGAACTGCGGGACAGGAAATTCATGAAGGTAATTTCTCTTGCCCCGGAGGTCTTGTAGAGGATAGAAGGACAAACTTGGAATGAGCAGAGCGACAATAAAGAAAAATGATAACGTGACGGTCATTGCAGGCGTAGACCGCGGCAAGACCGCCCGTGTTCTCGAAGTGACGCCTGACAAGGACCGGGCGCTCGTCGAAGGTGTCAGGCTGGTAAAAAAGACGCTGAGGAAAACAGAGGATTCTCCGAAGGGAGGGATTACTCAGAAGGAAGCTCCGGTTCATATCTCGAATCTGCAGATATATTGTCCGGATTGCAAAAAGGGCGTCAGGGTGAAAAAAGAAAGAACAGAGGATGGCGCGCAGAGAAAATGCGTAAAGTGCGGCCATTCATTTGACAAATAGGTGGGGCGATGTCGGATTTGAAAGAAAGATACATCAAGGAAATAGCTCCCAGGTTGAAAGAAGAGCTTTCGTGCAGGAACTTCTGGCAGGTTCCTCGAGTTGAGAAGGTAGTTATTAATCTCGGGTTTGGCAATGCCATAGACAAAGATCAGATCCAGGAAGTCGTTGGGGACCTGGCCAGGTTGAGTGGTCAGAAACCGGTAGTCACGCGCGCTCGTAAGAGCATCTCCAATTTCAAGGTCAGAGAGGGAATGCCGGTGGGAGCCAAGGTGACGTTGCGCAGGGGAAGGATGTACGAATTTCTTGAGAGGCTTATAGGCGCGGGGCTTCCGCGAATCAGGGATTTCAGGGGCGTATCTGCCGGGGGGTTTGACGGAAGAGGAAATTATACGCTGGGGCTCAATGACCAGTCGATTTTTCCGGAGATAGACCCCAATGATGTCAAGGTCACTCAGGGGATGGATATCACCGTTGTGACCTCGGCTTCTGATGACGATTCTGCGCGTGAGTTGTTGACAATGCTCGGGATGCCGTTTTCCAAGAACTGAGGAGGTAAATGTTGGCTAAGAAGTCGCTTGTAGAAAAAACTAAAAGAGGCTCGCAGTTTCGTGTGAGGAATTACAACCGGTGTGAAAAATGCGGTCGTGCTCGGGCATATATGCGGAGGTTCAGGTTGTGCCGCATATGTTTCCGTGAGTTGGCGTCTAACGGTGAGATCCCGGGTGTTACCAGGTCCAGTTGGTAGGGAGATAATATGACTTTAGCTGATCCAGTTGCCGATTTGTTGACAAGAATTCGTAATGCGTACGGGGCCGGGCATGAGGTGGTCGAGATACCGCATTCAAAGCTCAAGGCTGAAATTGTGCGGGTAATGAAGAAGGAAGGTTTCATTAAGGACTACGCGGTGGAAAGCGGAGCAAAGAGACTTATTAGAGCGTATCTGAAGTATACCGAGAAGGGCGAACCTGCTTTATCAGAGATAAAAAGGGAAAGCAAGCCGGGGCTTCGCAGTTACGCGAGTTCCGATGATTTGCCCAGGGTCCTTGGCGGGATGGGGGTTGCCGTGATAAGCACTTCGTCAGGGGTGATGACCTGCAGGGAAGCAAAGGCTTCGGGCGTAGGGGGCGAAATACTGTGTTCAATGTGGTAGGAAGGGTATTGTAAATGTCGAGACTAGGGAAAAAGCCGGTAACTATTCCAAAAGGTGTTACTGTGGAGCCGGACGAATCCGGCGTTCGGGTAAAGGGTTCCATGGGTGAACTGCATCTTCCGCTTTCGGGCAATCTTTCATGCGAGATAGACGACGATCAGCTTATGGTAAAAGCTCCTGATGAGTCAAAGGACAGCAAACGAATGCTTGGACTTGTCCGGAGTCTGATTGTGAATATGATTGAAGGGGTCAGCAGGGGTTTTCGCAAGGAGTTGGTCCTGGAGGGCGTAGGCTTCCGCGCAGAAGTGCAGGGGCAGAAGCTCAAGCTTAACGCCGGTTTTTCTTCGCCTAAAGAGTACACGGCGCCTGAGGGTGTAAAGATCGAGGTCAACAACAATGTTGAAATCACTGTCAGCGGGACAGACAAGCAGAAAGTCGGCGATGTTGCGGCGACGATCAGGGGATTTTGTCCGGCTGAACCTTACAAGGGCAAGGGTCTGAGATACAAGGACGAGATAATACGTCGAAAGGTCGGAAAGACGGTGGCATGATGATGGCTACCGGCTGCACCGGCAATCGGCATTTGAATTTGTAAACGGCTTAACAAGTCTGTGAATTGGGAAGAGTAATGAAAGCAACCAGTCGGAAACAGAGACGAAGAATAAGGCATGAGAGGGTCAGGCGGAGAGTTTTCGGGACCGGTGATCGCCCGCGTATGAACATAAATATCAGCAACAGGAACGGTGAAGTTCAATTCATTGATGATGATAAGGGGATAACAGTGGCCGGTGTCGGGACAGTGGGCAAGACGAATGGCAGATTGAATATGTCTGCAGCCTATGAGCTTGGGAAGGCCGGGGCTGAAAAGGCTAAGGCCTGCGGCTTAGAAGAAGTAGTGATCGACCGGGCCGGAAGGAAGTTTCACGGAAGAGTAAAGGAAATAGTACGTGGCGCGCTTGAGAACGGACTTAAGGCCGGGAAAAGCGAGACGCCCGCTGCGGTAGAAGGCGGCAACGATAAGGAGGAGCAGTGAGGTCCGAACCCTATACAGACGAAGTCCAGGAACTGGAAGAACGCGTAGTTTTTATCAACCGGTGTTCGAAGGTTGTCAAGGGCGGGCGGCGCTTCAGCTTCAGCGCTGTGGTTGTTGTTGGAGATAAGGCAGGTTCGATGGGATTCGGACTTGGCAAAGCCAACGAGGTAGTTGACGCAATTAGAAAAGGCAGCGAGATTGCCAGGAAGTCGATGTTTCCGGTTACGCTCAGAGGCCGGACGATTCCGCATGCTGTTACAGGAGTTTGTGATGGTGGCAAGGTTTTGCTGCGTCCTGCTGCTTCGGGTACCGGTGTGATTGCCGGCGGCGCCGCCAGGGCAGTCCTGGAGGTTTCGGGAGTCAGGGACATTCTTGCAAAGTCCCTTGGCAGCAACAACAAGCTTAATGTGGTCAAGGCAACTATAAAAGCTTTGCAGAGTCTTCGATCCAAAGAGGAAATTGACGCTATTCGCAAAAGCTAGGGATTTTTCAATAACCGACAGTTTGAGAGAGGGATATCAGGATGGAATTGTATTCTCTTGAGAAATCAAAGGGTTCCAGGACACGGCGCAAACGTGTCGGCAAGGGCAGAGCCTCAGGGAAAGGGAAGACTTGCGGCCGCGGACAAAAAGGCCAGATGTCAAGGAAAGGCCACAAGCACAAACCCGGGTTTGAAGGCGGCCAGATGCCTTTGATGAGGCGAATTCCCAAGCGGGGCTCGCACAACAAACCTCAACACAGCTACATTGCAGTGAATGTAGGGGATCTTACCGTTTTTGATGAAGGCGCTGAAGTTTCTGTTAAGGACCTTCGGGATCTGGGGCTGGCGAAAGGCAATGCCGACGGGATCAAAATCCTTGGACGCGGGAGCCTGGATAAGAAGCTCATGGTAAGGGCGCAGCAGTTCAGCGCTGCTGCAAAAGCGAAGATTGAAGACGCGGGTGGATCAGCGGAAGTTGTGAAGAATTAGCCATGTTTTCTGCCTTTGCAAATTCTTTAAAAATACCTGAACTTCGGCGCAAAATAATGTTCACGCTGGGTATGATTTTCTTATGCCGCCTTGTAGCGACGGTTCCGGCTCCGGGGATTGATACAGCGGCGTTACAGAGGATCATCAGTGAGATTGAAAGCCAGGTCGGAGGCGGGTTTCTTGGATTTCTGGAGCTTTTCAGTGGCGGCGCGTTGAGTCAGTGTGCGGTCGGAGCTCTCGGGATCATGCCGTATATCAGCGCTTCTATCATCCTGCAGTTGCTGACAGCGGTGGTGCCTGCATTGGAACGCCTGGCGCGAGAGGGCGATACCGGGAGGCAGAAACTGGGTCAGTATACACGATACTTAACTCTCGGCATCTGCATTATTCAGGGCTATGTGCTCGCTACCCTGGTAGAGAACCTGCATAACATTGACGCAAGCATAACGGAGCCGCTGGTAGCCAACCCCGGTCTTGGTTTTCGGCTTATGACGGTCCTGGCAATGACCACTGGAACCATGATGATGATGTGGCTGGGCGAGCAGATAACCGACAGGGGCATAGGCAACGGGATTTCTCTGGTTATTACCATAAACATTGTAAGCAGGTTGCCTGAAGCCCTTTTTGTTACCGCCGGTCTTGTAACCGGTGGAGAGGGATTGACCGCTACGCTGAACATTTTTGATCTTATCCTGATGGCGGCAATGATGCTGGTTGTGATTGCCGGTACGGTGATGCTGACGCAGGGGCAGCGCAGGGTTCCTATTCATACTACAAAACGGGTCGTGGGCAGGAAAGTATACGGTGGGCAAAGCACGTACATGCCTTTGCGCGTAAATTATTCCGGTGTTATGCCGATTATCTTTGCAAGCGTCATGCTTCAGTTTCCATCCAAGATCCTGGAGAAGATACCTCTCACCAAGGGTCTTGGTGAAGCGCTTATGATGGGCGAGCCGCTTTATCTTGTGCTATACGCCGCGATGATTTTGTTTTTCTCGTATTTCTGGGTTGCCACACAGTTTAACCCTATACAAATTGCCGACGACCTGAAGAAAAACGGAGGATATATTCCGGGGATAAGGCCGGGACGCCCCACAGCCGAGTTTCTTGACAAGACGATGACCCGAATCACCCTGGTAGGCGCCATATCTCTTACCATTATTGCAGTGCTGCCATCTATAGTGGCCAAGCAGTTTGGAATACCATGGCTGGTTGCTTCTTTCTTTGGCGGCACCAGTCTCCTGATCATTGTAGGTGTTATGCTTGACACAATGAGGCAGATCGAATCGCACCTGTTGATGCGGCATTATGACGGGTTTCTGAGGAAGGGCAAATTGCGGGGGCGCCGTCGTTAGGCGGACTGCCGATTCAGGGCAAAAAATCGAGGGGAGCTATTGTATATGGATATTGTGATTTTACTTGGTCCGCCGGGCGCGGGAAAAGGGACGCTTGCGGAGATTGTAAGGGATAAGACCGGGTATGAACATGTCGCTACAGGCGACATGTTGCGCGATGCTGTGAAGAGGGGGACAGAGACCGGCAAAAAGGCCGAAGGCTACATGAAGAGCGGGGAACTGGTTCCTGATTCTGTTATTGCTGAACTTGTGGAGGATCGCCTGGATTCAGGCAGCGGCAGCGGGCGCTTTCTTTTTGATGGTTATCCAAGGACTGCGCAGCAGGCTGAACTGCTTGATAAGAGCGTTGGTGAAAGAGACGGTAAAATTTCCAGGGTATTTCTGCTCGAGGTTTCGCGGGAAACGTTGATATCAAGATTAACCGGACGCCGGATTTGCCGGCAATGCGGGCGTAATTACCATGTAGTCAACCGTCCGCCACAGCATGAAGGGATATGCGATGAATGTGGCGGCGAATTGTACCAGCGGCCCGATGACAAGAAAGAGACCATTGAAAATCGTCTTGATGTCTACGATGAACAGACCAAAGGGTTGATTTCCCGGTACGAGTCTGAGGGCAAACTCGATCGTGTTAATTCCGATCAGGATCCGGATGCGGCTGCCGGTCAGATAGTGGATTCAATGAGCCGGGAAGAATAAATGGACTGATGTTGAGTCAGAGGAGTGAGTAGAAGAGGAATAGTTATAAAGGATGAGCGGGCGCTGAAAGGCATTAGGGAAAGCTGCCGTCTTGCGGCCACCGTGCGTGATAGGGTTGCCGATGCGGTTGCGCCGGGGGTAAGCACCGGAGAGCTTGCTGAATATGCCGATGAGCTTATCAGGGGTTTTGGCGCAGTAAGCGCGTTTCTGGGATACATGGGCTATCCGGGACATATATGTGTTTCGGTTAACGAAGCGGTTGTTCATGGAATTCCCGGGAGTAAGCGCATTGCCGCCGGAGATATTGTAAGTCTGGATGTAGGCGTTGAATACGGGGGTTACATAGGGGATACAGCAAGGACCGTAATGGTCGGTGTAATCGACAGCGAAGTTATACGGCTGGTGAGGACAACCGAGGAGGCCCTATATGCGGGGATCAGTAAGGCGAAGGCCGGCGGGCGGCTGTCAGACATTTCGAATGCTATTGAGAAGGTAGCGCTGGGCGGAGGTTTTTCCGTTGTAAAGGATTTTGTGGGTCATGGAATCGGCCGGAAGATGCACGAGGAGCCGCAGATTCCGAATTTCGGCGCTCCGGGAAGAGGGCCGAAATTAAAAAAGGGGATGACCCTGGCCCTGGAGCCTATGCTGAATGCGGGTGAAGGCGCTGTCGAAGTGCTCTCGGATGGATGGACGGTGCTGACCAGGGACAGGAAGCCATCGGCTCATTTTGAGCATACAATAGCTGTAGGAGACGGAGAAGCAGAGATATTGACTGGAAGTCGCTGAAGGCGGGCGATTGTGAAATTGGTAAGGTTGTGTCGATTTCACGTAAAAAAAACAAATGTGGACACTTTTTATATGGACAATGTATTTTGTGGGCGGTATACTTACCGCTTTTTGTGAATTAATGGTGATTATGTATGAAAGTGCGGACATCAGTAAGAAGAATGTGTGAGAGTTGTAAAGTCATCCGTCGCAAGGGAGTTGTGCGTGTAATTTGCACCAATCCCCGTCATAAGCAGCGGCAGGGCTGAAGAATGCCGGAAGGAAAGAGGTAACCTATGCCGAGAATTCTGGGTGTTGATATAGCAGGAAACAAGAAAGTGAAATATGGTCTGCGCGCTATACACGGTGTGGGGCCGGCCAGGGCTCAAAAAATACTTCGAGAGGCAGGCGTGGATCCTGAGAAGAAGTCCGATGAACTGAGTTCAGAAGAGCTAAGGAAGCTCATGGGTGTGGTGCAGACCAATTACAGGGTTGAAGGCGACCTGAGGCGCGAGGTCAGCCAGAATATAAGGCGTTTGATAAGCATAGGGAGCTACCGCGGCTTGCGTCACAGGCGCGGTCTTCCGGTGCGCGGGCAGAGAACAAGTACGAATGCCAGAACCAGGAAGGGTCCTAAGAGAACTGTGGGCGCGGTCAGGGGCAAGGAAGCGCGCGCTGCGGTTAAGCAGGGCAAGTAGAGATCCGGGAGGAGATTAACTTAATGGCGGACGAAGAAAAGAACGAGCAGAGTTCGGCCGAGGTTGCTGAAGAAAAAAAGGTTGCTGAAGAGTCTGGGCAGGGTAGCGCTGAGGACGTGGCTGAAGCCGAAGTCAGCGTTGAAGAGCCCGCAAAGGCAGGGAAAGGCAAGAAGCGGCGAATGGCGCCTTCCTCGGGCGTTGTGCATATCAAGGCCACGTTCAACAACACGCAGGTCAGCATTGCTGATACAAAGGGCAATGTGGTGGCGTGGAGCAGCGGCGGAAAGGTTGGTTTCAAGGGTTCGAGAAAAAGCACTGCATTCGCTGCGACGATTGTATGCCAGGATGCCGCGCGAGCAGCGGCGGCCAAGGGCATGCGTGAGGTGGAGGTAAAAGTCCAGGGCGCCGGATCAGGCCGGGAATCGGCGATACGCGCTTTACAGAGCGTGGGGATGAACGTGAGTTCAATTAAGGATGTGACTGGAATTCCACATAACGGCTGCAGGCCGAGAAAGCGCAGGAGAGTATAAATGGGCAGATACACGGGACCGTCTTGCAGACTGTGCAGGCGTGAAGGAATGAAGCTTTTTCTCAAGGGTTCGCGGTGCAGCATGGCCAAGTGCCCGATAGAGAGGGGCAGGCCCGCGCCGGGCATGCACGGACAGCGCCGTTCGCGAAAGCCGTCTGATTACGGTGTGCAGTTGAGAGAAAAACAGCGCTTGCGGAGATTTTACGGATTGCAGGAAAACCAGTTCAGGTTATTCTTCAGGCGCGTTGCGAAGCGGAAGGGCATAACCGGTCTGATGTTGCTGCAGATGCTGGAAACACGCCTGGACAATGTTGTGTACCGGCTGGGATTTGCCCCCTCGCGGGCCACGGCAAGGCAGCTTGTTCGGCACGGCCATGTTCTTGTAGACGGACGCAAAACCGACATACCTTCCATGATACTGAAAGAAGGATCGAATGTGTCCATCAAGGAGAGAACCTCGAGCAAAGAAATGGCAAAGAGGGGGTTGGAAGCAGCTGAAGGGCGGGATGTTCCGGCGTGGTTGTTGAGGGATCCTAAAACACTCGCGGGAAAAGTGGAGCGCATACCGGACCGGGAAGAAATAGCTCCGATTGTTGATGAGCAGCTTGTTGTTGAACTTTATTCCAAGTAAGCGGTTTTGGAATTGATTAATCCCGTTCATTCGTGATTACGGAAGGATAGGAACTATGCCTATAAGATTAAGCAGATTCGAGATGCCCAAGCGGGTTGTAAAAGATGATGAGAATTCGACGGACAAATACGCAATGTTCAGCGCAGAGCCCTTTGAAGTGGGTTACGGGAGAACTATCGGCAATTCGCTGCGGAGAGTGCTTTTGTCTTCTATTGAAGGAGCTGCCATAACGTCGGTGCGGATGGAAGGCGCGGAGCACGAGTTCTGTTCACTGGACGGCGTTGTTGAAGATGTAACTGATATTGTGTTGAATCTTAAGGGTGTTCTTCTCAAGACATACGTGCGCGAGCCCCAGATTCTGAGCTTGAAAGTCAAGGGGCCTGGAGAGGTTACCGCCGGAGATATTGAATCGGGTGGAGGCGTGGAAGTGCTGAATCCGGATCTCCACATTGCGACGCTTGCGGCTGATGGGAAGCTGGAGATGGATCTGGAAGTGAAGACCGGCCGGGGATTCTGCCCTGCGGAGTGGAACAAGGAGCCAGACCAGGAAATCGGAAGGATACCAATTGACGCGATTTTTTCACCAGTGAGGCGTGTCAATTTCAGAACAGAGAACACCCGGGTGGGGCAGAGAACAGATTACGACAAACTTATTCTTGAAGTATGGACCGACGGGCGGATAGACCCCGGCGATGCTTTGATGATGGGTTCTGCAATCCTGAGGCGTCATCTGGACGTTTTTGTGGATTATGACAGGCAGGTCGTACAGTTTGAGGAGACAGAAAAGAAGGTTGACGCAGAACGGGAAGAACTCAGGAAGAAGCTCAATATGAGCGTCAACGAGATAGAACTCAGCGTGAGAGCTGCCAACTGCCTGAATAACGCGAATATAACAACTGTCGGCGAGCTTGCGCAGAAGAGCGAGCCCGAAATGCTGAAATACCGCAATTTTGGTAAGAAATCGCTCAATGAGATCAAAGCTAAACTTACCGACCTCGGGCTTTCGCTTGGCATGCAGCTTGACAGTTCGCTGCTCGAACAGGAACCTGAGTCGGAATAGGCTTTTAACAGGGACAGGATTTCAAGGGAGTCTGAAAAATGCGGCATAGAACCAGAGACAAGAAACTGGGTAGAAGTTCGGCGCATAGAGATATGGCGATATCCGCCACTGTATGCAATCTTGTGAAACGGGGCCGGGTTAAGACCACTATAAGCAAGGCCAGGCAGGCCCGGAGCATGGCAGAGAAAATGGTTACCATAGCCCGTAAGGGAAACATTCATGCCAGGCGTTTACTCGTTTCGCGGCTGAGAGACAAAGGGTGTTCCGCAAAGCTTGTGGATGAGATTGCTCCGCGTTTCGCTGAAAGGAACGGCGGATACACTAGAATTCTAAAACTTGGTTCGCGCATGAGCGACGGTTCCGAGATGGTTCTTCTTGAATGGACGGAGTCGGCGCCTCTTTCAGAGCCCTCATCTACAGCCCCTTTGGAGAGCGGCAAATAAATCTGCGGATGCCTGAGCCAGAGATATAAGTTCAGGGGCGCCTTGACCAGGGTTCTCATTGATCCAGCATATGATTATCAGCGTGTTCTCTGCGCGTGTTCACTGTTCGTCTTTGGCCCGCACACCTCATAGAATTGCTGCTTCGCCAGGCTCATAATGGGACAGGACACGGGCCCGGAATGGCGCTTAGATAACGCTGTTTGGGATTGAATTTGACGATGGGCATTGATCTCTCTCATCCTGACAAACTCACACACTCACACACAGGACGCGCGGTGAAACTATACGCTTTGAAAAGGGCTTATCTAAGTGCCATTCCGGGCTAGCTCTGATGCATTTGCAGTTTGCCTTTTCTGTTTGCCATTGATAAATTACTTATGAGCATAAGGGGGATTTATAATGGCTAGATTCAAGTTTTTTGCAATGGACTCGGGCGGCAATGAGACCGAGGGTGTTCTTGAGGCGGATAATCAGTCGCAGGCGGTGGCCATGATCCGCGCGAAGGGGTTGTTTCCGACAAAGGTAAGTGAAATCGGGGGCAGAAGAAAACAGGCTGCTTCCGGTCGAGGGAGTCAGGCTGCGGCGCAGCAGGGGCAAGGCCTGAAGATGGAGATCAAGTTGCCGGGTTTTCTTGGTCCCAGGGTGAAGGCCAAGCAGCTTATGATTTTTACCCGGCAACTGGCAACCCTGGTTGATGCGGGACTGCCGTTGTTAAGGGGAATTAGAATTCTTCTCAAGCAGGAAAAGAATTCCGCCTTGAGGAAGGCCCTGACTGAAATGGGCGAGTCGGTTGAAGGCGGCAGCACTTTTTCCGAGGCGCTGGAGCAGCATCCCAGGATTTTTGACAACCTGTTTATCAACATGGTCAGGGCCGGAGAAGCCGGCGGTGTTCTTGAAGTTGTGCTTAACAGGCTTGCCGAATTCATGGAAAAGGCTGAGAGGATCAAGAACAAGATCAAGAGCGCAATGATTTACCCCGTAGTGGTTCTTGTTGCCGCTGTAGGCATTCTGACATTTCTTATGATTTATGTCATCCCAAGGTTCAAGGAAATATTCAATGATCTGCTGGGTGACGAGGGACTGCCTATTCTGACTGAGGTTGTAATTGCCATCAGCAACTTTATTGCGCGGCAGTGGTACGTGTTTCTAGGGTTTATAGTTGGTTTTATCTTTTTATACAAGATACTTGCGCGTACGGACAGGGGACGTTTTATTGTGGACAAGATAAAGCTTAAAATGCCCCTGTTCGGGCAGCTTTTCACCAAAAGCGCGGTGGCTCGATTTTCGCGCACACTGGGGACGTTGATGACCTCCGGAGTTCCTGTCCTGCAGGCGCTGAACATTGTGAGAGACACTTCGGGCAACCGGGTACTGTCAGATGCAATACAGGCTGTTCATGACAATGTCAAGGAAGGCGAAGACATGTCCACACCGCTGGAGCATTCCAGGGTTTTCCCCGGGATGGTCATCAGCATGGTGGATGTAGGCGAGGAAACAGGCGCTTTGCCGGAAATGCTGTTGAAAATTGCCGATACCTACGAAGATGAAGTTGACACTGCCGTTGAGGGGCTGACATCAATTATTGAGCCAATAATGATTGTGCTGCTGGCTGGAATAGTCGGCACGATTGTGATAGCCATGTTTGTTCCGCTGATTCACGTTGTAAGCACAATGGCGGGGTAGTGTTTTCCAGCAATTCTCATTACGGCCTCTTTCCGCCAAAACCTATTTGTATAACGATGTGCGTAGTAGCGCGGGCTTCACCGAAGCCCAGCGCTCTTGGGGCCTCGGCTTCGGTGAAGCCGGGCCTACTCGCGCGTGGCTGCAATATCGTGCCGGAACTCTGGCCACGCCAAACGTGGCAAAATGGCTATAATGAGAATTGCTGAGTGTTTTCCCTTTTCACAAAAGTGAATAAGTGGTAATATTTACATGGAGGTGAGTGGCATGAAAGCTGAGAGGCGCAGTTCTTTTACATTAATTGAAGTGCTCGTTGTCATGGTGGTGATTGCGATTCTGGCTGGAATTGTTTTCAGGCTTTCTGGACTTTCGGGTAAGAGCGAGGAAAAGGCTAAAACAGTTGAAGTCTTGACCAGGGTTGCCGGGGCGCTTGAAGAGTTTAAAAGCGAGTATGGCGTTTATCCGCCGGTTAAGCCGGGTGTGTGCACGTTTCATGGCGACGACTGCCGGATCTGCTACCAGTATGAGAATACCAATGAGGCTTACATGGCATATTGGGAGAATAATAATTACTTTACGGAGGAGGAGAATGTCGAGGAGCTGAACTTCGAGTACGGACTTGTAGCCTTCCTGGATACGAGGAAGAGAGACACCATGAATCCGCTTCATCTTGTTAATCCGGACAATAGTGACAGCGCATGGATAGGGGATAATTCACGGGACAAGCGCGCCAAGGGAAGATGGAGCCAATTTATGACCGGCGTGATTACCACAAAGGAAGGCCCCACGCATTACACCAAAGATGGAAAGCCTTTTACGAATAACGTAGACACTATATTGGATGGGTGGGACCGGGTCATAAAATATGAATCTGATCCGCCTTACCTGAGTTATGAGCTATGGTCGAAGGGCGATCCTGAAACAGAGGATGATGACAACCCTGCTGCAAATGATATACACAGAGACAGTATGTAGGTGTTCAAGGACAATATTTTTATGCGTGAAAAAAAAGGACTGGAAGAAAGGCGGAGGACTGCTCCCTTGAAAGGGTTTGGTTTTACGCTGATAGAGCTTCTTGTTGTTATCGCAATTATCGCCACCCTGGCCGGGCTGTTGCTTGGCGCGATCCGCAAAACGCCTGAGCAGGGCAAAAAAGTGGCGTGCAGGCAGATGATAAGCCAGCTTGATACAGCGTGGAATTATTACCTGACGGAGAACCAGGAGTTTCCCTCTGAAACATTAACCGAGATGGACACCAATGCGATTGGATACATAGAGGAATATGTGGATTTCACTATCGAGGAGCAGGGAACAAACTCCGCTACATCAGGACTGCGCGATCCGTGGGGCGAACTCTTGTCAATAAGGCTTGATACGGATCTTGATGGAGAGGTAAGCGCTCCGCACGGGGACGTGGATAAGTATGTTGCAATATGGTCAAAGGGCCCTGACCGGACTGAAAACACAGGGGACGACATAAAGAGCTGGGATAAATAGATGAAAACCGGTTGTACAGGCATGATAAATCCCGAATCGCGGTCGGCTCGAAAGGGCTTTACGCTGATCGAGTTGTTGATGGTTGTTGTTATCATCGGCATGCTGTTCGGTTTGCTGACGGTTGCTTTCAGCAGATCGCGCAGAGCCGCGCAACGCCGTAAAGCCCAGGCAGACGTGCATACGCTTGCTCTGGCAATATATAACTATCGCCATGAATATGACAGGTGGCCCGGGCTGCAAACGGATCAATTCACGGGTGTGCATACAAATGACGGCGATACAGGGCATAAGGAGATCATTGACGACCTGTCATCGGATAGCGGTGGTTATAATCCGCGGAAGGTGCGTTTTGTTAACTGGGACGAATACAGGCTTGAAGACGACGCTATTGTCGATCCATGGGGCGATGCGTACACCATAATCATAAACTGCGAAAATGACAGTGTTACTGTCACAAACTCCACTGTTGAAAAAGGCCAGACTTATTGATGAAGTTTCAAGTTGATTCATGCAGGCCGATAAAGGCGGGCAGCGGATTTACTTTAATCGAGCTGCTGACCGTAATGGGCATAGTTATCATTATGGCGGGGATCGGCATGGCATCGTATTTCAGTTTGACAAAAGGAATCCGTGGGAGCAGCTCTGCCCATCACCTGCGGTCGACCCTGCGTTTTGCGCGGCAGGCCGCCATGCTTGAAGGACGTAAAACAGTGGTTTTGTTGAAAGAGGAATCAAATACATGTTTTTATGTTACATGTTCGAGTGAGGGCGTCGGAAAGGCCGAGGCCGGAGGGCTCAGTGACAGGTTCGGCAGCCTGGAGCTTAACTCCGGACAGACTGCAAAGATTTATAACCTGGAGAACGGCGAGTCTACTATCGTAACGAGAACCTACACAAACGATAATTTCGAGATAGTAATGGAAACAAGCGACAATATATGGAGCGGCAGCCACAACGAGTACGGGTGGGAAGTCAGACCGGTCAACAGGTTGCCGGAAGGTCTTCAGTGGTCTGAGACACCGGATAATGATCGTTTTGAGTTTTATAGCGACGGCACGGCTACGCGCGGCAGTGTTGTTGTTAAAGATACCCGCGGGGCTTCCGAGATAGATCTGTTCGAGGTTGAAGTAGATGCTCAGGGGTTCGCGAAAATCGTTATGGATCCGTAAAATGGACGGCAATAGACAAATGAAATCAGGTTTGCAAAAATCCGCGTTTAGTTTAATAGAAGTGAATCTTGCCATTCTGCTTCTGGCGGTAGGCCTGTTCGGGCTTATGTCTCTTTTTCCCCTGGGACTGCAGGAATCAAAACAGAATGTTTCCGACACTTACGAGGCTATGTTCGCCGATCATATACTCAATTCATTCCAGGGCAAAGCGTCGACGGTCAGTAACTGGAGCGACTGGGTTGACAGCGCTGGGTTTAAAGCAATGCTGGACAAAGACCTTTATCCCCTTGAAACCGAGGGTTGGACTAACACCGCAGTCGGAGGAGGGGTGAATTTTCCCGAGGACGCCGCAGATAACTGGATCAGGTACGAGATAACCATCAGTTCCACTGAAGACGAGAGCAGAAAGCAGTGCCGGGTCCGTGTGGCGAGGGGGCAGCTTGGCGACTTTGAAGAAGCTGTGGAGGAGTATTTGACGGAGATGACCTTCGTGGGAATGTGACGTGGAGAACCATTTGTGAAAATTGCAATGCCGGACAGACAAAAGAGCGGTTTCACGCTTATCGAAGTGATGAGCGCAACTGTAATCCTTGTGCTTATCGTTATGATTATCAGCGCTGTTTTTCACCAGTCCACGATTGCCTGGGACGCGGGAAGCAGGAAATCGGAGTCTGCCATGGCCGCCCGTGCCGCGCTCGGCATCATTTCCACGTGGATGTCGAGGGCGGTAAATCCGCCTGACGGTTATGAGGGGCATGGTGAGACATCCATTCCGGATAACGGCAGTTCAGTAGAGTTTGTGGTTCTGGATATGGAGGGAAGCAACAGGGCCGCGCAGGTGGTAAGCATTGAACAGAGCGGTGATACGGTGACTATGAATTTGCCCGGTTCTGGCCACTCGACGCTTGTTGAAGGCATAAGGGCCTTGAAGTTCATAAGAAGCGATGGCGCTTCCGATGCACTGCCGGAATATCTGAATGTGCGCCTTGAACTTGAGCGTGAAGACACGATTTCAGGGCTCGGGGTTCTTTCGTATGGGCCGGACGGCGAGGACGACGATGGAGAAGATGATGACATCAGGTCATGGTAAAAATATGTATTCAGATCCGGATTTTGCCGGCACAGAAACCCGGCGACATGGCTTTACGCTGCTTGAGATGCTGGCGGTGCTGGCGATTATCATGATATTATCCGGCCTTATGTTTGTTGCCGCCAGATCCGCCAGGCAGAGGGCGCACATAGACAGCGCCAAATCGGAAGTTCGAGAGTTGGCGAAGGCCTGGAAAGCGTATCGGATTACTTACGAAAAGTGGCCTTCTTTTGTTTCCGGAGACCAGTATTATGCCATGACCGAGCAGAGAATGGCTATCCTGCAGGGGGATGACACATCGGAGAATCCAAGGGAACTGAAATTTCTTGATATTGACACACCGAAATGGGAAGACGGCTACAAGGATCCCTGGGGAAATGTTTATCGGGTTAGATTTGCCGAGCCGGATGCGCCGGATGCGCCGGAGCCTGAATATTTTGAGACGACTGTCTGGTTTCCTAACAGGAACCGGTACAAATATGACTGATGCGCTTTGGCGGGCCTGCGTTGTGACAAGTTGGACGTCGGGGTATGGGTTATATGCTGGGTAACGCGGGTTATGGTTGGGCAGCAGGTTACGTGATAACCCGCTGTACGTTGGAGTACAGCAGGTTGTGTCAACCTGCTGCCGCCCTGGAAAGAGGAACCGCTAATAGACGCTAATTGACACGGATGACGGAGATATAGCAGGAAACACATCAGTTTGTGTGGAAAGGCGAGGCGGGCTGATTGGATCGGCTCGAGAAACGTTTTGAAAGACGTAAATGAGATGGAAAAAGAAAGAACAATCTGGATTAATGACAGACGTGGAGTAGCCATAATCATGGTGCTGGGGCTGCTTGCGGTATTGATGATCGCGGCTATGGCGTTCTCGATCTCAATGCGGGTCGAACGGCAGGGCGCCGCGAGCTTCAGGAACTCGATGCAATCCAGGCACATGTTGTTTGCCGCGCTTGGGCGCGCAATGGAAGACATTAACGGGCAGATGGTGACGTCTAATTCTTTTAAAATATTTCCGCCTGATGCAGTTCTTGGATCGCGCGGAGAGGGCGTCTTTACGAACGAAGACACTAGGGCCAGGCTGCTGACCAGAAAAGCCCTTGAGTTTCTGCCGGACGATCTTGCGGATAATGTCATGTCGACGCCGGCCTACTGGCACACAATTGAAAATTCTGAAGGGACTATTGTGGGACGCTACTCTTTTGTGGCCGCGGATTGTTCAGGATGGATCGACATCAACCATGCTGGAGGCCTCGACAGGCTAAGGGGGGTGTCTCCGGCGGAAATACAGATTGACGGAATTGACGGGGTGAGGGATGCTGCTGCCCTGCTTAACGAGCGTGACAACTACCCGTTCGAGACTTTCAGAGAGCTTACCGCCTTTGGCGATGCCGAAGGTTTTCTTAGCGCCACCAACGTTAAGGATTTATTCACGTTTTCGCTGAGTCCGGTCGGCGAGTTTCTGCACAATGGGACGAATCTTCGTTCTCAGGTTTATATAGGCACAAACAGGAGCGAATGGTCGGAGGAGGATATACTCAGCGCCTTTGAGGAATGTACCATGAGGGCTGACTATGACGCGGGCCTTGCGTATTCAAATTTACTTGACTACATAGATGAAGATCTGGTTCCTACTAATCTTGCCGATGGACACGTTGACATGGCTCCAATGCTCAATGAAGTGGTTTTCTGCTATACGCTACATGTAGAAACCAACGGGCAATATTCAATGCCACACGGGTTTGAGCCCGTTATGCAACTTGAGTGTATGTATCCTTTCAGGGAATTCTCGGGGGAGTCGTATAGTCTTGAGTATGAATTGAGTTTTGAAAAAAAAGACGCCAATACGCATGACGAATTGATTCCTGACGACATGAGCGGCGCCGAGACGTTTGGCGCCAGCGAACAATACAATAGAAGGGATATTTACGGGGAAGACAAGAATGGAAACGTGGACACAAACGATTTTGATCTGAATTTTACCGCGGAACTGAAAATAAGGTTAAAAGAGAGTACTTCTTCATCAAACCTTGTTGACCAGGTGCCATATCCGGACTTTTCAGGGAGTGCGGGTTTTGTTTTTGAAGTGGATAGAGAAGTTTCCGCTGGAGATCATTTCACAATAACCAACTGGTTTGAGTGTGTGGATCCGCGCTTTAACGGTAGCGCGGACAATGTTGCAAGTTGGATTCCGGGTAAGACCATTAAGATGTTTTATGGCGTGGATAAGCCGACAATAGGTAAAGACAATACCGTTACCTTAGCGGTTTTTGATTCCGACGAGGCGGCTTATGACCCGAAGGCTGATGGTGACACTGCGTTGCATATTGCGAACACGAACCTGCAGACCGTTGGTGAACTGGGATATATATGCCTTGACAGGCCATGGCATACCATTGGGTTATACAAGCATGCCGAATGGTCGGATTACGACCACGTGCTTGACTGGTTCACAACGAGGGAAAAAGGCTTTCAAAAAGGCCTGGTCAACATTAACTCTTTCAATACTAACGCGCTTGCGGCGGTTTTCACGTATGTTCCGCTTAAGGAGTACGATCCCGTATTTCCACTGCCTGACCGACAGATTGATCAGGGGGTCGCAGAAGAAATTGCGAATGAAATCTGGAGCAATGGCCCGTACACAAATGTGTCTGAACTTGGCCGTTTAGATTGGGGCGACTCGGTAAGCGGAGACGAAATTGACAGAGAAGCTCCGATCAGGAATTCTGTGGAGCTGCTGACTACACGTCAGAATATCTTTACCATAATACTTGCCGCTGATTCTTATGCCGAACCTGTGGGCGGGCTGCGAGAAGGTCATTACGGAAGTGTGCGCGCCAGGGCCCGGGCAGTTGCGGTTGTATGGCGCGATCCATGGCCTGATGCCGGGGGCAAGCATCGATATTTCCTCAGGTATTTTGATGTGCTCAGAGAGTAGGGGTGCGTCTGGGGCGGCAGTTTGTTTCTTTAGATTGCGGACTCGTGGAGCTTGTGCCTCCACAATACCTTTTTATGGGCTGTTGGTCCAAATGACGTACGGGCGATAGTATACCGGGACATCGGCCGGCGGAGGATTTGTATCCCACCATGTGTTTGTGCCGGTCCCGTCGGGATCGCGCGGACCCACGTTTGTGATGTATGGCGAACCCCATCCTTCAAGTATATTGGTTGTCCTGTAGATTCCAAACGGTGTGTAAACGCCGCTGTTGGTGGTTGCGTACCACTTTAAAAAGTTTGATCCGTCGCCGTAGCCTATTTCCAGTATTTGGAATGTTGATTGTTCATTTGTAGGGTCGGTTCCGGTTACGTATTCCATCCACGCGGCCATTCCGTCAAGGTCCGAATCGTTAGTGTCCCAGTAATCGTAGTTGGACGTGTAGTAATCATCGAGCCACGAATACGGCGTTCCTTGATCTGTTCTGTCATTTGATTCCGGAACAAAAGAGGCCGTGATGTTCCTGGCAAGAGTCATTGGCGCTTCAATCTGCAGATTGTTTATTACGCATCCGTTTGTGTTGCCCGTCCAGGAATCAAGCGTATAGCCTGACTCAGGATAGGCTGTTATTGTTACGTTGCTGGTTGACTTGAACCAGGCGCTTGCCACATCTACGATGCCGCTGCCGCTCACTGAAATGTCCAGGTAATGATTTGTCTGCCAGAGCCAGTCTATGCTGGAATCCGATGTTATATTGAATGGCCCTGTGCTTATGGCGGTATTGTTTGTCTCAGGAGCAACAAGAGGCGTCCATTCGCCTGCAAGGGCCGTACCGCAGTCGTAATCATTGCCGTCAATAGTAAAGAACGTGTTCGCATTGGTAGGGATGATATAATGGGTGGCTGTAGATATGTCAGCGCTGTTGAAGACCACTGTGTATACTCTCAGCCCGGTCGGAATATCTACAGACGCATCCCAGTAAAGATTGCCGCCAAAGTCCATAACTGTTGTATTGTCAAGTATTCGATCGTCGCCAACAGATATTCCGTTGGTGGCGAAACTGTCGCGAGTGAAGTTCCCAAGCCCTTTTTCGTCCCCATCGGCAACCAGGATTGTAACCCAGTCATCGCCATCATTCCCGTTCCATGTTTCAACTCCCGCATCGCATTCCCATACAAAGTTTGTCTCTGTTCCGATAGCTGGCATCTCAGGCACACTTCCGGTGGGGCTCCAGCCGGTAACCAGGTACTGTGTCGCCATTGATCCCTTGTAGATCGCACGGTTACTCACCACGCAAGAAAGGGGATCATTGTCATGGTAGACATGTGATCCGGGGGGTGGCGCGATGTTGGTCGCGGCATAGGTTGAAGTCACGTCGAGAGTGCGGTCAGTGGACTCGAAATTAGCGGTAATCGGACCCCGGGGTTCCGAGAGCTGATCGATTGTAAGGACATTTGACGAGATGTTGCATCCGTTGGTGTCTCCGGTCCATCCGGTGAACGCGTTATATTCGGCTGCCGTAGCCGTTACTGTCACGGCCGAATGCTGCTGGAACCAGCCCGTGTTATCGACCGAGCCGTTCCCGTTTGTCTGCACGTCGAGGTAGACGTTGGTGACCCACTGCCAGGTGATGGACGAGTCACTAAGCAGCATTATCTCTCCGGTGTTGGTGGTGGAGCCTGAAGTCGGGATATCGCCGCTGCCGCTCCATCCTGTGCACAGGTACTGGGTGGAAAGGACGCCGATGTTTATGGGCGAGTCGGTCATGGCGCAGGTCAACGTAGTTCCCCTCGGATAAGCGTTGGTTCCTGTCGCAGGGGAAGGCGTGCCTAAAGCCGATGCCACTGTAAGAGTCTGAGTTGATTGATAGGCGATCATAGTTTGTGATTCGTTTTCGTTACCCGGCGAGTACCATGAGCCGCTGGATGTATTGAAGTCCCAGTCTGTAAAATCAGACTTTTCTATGCCGGTTCCCGTTGCATATAGCGGAGAGAAGGCGTAAATAGTAGTCTTCTCTCCTATATATCGGTAGCCATTTGATGTCAATGTATCCAGAGTATCAGGGTCGCCCCAGCATATTTTATCTGCATGGGCCCCCATGCCTCTAACGAGTCTTGCGCCGCTGTTTTTCTCAATATTCTGATTTGAAGGCGTTTCGAAAACCAGGTCGACATTGTTGACCCCGGGATCGCCATAGACAATAAAGCCAAAGCCATTTGTTGTGTTGGCAAAAGGAGATCCGTTTGTGAGTACGGCGCTGTCATAAGTTATATCTGCAGTAGTAACCAGCTCGACTTCCCAGTCGTCAACATCTATTCCCTCCCTGCCGACGATCTCAATATATTCGTTGGTAGTTTCAAAACCATTGTTGGCATAGTTAACCTCATTCAGCCATACCTCTCCCGGCTTCGATCCGAGGACGAAGTAGTAGGGGTTTGTGACTGAGTGGCCGTCGTTGAGATCGATGGGATCATAATAATCCGGGTTTGAGAACGCAGCATAGGTTTTCGGACTTGTTTTGTCTGAATTAGGTCCGTCGAAAGTGAATTCCAGGTAGTATTGTACCACTGTATTGACTGGGAGCTGAGGAATCGATGCACCTGAGGACTGATAAGTGCGCTGTGCAGGGCTGGAAGATGTGAGGTCAAGGTCTATATAGTTGTTGGTGTTCCAGTTCTCCCACTGAGCCCAGTTGTTGGATCCGATGTTATAGTATGCCCTTACCTGGATGTTCTGAGGTTGGAGGATGAAGTTGTAGAGATCTACAGACAAATCTACAGATGATGAATACAGGGGCACTTCAGGAATAGTCGTGAGGTTGGTCACGCTGAAGTCGGCAGCCAGGGGGTGGCCGATAAGCAGGTTATCAATGGCCAGCCGGGAGCAGCCCGAATTGGTTTCACTGTATACGCGCACGTAGCGGTGGTCGGCATTGTAATGGTTTGTTGAGAAATAACGGTAATCCGTATTCGTGAGGTTTGAAACCGTCGTGATCTGCGTCCATTCGTCAAATGTGCCGCCGTCGGTTGGCGATGACATTATGTGGAATGTTCCCGCCGGGAGACCGTCTGTCTCCCAGTTTCTGTACCAGAATGATATCTCGCCTATTCCGTTTGGCATTCGCGGCGACTGGATATACGGCCTGTCGCGATCGAAGTTGTCACCGGAAGCCGTTCCGTTTGTCGGGTTGTTGTTAAGGTAAGCTGTTCTGTAACCCGAGTACGGCTCGAATTCACGCGAGTCTTCGTTTGGAGTTATCAGAGCGTTATATGCTTCCCACGTCCTGCTGTCTCGTTCGGCGTAGTCTGAAATTTCCATGTCGTCTATGTAAAGGACAGTATTACGGTTGGTGGTTGTGTGGCGGATTCTTGCATAGAAATTATCGTTAGTCTGTATCATGTACGTATAGGTCTGCCAGTCCTCATTTGTCACGGTTACCGTCGCCTGGGGCACAAAGGTGTCAGGAGCGTCTTCAGAAGCAATTTCAATCTGGAACTCGGCCGGTCCGTTGGCCACCTTTTGCAGGAATGTGACAGAACCTATGCCTTCCATGAGGGGGGAGCGCACATATTGAGGCTTGTCCGGGCTGATCTTTGATCTCCAAAGCTCGATGCATCTGTCTTCCGGGGAATGCTCGGAAACCCATATACCGGTTGCCTTCCAGTTATTGGTATCGGTATAGGAATCAGTTCCGCGCCACTTTGTCAGTTTCAGATCGTCCAGGACCAGGCTTGCCTGGCCGTCGTCATGCTTGATTCGAACAAACAGCTCGTCCCAGTATTCAAATTCAACGTTTGCTGTCTGGTACTTCATATTCGTAGCGGTTATTGTGGCTACGTCTATCCAGCTTGTGGGCGCGTAGGTAAAACTTTCGTTGGTATACCCTTTCTGCACGACAAAATCAATTGGCGGCCCCACTTCGCCTGGGCGGTTGTAGGTCTGGTTGGTCGAATCGTAGTACCATATATCGCCTGTCACATCCGTCCAGTCAGATGTTGAAGCGGCGGTGTCGAAGGGATTAGTGTAGAAGTCATCATCCTCGGTAATAACCACGTTATCAATCTCAAGACCGGCCGAATTTGTAGTTTCGTTTCTAATCTGAAAGTAATTATACCCTGTAAGCCCGTCGGTAAGTGTTTTGTAAGAGCCGCTGGAGGTTGTGCTCCAGTTTGTGATGACAGTCCAGTCTGAGGCGTTGTTGGACCCATATACGTATACCTCGCACGCTCCGTCGTTGTTATATTTTTTGTAATAGAAAGAGAGCGTTCCAACATCATAGCCAAGGTACGGGGTTGTAAGTCTTGCGTCGTTGTTGCCCGGAAGACGACAGTCGTCATAATTGCTATGCACATAACCATTGGTAACGACCCAACCTGTTGGATCGTCAAGCCAGTTGTCAAAATGCTGACGATGCTGATGGCGCACTTCTATGTTGTCTATACGTATATCCGCGCCGTTGCACAGGAATCCGAATGAACCGGGAGAAGCCAAAACTGACGATGTATCCGTGTCATGGAATAGTTTTGCTTCTCCGTTTGACTCAAAACGTATGTAGGCGCGTCCGCCGTTGTTGGTGCAAACCGAAAATTTAATGTTCTGAGTCCGGTTTCTTAAGTTGTTGTTGTTGTCAGCCGTTGCGTCAAGGCGCTCTGCTGCTCCATTGTTGTGGCGGTACAGCTCAAGGATCGTGTCACTATTGTCGGTGTCTCTGCTCCTGAGCCTGAATTCGTAGTAATTATCCGTGTCCTGATAGCGGGCAAGAGCTGAGTAGGACGGCCTTGGCGAAGTTTCGGGACCTGTGATGCTTGCAGTGATTTGGTAATTGTCCAGGTTTGAGCCAAGGTTGTAATAGGCGGGGTTATTGTCCTTCGAGAGGGACCAGTAGTACTTGAACTGGAATGTATCAAGCCCTTTCGTAAGGGTAGCCCGGTGCGGCCATATTTTGCCCTGGGTGTAAATGTGCTCATCGGTCGGATCAAACCTTAAAGCCTTATCCTCGCCACCGTAAGGATCTCCGATGATTTCAGCAGCCTGGCAATACCAGCCGTTTGCGCTCATGTCGCTGCGCCCGGAATCGTCATAGTAAGCGCCGACTGTCCAGCTTTCCATATCTTCAATCATGGTGTCGGGCTTTTCCGGATCCGGATCGACGCTGTCTACGGGCCAGTGGTCGAAGGTGTTGGTCGTGCTTGATATTGTGCTTTCGCTCAGGCTCTGGTCAAAATACTCGGTTGACGCAAGGTTCCATTCATTAAAATCCTGGTATGCCGCCCTGAATATCAGGTATGTCCCCGTTGCAAGGTCGTACCGGACAACCACCTGATTTGTGCCGGTGAAATTGTCTCTTACCAGTATACTATCGCCTGCCTGATTAGCCTCGGTCTGGATGGGGGGTTCGTATCGTATCTGGTTTGTTGCCCCCCATGTGTCGGTTTCTGAAGAATAAGAGCTGCCCAGCCATTTGTTATGGCCGTTGAGAGCAAGCTGTATTTCGTTTGTCGGTTGGTCTATAGCCACAACTCCCTGCCAGTAATCGTTGCCTATAAGAGTCATTGACGCGGTTTCAACAGACCCGGTTATGCTAAGGTGCGAGTAATCGGAGTGGTGATGCCTGACATCATATGAGAAAAATGTGTCAGGCCGCTCGCTGGCCGCGGGAGCATCCGGCAGAAATGCCGGGCTCTGGTTTTCCGGCCCATAATAATAACCGTCGAAGCCGCATTCGATATAATACTGTATTGTGCCGGGTGTATTTGCCGGTATCACGGCGGTGTATACATTGCTCCCGGAGTGATTCATCCCGACGCTGGTCCATTGCGAGTCCTCACTCCTGTAATGCATTTCCGGGTCAAGATTATACGCCGACTGCCTGGCGTTGCTTGAAGTGATAACGCATGAGACTGTAACCTCGTCATTAGTCATGGGATAACCAGGGGCGTAAAACTGATCCGTAATATCGACGTCGGCAGGAGGATAAGATATGACGACGTTGTCTATGTACAGATGCGACCCTTTGTCGTCGGTCTTGAGCACTCGTATGTGGGTGACCTTGTTGTCATCCACTTGAATCTGATAGTACTCTCTGGCGCCATGTACCTCAGTGTTCGTTATTGTGGCAATGGGCTGGAATGTAGTGCCGTTGGTAGAAGTCTGAATTTCTGCAATATTTTCTCCAGATTGCCAATTGGCGAGGTCAAAATATATTGAGCTTACCCCATTGCTCAGTTCAGGGCTTGTCAGAGACGCACTTTCAGACGAGTCTCCTATCAGTCCCCTGTTGTCGTATACTGCGCCTTGATGAATCACCCAGCCTGCGGCATTGGTGTAGTCGTCGAAAACGTCCGGTGTGCTCCATGATTCGAAATCTTCATAACGCGTGTTTCCGTGCGACTGCTGATTGGTATATGTCAGCAGGGAAGGGGCGTCGGCGCCGCCTTCGGGATAGAATATTGTTGCGGCATTGAATCCTTCGTATGTGCACTCGAAGTAGTACTCAACTTCGCCTTCCGGAGTTGCAGGTATAGTCGCATAAAAGACACTGTTGCTCCGGCTCAGTGTAATCTGAGAAAAAGCAGATGAATCTTCATGCCGAAACCAGACATAACATTCCAGGTTGGTGGCGCCCCCCCCGACATTGGTCGTTGTAATTGACACATCTACAGATTCGCCAAGGAGCGGAGATGCCGCGCTGCGCCACGGGTCGGTAAGCCCGACTGTAGCGCCGGGATGAGAAACTGCGACCTCATCCAGGCATAGCCAGGAATCGTTGCTTTCATTTGTGTTCACTATGCGCACATAATGTGCGTTGCGATCAGCGATTCCAATCTGTGTCCAGAGGTATCCTGCAGAAGTAATGTTGGTATTGTATGAATCGCTGACTGTTATCCAATCGCCGGCGCCGGTGGCTGATTTCTGTACCAGGTATCCGGCCTCAGGCGATCCGTCTTTTTCCCAGTTTCTGTACCAGAACGAGATAGTTCCAACACCATCATCCATATAGGGAGAGCGCAGGTACTGGATTTCCCTGTCGAACTGGTTGGTATATCCGTGTTTCAATATAGCATAGCGGCCGCGCAGCGCCCGGTCCCACTCGTTGTCGGAATTCTTGTTTATGCGCCCTGCGTCAAGAACCCAGCCTTCACTGTTGGTATATGTGCCGTAGTTCCCTGTGGTTCCAACGGTCCAGTTGTCGAAATCAATATATTCGCATTGCTGGATGCTGTAATCCTGGCTGTTGTCATCAAAGGCGAAGGCAAGATGGCTTGTGACTGTGCCTTCGACAGTAATATTGGAACTGCCTGACTGTGCGGTTCCATATACGGGCAGATTGGATACCGACTGGTTGTCATCGCCCCATGTGCCGGATCCGCTCTCAAAATAGAACACGGGGTCGGAAAGAAGGCCGTTGGTAGTCAGGACGCCCTTCCACTGATTATTGTCCACAAGGTGCATATTGGTTTCGTCTGCGCCCTTGACAGATATATTTGTATAGGGCGATAAAGCTCTCACCACGAATGAAGACGGATCTGATGAACCGCCTGCGGGATAATATTGTGTTGACGATGTATAGCGACCGTCGAAATCTGTTTTAATGTAATATTCCACTGTCAGATTCGGTGTTGTCGTTAGTATCCCGGTATCGGTAATATAGGAATCAACCCCGTTGGAGGACATTGAAATTTCCGTAAAAGAGGATGCCGCGTCAGTGCGGTAAAACAGCGATGCGGTTATATTGCTTGCGCCTGCCTGCTGTTCCACCGTAGCTGATATAAAAGTGTTTGTTCCCACAATCGGAGAAACGGGATGTGTCTGTACGTTTGTAATGTTGACATAGGACGGGGGCAATCTCACATGCACATCGTCGAATTTCAGCCATGGACTGGAGCTGTTTTTATTCCAGCGAAGATACAAGCCGTCGTAAAGGGCCAGATCGTTTGTGAAATACTGCCATGCGCTTGACGTGTCGCAGGTATATGTAGCTAAGGGTATCGGGTTGGTAAAGTCGGGCGATGCGGAAGCCTGCAGCTCGTAGGTTACGGAACCGCTGCTCCAAAGCCTTGTTTTCCAGGTTACCCGCCCGATGCCGTTTGATGAGTAGGGAGAGCGAAGATTGGCGCCGGTATCGTTAAGGAGTCCGTTTGTGTTGCCTTCGGCAACGTAAGCTGCGCCATCATTCAGTTGCCAGCCGTTTTTCTCATAATTCCCAAATGACTGCGGTGTCTCCCATTGGTCGAAATCCTGATACATGTCTGCCTGTGCGGCTAAGGGCAAAGATGCGTACAGCACGAAGCTTAGCGCGACCAGACTTGCTTTTGCCAGGGTCAATTTGTCATTAACTGTTTTCATTTGACTTTATAACACAGCAATTTTCGTTCCTGTTTTAACCGTGCCCTGCACAGCGATTTTACTGCCCGATGCTGCCGTTCCTTTCTGGTTATTATAATAAGGTATTAACCACCGAAAAGCCAGAGTTATTTCCGTGTTGCAGGAACTGAAAGTGAGAAATGCGGGTCAGTTTAAGGGGTATCCATGAAATTTGCCATAAAAAAAGGCGGCGCAATTTGCGCCGCCTTTTTTTCTTTGCTGTGATTCTTTTACTGGTTGGTTACTACAATCCGGTAGAAAGCTCCTTCTGCGCTTTCCCAGGACCAGACATTTGTGTGTGTCCCGTCTGTTCTTTCCACCGTATCTGTTACCACGTTCCAGTCCGCGTTGAGCAGATTGGTGGCGTATACGATGTTATACGGCGGCAGTGATGTCTGATCTCCGACATGATGACTGACCCACCTAAGGTAGTTTGTCCCGTTTTCATGCCAGGTATCATCTATCCGGAATACCGAATTGCTGTCGGTCGGATCTGTTCCAGCAAGGTGCTCGGCCCATGCTTCCTGCCCGTCTCCGTCGGTATCACTCGATGCAGCCTGCTCATAATTTGTGGAACCGTAATAGTCTGCCAGCCATGTTTCCGGTGTGCCGTTGGTCCAGACATTCTCCGTAAATGCAACGGTCAACGTCCCGTCTGCTACAACGGAGGTCCATACGTAATTTTCGTTTGTGGAGCTGTTGTCCCATGGTCCGCCGGTAGCAGTGCCGTTGGTTTCAAGCAGGCCGACATGGTAATGAGGGTCTGCAACAAGGTCGAACGAGGCATTCTGTCCATCTGCCACGATTCTACTTGCCGGGTTCACTGATCCGCCTGCCGTCGCGACCACGCCGGTTATAAGGTGCCATTCCGCGAAATGCACAGTTACTGTTCCGTCGGCCGCAACGTTCTGCCATGTATAGTTTGTTGATGTAAGACTGACATCGAACGGGCTGCCGGGTATCGCCGTTTCGTTCGTTGTTATGGATTGTATGTACCAGCCTGTGTCTGCGTCTACCTGGAAGGAAGCATCATTGTTAGCCACCACATTTGTGGTTGCCGGATCAATCGTGCCCTGACCCGTTGCCACTACTCCGGTCACCAGGTATGTGGGAGATGTTGCGAAGTTCACAGTTATCGTTCCGTCGGCCATGACGCTCGGCCAGGTGTAGTTTGTTGATGTGACGGTCACGTCGCTGTTAGTGAAGACCTGCACGGAATTAGTCAGAAGCTGGGCTACGTAATAGCCGTTGCTTGCCGTAATGGCAAAGTCATCGCTATCGTTGCCTTCAAATACCGTGTCGCTGTCCGGGCTTATGTCGCCTCGCGCCGGATCGTTGACTTCCGTAAAGATCGTGTAACTGTCAGGCGTGGGGCCCATAGTGTCATTAGTCGATACGATCATATCGTCAAAAACTCCGTTCCCGGAGAGTTCCAGCCCTGTCAAATATTTTTTTGCAACCGCATCATTAGCGGTCATAAACCATGTCCCCGGTTTTCCGCTGGTGTCACTGGGCGACTGGTACGCAGCGGAATTGGTCATCAAATTGCCGTCAATGTAGAGCTGATAATAAGTGTGATCGATGGTCCCGAATGCCTCGTCTGAGAGGTAGTCCAACTTGATTGTTATACGAGTGTACTGACCGTTGGTGATGGAGCTGTTGGTGATCACGGTGAAAGCGTTTGACTCTCCGAGTAAGTCATAATGATGCACTACAAGGTGATCATTGGTGTTTGCGAAGAACGCGCATTGAACCTGGTCATTGCTGGTTATAGCATCAGGATAAGAGTCTTCGGACCAGTGGGTAAACCGGATCACGCTGTCAAACCATACGTTGGTTACATTGCTCCTGGTTTCATCATCGGTCAGGTCTTCAAGTTCGTTGGTAACCACTGTGCCTTCGGTCTGCAGCAGCATAACATTTGAGTGGGTACTTGTCGGCAGCGGATAGTTGGAGTAGAAAGCGCTGTAATCTCTGTTGGTCACAATCGCATAACTGTTGGAAGCTCCATACCAGCCACTGGAGCCCACCAGGGGCGTTCCCGACGGTATGTTTTCAAAATCGTTTACGTATGGAATCTGGTTTGTCGTATTTGCGTATGATGTTATCGCCACGCTTACCAGAACCGCAATTGACAATACACTTTTTCGCGCCACACTTTGTTTTATTGTTTTCATCTGTTTTCCTTTCCTTGTTATAGGAAACTGCTAAATAACTCCTTAGCTCTATACTCTATAAGTTAAATTAGCGTATTTGCGTCGTGCCGTCAACGCTTAAATGCAAAAAACAGCAATTCTCATTATGGCCTCTTTCCGCCAAAACCTATTTGTATAACGATGTGCGTAGTAGCGCGGGCTTCACCGAAGCCCAGCGCTCTTGGGGCCTCGGCTTCGGTGAAGCCGGGCCTACTCGCGCGTGGCTGCAATATCGTGCCGGAACTCTGGCCACGCCAGACGTGGCAAAATGGCCATAATGAGAATTGCCGGCAAAAAAAGAGTGCGTATGGCGCCGTTTTTTAACCCGCATATCTCACAAAATTCCTGCTGCGAGTGCGGAGAGCGCCACTGCGAGGGCACGAATTGGCAAAACCTCAGATTGCAGTATGTCTACAACGGCTGCTCCGGAGTATTACCAATTTGCACCCCCGCAGAAGCACACTCCACGCTCTCGCTACGAAATTCCATGAGATATGCGGGATGAAGATCGGGATAAGGGTTCGGGGATTGAACAGTTTTTAGTTGTCTATTATTCTGCGGGATGTTATAAGTATAGATGTATTAGACGCAGATTAATGATTTGCGCGCAGCCTGTTGTGACACTTCTGCGGGATTGCGATAAGGTTTTCTCAAAGGGAGGCGGTGGATGAAATTCATACGTTTTAACGGATCGGGGCAGGGGAAGCCTGGAATGAAGAAGGGCTTCACGCTGCTGGAGCTCCTTATCGTCATGATTATACTGGGCGTTCTTGTCGGCATGATTTTTCCAGTGCTGGGCAAAATGCGCATTAGAGCCAGAGATATTCAGTGCAAAAACAATCTTAAACAGCTCCACGTTGCTGCCATGAACTATGCGTTTGACCATAGCGGCAACCTGCCGCCGTCAAAAAGCGTTGGGAAAAGACCACCCAAAAGCGTCAAACCCCGCAATTGGTATCAGGATGCGTGGGGTTGGGTAGACTGGACGGATTTTGACAAAAGTAACAGCAGCAGCGAGATCAGGCACGATGGGGCCAAGTGGTGGGGAGAAAAAGGTGTGTTTTCTGTTACCAATGGAACCCTGTGGGAATATACGGGCGAGAGTCTCAAAGTATATGTGTGTCCTGAATTTAAAAGGGTTGTGTTTAAAGATGCGGAGGGGAACCCGATCAATGACAATAATCCCATTGTCAGAAGTTATGTTATGAGCCAGGATGCCGGCGGGAAAGATATAAGGGATGTGCAGGCAAGCAGGAGACTGCTGTTTGCCGATGCGGGAATAACCAATATTTACAAGGGCAACACTATAGCTAAGCGGAATATTATGGAATATGACTCGGGCGATAGACATAGAAGGTCTTATGACGGTCGCCTGGTAGGACAGAAAAGCAGCGACGGGGAATATCCCGTGGAGTCCGTGGGCACGTATCACAACGGCAAGGCAAATGCGGTTTTTATGGACGGCCATGTTGAACAGATCACATGGGACGAAACAACGGATGCATGCTCAGGCAACTGGTGAGGCTGTAACCCGTAAAATCAGCTTAATGCGTGGTTGAATGGAGAAGACTGATTTTTTCATTTGATTTTTATATTAACTGGAGTGTATAGTTCAACCCCACGGTTAGGAGGGAACTGCTTGCTATGAAACGTATCCTATACATATTGACTGTTCTGGCTTTTTTTTCGGGCTTAACGTTCAGGTCTTTTGGACAGGGCAGGCCTGTTTATCCGGGCGCGGAAACCGGTGATAATCCGGGGATACTGAAGATAAGGGCGCTGGAAGGTTTGAGCCGCAGGGCTTTAATAGAAACCCCGCGCTATGATGCCGATGTGCGACGCAGCGTTAAACGTCCCCGTGAATGGGTTGAGATCAAGACGACCTACGACACGGCTCCCGAATGGATTGATTCGCTTACTTTTCAGTATTACGCAATGAGCAGGGGCGAGGTTGACGGACGGCCCGCTTACAGTCTTTATAAAGAAAATGTCACGTATGGCGATATCCAGGAGGGGCGCGAACACATAAGCACGGCATATCTCAGGCCGCATGCGCTGTTGCGGTTTGGTCAACTGGTTGCCATTGCCGTTGAAATAAGATTCGAGGGAACCCTTATTGCTTATGTCTCAGATAGACAGGACAGGGATCTTCCGGAGGACTGGTGGGAGAACAAAAGGGTTCTGAACAGCGATGTAGTGACTGAAAGAGACGGGTATCTGATGGACAGGGCCAGTTCGCCATTCAAATACATTAACATGCAGGATTACGAATACATCAGGAAATAGGTTGCTGTGCGGCGTTTGCCGTCTCGGCTGTTGTGTCAGGATATGTTCGGAAAGAAAAACATCATTGCCGTTGATATCGGCGCCAGCAAACTTGTAGTTGCAGCGTTTGACCCGGATGGGCCGGAACTGCTGAACTACGGGATCGGGTATTACGAGGCTGAAGTTTCTGAGACGGAAGACGCCGCTACGCATATCAGGAAGACCCTTAGAAGGGTGATGAAGGAGCAGGGTATACGTGAGGGCAGAACCTTCATAAGTATATCCGGGCAGGCGGTTTTTCCTCGCTTTGTCAAGCTGCCCCCCGTTTCCAGCGATAAAGTTCTGCAGATTGTGCGCTACGAGGCCGAACAGAACGTGCCTTTCCCTATAGAAGAGGTCGTCTGGGACTATCAGCTTATCGAGGGCGAAGAAGGCGAACAGAACGTTATGCTGGTCGCCGTCAAAAATGAAGGCGTCAGGAAGATAACAGACAGCCTTGTTGCAATCGGCATGGAGCCGGAAGTAGTTGATGTGGCTCCCATGGCGCTTTATAACGCGGTTCGCTACAACAACCCCGACTTGCAGGGCTGCACAATGCTTCTTGATATAGGGGCAAAATCTTCCAACCTGATTTTTTTAGAAGGCAGCCGTATTTTCAGCAGGAGCATTCCCGTGGCGGGAAATACGCTTACTCGTGAAATTGAGAAGGAATTTGAAGTTTCCTATTCGGAAGCCGAAGATCTGAAAATGGAACACGGCTTTGTTGCTTTTGGAGGCGTTTATTCCGGACCGGACAATGAAGTTGGCGAAAAGGTATCAAAAATTGTAAGAAATGTTGTTACCCGTCTGCATGCCGAGGTGAACAGATCGATTAACTTCTACCGCAGCCAGCAGCGGGGTTCGACCCCGGACCTGGTTTTGCTTGCCGGCGGCAGTTCGATTATTCCGCACCTGGAGACGTTTTTCAGGGAGAAGCTGGACGCTGAAGTGGCTTTTATCAACCCGTTTGAGAGGGTTGCGGTAAATGAAGCGTTATCTTCTGAAAGGGTGCAGGGCGACATGCATGTGCTGGGCGAAGTCACGGGACTTGCTCTTCGCGGGGCTCTGAGCTGCCCTGTTGAAATCAACCTGATGCCTCCCGAACTCGTCGCAAAAAAGACCATGAGGAGACGGCAGCCGTTTTTTATTCTTTCCGCGGTGGGAGTTGTTCTGATCATGCTCTGCTGGTGGGTATACTTTCATGAGACACAGAAGATGCTGACAAAGCTGGCCGAAACTGTAGACAACAAGATCGGAGGCCTGGAAGAAACGCATGAAAAACTGAACAGGGTACTGGAAGAGCGAAGTCAGATTGAAGGCGAGATAGGGAATTTAACCTCCTTGATTTCGGAGAAGACCCGGTGGCTCGATATAATTGCGGCCGTTCAGGACTCAATATTCAAGGGAATGTGGATTCGCAGGATTGCCCCTGTGACAACAGGCAATAATAAAGAGATAACAGGCATTACGATCGAAGCCGCCGGTTTTCAGGATATGATTGAACTGGTTTCCGAAGGCTCGGGGGTGCCTGCCATGGAAATCTACAGGGATCAACTGAAAACGCACGAAGTTTTCAGCGACAATGTACGTATTACAAAGATGCCGCTTGCAAAAGTGCCGGGAGTCAAGGAATTTACTCTTGAAGCGGAGCTTGCCGAGCGCATACAGATAAGGTGAGAAACCAGATATGACCCGGAAGAAAATATTTTTTCTCGCTATAGCAGCCGTGCTTGCGGTTCTATTTATTGTTTCGGCCATTCTGCTTTTTCGCGGCATAACCGAATTCAGGAGAGAAGAAGCCCGGGTCAATAATAAGAAGACACAGCTTCACAACTACTATGAGAAGAAACCTTTTCCATCTTCGGAAAATGTGGAAATTGAGCGCGAGAATGTTGTTGTCGCCAGGGAATGGTTTGAAAGAACTTTTGCTGCGTTGCGGGAACGGCAGATTGAAACCGGCGATGAAAGAAGTCCGTCTGTGTTTATTCTGAATCTGCAGAACAAACACCAAGAGATCGTGGATATGTTCTCACGCAACAAGAGCATCTCAATCGGATTTGAGAGGTATCTTGCCGAAGATATGAGGACGCCGCGTCCCGCAGAGGTCCCCCGATTGACCGAACAGCTTGCCATTATTGAGCAGCTTGCCTCGATTTTGAGCCGGGCCGGCGTCAAAACTGTCGGCAAGATAGAAAGGGAAGTATTTGAATCAGCAGGCGCGGGAAGAGGTAGATCACGCGGGCGCGGTGCAGCTAAGCTGAGGAACCCGGACGCTGGACTTGTGCCGGAAGGCAGTCTTTACGGCAAATATCGTTTTGTTTTGTCTTTTGAGGCGAAAGAGGAAGAATTGCTTAAGACTCTCAATGCTCTAACTGACCATGATCTTTTTGCTGTTGTCGTTTTCCTTTCCGTGGAAAAGCAGAAAGGCGATGTTAAACATCCAGCGGAGATCGCAGCGGCGGGCAAGAATGCCGGCGAAGACAAGGGCGAGCCGCCCTTGAGGGAGGACAGGCTGGTCAGCGGTCTGCAACTCGAAAAATCAATGAGCATCCGCCTGGAACTGGATGTCTATAAATTTGCAGAGGTAACAGATATTGAAGCTTAATACGTCTAGAATTATTCGAGGGGTCAGGACTCATTACGACCGCCTTATCGCGGGACTGATTTTAGTTCTGCTTCTTGGCTCTCTTCTGTATCTGGTAATGCTTGTGGGCGGCGCCAAGTCCATGCGACAGAGACTGGAGAGGGAGCTTGAAACGCTCAGACCCACTCATGAGTATGCTTCAAAGATTGATGTCGGGCCTTATCGCGCGGCGGTCAATATGCTGGAGCAGCCCGACACTTTGAATTATGAGGCATGGACAAATGCGCTTACTGTTCCCGAGCGGCGTGTCTGGTGCGTGGACTGCAGGATGCCGATCCCGTTTGACGCCCGGGTGTGCGATTTCTGTGGCCATGTGCAGCCCAAACCAAAGGGTGAACGCAAAGACTGGGACAAGGACGGCATGAAAGATGAGTGGGAACGGGAGCATGGTCTGGATCCCAATGATCCTTCGGATGCTGCGGCCGACGCTGACGGAGACGGCTACAGCAATCTCGAGGAGTTCGAGGCAGGGACGGATCCGAATGATCCGGAAGATTTTCCTCCGCCTGAAAAGGATTTGCGGCTTGTCAGGTTTGATGCCGAAAGGTTTCCTCTTGAGTTCTTCAGCAGGGCACGTATGCCGGACGGTTCGCTCCAGTTTGGGATTAATTCAGCGACTTTGGATCAGACCTACTTTGTCAAACTTGGCGATAAGATCACAGTCAGATTTGGCGGCGAGGAAGAGGTTTTTGTTGTGTCGGACTATAAGGCCAAGACCAATATGGTTTTCAAAAAGTCCCTTGGCCAGGAGGTTAAAAAGGATGTCTCCGAGATTACACTATCGAAAAATGGTGAAGATGTGACACTCGTTAAGGATCGGGAACGGATATTCAGAAAATATTCGGCGATTTTGAACTTTCACCGGGAAGACAAAGAGTTTCGTGTCAAGGAAGGCGACCAGTTTGCACTCAAGGGAATAGAATATAAAGTAATAGATATTGACACGGACGAGAAAAAAGTTTTAATTACCAAGCTTCCAACCGGGGATAGAATCAAAGTCGGAATGGCTGCCCGCTGAGGGATGCGCAACCGGACCCGCAAGCATGAGGGATTGGCTTTGCTGGTTCAGATTAAACGGAACATGTAGTATTGTGGATATTGGAATTCCAAATTCTGGGGGACAAATAAAATGACATTAAGGAAATATGGCACAGCGCTGTTTTGCGCCCTTACAATTACGCTTTTTTTGGGGATCTACCTATCTTCAGCCCAGGATGACGATGGGGGCGCAACGGCCGGTGGGGAGGCGTCGCTGGAAGACCTCCTGGGTTTCGATGAAGGCCAGGACGAAACCGCCGAGGGAGAAGATGAAGATGAAGATGAAGATGACGGTGATCAGGGCGCAGCCGATGAAGGCGTTGAAACCCAGCCTGCAGAAGCAGAAGACAGTGATGACGATGATGAAGAAACCGGCGACACAGAAGGCGATGAAGAGGCCGATGCCGGCGATGAAGATATGGGGTTGGAAGCTTTGCTGGGTGAGACCGAAGAGGGGGCCGAAGAGTCTGCGGCTTCGGAAGAAGCCGCTGAAGACGAAACACCCGGCGAGATGCAGGATGCTGCTGCAACTGAAGCTGGCGACGAGCGGATGGCAGAGACTGCCCGGATGGTGGACGAGGCTGCCGCCTCTATAGAGAATGAAATTCTTCAGGAAGCAGAACAGGAAGACGACTCGCCGGTTAGGCAGGCGGCGCAGGAACATGTCAGGGTGCAAGCGGCAGAACAGGTTACCGCAGAGGAAGAAGTTTCCAGGGCAGAACCTGAACTTTCACCCGAACTCAGCAATGTTATGACAGAGGAAGAGCTCAGGCGCGTGGCGCTGGAGCAATACGCCAGGGAAACCATGCTTGAAGGCGAGGCTGCCCTGGAGAGGAACAATTTTGAAAAGGCAGTGAGACTGTTCAGCGCAGCCCTGGATAAAAGGATACCGCGGCGGCCCGAAACAGACTGGGTCCGGAAGAGGGCGCGGGACGGCTTGAGAAACTGTTATTACCAGGAAGCCCTTTTGCTGAGAGAGCAAAGGGAATATGAAAAAGCCCGTGCCAGGGCACAGAAGGCTGCAAACCTTGGCCACCAAAAGGCCGCAAGGCTTGTGAGCACACTGAAGCGACTTATTGCCGAAGAACCGCAAAAAATAGACGTGTCGCGACCAGCAGACTATATTGATTCCAGGGAGTTCCGGCAGAAGGAAGCAGATGTGCAAAAGTCGTTAAGGGTCGGCAAGCGATACCTCGCCGCAGGAGAGTATGACAAGGCCCAATACGAGTTTGAGAAGATTCTTCGAAACCATCCGGACAATACCGAGTCAATTCGGTTGCTGGCAAAAGTTGCGCGCGAACGGGAAGACAGGGCGGTAATGGAAAGGGAAACCACCCGGGATAGTATGATCGCCAGTCTTGTCGAGACATGGAACCCCAGGGACTATGCCGAAGTCAGTCCGGCAGGAGTCCAGGATGGTGAAACGACCACACGGCCGGAGCCGGAGATGAGGGTTTCTGCAAGAACAAAACTGATTGAGAAGATGCAAAACATCGAAATTCCGGAAATCACCTTCAGGCAGGCCAACATCTATGACGTGGTCGATTTTCTGACTGACGCCAGTATTGAATTTGACAAGAGCGATGACGAACGAAAGGGAGTGAACATCATTCTGCAGCTTGGCGCAGGGCGAGGCGGCCCAAGGGAAGAAGAGGAGCCTGCGGAGGCAGGCGGCGGTCTCTGGGGGGAGCCTGATACCGAGACTGAAGAGGGCGCCGGCGAAGATATTGAACTTATAACGTTCAGCGCGCGCTACATTTCGTTGTGGCGGTCATTGAAACTTGTTGCTGATGCCGCCGACCTCAGGGTCGAGGTTGAGGAGAGCATAGTCAAGCTGGTTCCTTCCGATAAGCCAAGGGGCGATATTATAGTCAGATGGTACAGCGTTCTTCCCAGTGCGCAGCAAAAGATAGCCAGAATCAAGGGCGAGCTTGTTGGCGGCGGTACAAGACGCGACGCCGGGGGCATGGGTGGTTTTGGCGGCTTTGACGGCGGAGCTGACGATCAGCCAGAGGAAGAAGGAGGCTGGAAAGATGGTTTCAGAGAAATGGGCGTTGACTGGCCGGAGGGCTCTTCCATCAAATATGTGGGGTCGATTGGAAAGCTCATAGTGGCCAATACCGCCGAGAACCTTGCCGTGCTCGAACAGATTCTCTCTGTAATCAACGTGGTTCCATACCAGATCGAGATTGAAGCAAGATTCGTGGAGGTTCGAAGAGGCGATCTCAGTTCTCTTGGCTTCGAGTGGCTGCTTACGGATGACTGGGAAGTTGCGACCGACCCGGGCAGCGGATCAAGCATGTTACCTTCCAGCCAGGAGAGAATCGTAGTCCGGGCAAATGACCAGACGCCTGTTGGCAGCGGACGCGGTTTTACGCAGGGAAACAGGTTCGTGCGCGAAGGGCTCGACAACGCGTCGGTTTCCGACAGCCTGTTGAGGGTGGCCGGTGTGCTCACCAATCCGGAATTGGAGTTTATTCTCCATGCCATGGAGCAGCGCGGTTTTGCGGACATGCTTTCCGCGCCGAAGGTGACCACGCAGGCCGGACATGACGCTGAGATCAAGGTTGTTACCGAATATATCTACCCCACGGACTTCACTGTAACCCCTGTGACCGCTGGCGACGAAGATGTTGAGGTGATTATCGGGGGAATTGTGGAACCCAGCGCTTTTGAGACCCGCGAGGTCGGCGTCATACTCGGTGTCGTTCCCGAAGTAAGCGACGACGGTCAGATGATTGACCTGACTATGACCCCGGAGGTAGTTACCGAGCCGACGTGGCGCAACTACGGAAGCAGCTTTATTGACAGCGCGGGCAACGAAGTTGTCTTGAATATGGAACAGCCGTTCTTCCATACCAGAACGGTTGCGACCCGGCTGTCCATATACAACGGAGCCACCGTTGTAATGGGTGGCATGATTACCGAGGACAGGCAAACCGTTGACGACAAGGTTCCCGTGCTCGGCGATATTCCTGTGATAGGCCGTCTTTTCAGAAGCAAGTATGATCGAAGCGAAAAAAGGAATCTGTTGATCTTTGTTACTGCAAAACTCGTTGATCCTGCAGGAAAGCCTCTCTCGCCTTCTGAGGATACAACGATTCTTGAGCAGAGGCTGACAGAAAGCCAGGGCGATTGACGCAAAGATGGAGCCAGATATCACTGTCGGGGCCGGATTCCCTGTAAGGATTGCCTGATGTCGCTGAAAAGATTGCTTCTGATTGATGGCATGGCCGTTGTCTACAGGGCTTTTTTTGCCATACGAAATATTTCAACTTCCGGCGGGCAGCCTACGAACGCGGTGTTTGGTTTTGTCAGGATGGTCCGGCAACTGCAAAGCAGGTGGAAGCCGACTCATGAAGCGGTCATTTTCGACGGGGGACTACCACAGCGGCGTATGGACCTGCATGCTGAGTACAAGGCACAGCGTCCTGATATGCCGGACGATCTGCGCGCCCAGAAACCCGTAGTAGAGGAATATCTCGATGCAGCGGGATTGTGCCGGGCGATAGTGGACAGCGAAGAGGCTGATGATGTTATAGCTTCGATTGTGGCACGATACCGGGAGAGGTTTGACGAAATACTGATTGCGACCGGCGACAAGGATATGTTCCAGCTTGTAGACGGTAAGGTTAAGGTTATACCCGTGGCCGGCAAAGAAGACCTTCTGGATACGGACGGGGTCAGGGCAAAAACCGGGGTTGAACCGCAGATGGTGCCTGACTGGCTTGCGCTTGTGGGGGACGCTTCGGACAATATTCCGGGAGTAAAAGGGATCGGGAGGAAGACAGCGGCAAAGGTGTTGAATGAACATGGCCCGTTACGTCAGATTCTTGCCGGAAACCCGGGCGGAGAGCAGGAAAAGGTTCTATCCAGAATCCTGAAGGACAGGGACCTGGTTTTGAAGAATCTTCAGATGGTGAGCTTGAAGGATGACCTGGATTGCCCGTTCAGCCCGGAGGAAATGGAGGTCACCGGAGGCGACAACAGGGCTTTAATAGATTTCTGCCGCAAATGGGAATTCGACAGTATTGCAAGGGAGCTTGAACAGGGGCAGTTGTTGTAGCGGTTGTTGGTAATTGTGGGCGAGAGGTTTATAAAAACTTTCAAAAAATGGTATTTTCTGTTGACATGTTTTGTCCCGAAGTGCATAAATGACTTGGTAGGTGCAGTTTAACTGCACATATCAAGAATTTCCAATGTCCTGTTAATATCCTTATCTGCTCGAGTCACTAATTTTGAGGCGCTTATCCGAGTTCAATGTTGAAGATTGCAGTTACTGGTGGAATAGCATGCGGTAAGAGCCTTACAGGGGCAATGCTGGCCGATCTTGGAATGGATGTGCGGGAGGCAGATGACATTGCTCGGGAACTTATGCGGCCCGGCGCCGATGTATACATGCAGGTAATATCTGAATTTGGTCTGGAGATGACGGATGGAGACGGGAAAATTGACAGGCGAAAACTTGCGGATGTGATTTTTTCCTCTTCGCAGGATCGGACCAGGTTGAACAGGATTGTGCATCCTGCGGTTATGAATACTCTCGACTTATGGCTGCAAGCAGAGGAGATGTCAACTTGCGTAGAGGGTGCGGTGGCCGTTGTGCCGCTTTTGTACGAGGCGGGAGGCGGCCGGGGTTGGGATGCTGTGATATGTGTCGCGTCTGAGAGAAGCAGCCAGATTAGCCGTTTAGCCGGGAGGGGTCTTTGTTATGAAGATGCAGTCAGACGTATTGATGCGCAGATGGATGTAGAAGAAAAGGCGGTCAGGTCGGACTATGTAATTCGCAATGAGGGCGACAAGGAATCGCTTAGAAAGCAGATAAACAGGGTGATGAGGAATATCCGGAGGCAGAAATATGGGTCAAAGAAGTAATAATAACAACGACAGGAAGAAGGGTGTGTCCCATAAAGAAGGCGGACGCGGTTCTAACCGGCGCAGGCCCAGAAAGCGGGAAAAAAGCGCGGAAGAGTCAGGGAACGGCTCCGAGTCGAATCAGGATTCCCCCCGTAGACCGGTTAATGGCAACATACCCGAAAAACTCAGTCTTCATGATCTGCAGGACATGGCAGTGCCGGAATTGCGGGAGATGGCTGACAAGTTCGGTCTTGTAGAACTGGGAGCCGTTCGGAAGCATGAGCTGACATTTGAAATCCTTAGGGCTGTTGCTGCGGAAGGCGGAACCATTTTCAGCAGGGGTGTGCTCGAAATATTGCCTGACGGCTTCGGATTTCTGAGATCTGCTTACAACAATTACCAGCCCTGTCCGGAGGATATTTACGTTTCACCCTCACAGATACGCAGGTTTGCGCTCAGGACCGGAGATAAGGTCGGCGGACAGATAAGGCAGCCGAAAGACAAAGAAAGATTTTTTGCGCTCCTGCGCGTGGAATCGGTCAATGATGTTGAGCCCGACGATGCCAGGAACAAGATTCCATTTGAGAACCTCACACCGTTGTTTCCCGACCAGCGGATCAATCTGGAGCATGATCCTCGAGAGATATCTATGAGGATAATGGATATTTTTACGCCGATCGGTTTCGGTCAGCGCGGTTTGATAGTAGCAGCTCCCAGGACTGGAAAAACGGTGTTGCTGCAGAAGATAGCAAACAGCATATCCAGCAATCATCCCGACGCTCATCTCATTATTCTGCTTATCGACGAGCGGCCCGAAGAGGTCACTGATATGATCCACAACACTTCCGCGCACGTGTTAAGTTCAACATTTGATGAAGGGCCGGAAAGACATGTGCAACTTTCCGGCGTTGTTCTCGAGATGGCGAAGAGAATGGTTGAAAGCGGCGAGGATGTGGTCATTCTCCTGGACAGCATAACAAGACTTGCCAGGGCTTATAACACAATACAGCCGCACAGCGGCAAGATTCTTTCCGGAGGCGTTGATGCGAATGCGCTGCATAAGCCCAAGAGATTTTTCGGGGCTGCCAGAAATATTGAAAACGGCGGCAGTCTGACAATCATGGCTACAGCGCTGGTTGATACAGGCAGCAGGATGGATGAAGTGATCTTTGAGGAATTCAAAGGAACAGGAAACATGGAGCTCTGCCTGGATCGTTCGCTGGTTGACAAACGCGTATTTCCGGCTATCAATATTGAAAAGTCGGGAACTAGGAAAGAAGAATTGTTGCTGCATCCGGACGAATTAGGGAAGATATGGGTCCTCAGGAAAGCAATTAACGGTGTTCCTCCAGTTGAAGCTATGGAGATGATTGTAAACAAATTGAAGAAGACCAACAGCAATGCGGAATTTCTGATGTCGATGAAGGAGTAGACACGTCAGAGGAGAGGCCGGAACGCTGTTCGAGAGGTGTCTAACCTGATCTATTCATAAAAATCTATTGCGAGTGTGCATGTCACTTAATCTCAACGACTTTGCTGGCCAGCCGATCTTGACGTATGTTTATACGCCTTCACCCGGCTATCTGCGCAAAGTTATTGGTCTAAAGCAACCTGCACACTCTCATTACGAAGTTGATGAATAGATCAGGCTAAAAGATAAGACAGGGGAAAAGGGTGAAAATTCAAGTAGAAGATGAGGGAAAATGTCGAAAACGTGTTCATGTCGAAGCGCCTGCCGAGAAGATACAGCCAGAATACGATCGATTGGTTCAGGAGTACAGAAAGGTTGCCAGGATACCTGGATTTCGCAAAGGGCGCGCCCCGTCCGAAGTTGTTGAAAAGAGATTTTTGAAGGATATCCTTGAAAATACAAAACAGAATCTTCTGCCGCGCATCTACAAAGAGGCTGTCGAAGAAGAAGATATAGCGCCTGTGGCTGTGATAGATGTCTCCAATGAACGCATTGGCAAGGATGAAGGCTTGAGTTTTGATTTTACCGTGGACGTTGCGCCTGAATTCAAACTTCCCCGGTATGGAAAAATATCGCTTAAAGGCCAGAAGACAGATGTTACCGATGAGGAAATAGAAGAAGCCGTTCACCGTGTCATGGACAGCATGGCGCGCTATGAGGAAAACAGCGGACAGCCTGCCGGGCCAGGCGACATGCTCCAGTTGGATTACTCAGGCGCGATAGAAGGCAAACCGGTAAGCGAAATGGCGCCGCAGATAACGGGGATGGGAGAAGGTTCTGATTTCTGGATCATCCTCAACGGCCAGGAGTTCCTGCCGGGTTTGTCAAAACAGTTGGAAGGCGTCATGGCAGGGGACAGCAAGACCTTGAAAATAACTTTTCCGGAAGACTATCATGTTAAGGAAGTTGCAGGGAAAGATGCCTCTTATGATGTGACGGTCAAGAGGATTCGCAAGAAAGTTCTTCCTGAAATGGACGAGGAGTTCTTCAAGAACATAAGCGCCGCAAATGAGGCGGAATTTCGCGAAAAGGTCAAAGAAGAGCTTGTCGCAGCAAAAACAAACAGCGAAAATCGCCGGCTAAAAAATGAGATTTCCCGGCACTTGCTTGATAAGACAGACCTGGATGTCCCGGTTTCACAACTTGAGCAGGAGAAAAACGCAATTGCCAGGAATATGATCCAGAGCATGGCTCAACAGGGGCTGGGCAGGCAGCAGCTTGAGGAAAGAAAGGATCAGATTTTGAGCGAAGCGGAAAAAACTTCGGTGGACAGGGTTAAGCTGATGTACATACTGGGGCGCATTGCCGAGGAAGAGAATATTGAAGTTGCCGAAACTGAAGTTGATGAACGGATTGAATCAATGGCGAGCGGTTACGGCATGGAAACAGCGCGGATGAAAGCTGAACTTGAGAAACAGAATGCCCTAGATAGAATTAAGTCTGAACTTCGGCAGGAAAAGACACTGGACTTTCTTCTCGGGCAGGCAAAAATCAAGAAATAGGAGAAATCTATGACTGAAATGAACCAGGCATTGGTGCCCATGGTGGTCGAGCAGACCGGAAGGGGCGAACGAGCGTATGACATTTTTTCGAGGCTGCTGAAAGACAGGATAGTTTTTGTCGGTTCGGCAATTGACGACAGTATAAGCAACCTGTTGATAGCGCAGCTGCTTTTTCTCCAGGCTGAGGATTCGGAGAAAGACATCAGCATGTATGTCAATTCGCCGGGTGGGTCAGTGACTGCCGGAATGGCGGTGTACGACACCATGCAGTTCCTTAAGTGTGATGTTGCAACCTATTGTGTGGGCCAGGCAGCCAGCATGGGAGCGGTGCTTCTTGCCGCAGGCGCAGAGGGCAAACGATATGCGTTGCCTCATGCCAGGATAATGATCCATCAGCCTTGGGGCGGCGTACAGGGAGTTGCGGCGGATATAAGCATTCAAGCTAAGGAGATCCTCAGGATACGGGATAAGATCAACCAGATACTTGCAAAACACACTGGAAAGTCAGTAGAAGAAATTGCCAGGGATACCGACAGGGATTTCTTTATGTCTGCGGAGGATTCTGTAAAATATGGACTCGTGGACAGGGTGGTGGAGAGCAAAAAAGAAACTGTAAAAGGCAAGAAAAACTCAAAGAAGCAACAGTAGAAGATCAGGCGGGAGCTAATGGCTATTGAGAAAACAGTATGCTCTTTCTGCGGAAAGCGGCAGACAGAAGTGAAGAAATTGATAACCGGTCCTGGCGTCAACATATGCGACCAGTGCATTGGTTTGTGCAACTCATTGCTTGAGTCGGAGGTGAAGCAGGACGAGGCAATGGATGTATCCTTGCTCGAAGTGCCGAAACCACACGAAATCAAGGAATTCCTTGACCAGTATGTTGTCGGGCACGAACTGCCGAAGAAGACTCTGGCCGTGGCTGTGCATAATCATTACAAGCGCTTGAAACAGCACATCTATTTTGACGATGAAGATCCCTTTTCCAGCGTTGATATTGAGAAGAGCAACATAATGCTCATAGGGCCGACGGGCAGCGGAAAAACGCTGCTTGCCCGGACGCTGGCAAGGATGCTTGATGTTCCATTTGTGATTGTGGATTCAACTACACTGACGGAAGCGGGGTACGTTGGCGAAGACGTGGAGAATATACTTCTCAAGCTCTACCAGAACGCCTCGGGCAATATTGAGAAAACGGAAAGGGGAATCATCTATATAGATGAGATAGATAAGATCGGGCGCAAGACCCAGAACGTCTCCATTACCCGTGATGTTTCAGGAGAGGGCGTACAGCAGGCTTTGTTGAAGATACTAGAGGGCAACGTGGCAAATGTCCCTCCTCAAGGCGGGCGAAAGCATCCCCAGCAGGAATACATCCAGATCAATACCGAGCATATCCTTTTTATCTGCGGCGGAGCCTTCGTGGGGCTTGATGAGATTGTGCGTCGGAGAATCGGCAAGCACGCTCTCGGATTCACCGAACAGGATGGCGCGGCCAGAACTGCCAAAGAAGGAGCGATGGCCGAGGTAGAGCCCGAGGACCTGACCAAGTACGGATTGATTCCCGAACTGGTCGGAAGGATTCCGGTGGTTTCGGCATTGTCCGACCTGACGGAGGACGACCTTGTGAGGATCCTCGTGGAGCCAAAAAACTGCATGCTTAAGCAATACCAGAAATTGATGGCCATGGAAGGTTTTGAGCTTTCGTTTACACAAAGCGCTTTGCGCGAGCTGGCGCGCGCAGCCATAAAGAGAAAGACCGGCGCCAGGGGGTTGAGAGCAATAGTTGAAAAACTGATGCTTGAAGTTATGTTTGAAGCCCCGCGCATGGGCAAACCCGGCGAGATCCGGATCACAAAACCCATGGTCACAGATATGGCAATTGACGCAGGCGCCGCGCATAAGGCGCTCAAAATTGCGTGAGCCTGAGATTGGCCGCCTGGATTATCTGCCGGGATCTGTGTTGATTTTATGGCGCAGCCATTCCAGAAGATCGCGGCGGTTGGAGAATTTACCCTCAAGCTGGGCTTCATAGGCCATGCTTCGCCAGTATCCCACGGAGGGTCCTTCAGGTATGCCCTGTGCCATGATATCGTGTCCTGTTACCCATGGATCGGGAAGCGAAGGTTCCGATTCAAGCGTTTTCTCGAAGTCTTTCAGGTAATGATAATTCTTCAGGTCTCCATGGCTTGCAAGGCAATCCAGGCGGTGCAATTCCAGTTCTTCTCTGTAGACTGGAGAACCTGTCATTCTTCGAAGGGTTGAGCGTTTCATCCTGGGAACATCCATGAATCGCATATGATTCCTGATGCAACGGGAGACATTTTCGATGGTTTCTGTGGAGAACTTCAGCCTGCGCAATATTTTTTCCGCCATTTCTCCGCTCAGGCCCGCGTGCCCGTCGAAACGTATGCGGTCGGGACCCTGCCTCGCTGTGCCGGGCTTGCCTATGTCATGGAGCAGCGCCGAATATGCCAGCACGGGAGAAGATGTTTCCATCATATCAAGCATTATTACAGTATGCGTAAAGACGTCTCCCTCGGGATGGAACTGCGGCGGCTGTTCCTGGCCTATTGTCGCGCTGACCTCCGGCAATATTGCTTCCAGAAGGCCGAGATTCTGCATCTGAACTATTGATTGACCTGCCTTTTCAGACTCGAGAAGCATGCGTGTGAGTTCCTGACCTATTCGTTCAGGGCTTACACGAGTAATCAGTCGGGCGTGCTCGCGGATAGCGTTGGATGTTTCCTGTTCTATGCGGAAACCCAGCGAACCGGCGAAACGAACTGCGCGCATCATGCGCAGGTGGTCTTCGCTAAAGCGTTCTCCGGGGCTGCCTACGCACCTTATCAGCTCTCGTGTAAGGTCTTTCTGTCCGCCTGTGTAGTCATAAGTATGATCTGCTACGGGGTCGTAGAACATTGCATTGATAGTAAAATCGCGGCGCCGGGCATCATTACGCGCATCTGTGAATGCGACCTGGTCGGGGCGTCTTCCGTCGGTATAACCCTTGTCTTCGCGGAACGTGGCTACTTCAAAATCATGACTGCCGTTTCTTACGATTATTACGCCGAACTGTTTTCCGACGCCTACGGTTCGCTGGAAAAGCTTTTCCACCTGTTCAGGCAGGGCGCTTGTGGCAATATCGTAATCTTTAGGCTCAACGCCTCGAAGCATATCCCGAACGCATCCGCCGGCGTACATCGCCGCGAATCCATTTTGCTGAAGAGTCCGGACCACTTCGCGCGCTGAGAATTCCAGGTCTGTTCCCGGCTCACTCATGGGATAATCCTGCTATGGCTTTTATAATGCCTTTCAGTAAATGCCGCATTGCCGGGCGGGTATTTTCCGCTGTTTCCATCACTTCCCGGTGTGAGATGGCATGGTCCGAGAGTCCGGCAGCCCGGTTTGACACAAGGGATACGGCAGCTACCTTTATTCCCGCCGCGTTTGCCACTATTGCCTCGGGCACGGTAGACATGCCCACCAGGTCGGCGCCAATGGTGTGGAACGCCCTGATTTCCGCGGGCGTCTCGTAGTTGGGGCCTGTAGTGGCCAGGTAGACTGCCCGGAAAGGGTCATGTCCGAGCCCGGAAAGGATTTCGGCCATTATATTTTTAAGTTGCGGGTCGTAGATTTGCGATTGATCGGGAAAAGTTGAAGCTGCGGATTGTATAGCCGGGTCGAGAAGCGGATTGCTTCCCATCATGTTTATGTGATCGTCGATTATGGCGATACGGCCTGGTTGCAGCTTGCTGTTTATGCTTCCCGCGGAGTTGGTCAGCGCCAGGTATGGCGCGGACAGTTGTTTTGCCGCTATTGCCGGCATGCACACAGGCAGCCATCCGGCGCCTTCGTGGAGGTGTCGGCGTCCCGCAAAAAGAAGTATGTTACGCCCGTTTGTTTTCAGAAGATGGAGATCTCCCTGGTGCGACTGGGTCTCAGGGTTTCCAAGACCGGGGATGTCGGCGTATTTTATTGAGGATTCCGATTGGTCCAGCGGAGCAGCCTGGCTCCAGCCCGAGCCCATAACAATGCATGCATGCGCAGATGTTATGCCTAATGTTTCCCGTATGTGTTCTACGCCTGCAAGCGCCTGGTTTTCTTTATCCATCTTATGTTCCAGCTTATCTATCCTTTCAATTCAAGGTGATTCCAGATGGGGTTTCCTCCTTTAGCACACTAGATACAATGTGTATTATCTTTTGTCGAGAAATCAATGGCGGCTGCGCAAATTTGCGTCTTGTCCGGCAAAGGAGGATAATGAACCTGGATTCAACATTCGAGGGATTACCCGGACTGGGTAGATTGACAGATAAAAAGACATGCGAGTTGTTGTCCGGCATTGAAAAGAAATATCCGTTCAAGGTCAGCGCTTATTATGCGGAGCTTGGGCGCTTATGCAGTCTAAGGGGCAATGATGCTGTGAATCGCCAGTTCATGCCTGATCTTAGAGAGATAGAAGATGTTGAGGGGCTTGTTGACGATCCGTTTGCTGAAGAAAATGCGCCTGCACCGGGCCTGGTTCACCGCTTTAGCGACCGCGTTCTAATCCTGGCTACGTCGGACTGTGCTGTGAATTGCAGGCATTGTACCCGTAAGAATACGGTCAGAAAACTTGCCGGTATGCCGTCGGAAAACTTTTTCGAACCTGCGCTTGCATATGTGCGAGCAAATACGGGTATTCGCGAGGTAATAATATCCGGTGGCGATCCCTTGCTTATCGATGCCGGTTTGCTGGACTGGTTGCTCGGGTCGGTATTGCTTATACCGCATGTGGAGGTGATCAGGGTGGGCACTCGTGTTCCGGTTGTCTGTCCAGGTCTTATAGACGACAGCATGGCGGATCTACTGAAGCGGAAACGTCCGGTATGGGTCAATACTCAGTTCAACCATCCTGCCGAACTGACAGGCGCAGCCATTGAAGCATGCGGGAAGCTGACCAGCCGGGGCATTCCTGTTTCTAACCAGAGCGTTCTTCTCAGAGGGATTAATGATAGCGCTGAATTAATGGTGGAACTATGCAACGCATTGCAGAAGAACATTATACGGCCGTATTATGTCTTCCAGTGCGACCCTGTAAAGGGTACGTCTCATTTTATGGTCCCGCCGGCGAGAGCCAGGGATATTTCATTGTTCGTTCAGAATTCGGTAGGGGGGCTTGCGTGTCCACGTTTTGTCCGCGATGTTCCCGGCCGGTTATCAAAAACACCGCTGATATAGAGAATGAGATATCGGGTTCAATGCTTTTCGGGTTATTGGCTTGTTTTCGATTATCATTTTTTTCATGCTGGAGCAGACAATCGGTTTCATAGTAAATTGACAAGTGTAATGCGCGGATTAACCGGGCACATTCTGAAAGGGAGCGCAGCATGGATTTGAGTAGACGGAATTTCCTGTTTCTGACGGGTGGGGCCGCTTGCGCTGTTGCGTCCGGATGCGCCACAAATCCTGTTACCGGTCGAAAACAGCTCATGTTTATTTCTGAGCAGAATGAAATTGCCGTGGATCAGAAATGGGCTCCGCATCAGTTTTCCGCCGACTACGGGGCTGTCCGGAACAGTGGCATTAACCAATATGTATCCGAAATAGGGATGCGAATGGCAAAGCTCACGCACCGCCCGCAGATGCCATATAATTTCAGAGTCCTTAATACCGTAGTTGTCAACGGCTACACATTTCCGGCCGGCAGTGTAGGGTTGGCTCGTGGATTGATGATATCCATGGACAACGAAGCCGAGCTTGCCGCAGTATTGGGCCATGAACTTGCGCATGTCAACCACAGGCATTCTTCGTCCAGGCAGACAAAGGGGCTCCTCGCGGCCGGGACGGTTATTGCCCTGGCAGCGTACCTTGAATATGAGGAAAGCGAGTACACTGAATTGAGCGCCGGCCTCGGCGCGATAGGAGCCAACCTGTTGTTGTCACGGTACAGCCGTGAACATGAACGCGAGGCTGACAGCACGGGAACACGGTACATGGTAAGTTCAGCTTATCCTGCCCAGGGCATGTCCGAACTCATGGAGGTTTTTCTGCGTCTTAAGCGAAAGGCTCCATCGGTTGTAGACCTGCTTTTTGCAACGCATCCCCTGTCCAAAGAACGGTACCGGGTGGCCCGGGAAAGGGCTAAGACCGTATATCCCAAAAGTTCGGAGTTCAACAGGGGGAGGGAACGTTATATGGACAACATTGCATGGCTCAGGGCCAGGGAAGGGGCAATCAGAAAACTGCAGGACGGTGAGGCGTTTATGCGCAAGGGTAAATATGATGAAGCCGAGGAAAGCTTTAAAGAGGCGCTCAAACAGGAGCCGGACGATTACGCGGGGTTGATGCTCATGGCCAAATGCCAGATTGCAAAGGAGCAATATAAAGATGCTGTGAGGTTCTCCGGTCTTGCCCGGCAGTCATATCCGGGAGAACCCCAGGCACATCATATAAGCGGCATAGCCAACTTGAAATCGGGCGAATACAGTGAAGCTTTTCAGCGATTCTCGGAATACGAACGGCTTTTGCCGGGTAACGATAATACAATTTTTTACAAGGGGCTTTCCCTTGAAAAACAGGGCCGTCGGAAGATGGCTGCGCAGGAATATACGAGATACTGCAGGAACCAGACCTCGGGTGAACAGTATGAGTATGCCTTGGGCAGACTCAGGCAGTGGGGATACGTCAAGGCTGATCAAGCCAATGGGCCTGCACAGAAGAATCGAGGCGCAAAATGAACCGGGCAATTGCAGAATACTTAAGCGAGCCGGTGACAATTAAGCTTGTTATAACAGCGTTGATCATTGTTGTCTTCTGGGCGCTTCGAGTAGTGACAATGTCTATTGTAAAGAAACGTGTTGACGATTCTGCCAGGTTATACCATCTGCGCCGTGTAATAGGATATTTTTATGCAATTGTTGCTGTGCTTCTTGTGGGCAGAATATGGATCAAGGGTTTCGGTTCGATAGCACAATTCCTGGGACTTGTCAGCGCCGGTCTCGCGGTGGCGATGCATGATACAATTGCCAATCTGGCGGGATGGGGTTTCATCATGTGGCGGCGTCCCTTCAAGGTTGGCGACCGGATCCAGATCGGCACGGTTACCGGGGATGTTATTGACACGCGGATGCTGCAGTTCAGCGTGATAGAAATCGGAAACTGGGTTGCGAGCGACCAGAGCACCGGACGCATTGTTCACGTCCCCAACAGCAAAGTTTTGCGTGAGCCGATATGCAACTACGAGACCGGTTTTGAATACATATGGCATGAGATTCCTGTGCTGATAACCTTTGAAAGCAACTGGGAGAAAGCTAAGCAGATTCTGGTCGATATTGTAAACGAGAAAGCCGGACACCTCTCCAAGGGGGCGCAGAAGCAGATAAGACGCGCGGCAATGAGGTACCTGATCTACTTTGAGCACCTGACGCCAATAGTATATACCACGGTTAAAGAAAGCGGAGTTCTGCTGACTATGCGATATATAGTGAAACCGCGGGAACGCCGGGGCTCTGAACAGAGCGTGTGGGAAGCGGTTCTGTCTGCTTTTGCGAAGCACAACGACATATCGCTGGCATACCCGACCACGCGGTTCTATTCGATTGCAGAGGACGAAGCCCATGGAAAGCAAGATGACGGAGTTTCAAACGCGCGTTTATGAAGCAGTAAAGCTGGTTCCAAGGGGGAAAGTGGCCACATACACCCGGATTGGCTCCATTGTCGGCTGTGGTTCTGCGCGGGCCGTTGGCCAGGCTTTGAAAGAAAACCCTTTTTCGCCGCAGGTTCCGTGTCACCGTGTAATAGCCTCAGACCTGAGTCTTGGCGGATTCAGAGGGCGGATTAAAGGCAAAGCTCTGATGGATAAGAAGAAAATGCTTCAATCTGAAGGAGTGGTTTTCGTCAGGGGAAAAATTGCGGACAAGGGCTTTCTGTGGCGCCCTTGAAGGGTTGCGGAAATTCTGTGATAATAGATGCTTGAAAACGGCGCTGGATAATGTATCTTACAGCCCTGTTTCGGTTTCAATGTGTACCCGTAGCTCAATTGGATAGAGCACCTGACTACGGATCAGGAGGTTGCAGGTTCGACTCCTGCCGGGTACGCCAGAGCCTGTTTGAGCGATATGTAAATTTTGTCTTGATTACGGCGAAGACATGTCGTATATTAATTCTCAACATTGATGCGGGGTGGAGCAGCTTGGTAGCTCGTCAGGCTCATAACCTGAAGGTCCTTGGTTCAAATCCAAGCCCCGCTACCACTTTTGAAGAGCGGAACGTGTGTTCCGGCCTGTATTTTCGGGGTTTCAGGCATGGTTCGAGTTGAGTTCAACATTGGCACATCCTGACCCGCATATCTCACAGTCCCCAAGCCATTGGCGTCTGAAGCTCTTTAGGGTCAGCTTTACTATATAAAGTATAAAGTAAAGGTCTGACCCTAAGAACACACAATGGGTTAGCCGGGCTTATTGACTATTTTCATTGAGCTGACCTGTGGGCCTTTTTCACCTTCCTCAGGGACAAAAGTGACACCTGTTCCGGGCTCGAGACGTTCAAAATCATTGTTAAGAACACTGTTCTGGTGAAAGTAACGCTCCGTGCCGTCAATTGATCTTATAAAACCGTAACCTTTGTCACGAAACACACGGTCAACAAAAGCCGTTGCTTCCTGGTCTGGATGTCTCTTTGTTTCGCCGCTCATCTTGTCGAGAGTTTTTTTAAGAACACGTTCGGCTGAATCGAAAGTATCGGTAATCACTGCGTGAAGACTTTCGTGTTGCGGCTTCTGCCTGGGTTTGTTTTTTACAACCAGCTCGTGGCCAGGCGGAACATGCATATCCAGCCTTATTCTATACGGATTTCCCGTACGCTGGTGTTTCTGGGGTTGTTCAACCGCTATGCGGCAGCTTTTGAGAGCTTTGCATTTGCGCTCAAGGTCGGCCGCCCTTTTGTGAATCAACTGTTCAATCTGCGGGGTTCTTTCGACGTCGCGAAAAGAAATTTCAAGGGGTATATCCATCGTATTGTGCTCCTTATCTTTATTGTTGCTATTTTTGTAAGAAACCTGAAGAGCGCATTGCTTTCAACTTGAAAGCGAGCAAAGTCATGTTGCTGTTGATTTTGCCTGTTCTTTTTCGCATCGCTCCAGCAGTTATGTTTATTGTGCTGAAGCAATCCGGTTGAAGGCATTGCGCGTCTGTTATCATCGACATTAAATTTAGCTGTCCGAATGGAAAAAAGCAATAAGGGGCCCCCTGAGCTGTGGCTTCAGAAAGTATTACACGGAATTTCGTAGCAGCCTGTCCGCCATCTGGCGGAAGAGCGTGGAGAGCGCTCCTGTGGGGGTGCTATCCGCGCTCGCAGTAAGAATTTTGTGAGATATGCGGGTGAGTGTCAATCCCGTGAGAAATGCGGGTTCAGGATTTGCCACGCTTGCATAAATTCGTGTATAGTTATAAAAGTAAAGAATAACTTTTCAGCCTGCTTGGAGATACATACTTAGTGAATACGACTAATACGATAGCGCAACAGAAACAGAAATGGGGTTCTAAACTTCTGATCCTGGGGCATCATTATGAGCGTTCATCTGTTCTTAAACATGCAGACAGCGTAGGGGATTCTCTTGAACTTGCCAGGATTGCCTCTGAGCAGCGGGACGCGGAACGGATTGTGTTCTGTGGCGTCAGGTTTATGGCAGAATCCGCGGATGTGCTTACTACGAGCAGTCAATCTGTGTATATGCCCGATCCTGATGCGGGCTGTCCCATGGCTGACATGGCGGATGTGGATAAATTGAAAACAGTATGGTCGTTTCTTACCGAGAGCGCTGGACAGTGGACCCCGATTGTGTATGTGAACAGCTCAGCGCCTGTGAAATCGTTTTGCGGGGCCAGGGGCGGCAGCGCGTGCACATCAAGCAACGCCCTGGAGATAACCAGCCGTGAACTGAAAAGGGGCAACCGGGTCCTGTTTCTTCCTGACGAACATCTTGGAACCAATACTGCTGTTAAGCTCGGGCTGGAGAGAGAGCGGATCGCATACTGTGACCCCGCCGAGACTTGCGGCGGTCTTAGTCAGGAATCTGTTGAAAAAGCTTCGATGATAATCTGGCGGGGCTTCTGCCACGTGCATACCGCATTTACCCTGAGGTACATAAGGGCTATACGGGAGAATTATGCGGATGCCCGTATAATTGTTCATCCCGAGGTTCCATACACCGTTGCGTCACAGGCTGATGAGCTTGGGTCAACTGCACAGATTATCAGGTATGTTGAGTCTCTTCCCGATGGTTCGACTGTTTTTGTCGGAACCGAGCGCCATCTTGTGGAAAGACTGGCCTCGATACAGGGCGGCCGGGTTGATGTAAGACCTCTGGCAAATTCAACCTGCACGGATATGGCGTTGACAGACGAGGACAAACTTGCGGACCTCCTGACAAAATGGCCGGATTCCCACCGTGTGAGTGTTCCTGACAGTATTGCGCATAATGCCAGGAAGTGCCTGGAGAAGATGTTATCGAAGTGAAGGCCCGTTTTGAAGTGAAGGCTCCGTTTTCGCCAACGGGGGATCAGCCGAAGGCGATATCCCGGCTTCTGGCCGGCCTGCAGGGCGGGGGCAGGTTCCAGATTCTTGAAGGAGTCACGGGTTCGGGCAAGACTTTTACCATGGCCAATGTGATTGCCGGATATGGCAGACCCGCATTGATCATTTCCCACAACAAGACGCTGGCGGCCCAGCTTTATGAAGAGTTCCGGTATTTTTTTCCGGACAATGCGGTCGAGTATTTTATCAGTTATTACGATTATTATCAGCCCGAAGCTTACATTCCGCAGACAGACACTTTCATTGAAAAGGACGCGTCCATTAACGAGGAGATTGAACGCTTCCGGCTGTCGGCAACAAATTCACTTTTATGCAGAAACGATGTGATAATCATTGCGTCAGTTTCCTGCATTTACGGGCTGGGTTCGCCTGAAGATTACCAGGAAATGCTGGTGCGTGTGAAAAAAGGTGAAGAACTGGAACGCGACTCAATGCTGGAAAAACTTGTCGAGATCCAGTACTCGCGTAACGACTACGAACATGAACCCGGGACTTTCCGCGTCAGGGGCGATTCTGTAGATGTGTATCCTTCGTATGCTCAACAGTCTATACGGATAGACTTTTTCGGGGACGAGGTGGAAGAAATAAGACAGTTCGATCCAGTCAGCGGCAAAACCGTCGCCAGGCTGAACGAAACCCTTATTTCACCGGCGCGGCATTTTGTTATGCCGGATTCGAAGATTAAACCGGCGGTTGAGCGCATAAACTCAGAGATGGAAGTAAGACTCCGTGAGCTGGAAAGAGAAGGCAAACTGCTTGAGGCTCAGCGGTTGAAATCGCGGACCATGTATGATGTTGAAATGCTCCAGGAGATCGGCTACTGCTCAGGTATAGAAAATTACTCTCGCCATCTTTCAGGTCGGGCGGAAGGGGAACCCCCTGCAACGTTGCTGGATTACTTTAATTCGGAATTCCTGACCATCATCGACGAATCTCATGTGACGCTTCCGCAGGTCAGGGCCATGTACAACGGCGATCAGGCCCGGAAAAGCGTGCTTGTGGATCATGGCTTCCGGCTTCCATCCGCCATGGATAACCGTCCCCTTAATTTTGATGAATTCCTGGGGAAAACAGGAAAAGTGGTCTTTACTACTGCTACTCCCGGTCCTTTTGAAAGGAAGGTATCGCCCGAACCTGTTGAACAGGTGATCCGGCCGACAGGGCTGATCGATCCTCCAGTTGAAGTAAGACCTTTGAGCGGACAGATAGATGATCTCATGGAAGAGGTGCGCAGCCACGCCTTGCGGGATGAAAGAGCGCTTGTTACAACTTTGACCAAGAAGACAGCCGAGGACCTGTCAGCTTATCTTCGAGAAGCTGGTCTCAAGGTTGAATATCTGCATTCCGAAATAGACGCGTTGGAAAGAGTTGCGATCCTCGGCAGGCTGCGCAGGAAAGAATTCGATTGCCTGGTCGGCATCAACCTGTTGAGAGAAGGACTGGATCTCCCAGAGGTGGCGCTGGTTGCAATACTTGACGCCGACAAAGAAGGCTTTCTTCGTTCGGAAACTTCGTTGATACAGGTTGCAGGGCGCGCTGCAAGGCATGTTAACGGCAAAGTCATTCTTTACGCTGACAGGATTACCGACTCAATGCAGCGGATGATTGATGTGACTGAATACCGGCGCAGCAGGCAGAAGCAATACAATAAGGCCCACAACATAACCCCTGTGGGCATCAGTAAAGAAATGCGCGATTGGGCCGGCGTTTCTATGGACAAGGCTCGAAAAGTCGAGGAGAACATTGTGCGTGAAACCGGCGAGGACTACGATGTCCATCAAGTCATACAGGATCTTGAGAAAGAAATGCTGGAGGCTGCCAAAGCTCTCGAGTATGAACGAGCCGCCGTTCTAAGGGACGAGTTGAAGGAACTGAAAGAAACCGTTTGATGTGCAGGCTGGACAATGTCGGCGCAATTCAGCCCGGATTGTATATGGACCCGCCCCTTTCAGCATAATCGGCCAACACGCCTGCGGCTTCCGGGCGACAGACTCCCATGACAACCTCAATGCCGCGGTTCTGGAGTTCTCCTGCCCAGTCAGCGGGTCTTGCGCCCTCGTCGAAACCGATGTTTCTGGCGTCTTCGGCAGTAGCCCCGCACACAAGGGATTGCACTCCGGACCACTGGACCGCACCAAAGCACATGGCGCAAGGCTCTGTGCTGGTGACCAGTTCGAACCGGATGCCTTCCACGCTGCGAAGGTTGTGAGTGCCTGCGCGTTGTTGTGCAAGCGTTAATGCCATGACTTCCGCATGCGCTATAGAGCATGCGGAAGGCTCCACGACGTTGACCCCTGCACTGATCAGTCTGTTATGTGTATTGTCAAAAACAGCCGCGGCAAATGGGCCGCCGGAGCTGAATTCCATGTTCTTGCGGGAAAGGCCTATAACAAAGCGCATTCGCTCAATGCGTTCGGGAATGTATGATTCCACGGCCTGCAAATCGGACTGGAGCCAATCAGGCAGGGTTATTGCGAACTGGTTCTGGAAAGGTTTTATCATTGGCGAATATTATTCAAAAAAGATAAGGGGAGGCTATTTCTTTCTATATGGATAATGAGTTTTCAGCACGCGGCGTGAACATAGAACTTCGTTTGTCTTGCCCTTGTATACAAAACGAACCCGGACATAAAGGCGGGTTTCAGGGGCAAGCACCTCTATTTCATGTCCCCTTGGTATGGCGCCAAGGTATAGACGCCGGCCCTTGGCGCTGTAAACATCAAGGGCTGATTTTAGCACAAGGTTTGTCTTAGATATGCCGGCAGCCGCATGGGAACTTTGCGTCACGGAGGGCATCCCCCATCCGCCGCGTTTTTCCCTTTTTGCCTGTCTTTCAATAATTTTCAGACGCGCGCGGAATTTACTGGCGCGCGTTCCGTCGGGCAGTTTGGCCCATGCTCCGTAGACGCGGGCCAGGCCGTTTTTGACCAGCTCCTCGGAAAGATATTGTCCGTCGGCCTCAACGAAACCGAAAAATCTTGGCCTGTGGCTTCGCCCCTTGGCGTCTTCACGTCTGGAATGAACGGTGAAGCCTTTGGAAAGAAATTTCTTTGTGAAAGCCTTGGCCTTCCTGGCCAGCTCAATAACCTGTTCTTCGCTGATGTCCCAGTATTCGGCCTGTTCGGCTACCCGTTCGGGAACAGTCTTTTCAAGTTCAGGTGCATCTACAAAATACAGTCTGAAAATATAGTGGTTGCTTTTTGTTCTTACATGAAAACTGTCGCCGTCAAAGTAAAGCTTGTCCAGATGCTTGCACTCTTCGTATGCGTACCATCTCTCTGCGAGGGCCGGGCTCAAAAAGGCATGCTGAGCCAACAGAAAATATGCCGCTGCTATTGTGCAGTTTAATGCTTTCATTCTGGGTCAAAAGTAAGTCGTTTTGATGCTTCATGCAAGAGAGAAAAAACAGGTTGCGCGGCTCTTCTTGCTGCGCCCCAGCCTGCTCCCGACGAGAGGGAGGGCGGGCAGATATCAACTGCGGCAGACTCGGCGCGTGAATATAATTGACTGGAGCGGCGATTTTACGGACTCTTGAATAGTTCATTTATTCAATCGTAATTCGTGAGACACAGAGATGACGGATCACATTAGAGGCACGGCAGAGATGGAAAAAGCGCAAAATAGCAGGCCGGGTGCAACACCGGTATTTTCCGTGCTGATTCCTACATGGAACAATATGGATTACCTGGATCTGGCATACAGGGGCCTCATTCGAAACAGCGCCAACCGCCACGAGATCATCATTTTTTTTAATGAGTATAACGACAAATGTATAAGCTGGGCTGAAGAGCGGAATGTCCGATACGCATACAGCAAAGAGAACACGGGTGTATGCAATGCAGTTAACCGTGCGGCTGAAATGGCGCAAAACAATTGGATATGTTTCATGAACGACGACATGTATCCATTGCCACAGTGGGATTCGGCGTTATGGCAGTATGCGGATCTGGCGGAAAAAATATGGCTTTCGGGAACAGCCATTGAGCCGGGGAAAGCCGCCGAATGTTACATTGGATACCAGGATTATGGGCGCTCTCCATCGGAATTCGAAGAAGAACGGTTGCTATCCGAGTATGGCGGACTGAAGAGACCGTACAATGTTGTCAGCACGTGGACGCCTACACTTGTCAGAAAGGCTGACTGGGACGCTGTCGGAGGGTTGGACGAGGACTATTTTCCCGGTTTTGGAAGCGATCCGGATTTTGCAATGAGGATGCACAAACACGGGTGCAGGAATTTCATAGGCGTGGGCACAAGCCTCGTCTATCATTTTTCCCGAAGCACCACTTCGCGGTTTGACGACAAAACACTGGAAGACCCGCGCCGGCTTTTCAAGAAGAAGTGGGGCGTAACACGCAGAAAATTTCTGAAAAAAATCCTTCGAAGGGGAAGGGTCATAGGCGCATGAGGCGGATTGTTGGTTATTGGTCTTTTCTTATGAATCAATCAGTTTATACGAACACCGGTTAATCTGTTTATCCTTCTGCAGGAAGATAATTTCGAAGTTTGTCTTTTCTTCCGGCGCAGGTTTGTAAGGTTCTGTTTCCTCAAAAAAATCGGATGCCGCAAACAGCTCACTGATCCATTGAAAGTAATCCGTATGATCAGTTGCTATGTGGACTTTGCCTCCAGGTTTGAGTGTTTTAGCCAGCGAGTTCAGGAAGCTCTCCTGGAATAATCTTCTGCGATGATGTCTCTTCTTCGGCCATGGGTCCGGGAACAGTACAAAGCAGGCATCGACGGAATTATCCGGGATCAGATATTCAATCGCATATGCAGCCTCTATTCTAAGTAGCGCAACATTATCAAGGCCATGCCTTGTAACCTTGCTGTCCGCCCGCCTGAGGCGCTTGAGCATCCTGTCGATTGCAATAAAATCCGTATCTCGATGCGCATTTGCCCGTGAAAGCAGGAAAGTCCCTTTGCCGCAACCTATTTCCACTTCAAGGCGCCGGTTTTTTTCCATAGAGCCGGTCATGCCGGATCGTGCTCTGAAAATTGAATTCAGATCTAGCGCTTCCGTCCAGCTCTCAGGCTTAACTATCGCAGATTGTTCCCTGGTCATAATATGGCAGGATCCTTGTTCGTATTCTCTGTTTCGATCGTGATATGTAGCCAAACCAACCTCGGAAGTCAAGATTGCTGTCCTTTCACTTCGGCCGCAGTCAACGTGGCAACGCCTTTTTCTTTATTCGCTCGGGCATGAATGGGGATATCCGTTTCACGCTGGTCTTGAAAAAGGTTGGTTCAATGTTTGGGCAAAAAGGAAATTCTTGACGCCAGTTTATCGATCTGTTAAACGTATCCCCAAAAGGAGATCGATATGACTGCTGTAACTGTTTCACCGAAATACCAAGTGGTTATTCCCAGGGAAGTGAGAGAGAGAATGCACATCAGGCCCGGGGAGAAACTTCAAGTCCTGAGTTTTGATGGCCGAATCGAACTTATCCGGACCCATGCGATGCGAAAGATGCGTGGATTTCTGAGTGGGCTAGACGCAACGTTTACTCGTGATGAAGAGGATCGCGCATGAATCTGGTGGATACGTCCGGCTGGATTGAGTATTTTTTTGGAGAGAAAAATGCCACGTATTTCACGCCGCCGATCGAGAATACGGATGATCTGATTGTCCCGGTTATCTGTATTTACGAGGTCTTCAAGAAGGTCAATCTTGTAGCCGATGAAGCACGCGCGCTCCAGGCTGTTGCCCAGATGAAGCAGGGCTCTGTTATTGACATTACCGAGGATGTAGCTCTCAGCGCTGCTATGATCAGCCTGAAGCACAAGCTGCCGATGGCCGACAGCTTGATTTATGCAACCGCGCGTGCACATGGGGCGCCACTGTGGACCCAGGATGATCACTTCTCCAGTCTTCCCGGCGTAAACGTTCCATAGCACAGCCATAGCAGGCCAAAACCGGTTTGTCCGATCACGCGCTGAGTTTCCTGCATTTTATAAGTGGAAAAGGATCAGCGGCTTGAAAATTAATAAAAAAATAAAGAAAACGCTTGACTGTGGCTATAGATGGATGTCATCTTAAGATCAAGATGAAGACAAGTGATAACACTCCACAGGCTGATCCGGTTGTTGTCGGGTCGAACATAAGGCGCATCCGCCGGGCCAAGCACATGAAACAATTTGAGCTTGCTCATCGTGTAGGCATACAGCCGGGGCCGATGAGTGGTATTGAGAAGGGGCGCAACATTCCGTCCGGCAGGGTTCTCTTTGCTTTAGCAAAGGTGCTTAACGTGCCCGTCGACGCTTTCTTTGACGAACCCGGCTATGATTCTATTCAGGAGAGTCATCGGACTGATGCTGTAAGGGAGGGCCGACCGGCGCGTCGGTATGTCGGACCTGTGAGCACCAGGATGTCATGCGAAGAAGACGCAATGGCTGAAGATGACCGTGTTATGTGCGGCCGTATTATGGACGCCTATCTTGCGCTTGAGGACATCTGTGGTGCGCACAAGCAGGCGATGATTCCTCTTGATCTTCCTTTTTTCTGCCAGGAACCCGGTTTTGAGCAGCTCGCCGCCCAGGTACGGCAGGTGCTGGGGGTAGGGCAGGCTGTGGTCTTTGACTATCTTGAGCTTTTCGAGAATGCGGGGCTCAGGGTTGTTTTCTGTTCATTTTTGGAACGGGTTGAGAGTTGGTCTTATTATGATAATGAGAACGGCAACGCCTTTTTCTTTATTCGCTCGGGGATGAATGTTGAAAGGCAGCTTTTCAGGCTTATCTACGAATTGGGTCGTGTCTATCTTTATACGCATTATGGCATGCATCGAATGGAGCAGGAGTATGGCATGGCATCGCGCAGCAAAGAGGTCGAGCGTTCCGCGCGGAAATTTGCCGCTCTGTTTCTTATGCCAGCCATGAGCGTAAGGACGACAGTGGGTCAACTTGGCATTGATCGTGATCAGTGGTCGTATGATCTGGTGTTGCGTATAAAGCACAGGTTTGGCGTATCCGCTGAATCCTTTGTGATAAGGCTTGAGGAGTTGGACTTAATAGAGCCTGAGCTTGCCGCTGATTTCAAGCTGAAGATTCACCGGCACTATGCCGACACAAATTATGGCGAGCCGGATTCATCGCGCCGGATTCTTTCTCCGAACGGCAGGCTTGGCGATCTTCTGGTTTGCGCCGGGAATAACAGGGAATACAGCGAGGAGCACGGAAAGTGTGAGGAGTTGCTGAAGAAACACTGTGATTTTGAGACCGGAAAAAAAGAATAAGACAACCACGAAAGGCGCTAAAGGACACGAAAAATTAAGATATTAAGACCGGAATTACTTTCGTGTAATTTCGTGAATTTAGTGGTTGAAAAAGTGCAATTAAAGGCAACACAACTGGAAGGGAAGACCGGATGTTTGAGTTGAAGAAAAAGTCTGATGCAGCTTCGGCTTTCTTCGCGGAATTGTCACAGAAGGATACGGCTGTGTTGCTTACTGAGGGCAGGCGGAATATTCCCTCTGCGGATGCAGGCAGATTGTTTGAATGCGGGAAGTGGCTTGCGGAGAAGTTGCCGAAGGTATTATTTCGCAGCGGAAACGCTGAAGGCAGTGACACCGCATTTGCCCGCGGTATAACTGCCGCGGATCCGTCGCGTATGCAGTATGTTCTTCCAACTGCCGGTATGGCGCGTTCTCGTCGTCATTTTGGGGCAGCGTGTTATTGCCTGGAGGATCTGTCTCAGGATGAACTTGAACGCTTGAGTGATATCAGCGCTGAAGCTTCTCCCAGGGTGCGCCGTCTTGTTGATGCCGCATGCGGCAGGCTCAACAACCGCTTCCTGGCAGGAAAGGGAAGATTTCTTTTGCGTGACACGCTCAAAGTTGCTGGATCAACCGAAATAGATTTGGCCCCCGCCGACATTGGTCTTTTCTACGTTGATCCTGACGATCCTGAAGCCGGTGGCACAGGACACACCATTCGAGTATGCCGGTTGAATGATATTGCTGTTGTCACCCAGGAAGTTTTCCTGTATGTGAAGAGGAAAGGTTAGATATGAATGAGTGATCTTACTCCGTCAAATCTAAAAACTGTGTTGCACTCGAAGCGCGCCAATATTTACTACATTGAACATTGTCGGGTTCTTGTGAAGGGCGGAAGAGTTGAATACGTCACAGAGGAAGGGCGAAAGACATCTTACTGGAATATTCCAATTGCGAATACTACGGTAGTTTTGCTGGGTACGGGTACTTCCATCACCCAGGCGGCTGTCCGTGAATTATCTAAAGCCGGAGTGATGATCGGGTTTTGCGGTGGCGGCGGAAGCCCCCTGCTGAGCGGAACCGAATGTAATACTGATATCGCATGGATGCAGCCCCAGAGCGAATATCGCCCTACCGAATATCTCCAATCCTGGGTTAGCTTCTGGTTTGACAATCAAGAACGTTTGCGTGCAGCCAAGATACTGCAGCACAAACGTATACAGCAAATCAGGGCTAAATGGCTTGAGAACAGGCGACTGACAGATCAAGGTTTTGCTGTTGCGACTGATGATTTAGAGATGGCGTTGGAAACTGCTTCCGGAGCCATTGAGCAGGCAACCGACACCACCGTACTTTTGACTTCTGAAGCAAACCTGACAAAACGGCTTTTCAGCCTGGCTGCAGATGCTGTTGGGTATGGTTTGTTTCGGCGAGCCAAACAGGGAAGCGGAACAGATCCCGCAAACAGCTTCCTGGACCATGGGAACTATCTCGCATATGGTCTCGCTGCTACAGCAACATGGGTTTTGGGGTTGCCGCACGGACTGGCTGTTTTGCACGGGAAAACAAGGCGAGGCGGGCTGGTTTTTGACGTAGCAGATATTATCAAGGATGCCGTCATTTTGCCTCAAGCCTTTGTCAGCGCGATGCGTGGTGATGAGGAGAACAGTTACAGACAGGCATGTATCTCTGTCCTATTGCAGGAGCAGTGCCTTGATGTGATGATCGATACCGTCAAGGAACTTGCACACACAGTTGGGGACGCACAATGAACATTCTGCTCGTATCAGAATGCAGCAAGAATGCGTTAAAGCGAACACGCCAAATTGTTGATCAATTTGCGGAGAGAAAAGGGTCACGTACTTGGCAGACACACATTACGGCAGAAGGCCTACGAACGCTCAAATCGCTATTGCGGAAAACCGCAAGGAAGAACACCGCCGTTGCATGCCACTGGATACGCGGACGAAACCATAGTGAGCTACTCTGGTTAGTTGGGAACGCTTCACGTTTCAACCAAAACGGGACAGTTCCGACGGATACCAGTCGTCGGGATGTTTTGCGGCGTGATGACGAGAATGATTGGAAAAGTCTGGAAACAATTCGCTTACTATCGGCACTTGCTGCGCTTTTTCATGATGTGGGGAAGGCGAACGATGCGTTCCAGAAAAAGCTTAAACACAACCGAAAGGGAGGGGATGCTTTTCGGCATGAATGGGTATCGCTACGTATTTTTGAGGCCTTTGTGGAGCAGGACGATGACACAGCGTGGCTTGAACGTTTGGCTGGGATTCGTCCAGAAACAAAGAAATATCTGTTGTCAGAGGTGCACAAAGACGGAGGGGACAGAAAACTGCGCGGTCCTTTTAAAGGACTGCCTCCCTTGGCGCAGGCTGTCGGGTGGCTCATTGTAAGTCACCACAGGCTCCCTTACAGCAAGCAAAGGAGGGGTGCGCCTAATCCCAAGGGGCTGGCGAAGTTACCCAGCGGTATCCCGGCCGACTGGTATGCAACGCGTCCGTCCCAGATTAGCAATTTCAGGAACGGTAAAGACAACGCAAGCGTTGATCCCCGAAACTGTTGGCAATTTGCGCATCCCCTGCCATTTGAAAGTGTTGCATGGTGTGTGCGAGCACAGAAGGTCGCCAGGCGTATGTTACAGAATTTGGCTTGTATGGATCTCGCATGCGTAGGGGATAGTTACGTAATGCATCTATCAAGGTTGTCGTTAACTCTTGCGGATCATTACTATTCTAGTCTTTCCGACGTGGGCCGACGCGAAAAGGGAGATGCGAATCCAGTTGTGTACGCAAATACCCGCCGAAAAACAGATGGGGAGGGAGTGTTGAATCAGGCACTGGATGAACACCTGATAGGTGTCGAAAAATGTGCTGCGCGTATTGTGCATTCCTTACCACGGCTGCCGCACGAGCTGCCCCGCTTAGCACGCCACACGGGCTTTAAGAAACGGTCGAAAGATAGGCTGTTTCGTTGGCAGGATCAGGCATTTGATTTAGCTTGTGGACTACGTGATAGGAGCGCAAAGCAGGGCTTCTTTGGCGTGAATATGGCGAGTACTGGTTGCGGCAAGACATTAGGCAACGGAAGGATAATGTATGGTCTTTCAAACCCGGTGCTGGGTACACGGTTTTCAATCGCACTGGGTTTGCGGACATTGACCTTGCAAACAGGGGATGTCTATAGGCATCTGATGAGTCTTGGGCCTGATGATCTGGCTGTATTGGTTGGCGGGGGTGCATGGCGCGATCTGTATGGTTCCGGTGTAGGGCTTGGGCAAGACGATGAGTCGCAGCAAACGCCGATTTTCGGGTCCGAATCGGCAGCAGATTTGATGGACGGATCAAGCTACGTGCACTACGAAGGGGAAATTACCGACAACCGTATCCGTTCTTGGGTCGAGAATCGTAGGGGTGCTTTGTCTTTACTAAACGCACCCGTCTTGGTGTGCACGATTGATCATCTGATGCCAGCGACGGAGTCTCTGGCAGGCGGGCACCAAATTGCGCCAATGATGCGTCTCATGAGTTCGGATCTGATTCTCGACGAGCCAGACGACTTTGGCATTGAAGATCTCTATGCGTTGAGCAGATTGGTCCATTTGGCGGGATGTTTAGGCGCTAGAGTTTTGCTTTCTTCTGCCACGTTGCCGCCTGCTATTGTGGAAGGTTTGTTCAATGCCTATCGAGCTGGTCGGGATTCATATCGAAAAAACCACGAAATGCCGGATCGCTTATCTCCTATTTGCTGTGCGTGGTTTGACGAGTACACTTGTGAGGAAGGGACCCATGAAAAGGGGACTAAGTTTATGCAGCAGCATCGCCAATGGGTTTCAAAACGAGTCGAGCAACTGAAGCATTGCGATGCAAGGCGCCGTGGCCGTATTGTAGCAATACGTGGTAATCAGGGAGAAGCCAAGGATTTGTGTCTAAGACTCGCGGAGGATGTGTTGCGATTTAGCAAAGAATTGCATGCGATGCACAATGTTGTTGATTCCGAAACGTCCAGTCGGCTTAGCTTTGGCCTCTTGCGAATGGCTAATATTTCTCCATTGGTGCAACTGACTCATGCATTGGCAGCGCTTGACGTGGGCGACGGTGTATGCCTGCATATCTGTTGCTATCATTCCCAGCATCCCCTATTCGTTCGTTCTGCAATTGAAAAGCGGTTGGATAGCGTCCTAAACAGGGAGAATCCAAATTCGGTTTTCAAGGATTCGGCTGTACGCCGGGCTTTTACCTGCAAACCGGGAAGAGATCACATATTTCTTGTCTTAGCAACGCCGGTTGCAGAGGTCGGGCGAGACCATGACTACGACTGGGCAATAGTGGAGCCATCGTCGATGCGTTCAATGATACAGGTAGCCGGACGTGTTCGGCGGCACAGGTCGGAAGCGGTTGAAGTTCCGAATATGTATCTTCTGGATCAGAACGTAAAGTCGTTGAAAAAGGGTATGGCGGAACCTGCATTCTGTCGCCCGGGTTTCGAGACTAAGGAGTTTGCGTTGAATAGCCACACACTTTCGGATCTCTTGCGGAAGGACCAATACAGTAAGATCACGGCCATACCGCGTATTCTGGAAACAGGTTCGGAAGCCCCGGGTGATAATCTATGTGCCTTGGAACATGACCATCTACGGGCTGTTATGGTGGGTGACTCTACAGCGATGAGACGGGCTGCTTCAGTAGATAGCTGGTGGTCCACTCAGGCTTGGCTTAGCGGAGAGCTTCAACGTGCGTATCCTTTCCGTAAAGACATCTATGGCCGCATACCAGTTGCGTTACGTTACAGTGCGGAGGAGGAGAAAATCACATTTGTTCGCATCGAGGTGGACGGGACAGAAACAGAAATCGGCGATTCTTTGATTCATGGCGTTGATGTCGAGTTCGGCCAGAATGTGTACGCATGGGGAGAGATGGACTATATCAGACAGTTGGAAGATCTTGCTGTTATGATGGGTACGGACCCCGAAATTTGTGCACAGCGGTTTGGCACGGTGGAATTGCCGAAGTACGGCGAAGAACATGGTTGGTCTCATAACGAGACGTTGGGGTTCTGGAAAGAATATTAAAAGTGAATCAGATAACACTTGGATAAGGGGAATATATGCTAAGACAACAAGTTGATAATTCAATGGTCAAGAAACTGCGCGATGCTATCGATGGGTTAGTGTGGGAGAAGATGAAGGGCAAAAATGGCAATGCGCAGAAAACAATCAAGAAATTGGACAAAGAACTACAAAGCGAAGATTTGCCTGTTGAAAGACAAAGGGAATTGAAAAGAAAACGGGCCGAGATTTTTAAAAAAGAAATCAGGGAACCGTGGTTGGAGAAAACATCACTTTTATGTGACAAAGTGTTCATTGTAACGCACGCTCCCAAGTTTACGCATTCCAGCATTTCGGGGGCTGATGGTATTTTCTTTGACGGTGGGCCTGCAGGCCGAGATTCATATGTAGGTACACATGTGTTAGGCGCACATATCCCTGAGGATTGGGTAAGTAACACTTCTGCAAATTTGGGGTTGGCCAGTTTGCTGATGCTGGAGAATGACGGGATGAAGATAATGGATTTGGTTGAGGCCAGAGATGAGGCCCTTATACAGGCTCTGAGTGATGACCGGCGCAAAGCGGAACAATGGGTGGAGCGTTTAGCGTCTGTCGCCAAAGGCGATCGGCAAATGGCGGCTCACACGCTGGCAAAGCAAGTCTTTTTTCCTGTTGCAGGAGAAGACAGTTACCACCTGATCTCTCCAGTCTTTCCCAGCAGTTTGGTACAGGTTGTTAAGGAAAGGATTGAGCGTCATCGTTTTTCCGAGCCGGCGAAGAAAGCGCGCGAGGCAAAAAAGAACGGTGTAAAATCTGAAATCGGATACGTGGAGTATCCAGACATTGTTATACAGGAAATTGGGGGCGATAATGCACAGAATATCAGCCACCTGAACGCAAAAAGAAGTGGAAGGAACATCCTTTTGCCGTCATTTCCCCCAACATGGGGTGCTGTTGTGCGACCCCCGGTAAACACGAAAACCGTTTTTGGTGCGTGGCTGATGCGCCGCAGAGATGTGCGCCAGCTTATACAATCTCTCGCCCATTTTCTTGCGACAACAGAATACAACAATGTTGAAATTCGGAGGAAAAGGGCAGAAATGGTCAACCTGATTGTTGACGCTGTTCTGCAGGTAAGAGCGGAAATGACACAATTGCAAAGAGCGTGGAGCGTGAATGAGAAATGCACACTGAATCGTTACGAATGCCTTTGGCTTGACCCTGATCGAGCTGAGGCCGATGAAACTTTTGCACAAGAACGTGCGGAAGGTAAGTGGCGTTCCGAAGTGTCTCGACGGTTTGCCAATTGGCTGAATCGGCAGATCAGGTACCAGAGTAAGAGTTATTCAAATTTGCCGTTGGGTGATGCTGAGTTTCGGGAGTGGAAAAAGGTTTTTGAACAACAGATCCAACTATTTGAGGAGGAGTTTGGATATGAATGAGAGTCTTGATGGTTTAATTTTGCTACCTCACCTGAACGTGCAGAACGCAAATGCAATAAGTGGTCCGTTCACTTGGGGGTTTCCTGCGGCCACAGCATTTACGGGCTTTGTGCATGCTCTGCAGCGACGGCTTCAGCATGATGAGGTGTGTCTTGATGGGGTCGGTATAGTTTGTCATCGTTTCACCCCTCTTGTGGACAATGCTGATGGATGGAACCATAACTTTTGTCTGACGCGGAACCCCTTGGCGCCGCCGCCGGGAACTAAATTCCAGAAAAAAGACGGGAAAGTCAAAACACCCGGTATTGTTCAGGAGGGGCGTGCGCACTTGGACGTCAGTCTGCTTGTTGGCGTACACGGTTATCTTGACGAAGACGAAAGGGCTGTCTTTATAGACGAAGTTGATGCCATGGTTGAGAGAATGCGTCTTGCCGGGGGAAGCATTCTTTCGAGACGGAAACGATGGAGACGACCAATGTTCTACGAGCTAAGCACGAATGATGAAAATGACCGGCAAATCTTCCGAGGTATTCGACGGTCTTTATTGCCAGGCTTTGCGCTTCTGAATCGTCAAAACATACTCTTAGAACATTGGAAGGAAATGCTTCAAGAGAATCCCGCTGCGGATCAACTGGATGCATTGCTGGACTTGGTAGCTTTGCATGTTGACCCGGTAGAAGGCGAAAATGGTGATGTTGAATGGCAGGTGCATCGCAGGGCTCCGGGATGGTTGGTTCCTCTGCCGGTTGGATATGCAGGAATTTCTCCGTTGTATTCTGCAGGCAAAGTCTGCAACGAGCGTGATGCGACGAAACCGTTTAGGTTTGTCGAAAGTGTATGCTCTGTCGGGGAATGGATAAGTCCCCATCGCATAGAACATCCGTATGAAATGTTGTGGTATCATGAGTTCGACGAAGATGCCGGACTCTATAAGGTAAAACATAGAATAGAAACCCAAAACAGGAGGTAGAAAGATGACAGACACAAAACTCAAAACTGCATCAGTATTGGCGTTCGAACGGAAACTTGATCCATCTGACGCGGTGTTTTCCTCAGGATTCTGGGAAGACAGAAAACAAGGCGCAAATTGGCCGAGTGTTCGCGTCAGAGAAAAATCCATTAGAGGTACAATATCGAACAGGCTGAAGGCAAAAGATCAGGATCCCGCAAAGCTGGACGCACAGATACAGTCGCCAAACTTACAGACTGTTGATGTTGCATCTCTGCCTGCCGAAAGTGATACTTTGCGGGTGAGTTTTACGGTTCGAGTGCTTGGCGAGGTCGGTAAACCGTGTGCATGCAATGATAAAGCGTATGAGGAGAAATTGCGAGAGGTGGTTACGAAGTATTCTGAAAAACATGGCTTTAACGAGTTAGCATCTTGTTATGCGGAAAATATAGCCAATGGGCGTTTTCTGTGGCGCAACCGGATGGTTGCCGACGATATAGAAGTTCAGGTTAGCAATATCAAGAAGGGGCAGCCAGCCCAGAACTGGACATTTAATTCCAGGGATTTCAGCTTGCGTGAATTCGGAGCGACAGATCCGCAACTGGATGAATTGGCAAGTTGTATCAGAAATGGGCTGGCAGGCAACGAATACACGCTCCTTGAAGTCGTGGCATATGTTCGGGTAGGCAAGGGTCAAGAAGTCTTTCCGTCGCAGGAACTGATTCTAGACAAGAACAACAGCAAGTCAAAGAAGAGCAAAACCCTGTACGTTGTTGAGGGTGCTGCCGGAATGCATTCTCAGAAAATAGGGAATGCTCTTCGTACTATAGATACTTGGTATCCCGGAAGTGAGGGACTGGGACCGATAGCAGTTGAACCCTATGGGTCAGTTACATCGCAAGGAACAGCCTACAGACAACCAAATGACAAAAAGGACTTCTATAACCTTTTGGATTCCTGGGTGCTAAAAGATAAAGAGCCGCCCATAGAGCAGCAACATTATGTTATGGCCGTTTTCGTGCGTGGAGGCGTATTTGGCCAAGCTGACAAGGAGTGATTGATGGACTACTATGTTGAATTACAGCTTCTGCCAAATCCTGAACTTGTAGCATCGGTAATAATGTCGGAATTGTTTCAGAACGTACATTTGTATTTGGCGGATCGAGACGAGAAGCATATTGGCATGAGTTTCCCAGATATCGATTCCGGCTGCGATGCCTTGGGATCAAGAATGCGTATGCATGGTTTTGAAGACGCGCTCAATGATCTGAAGGCGTCTAGATGGCTAAAAAGGATGATGGACTATATGAAGGTGGGGGACGTGCGTAAGGTGCCGGAAAAACACCGTTATAGAAATGTAAGGCGTGTGCAAGCGAAGAGTAATCCGGATCGTTTGCGTCGCCGAATGATGCGACGAAAAGGTGTCAGTTACGATGAAGCTTGCGACGCAATACCTGATACCGTTGGGGAGCGGTTGAAACTTCCATATTTAACATTGCGCAGCAGTAGCACGGGGCGGAATTTCCGGCTTTTCATAGCGCACATGCCAATACAAGATACACCGGTCAGAGGTGAGTTCAGTTCCTATGGCTTGAGCCCTAGGGCGACGGTACCATGGTTCTGACCCTTTTCTGCGCCCCTTTTGTAAGTCCTTGAATTAGAATAATTTAATTTCTAGACTGGAAAAAGGGTGTAGTCCTTCCATTCCCTGAAAGTGTCAATGGTTCAATCACTTGTAACTCTTGGACTTCTGTTGACTGCCGCATAGGCAGCTTAGAAACTGTAAATGGACCCATGCAATATGAATTGCTCAGTTGACTGCCGCATAGGCAGCTTAGAAATCAAACATTGGCTGGAAGCTCTTGAGCAGTCCGTTGACTGCCGCATAGGCAGCTTAGAAATTAATCTCACGGAAGCTAGTCCATATTGATTGAGTTGACTGCCGCATAGGCAGCTTAGAAATATGCAGTCACGGAAGGTATGCAGGCTGACCCGTTGACTGCCGCATAGGCAGCTTAGAAATGACAAAAAAATTCTTTATGATAGACTCTTATGTTGACTGCCGCAT
>CAYYVQ010000001.1:143200-151150 GCA_964475205.1 uncultured Victivallales bacterium | reverse complement strand
GGAGGGGGGAGGGAGGAGGGGGCAGGAGGGAGGGGTCAAGGGGGAGGGTGCAGGGGAAGAGGGGGAGGGCGCAAGGGGGAGGGAGAGGGGGGGAAGGGGGAGGGAGTAAGGAGAAGGGTACAAGGGGGAAGGGGCAAGGAGCAGGGAGCAGGGGGCAAGGTTAAAGGAGCAAGGGGCGGGGTACAGGGAGCGGGGGGGAGTTGGCGGTGAGCGGTTGGCGGTGGGGACGTTTGGGGATATGGGGGTGTTTTCGTTTAATGGGAATAAGATTATTACGACATCGGGCGGCGGGGCGCTTGTTTCGAGTAAGAAAGAGTATATTGAGAACGCAAGGTTCCTTGCAACTCAGGCGAGGGACAAGGCTCCTCATTATGAGCATTCGCATATCGGGTATAACTATCGGATGAGCAATGTTGTTGCCGCCATTGGACGCGGGCAGCTTGAATATCTGGATGAGTTTGTTGACCGTTGCCGAAATGTGAACCGGCGCTACAAGGAGTTGCTGGCTGATTTGGATGGTGTGAGTTTTTTAAATGAGCCGGGGCCTGATTTTTATTCGAATTACTGGCTGACTACGGTTATTATTGAACCCGCATCAACAAAGACTGACCGAGAGAAGATAAGAACGGCGCTTGAATCTGAAAATATTGAAAGCCGGCCACTGTGGAAGCCTATGCATATGCAGCCTGTCTATATCAGGATGAACGCGCCGGTCTATGGCGGGAGTGTCAGCGAGGAGCTTTTTGCAAAGGGGTTGTGTTTGCCAAGCGGGGCAGGGCTTTGTGATGATGATATTGAGAAAATATCAACTATTGTTAAGTCGTTGTTGTAATACATGGCAAATGGGGCGTCTTGCTGGATAAAGGTAGTTGGGAGAATGTGATGGTTGAATTCAAGCATTCCGGGTTTCGCGAGAACCTTAAGCATTTTGTGATAATCAATAGAAGGGGAATAGCTCTTTTTATTCATGCAATTGTCTTGACGGTTGCTTATTTCCTGGCTTTTGCAATACGTTTTGACGGAGTTATCCCTTCGCGTTATTTCAGCATGATGGGTCAGACGCTTTTTGCGATGGTGATCTGTAAACTGGTGATTTTCCACTATTTTCACCTGCATCACGGGCTTTTGCGTTATTCAGGGATAACTGATCTTGTGCGCCTTATTAAGGCAACATCCGTGAGCAATCTGCTGTTTGTTGCTGTCATAGTTTTTGCTTTCCATACTGAAGGTTTTCCCAGAAGCGTGTTTGTCCTTGACTGGCTTACGACGATTGTGCTTTTCGGCGGGATGAAGATGTCGCTCAGGCTCTGGAGGGAAATGCGGCAGAAAAAGGATCTTCCGGCGCCGGGTCATTCGGCAAGAACGCTTATAATAGGGGCCGGTGATGCGGGTGATATGGCGGTTCGCGAATTGAATGCCAATAGGTCGCTGGCCCATGAGATTGTCGGGTTTGTGGATGATGATCCGGCGAAAGAGGGGATGGAAATACACGGGATACCTGTTCTGGGCAAGCTTGCAGAGACCCCGCATCTGATCAAGGAGGAAGAAATTGATGAAGTGCTTATTGCCATGCCGTCTGTCGGCAGGAAGGTGATACAGAATATTGTTGATTCGTGTTCCACGCTGGATGTGCGGCTCAGGATTCTTCCTGCAATGTCTGATCTTATTACGGGGGAAATATGTGTCCAGGCAATACGTGAGGTTAAGGTTGAAGACCTTTTGTGCAGGCCGCCGGTGAAATTCGATTTAAATGAAGTGGAGAATGATATCAAGGGGAAGGTGGTCTTGATTACAGGCGCCGCAGGTTCGATCGGCTCGGAGATAGCGCGTCAGGTTACAATGTACATGCCGGCGAATATTATTCTTGTTGATAACGCGGAGACGCCGCTTTTTGAGATTATGCATGAATTGCGGAGAGACTGTCTGGATCTTACTGTTACGCCGGTTATAGCTGATGTCAAGGATGCTAACGCTATCGATAACCTGTTCAGTGAATACAGGCCGCAGAGAGTATATCACGCGGCTGCTTACAAGCATGTACCGCTGATGGAGTCTTTTCCATGTCAGGCAATATTGAATAACGTAAAGGGAACAAGGGTTCTGGGCTTGGCTTCAATACGCCACGAAGTGGAGAGGTTCGTCCTGATTTCAACTGATAAGGCGGTGAGGCCGGGTAATGTTATGGGCGCTACAAAGCGCCTTTGCGAGCTGCTTGTAAACTCAATGAGCGGCGGGAAGACCAGTTTTTCTGCCGTGCGGTTCGGGAACGTGCTGGGGTCGAATGGAAGCGTTATACCAGTGTTCCGCAAGCAGATTGAGGCAGGGGGGCCGGTTACAGTTACTCATCCGCAGATGACCAGGTATTTTATGACAATCCCGGAAGCGGTATCCCTTGTTCTGCAGTGCGGGGCTATGTCGGTTGATGACAGGCTGTTTGTTCTGGATATGGGCACACCGGTCAAAATTATGGATCTGGCTGAAAACATGATAAGTCTTTCGGGCCTGAAGATCGGGGAGGATATTGACATTAAAATTACGGATCTGAGGCCGGGCGAAAAACTTCATGAGGAACTGGTTACATACGGCGAAGAGCTTGAGCAAACATACATACCCAAGATAAATCTTTTAAAGAATAGCAACTGCAGTATTGCGCCGGATGTGCTTCTGAATGTGGTCAGGAATATGGAATTCTATGCGCGGCGCGGAAACGATGAAGCTGTAAAAAGTCTGTTGCGGGGGGTGATGATGCTCGATCAGCAGGTCTGTGAGAATGATCTGCATTCTGCCAACTCGCGGCAGCGTGAAATTGTTATGCGGGATTGGAATAAGATTATTGAAGACGCGCAGGCAGGTGGCGGCAGTAGTTACGATAAGAAGATATTGATTGTTGATCATGATCCGAAAGCGGTTGAGATTATCAAAAATCTGCTGGAAATTTATGGATGTTCCGCTATTCAAGCTTCCTGCGGATATGAGGCGCTTGAGGTTCTGGGCAAGGAAGGCAAGGACGTGTCTATGGTAATCAGCGAACTGTGCCTGATAGATTTTCCGGCTTCGCAACTGAAAGAAAGAGTGCATGAAATGGGAATCAATGCTGTTTTTGTTCCCATGCGCTATCCTGATGTAGATGATACGCCGGGTGATGAGGAGTTTGATTTTGTCCTGGAGAAGCCGTTTGGTATTGATGAGATTGAGAGGATGATGGAGGTAGCAAGGTTCAAGGAGCAAGGTTAAAGGAGCAAGGAGCAGGGAGCAAGGAGCAAGGAGCAGGGAGCAAGGAGCAGGGGGGAAGGAGCAAGGCTCAAGGGGGAATGGAGTTGTGAACCGGGGGATTGGAGAGTTATGTGTTTAAATAATGATATAGGGGGGAGCGCTATGGCCCGGACTTTCTGGCAGAGGAATGAATCGGTGTCGTGCTGCACGGAGGGGGAGAATGGGATTCTGTTCAATGCGGATACAGGACGGGAGAAGGTCATCAATGCTACCGGCCTGATCCTTTGGCAGGCGATGGATGGCACGGCTGATATTGAGCGGCTGGCGGCCGGGTTGGCTGAGGCCTGCGAGGTGAAGGTCAGTGACGGGATTCGGGCGGATACGGCTGAGTTCGCGGATGAGTTGCGAAGCGAGGGGTTTGCCGAAACGCTGGACACGTCTTTGCCTGAACCGCTGTCGGCGGAGTCTTATACGTGCATAGGTGAGGCGCCGCGCGATTTTGATCTGTCGCTGACGGGAAAGTGTAATCTGCATTGTGATTATTGCTTCTATGCCGATGAAATGGTAGGGCGCAACGACCTGCCAATGGAGCGCTGGCTGGCGTTTCTACAGGAGCTGAAAAGTCTGGCGGTACGGAATGCGACCCTGAGCGGAGGCGAGGTTTTTACCCGGCCCGATCTCTGGGAATTGATCGATGCGTTGATCGAGGCCCGGATGCGCTACAGTATTTTGAGCAACGGCACCCTGATTACGGAGAAGACGCTCGATGAGTTTGCCAGGGGCAAGCGACGTCAACGCCTGAGCTCGATTCAGGTCTCGATCGACGGTTCCTGCGCGGCGGTACACGACGCCTCGCGCGGCGCGGGCAGCTTCGAGAAGGCGGTGCGCGGACTTCGGCTGCTGAAGGAGGCGGGGTTTCCCGTGACGGTGCGGATGACGGTCAACCAACATAATGTGAACGATATCGAGAACACGGCCCGGCTGTTGCTGGAGGATGTGGGGTTGGGGAGTTTTAGTTGCAACGAGGCGATCGCACTGGGTGCCGGCTGCACGCGTCGTGAGGAAATGACGCTGACCGTTACGGATAAGATCAAGGCCATGCTAGCGCTGGAACAATTGGAGAAACGGTATCCGGGACGGATTCAGGCAACCGCCGGCCCGAAGGTCAACCTGATACGATTCCGTGATATGGAGCGGGCTAAGGCCACGGGATGGCGACCGAATCACTGGAGAATGGGGTCACTTACCGCCTGTGGGTGTGCGTTTAATAAACTGGCAGTTCACCACGATGGAACCATTGCGCCCTGTAACATGCTGCAGATAGAATTAGGAAAAATAGGCTGTGATCCTATTACCCAGATATGGAAAACCCATCCGGTTTTAAAAGAATTGAAGGAACGTCGAAAGGTATCCATGCTGGAGGTTCCTGAATGCCGCGATTGCGAGTGGGCCGAGGTCTGCAACGGAAGCTGCCCCGCCACGGCTTATAGCCGTACTGGCAACCTTGTCAGCGCGAATCTGGATGACTGCTATCGCGAATTCTTGAAGGAAATCACGCCGGAAACCCGGGATAGGATATTTGCTTGGAAAGAGCCGGGGGAGTAGGCAGTGGGCAGTTGGTTTGGTGCGGCTTGCGCCGCAAAACGCAATAAACGATGGACTCAACGACTAAAATCGATTCTTCAATTGCCGCCAACGGCCAACAGCCAACTGCCCTCTGGCTGCTTCGTGATGATGTGGCTCTGGCATCTTTTTCCGATGGCGACACGGCCTTCCAAGCTGCTGACTGCCGCATGCTGGCATTAAACGAATCCGCAGCCGCGCTGTTAGAAAGATTGCGTCAGCCGCTATCCATTGATAATTTAGTTGCCAGTTGTTCAGAATGGGCGCCACCGGAATTGTCCGGAGCTACGACGGATACCATCTCGGAGCTACTCAATGATCTTGAATCGTTACGCTTGGTGAAGCGACAGCTATTTCGTACATGTCGATGGAAGGAGAACTGTTTTATGAATGAAAACTCACGTTATCTGGCCAATCCCGATGTGTCCTGCCGAATTGAGGACGAGGATGGCGCCATGCTTTACAACCCGGATACGAAAAGCTGCCAGGTGATCAACGCGGTCGGGCTGGAACTGTGGCAAGCTCTATCCGAACCCCGCAACCGGGCGGAACTGGCGGTACATTTGTGCGACCGATACGATGGGGTCACACAGGAAGAGGCGGATAAGGATGTAAAAGAATTTCTGGAACGTCTGATCGTTCAGGGATTCATCGGCGAAGTTGAGGAATAGGAGATTCATGGAACCAGACACACAACTTCCCGGCTGCGACCCTGCGGAAGCGCTTTTTATTGCCGAGCAATCCCCCGCCCGGGTAGAGGCTCCCATAAAACCGGACCTTCCCAAAGGCGTTCCGCCACTGCGATCGTTTTATCTCTACCTGACGACTGGTTGCAATCTGTGCTGCCGCCATTGCTGGATTACACCGACATTTGTCAATGGCCAGCCACAACCGGGCGATTGTGTGGACCTTGAACAATTACGGGATGCTATCGAAACCGCGAAACCAATGGGCCTGCGGCATGTCAAGCTGACCGGAGGCGAGCCGATGCTGCATCCGCAATTCCGCGAGGTGGCCATGCTGATCCGGGAAGCGAATCTGGGCATGGACATGGAAACGAATGGAACGCTGATTGACGCAGACGCCGCCCGTTTTCTATACGAGAAAGCCAAGATCGGCTTCATCAGCGTCAGCCTCGATAGTGTCAATCCTGCATCGCACGATGCATTCCGTGGAGTCAAGGGGGCTTTCGACCGTGCCGTCAATGGTATCCGGCAGCTCGTCGCTGTGGGCTACCGGCCACAGGTGATTATGTCGCCGCATCACGGCAACATCAACGAAGTCGATGACATGGTTAAGTTCGCGACCGGGCTTGGCGCCGGATCGGTAAAGTTCAATCCGGTGACAAACGCCGGCCGCGGGCACAAGCTGCACGAGCAGGGCGAGGCATTGAACGCACGGGAAACACGTGAACTCATTCGCTACGTCAACGGGGAATTGCAACAGCGTAGCAAGATCCGCCTCTTCATTGGTGCTCCGATGGCGTTGTTAAGCGTACGTGATCTACTGGGGGAGAAGTGGCGTGGGGTCTGCAATGTGGAAAGCATCCTGGGTTTGCTGGGTACCGGCCACATGGCCATGTGCGGGGTTGGTCGCGAAGTGCCTGAACTGACCTACGGGAAACTTGGCGAGGATAATCTGAGGGAGGTCTGGATAAATCATCCCGGCTTAAAAAAGTTACGAACCAAGTTGCGTGGTCCGTGGCCTGGAATCTGTGATGACTGTGTTCATGCGGGGCGCTGCCGGACGGGGTGTCTGGCAATGAATTATCTTAGATCCGGAAATCTGATCGCGCCAAGTATATTGTGCCTTGATGCCGACGAACATGGAGAATTTCCACAAACCCGAAGACGGAGTTTTTAAAACAAATGCGGCGTAGCCGCTATGGAGTGCGCAAGCTGGCTCGCGCTTTTAACGAGGCGAGCTGGGTCGCCTCACTATTAGAGAAAGAAGCCCGCGATGAATCGCGGGCTTGAGAGCGGCAGCGAGTTGCCGCCTGTCTGCCGTATCGGCACAGGCAGGCACTCCACAGCGGCTTTGCCGCAGTAAGAAGCAGCAATTAGACTATGAATCCTGTCAGCGAAAAGTTCCAAGTATCGGCTAATCGCTTTATGTTGCATGCATCGGCCGTTATCACACCTGTTGGTGTTGTTTTATTTTCGGGGCCTTCGCGTGCAGGGAAAAGCACCATGGCCTCGCTGGTATCACGTCATACTGGATGGCCCATTATGGCGGATGACACTGTATGGGTCAACAAATGCGGTGATGTCTGGAATTGTGAAGATGCCGGCTTTACGGTTGACCGTCTTGAGCATAACCGTTGTGCTTGCAATGAATCCATTACAAGCGCGCCAATTTGTATATGGTTCAGTGTTTATAAAGCCAGGCAGCCTGCCTGTATGCCATTGGCTCCATCGGAAACCTGCGCAAAATTGGTGCAAGCCTGGCTGGAAGTGGCTGGACACAGCTCTCCTTATGATCCTGTTTGTGGATTGCGTTTTTTTCAGGGGGCTGCAGTGCTGGCAAAAGCAATCCGTGCAATGGACTTGTACTGTACACTGGAAACTGATACAGTATGGTTGATTCTAGAGATTGTTGGTAAAAAGATGGCTGCTTGCAAATCAATTTGACTTTACAGGAAAGCGTTTAAAGAATAAGAATTGATTAGTATTTAATTATGGAGTAAGGAATGAACTCAAAACCTAAATACCAAAAACCTGTTGTAATGGATATGGGCTCGCTCAAACCTGTCCATGGTGAGGGGTGTTCCACAGGTAGTGGGGCGAGCGACAGTTGTGATATGGGTGACTTTGCTGGGGGAAGTTGTCCTGAAGGGAATGATCCAAATTCCGAACCGTTTTGCGGGCCGGGTAGTATTGCAAGCGGCAACTGTGAAGAGAGCGGGAATACGGCAGAGAAAACCTGCTACTCTGCGGGGTCAGAGGCCGGATGGGGTTGCACTTCTCCCGGTTAATGGATTACAGTGTGTCCTATAGATGCATTCATCCGTCACAAGAAATGTACGTCCTTATTCCGGCTCCAGCATGTCGGGGGTTTTATGTTCGGGCGATCAGGTTCTGCTTACCGATTGCCCCTTTGAGAACCTTCACCCCG
>CAYYVQ010000001.1:138469-143100 GCA_964475205.1 uncultured Victivallales bacterium | reverse complement strand
TGTTCGGGCGATCAGGTTCTGCTTACCGATTGCCCCTTTGAGAACCTTCACCCCGGTGATATCATTGTATTCGCTTCGCCGCGGCATCCCGAGGATGTGATTCATCGAGTTATTGAAAGGCTACCCGATGGGCTGCGCACACGCGGGGATCGTTCCCCGGTATGCGATGCTGAGCTCGTCACTCCGGAAACCTATCGCGGCAAGGTGAACGAAGTCATTCGCGGCAATCGGCGGATTCCGGTTGCCGGTGGACGCCGGGGACTTTGGCAACTTTGCACCAATCGCCTCCGCAGACGATTACTGAGTCTTCCCGCCTGGATGGTCCGACCAATCCGGCAACGGTTTGGCGACACGCCATTTGCGGCATTCCTGGTCCGAATGCCGGGTGTCTATCAGGGGCGGTATGCAGGCCCGGATGAAAACAACATTCACAAAATAAGCTGGCACGGAAAGGCGCTGGCAACCCGAGATTCACAAAGCGAACCGTGGCGACTCCGCTTTCAACGCTAATCGCCCACCGCCCACCGACACCCATGCCCACTCCCCTACGCCAATTCTTCCTGCTCTGTGCGCGATCATCATTTGATTCGCGCCGGGAGCAAACGCTGTCCGAACTGGCAACGCTCACGCCGCGCCTTTCGGATAGCAATGCCTTACTGGAGGCTATTCGCGTGGAGCGCATGATTCCGCTGGTGCGGTTGTGGCTTCGGACCCTGCGGCGCGAACACCCAGACAGTGTCACCGCATGGCCGGATTCCTTCTGGAACCAACTGGATTCCCTCTATCGGCGGGCCGTCGCGTATAACCTGCATGTCATAGATGGATGGACACAGGCGCAAGCGGATTTTGCAACCGCCGATATCTGCGCCATTCCGATCAAGGGGCCCGCGCTCGCAATGCTGGCCTATGACGATGCCGCCATGCGCCAGGTGGAGGATATGGATGCTATCATTTCCGCAGAACAACTGCCGGAAGCATCGCGTATCTTAACCACGGTCGGATACCGACAAGTCGGCGGTCCGTCAAATCCAGATCTCCATCGTGCCTATGCGGAGTCTCAACAAGATTGGCTGTTTGAGGATGAGCATCACCGCTTTATGGACATCAAACCGGTCCCGATTTCGCACCGTATTGCACGAGCCGCTGATATTGAGAAGGTTCAGCAGCGACTCTCACCTCTAACGATGGACAAGGCAGGCGGAACCGTCTGGCAGGCGCCGGATCGTATCGCCATGACGTTGCTGGCCTGTATGCACGGCACAGAGGAAGGGTGGCCCACACTGCGCAATGTTGCTGATGTCGCAGGACTTGCCTGCCGCCTTACCCCTGATGAGTGGCCGGAATTAGTTTACACAGCAAGATTGTGGCGGCAACGAAACACACTTTCTTATGCCTTGGCGCTTTGTGAAAAATTAGATTTATTGCCATCGGAATCTGCGCATTATGCATCGTTGCCACTACAAAGCGGCTCCCGGAAACTATTGTACAGGACGGCAAGACGTCTGGTTGGCGAAAAGCGGATTCCCGTATCACCGGCCTCTGCTGCCTGGTGCGTCCTGCTGCTGCGCGATTCCTGGCCGGAAAAGGTGCGGTGTTTATGGCAACAGACAACCTCGGCATCTCGTCGGGACTGGGAAAAACTGCAGCCCGGATATCCGCTTTGGCTGTTGCCGTTTCGGCGGGGCTGGCGGCATTTAGGGAAGCGCTAGGCAGGGGCGGCGTTTCTCTGTGTTCGCCATCCGGGGCGCGGGTACGCGCGCATACCTCCGATCGCATTCTGCTTTACGGGGGGGGCGGACGCCAAGGTCAAGCTGCAAAGAAGAAGGTGTTTTTATGGGCAACCGTGCGCAGAAAGGCTACAACTACAACCGTGCCGGCGTGGCTATGGTGACGCTGAAGGCGCGGGCCGGCGTGCGGCTGTGCCGGATTACGCAGGACAGGTTTGTCCTGAGCGATGTGGGGCGCATTGTGCAGGATGCGCTTGCCGGCATCCATGGGCATGTTGAGCAGGTGAAGATCGGGCATTACCCGATTATGCCGGATCACGTCCACACCATGGTGCATGTGGTGCGTGATCTGCCCGCCGGCATGACCTTGCAGAGGGTTATACGTGGGTTCAAGATCGGGGCCAACCGGCAGTGCCGAGAGGCGCTTGGCAAGGACAGCTTCCAGGTATTCGAGAAGGGGATGCATCACAGTCTTGTCTTCGGGCGGGAGCATCTGGAACGCGAGGTGGCTTATATCCGCGACAATGTGCGGCGCTATCGTATGCGTGCGGCGTCTCCTGATCTTTTCAGAAAGCCGCAACGGGTGATGACCCTGCCGGACGGCGCCAGGCTATGGGGCTTTGGAAATGCTTTCTTGCTGAAACATCCTCGTCGGGTGCAGGTGCAATTGTCGCGAAGCAGAACGGAGCAAGATTGGCACGATTTGGAGGAGGATCTGGAGTTTTATCTGGAGCAAGGGTATGTTTTTGTCTCGCCGTTCATTTCGCCGCATGAGCGGCGGATTTTGCATGAGGTGGTGGCGCGCGGTGGCCGGGCAATCCGGCTTTCGCACGAGTTTTTCGGCGCGCGCTACAAGCCGAAAGGCGAGCTTTTCGACGCATGTTGCGAGGGGCGCCTTCTGGAAATTTCCGTAGCGGCGGAGTTTGAGCGCTATGCGCGGCTGGATAGGGCGGCGTGTTTGCGCATGAATGAGGTGGCGGGGGTTATTGCGACCACTCTTTGTGCCCACTGAGTGGGGACAAAGAGTGGTCGCAATGGCGAGGGTAAAAAAGAGGGAGGGATCTTTGGGGCTTGGATTTTACCCTCGTGTTTGCAGCCACTGAGTGGCTGCAAAAAAGGAGAAAAATGAAACGCTTTCTACATTTGCATCAAGCGTTGGGACTGGTCTGGAGAAGCGCGCGTGGGTGGACGGCGCTGCAGATCGGGACGATGGTGGTGCAGGGGGCGTTGCCGATTGCTTCGCTGATGCTGACGAAGCGGGTGGTGGACGCGCTGACCGATTTTCTGGCGCAACCGCAGGGGGCACGCAGTCCGGCCGAATTGATGGCGCTGGCGCCGTTGGTGGTTCTTGTTGCGCTGGTCGGATGGGGGGCGCGCGCGGTATCTTCACTGGTCAGCGCGGCGCAGTCAGAGGCGATTGCCGATCATGTCCAGGATACGATTCAAAGCAAGTCGATGGAGCTGGATCTTGCCCGGTTTGAGACGCCACATTTCTACAACCAGATTCGCATGGCCCAGTCGGAGGCCTCCTCGCGTCCATCGAGCATTGTGCGTAATCTTGTGCAGCTTGGTGTGGGCGGTTTCGCCTTGTGTTCGATCATGGGGGTCATCGGCTATGAACATAGCTACCTGCTGCCGGTTCTGCTGGTGGCCGCGTTGCCAGGCGCGGTGGCGCGTATTCGCAACGCAAGGCTGCAGAATCGCTGGCGCGAGGAACAGAATGAACCCCAGCGCTACGCGCATTATCTGAATATGCTGCTGACGGCATTGCCGTTTGCCAAGGAAATACGCCTGTTCGCCGTCGGCGGCGAGCTGCGCAAGCAATACCGCAAGCTGCGCAGGCGATTGCGGCGCAGTCGCCTCCGGATGGTGTGGCGACGAACCGTATGGGAGACGGCAGCGAATGCCCTGGCGGCGGCGGCAATGGTGGCCGGGCTGGGTATGATCTATATCGGGTTGATGCGCGATGGCACGATGTCGCTCGGTGATCTGGCTTTGCTCTACAGCGGAATGCAGCGCGGGAAATCCGCTTTTTCAAAAGCTTTTGGGAGCCTGGCGTCGTTGTACGAAGACGCGCTTTTTATCGGCCACTACTACGCGTTTTTGGCCATGCCGCGGCGTGTTTGTTCGCCGGCCAAGCCGCGCGCGATTCCACGCTCTATTGTCGAGGGTATCCGCCTTGAGAATGTGTGCTTTACCTATCCGGAAACGGAGCGAGAGGTTTTGCATGATCTGTCGTTTGATATACGGGCCGGTGAGCATGTGGCGCTGGTCGGGGAAAACGGGTGCGGTAAGACAACTTTGATTAAACTGCTCTGCCGTTTGTACGATCCGAGCGCGGGACGTATTCTGCTTGACGGCATGGACATTCGCGAGTTTGCGCTTGAGGATCTGTATAAGCTCTATACCGGGCTTTTTCAGGATTTTGTTCGTTATCAGATGTCTGTGGAGGACAATATACGCATGGGCAATATTGCGGTGCCGCCGGATGATCCAGCTATTCGCGAGGCAGCGCACAGGGCTGGTACGGAGCCGGCTATCAGGGATCTTCCGCATGGCTATAAAACTTTGCTGGGGCGCTTGTTCGAGGGAGGCGCTGAGATGAGCGAGGGGCAATGGCAGCGTCTGGCCCTTGCCCGGGTGCTGCTGCGCGATGCGCCCATTGTGCTGCTGGATGAGCCTACAAGTTCGCTCGATGCCAGGGCCGAGCGTGAACTTCTGCATGCTTTCAGAAAGAGCCTGGAAGGCAGGACAGCCGTGATGGTGAGTCATCGACTTATAACAGTCAAGAGCGCGGACAGGATATTGATGCTGACGGACGGACGCCTGGTTGAAACCGGCACGCATACCGAACTGCTGCAGCGAAACGGGGCGTATGCCGATCTTTTTGCGCGTCACGATGAA
>CAYYVQ010000001.1:0-138369 GCA_964475205.1 uncultured Victivallales bacterium | reverse complement strand
GGAGCAAGGAGCAGGGAGCAGGGTTAAAGGAGCAGGAGGGTTTATTGGCGGTTGGGAGGGCGTAGGGGGAGAAGAGCTGCGGGTCACAGTCCCGCAGTCAAGAATGGGCGGTTCCGCTATGAGGGGCATGGGTTGTTATTGCGGGCTGGTCTGTGCTTTATCGGACCGGATGTGCGGGTCCATTGTGACGCAGAGGCCAGCATCAGGGTCCACGCAAACAGGATTGCGGGTGAGCGGAAGGGAAGGTCAATGAAACTGTAGGCGTAGATTAAGCCTAGTCCCAAAAGTGAAAACAATAGTATCGGATTTGATAATGTGGTGTGTCTGTGCTTCGCCAGCGGCAGGAGTAGTAGGCCGACGGAAAGCGCCATTAGCGTCAAACCGATAACCCCGAACTCACCGGTAAACTGCAAAGTATCATTGTGAACGTTGGCGTCTCCTTTGTCAGTTAACTGAGCCCATCTGTCAGGTTCGACGTAGGTGTACCCCAGGTACCGTTGCGCCCATCCTCCGGCGCCAAACCAGAAGTAATTTTTGTGGATGGATACAGCGACCTTGCGTTGCAGAGACCTGCCACCGAAACCTGCGCTTTTAACGATTTCGCCTGCGACTTGTATCTTGGACGAAGCAGAGCGGGTGCGTTCGACAAATTCCTGATGAATGACGTCTTGCCCAAAACCATAGATTATCAGAAACGACATAACACCGGCGAAACCAACAGTTACAATGCGGTTGAATTTCCGGGTTCTTGATGTAACTGTCCAGTCGGCGAATATTGCATAAAGTCCGGCAAGAATGGCAATAGTCCAGGACATGAGCATTGCGGCTCGACCGTGGGAGATGTTGGCCGCCAGAAAAACAAGAACGGTGCCGGCTGTCAGTATGATTGTCTTAGGGCGTTTTCTTCCGGTATGAGCAAACAGGTGCTGAAAAAGAAGGCCGAAACCAAGACAGAGCATGAGATTAAAGTAAGCTCCGGCATGGTTGGAGTACCCGAAGGAGGTTACAAAGTAGCTCTTTGGAGGAGAGGGGCAAAGCTCCCATAGCCTTGCTATAACATACTGTCCCAAAGAAAGAAGGCCGAGAAGCGCTGAAGAAATAAAAATTACAGTCAATAGATTGAGGATCGTTTTTCGAGTACTGATCCCATGCCTGATGAACAGGGTGATGGACCAGGCAGGAAAGAACCACCTGATCATTTCCATCGCTTCATCCCGCCTGATCGATGAAGGGAGCCATGGAACCGGAGGCGGGGAGTAAGTCCAGCGGCCTGTTTCCCAGTTAATGATAAGAGAGCGCCCACTGTTGAGCCATTGGATCGAAAGAAGCAGGGCAAATAAGAGGCCGATGTAGAACAGGCTGTCGCGAAGGATGCGGGAGTGGGACCGTCCTGGATCCTTTGCGGCGAGAAAAGTCGAAATCAGGAGTAAAACCGCAAGCGGAAGAAAAGGCTTCTGCCACGCGGGCTGAGTTCCGCCTGCCACCCATGAAGCGAAAATCACGAGAGCAGCAGAGCACCAGAATCCCAGTTTTTTTGCCTTCTCTTGCATGGTGGTAATTCTCATTCCCGCAATTGTGGTGTCAAGTTTCAACTTTGTGTTTTTTGTGGGGGCGGGGAGCTGCGGTTCACAGCCCCGCAGATACTGGAGGATTACTTCTTGCGGAGGAGTTCACGCACTTTTTCTTCCGGTTCGCTGGTTGTTTCCTGGGTTATCGAATAGCCGTTTTCTGCGAGCCTGTAGAAATATGTCTTGTCCATGGATTTCAGGGTTACCGCATCAAGAAATGTGATTAGCGTTTCTTTTGTGCGGGGGTCGTCGGTTGCCACCATCAGCCGAAGCCCTCTGAGGACGTCTACCTCGACGCGTTTCCGGTAGTAGGCTGGGCCCCAGTGCTGCACCTCTCTTATTTTTTTGAGATACCTGTCGGGGTCTTCGGTTACGAATGTGTAAAAAATGTCCCTGGCCTGCTGTTTTTCAAAGTTCTCGTAAGTACATGCCAAAGCTTCGCTTATGAGCCCTGCAACGTGGCGCGAGGATGGCGAGAGATGTTTCTTGTTAAGCACTAATTCACAGGCTTGCAGTGTCTGATCGGAATTGATCTCCCGTAAAACTCGCAATGCGCGGGCCGCCTTCATAGCGTTGTCCCGGGATCTGAGCTTGCGTGTCTTGATGTCGATTGTACGCATCAGGGCAGGCACGGCTTCCTCTCCGATGCCCAAGAGTTTTTTTCGTGCCAATCTGTTTTCCATGGAAGAGTGGTTAAGCCGGGCTATGAGTCGGTGTGCTCGCGTGTTGGCAGAGGCCGCTGTCTTTTGGCCAGGGCGCCGATCCGATGTCTGCAAAGGTGTTCTGCATGCTGAGGACGTTATAATGACAAAGAGAAAAAACAGCCTAAAGTAATCCTTCAACATGATTTTTGTTTTCATTTTTTATATAGTATAGCCATACGGGGATAATCACAAGCGTGGGTTTTTTGGGAAAAGAACTGCGGTTCACAGCCCCGCAGATACTGGGGGTTGGGGGGTGATTCTTTTGTTTGCGAATCGTGACATTGCAGAAAAGTTTTTTTTTGCAGCTTGACAGGCATTTGTAGATTTGGACACACTTGCACAAGTTGGTTATGAAGTTGTTGTGTCGGGTTGGCAAGGTAGTCTCATAAATATAAAAAAGGAATTTTTGATGATCCTTCCGAGATTAGGAATAATTTCAGTTATTGTAGCTGTTGTGCTGCAGATTACCGTGGAAAGCCCGCTGGCGCAGGACGGGCGGGGCATTAGGGTTTCAGAGAATGCCTCTATAAGTCCATTCGTAGAAGGGTCGGGGACGTATGACTCCAATGTGCCGCTGAACCCCGAAGATTCTGAAACTGATGATTATTACATGGACCTGGTTGGAGGATTGTCTTTTATCTGGGCTCCGGAAGCCGCCACACTGAATTTGAGAGGGTGGTACCAGTGGCGTCGGTACAGGGACTTTACGGAACTGAACAAGGAAACCTGGCAGGAGAATGTTGAGTTTGTTTCAGGACGCAGAGAACGACTCCAACTCAAGCTGACCCAGCGTCACGGCGAGCTTGCCGACTACGAGTTTACCCAATCTGATGTCAGCGCCCAGGGCGAGAGAAGGGAAGCAGGGCAAAGGCTTATCGAAACCAGGACCAGGCGAACCGAGCGTTCTCTGGACGATTTCGGAGCATCGGTTACACGCGAGGGAAGGATGTTTACGGGTTTGCTCGGCGCTTACCATTCCTCTGTATCTTACGATGATTCGGAATTTAATCTTCGAGACTGGAATGAAACCTACGTGAGCCCCAGGCTCGGAATAAAAATCAGCGACAAAACAAGTCTTTCTGTAAGCGGTGACGTAGGCAGGCAGGATAGCGACAATGAGCTGTCCGACCTGCGATATATTAAGGCGCGTCTTGGCCTTGATCTTAAGCCCTCAGACAAGACCGAAATGCGGATCGAGGGCGGAGTTCAGGACCACGACGTAGAAGGTGACGAGGAGCGTGATCTCGATCGAACCGAATTTCATTTTGATGTAAATACTACCTGGGCTATGAGCCGAAAGACAACACTCCAACTGTTCGGACGTAACGAATTTCTGCCCACTTCCGCATTCACCAAAAATACAAAACGGGTCGATCAAGGTTCAGTGGGGCTTGTTTATGATATCTCGCAGCGTTTTTTCTGGACAGGAGGTGTATCCTACCGCAGGGATGATTACACAGCTCCAGTGGGCGGCGTTGAAGACCCGCTGGAAGAACTGCTGGGCGGTCAGCTCCGCCTGGTTATGAGAAACCGCGACAGGAATGTGAGGATTTATGGCAGAGCCAGATATGAGGTCTTTACATCCAATATCCAGGATGATTATAATCAGCTTAGATTAACGGCTGGCGCCAGTGTTGCATTTTGAAGTGGTTATAACCAGAGGAGAGACAATTATGATGTTTTTGTCAAAAGCAAGGATTTTCTTTGCATTGGCTGTCACAATGTGCCTATGGAACTTCAGCCCCGCGCTCCGGGCCGAAGAAGAAGCTAACGCTCCGGCCGGGAGTGGACCGGAAGAGGGCGCTAATATTGAGATAACCCAGGAGCTTCTCAAGAGCATTGCAGAAAATCCTCGCGAGATTGCCAGTTACATTGCCTCTGCATCCGAAGAACACGTTGCTGAACTCATAATACGGACAATTGCGGAGCTCCAGGAAATGGGCCAGGAGGACTCTGCAATTCAGAGCAAAGTGGGAGTAATGATTTCGGAAACGACGCGGGTCAGGGGTGCGTCTTTCGGGTCGGCGGTAATGATGAGAATAAGGAAAAAGGTTAATCCCCGGCTTCTTCCGGTGATACCCGTAGGCGGGGTGCCCAGTGTGCCTCCCTCTCCTTCGCCTAAATACCCGCGGCAGTAAGAGGCGGTGGAAGCAGTTATTCAGCGGAAGCCCTGCTTCTTGAGAATCGTTTCAATTATTCCCTTGTCGTTCATTTTCTTAAGAGCCTTGTTGAAGTCTTTTCTTCTGGTCCTGGACCTATCATTGTTTCTCGGAAACATAACGTACATATCGCGCATGCCCAGCCGGGGAGTGAGGAAGGTGTAGTCGTTGAGGCTGCCGAGTTCGGAAGCGTTCTTTCTGATCATTGATGTTGCCACCAGTTTGTCTATGACGACAATATCCAGCCTGCCTTGCACGAGAAGTTGCATGTTTTCGAAATCGCTTTCGCCTGACATCTTGTGGAGGAAATCCGCCTCATCGAAGGTTTCGGAATTGACATAGGATCTGACAACACCGATGCGGTACCCCTTGAGGTCGGTCAGCGACTGATACTTTTCGGGCATGCCTTGCCTGGCGCAAAGAACCAGGGGTCCGGCCAGTATCGGTTCGGAAATAAAAAAGTTGGTCATTCGTGGTTCGGAAAAATATGCCGGGTATATCGCATCAAACATGTTGCTCTGTGATGAGGACATAACTTTGGACCAGGCCATAAAAGATATATCGCTTTCGTAGCCTGCGCGCTTGAAAGCCTGGGTGACGATTTCCGTGGCCAGGCCGCCGCCATGGAGATTTGTTCCTGCGTACGGGGGCCACTCAAGCGTAGCAAGTCGAAGTTTCATGGGATTGGCATTCCCCTGCGGGGCAGCGGTCAGAAAAATTAAGACTGCAACAAGATATGCTTGTAGTTTCATAGCCTTCATATTAGCATCTGAGTTTAAATTGTGTAGAAAAAAATATTGGTTTGTATCGTCGGTATATTGTTGATTATTTAGAGTCTGAATCGGTAAGCTCTATAGAAGTATGTGCGTGGGTATGTAAGTCGCCGTACTTGCTTTCAGGTAGTTACGGAGCACCGAGAAAATGACTAATACCTAACGTTATGAGAGTGCGCAGGTTGCTTTAGATCAATGGCTTTGCACAAACAGCCGGGCGAAGGCGTATGAGAACATACGTCAAGATCGGCTGGCCGGCAAAGTCGTTGAGATAAAGTGACATGCACACTCGTAATAGATTTTCATGAATAGATCAGCTTAGGATATATCTGCGGTTTTTACCGTCAGTGAAAGTGTAGTGATGAGCAACAAAGCGGAAAACCGTGGAAAAATAGATCCAACGCCTTTGAATACCGGGAACCAGGGGTTTCATGACGGTGGGGTTTACGGAGAGCAGATATACGGGATGCCGTATGCTGCGCCGCCTCCCGGCGGCATCAGCATAAGCTTGATTCTACGGGTTGTCCGGAGGAAGTGGCTTTATGTGGCGCTGGGGGTTGTGCTGGGACTGTCAATTGGGGTATACAGGACTTCCAGGCTGACTGATCGTTACCGGGCTGAAAGCGCAATCGAAATGAGCGTGCGGCGCCCCAGGATAATGAACAGGCAGGACGCGGTTCTTTCCGACAGGACCGGCTCATGGAACTCCACAGAGGTCTTCAATACAAGACTGCACAAATTCCGGGGGGAAGAGACGCGGCGGGCCGCGATCGAAGCACTGAGAGAAAAAGGCGTAGACAAGCCGGAGCGGCTGGCGCCCGCTTCGTTCTCGCTGGTTGAGGACACTTTTCTTGTACGTATTTCCTGTACACATTCTAACCCTGAAATGGCAATGTTGAGCGCTAACGCCTACGCCAGGTCAGCGGTCGAAGTGATGGCAGAAGAAAACGAAAAACTTTCGGAAAGCGCCGTTGCGTGGCTTAAAAAAAAGGCTGCCGCGCAGAAGGGGGCACTGGAGGAGATCGAGGAGAGGTTGTCTGAATTTAGAAGGAATCATGATCTGGACTTGCTTAGTCATAAGAAGAAGATGATAGAAGAAACTATCAGCAGTCTTAACCGGCAACTTGCTCAGATTGATTCCCGGGCTCTGCGTGTGCAAGAGATTTATGAATCCCTGGCCCGGTCGGAGATCCCTGATAACTGGGCTTTTGCCGATGAGATGGCGGGGCGTTTGGCCCAGTTGCGGCGCCTGAAAAGAGACCATGAGGACATCCTGACCCGGTACAGGCCCCAGCATCCAAAGGTGAATGCGCTGAAAACAAAAATGCAGCTCCTTGAAAGAAGCGTTACAAATAGCTTCGAAAAACACCTCCAAAGCTCAGAGAAAAAACTGGAACTTTATGAAAGGCAGAAGGAAGAAATAGAGTCGAAGATTGAAGCAAAACAGAAAGAAGCGAGCCGGATAGAGCAACAGATAGTCGACCTTAATAATAGGCGGCGTAACATCGAACGGGAACAACAGGTAGCGGATCGCAGCTACCATAGCATCCTGAGACGCATGGAGGAAGCCCGGCTTTCAGCCGATGAAAAAACCGTTGCAGTGAAGATAAGCCGTCTTGCGAAAATGCCGGTGGCCCCAATAGGTACCGGCGCACGAAGGACGCTGTTTGCCGCTTTAATGATGGGAGGATTTTTCGGGGTTGGCCTGGCATTTGCAAAAGACTGGCTGGAAAACCATGTTGCATCGGTGGAAGATGTAGAAGTGGACCTTGGTCTTACAGTCGTGGGCCTGGTGCCATACCAGAAGAGCAAGGACCGGAAAGAGCTGGCACAGGCAACACTCAATGATATCGACAGGCACCAGGCATTCACAGAGGCGTTTGTAGGTCTGCGGACGAACCTTGCGGTTGGGCCCTACGGGCAGATGTCCAAGTCCATCCTGATCACGAGCGCAGGAATTGAATGCGGCAAGACTGTCGTAGCCTGCAACCTGGCGACGACATTTGCCAATACCGGCGCCAGAACCCTGCTGATTGATTTTGATTTCAGGCGGCCGCGCCTGGCCCGGATGTTTGATATTGAGGCCAGCAGGAAGGAAAGCCTGCTCCACATGCTGGGCAGGCCGGATGTGAACGAGGAGGACTTTGAGTCTCTTCCAGTCGCAACTCCGGATCCGAACCTGTTTGTGATCTCAAACTACGGAGATTCAGAGATCAGACCTTCGCGGCTCCTGGGTAAAGGAGCTCTTGAAAGGTTCATGAACTGGGCGAAGGATAATTATGACCAGGTTATCCTGGACAGTCCGCCTCACGGCTTGCTGAGTGATGCCGTAGCCCTGTCTGAACATGTTGAGGGAGTCCTGATAGTCTGCCGTCACGAGAAGAGCCGAAAAAGGGCGATTCTGAACACAATCAAAAGCCTGAAGCACGTGGATGCCAATATACTCGGGGCAGTAATAAACGGGGCGCCCCTTGGAAGAGGTTTGTTCTCCAAGTATGATTATTACTATGGTGGGTATTCGGCTAAGGAGTATAAGGAAAAGTACGTGGCCGGGGAGGACACAGGCGGGTAGAATGCCGGGAGTGAAAAGATAGAGGGAAATGTGGTGCGCGGCAGGATCCTTGTGGTTGGGGGAGAGAAGAGCTGCGGTTCGTAGCCCCGCAGGTACTGGGGAGTAGCGACGGGATTTTAGACCGTCGCCTGGGCAAAGGACACTGCAACTGTGAATATTTGTAAAAATGTCTTATTGAATGTGGCCGCGCTGCTGATTTTGTGTGGCGCCGTTTCAGGGGGATGTGCCACCAGCTCGGGGATCAGTACGCACAGGCTCAGAGACCTGGAGTCGGGAGAATATTATGCGGTTTTTGAAAAGTTCGAGCATGAGGAAGTGCCTTGTGTCCTGGTTCAAGGGTTCGGAGGCAGGACCGTGGGCGTTGATCTCTACGATAAGATCTCCGGGTTGCTGGTTCGTACAGAAGAAGCTTATATCAAAGCAGGCACTTTGAAGTGGTTTTACTGGCGGAATCTGCCGAAGGGGAAATACAGGAGTGTGCTTAGAGTTGATGACGAACAGATTGACGAAGCCGAGTTTGTGCTGGGTGGGAAAGAATAGGATACCTTGTTTATGAGGGGAATAGTCTCAACATTATTTGCCGCCTGTTTGGTTCTCGGCGCCGGCCTCTCATGTTCTTCGGCAAGACGCCAGGGGCAGGGCGGCGCGTCGGGAGAATCGAAGGAAATGGACATGTCGCCGGCGCTCGTGCCTGGTTATGTGCTTAATGTGTCCGTGATGGTTGCGGGCGAAAAAGAGGTAGATGCAAAAAATAAACGTATCCAGGCTAACGGGACCATAGAATTGCCCCTGCTAGGGTCAGTCAGGGCGGCAGGGAAGACCAGGCAGGAATTTGAAGATCATATACAGGGGCTTTACAATAAATCTTACTTCGTAGACCCGCGGGTGAGCGTTGATTTTGTCTTGGATGACACGGATGTTTACCCGTGGGGCTATATCACCGTGCTGGGGCAAGTGAAAAAACCGGGACGTGTCCGTATTCCGCCTACACGAGACCTTACGATTACCCAGGCTATACAGAAGGCCGGTGGCCTTGAAAAATATGCCAAAGAAGGAGCAATCCGGATAACAAGAGAACGAGACAGCGGTCCAACAAGGTTGACCGTAGACTTCGGAAAAATCGCGGCCGGGGGCGGGAAAGAAGATATTGTCCTGAAACACGGTGACGTGGTCTATGTGCCGGAAGTAGTCTTCTAACCTAAGGCAGCCTTTGGCCGCAGCCAAAGCGGTCGAAGTTCAGTGTTCGGTTCAGACTTAACAAAAGAGGCGGCCGTCTCTCATAGTGTAGCTGCGGTAAACGCGGCGCGTGAATAGATCAGGTTAATTCTATTTTATTGAAACCCTATGTTGACGCATCGACGCCTCTGGGGTATGTTACAGACTGTGGTTGACCTGAGAGCGGTGTGTAGGCGTGGGCTCCCAGCGCTGTCTCGAAGGCGAAGTAAAGTAGTAGAGAAAAGATAAAGGTTGTAAGAAAGGAAAGAAGAATATGGCAACGAAAGTGGCAATTAACGGGTTTGGCAGGATTGGAAGGGTAGTTTACAGGATAGCTCATGGTGATCCGGATATCGAGGTTGTTGCGGTCAATGACATTACCGATGCAGATATGCTGGGGCATCTGCTCAAATTTGACTCAACTCATGGCCGTTTTGACGGCGACGTACAGGTCAAGGGCGATTCGCTGGTGGTGGATGGCAAAGAGCTTAAGGTTCTTTCCGAAAAAGACCCGTCAAATCTGCCTTGGAAGGATCTGGGCGTTGATGTTGTGCTTGAAAGTACGGGAATTTTCAGAACCCGTGACAAGATCGAGCTTCACATGAAGGCTGGAGCCCGCAGGGTTCTGTTGAGCGTGCCTTCCAAGTCCCCGGAAGACGTTGATGCTACACTTGTGATGGGTGTAAACGATGCAGACCTTACCTCTGATGTTAAGATCGTCTCAAATGCATCATGCACAACCAACTGTCTTGCTCCGATGGTGAAAGCTGTCAACGACGAATTCGGAGTTGAAGAAGGACTGATGACTACAATCCACAGCTACACAAACGATCAGAAGATTCTTGATCTGCCGCACAAAGACAAGAGGCGAGCGAGGTCTGCCGCGGCCAATATCATTCCGACTACCACGGGAGCCGCAAAGGCAATTGGCCTGGTTATTCCTGAACTGAAAGGCAAGATGAACGGTATGGCAGTGCGCGTTCCTACAGTGGACGGCTCACTGGTTGACCTTGTAGTGACACTTAAGAAGGGCGCTTCGGTTGAAGACGTAAACGCCGCTGTCAAGAAGGCTGCAGAAGGCGAGATGAAAGGTGTTCTGGAGTACAGCGAAGATCCGCTGGTGAGCACCGACATAATCGGCACCTCAGCCAGCAGTATCTTTGATTCGCTCTCAACAATGAAGATCGGTGAAAAGATGGTCAAGCTTGTTTCATGGTATGACAACGAATACGGATACTCGAGTCGTTGCGTGGATCTGTTCAAAAAAATGGCGGCTTTATAAGTCGGACTTAGTTAAGGACACACCCCGCGGCGAATCTGTTCGCGCGGGGTGTTGTTTTTATTGGAGGCATACATTGTTATGAATATGCATAAGAAAACTGTAAAGGATGTGGACCTTAAAGATAAAAGGGTTTTGATGCGTGTTGACTTCAATGTTCCCCTGAAGGATCGGCAGGTCCAGGACGACACCCGTATCAGAGCTGCATTGCCGACAATAAAGTACGTGTTGGAGCAGGGCGCTTCCCTGGTTCTGATGAGTCACCTGGGACGGCCAAAGGGCAAACCCAATCCTGAGATGAGCTTGAAACCGGCTGCGGAACGGCTCTCGGAGCTACTGGGGAAAGATGTTGCTTTTATCCCCGAGTGCGTCGGTCCCGAAGCAAAAAGCGCAGCCATGGAATTGAAACCCGGCGAAGTAATGGTTCTTGAGAATCTGAGGTTTCATGCCGAAGAAGAAGGCAAGCCCTCCCTTCCAAAGGACTCCGATGAAGAAAGCAAAAAAGCGACCACGGTCGAGGTTAAAGAAAAACAGAAGGAATTTTCCGAGAAACTTGCCGAGCTTGGCAACGTGTACGTCAGCGACGCCTTCGGCACAGCGCACAGGGCTCATGCTTCCATGGCTGTTGTTCCCCGCAGTTTTGATATAAAGGTTGCAGGCTTTCTTCTGGAGAAGGAAATCAATTATCTTGGCAAGGCTGTTGAAAAACCAGAGCGTCCTTTCGTTGCCATATTGGGCGGAGCGAAAATCAGCGGCAAGATCGATGTCATAATGAACCTGCTTGATAAAGTCGATACGCTTCTCGTAGGCGGTGGAATGGTTTATACTTTCTACAAGGCCAAAGGCATACCCATCGGTAATTCTCTTCTTGAAGAGGAAAAGGTCGAACTGGCGAAAAAAACTCTTGATAAAGCGGCTGAGAAAGGCATTGAACTTCTCCTGCCTGTAGACCATGTTATAGCTGACAATTTTGATGCTTCCGCTGAAATAAAGGTTGTCGGAGAGACCGGGATTGAAGACGGATGGATGGCTCTGGATATAGGGCCTGAAACTGCCAAAATCTTCTCCGAAAGAATCTCGAAAGCCAGGACCGTTGTCTGGAACGGTCCTATGGGCTGTTTTGAGATGGAGCCGTTTGCCGGGGGTACACTGGCAATTGCTTCGGCCGTTGCTGAAAATGACGACTGTGTAAGCATTATAGGAGGCGGTGACAGTGTGAGCGCAGTCAATAAGAGCGGGTTGTCAGACAGAATGAGCCATGTAAGCACTGGAGGAGGCGCAAGCCTCGAATTTCTGGAAGGTAAAGAACTGCCGGGCATATCTGTTCTGAACGACAGATAAAACATTTTGTTAAGAGAGTAATGTGTTGTGTTAACAAGCGTTGGGAGGTTGACTTTATGGAAAAAAAAGAAGTGAAAAAGTTCAGAAAAAAAATAGTCGCCGGTAACTGGAAAATGAACAAAACACTGTCTGAAGCCAGGTCTCTGGCATCGGAGATAAACAGAGAACTCGGCGAACGCCGAGAGGTGGATGTAGTGCTATGTCCTCCGTTCACAGCTCTGAATGCTGTCGGCGAAGAAATTCGCGACAGCCTTGTCAAGCTTGGCGCGCAGAATATGCACTGGGAAAGCTACGGGGCATACACAGGCGAGATTTCCGCGGAAATGTTGCGCGATATGTATTGCCATTACGTCATCCTGGGCCATAGCGAGAGGCGTGCGTATTTCCATGAAGATAACGAGACTGTAAACAAGAAACTTAATGCGGCCCTGGAGGCAAACCTGTTGCCGATAGTGTGCGTAGGGGAAAGCCTCGAGGATCGTGACGGCGGAAAAGCCGAATCGGTTGTTGAAACCCAGGTGCGAAACAGCCTGAAGGGGCTAGGAGAGGGTCTCAAGCAAGTTATAGTCGCCTATGAGCCGGTCTGGGCGATCGGAACCGGCCGCACCGCTACACCGGAGCAGGCACAGGAGATGCACGCGTTTATACGGCAAACACTCGCGGGCATGTCCAGCGAGGACACAGCGTCATCCATGCGTATTCAATATGGCGGCAGTATCAAGCCGGGGAATGCTGCAGAAATATTCTCGCAACCTGATGTTGACGGAGGTCTCATAGGCGGGGCAGCCCTGGAATCTCGGTCCTTTGTTGAAATAGTGGAAAAAGCAGTATAGAGGAAAAACTCATGGCAGTTGCAATTCTAAAAGCTATTTTGATTACCATAGAAGTGATCAGCAGCATCCTGCTGATAGGCGTTATACTGATTCAGAAAAGCAAGAGCCAGGGAATGGGCATGGCGTTTGGCGGCAGCGTTGGCGAATCAATATTCGGCGCCCAGATGGGCAATGTGCTGACAAAAACAACGGTGATTCTGGCAATCATCTTTTTTGCCAATACTACATTGCTTGCAATGATGTACACGAGCGGCCGGGAGGCCGGCGCGGTTGCGCCACTAAGGCAGGGGCCCGTAGAAGTAACTCCGGTAGATCCATCTGAACTCAAGCAGAGCGAGGACAGCGCAGAAGAATCAGCCGGCGGGAGTTCGGGTACGGAAGATGTTGTGATACCGGAAGATATGGAGATAACCGCGGAAGATGTTGAGACTGGCAAGTCCGACATATCTTCGGACAATGCGATGTCTGAAGAGGCCGACCGCGACCAATGAGACTGATCAGGATTCCGCCGCGCCTTTGCCACAGGGCCGTCTCGAACAGAAGAGGGATTGTTTATTCAGTCCTTCTACTGATAGTGTCATGTTTATCCGGTTGCAGGGATGACGGTCTCAGGGTTGAGCAAGCCGGGGAAATGGTAATGTACGGCCTGACCTCCCGCATACCCGGCTTCGATCCGGTAAGGGCAGGGGATGTGTCCTCATCTCGCGCGATCAGTAAAATTTATGAAGGCTTGCTTCAGTATTCATACGTGGCGCGACCTTATCAGCTTGAACCGAATCTCGCAGAGTCGATGCCGGAGGTATCACCGGACGGCCTTACTTATACGTTCAGGATTCGAAAAGGCATTTTTTTTCAGGATGATCCGTGTTTTGTCGAACACGACGGCAAGGGACGGGAACTGACAGCCAATGATTTTGTGTATTCTATAAAGCGTGTGGCCGACATTAAAAATGAGTCCTCTGGCTACTGGGCATTTCGCAACAAAATTCCGGGACTGGACAAATTCCGGGAAGCTTCAAAGGCTGAGAAGCCAACGGACTATTCCATGGAAGTGGAAGGATTGAAGGCTGAAAACCGTTACACCTTCAAGATCCGGTTGAAACATTCGTATCCCCAGCTCCTCTGGGTGCTTGCCATGCACTATGCCTACGCGGTGCCCCGGGAAGCAGTAGAATACTATGGAGACAGGTTTCTCAATAACCCGGTGGGAACAGGTCCGTATATTCTGAAAAGCTGGAGAAGGAATTACCGCGTTGTATTTGTACGCAATCCTAAATGGAAAGAAACCGGAAGAGTAGAAATATATCCTGAAGACGTCGATCGGGGAGATGTAAAGGAAGATCTGTCTGCCGACACCGGCAAACCGATACCTTTTATCGACCGAATCGTTCAGTATGTTATTGACGATGGTTCAACTGCCTGGCTCAAATTCGTAACCGGAGACATTGAATTTTCCGGAATCAGCCGAAATAACTGGGACGCTGTTATTACACAGGATCGCCATTTGACTGGAGCATTGAACGAAAAAGGTATACGTCTGTACAAATCTCCCACTCTCGACGTCTTCTATATCGGCTTCAATATGGATGATCCGGTGGTTGGAAGCAGCCCTGATCCTGAAACTGACACCAGACGGCGAAAACTGAGGCAGGCACTGACATGCGCATTCAACAGCAAGAAGTGGGTTCAGTTTTACAATAACCGTATTATCCGCGCCAGGGGCCCCATCCCCCCTGGCGTAAAAGGACGTCTGGATGAACCAAGCCCGTTTCCTTTTGATATCCAACTTGCCGAAAAGCTGCTTGCGGAAGCCGGATATCCCGGCGGTATTGACAGCGATACAGGCGAGCGGCTCAGATTAACTATTGAACTGGGCAGCGCTGCGGATGCCGCCACACGCGAGTCCGTGGAACTGCTGGTTGATTTTTTCAGCGAAATTGGCGTTATCCTGGAAGCAAGCTATAATCATTGGCCGGAGTTTCTCGAAAAACTCAATAGGCGGCAATGCCAGTTGTATAGGCTTGGATGGATAGCTGATTATCCTGACGCACAGAATTTTCTCCAGCTTTTCTATGGCCCCAACAGTTCGCCGGGACCTAACCACAGTAACTACAGATCTCCTGAATTTGACGAATTATACGAGAAAATTTCCACAATGCCGGACTCGCCCGAGAGATCCAGGCTTTACAGGAAAATGTCCCGGATAGTTATAAAAGATTGTCCATGGATCTTTATGCATCATCCTATGTCGTACGGGTTGGTCCATTCCTGGTTGAAAAATTACAAGCCTCATGATTTTCCTTACGGCATGGAAAAGTATTACCGGATAGATGTTGAAGTCAGGAAAAAGTGGCGCCGCACATACGGAAAGATGCACTGGCGGGAGACTATTCGCTCCGAATAACCATGGGAAGCGCGAGGAATATTTATGCTGCGTTATGCGCTTAAAAGAATTCTTTATATGATTCCGACTGTTTTCGGAGTCATATTGATAACGTTTGTTCTGTTTAACGTTGCAGGAGGAAGTCCAGGCGCTGCAAAACTGGGAAAAAATGTTACAGCCAAACGGCTTGAGGAATTTGACGAGCACAGAGGATATAATAAGCCCCTCTTTTTCGGGTTGTGGGCTGAAACGCGAGCATACGAAGACAGCCGGTTCGAGGATCTCCAGGGCAACTGGAAAATGGTCGAAGGCGTTGAATACAACAGAGACGAAGCCGTTATCAGTATTCAAGAGAAGGGTGAATTCGCTATTCCCTTGAATTTCAACCTCAACATCAATGAAACGTTCAAGTGGGAAATCAGCTATCGCCTGCCGGAAAATTCAACCGGGGCATTCGTTGTAAAGGACAGCAGCGGTGTCATTGATGAGACACAGCTTGAATCCGGGGGATGGCACAAAATTGAGACCATCTTCGAGACGGGCGGCAACACTGCGGGTTTTGCTTCCGGATTTAGAGTCGAATCGGGAAAATTAGATGTTCGATCCATCCGCTTGAGGCGGCGGATGAAACATATGTTCGACTCCCAGCTTGTGTTCTATCTCAACCAGATTATTCACCTTGATTTTGGCGTATCACATTCTACGAATCAGAAAGTGACAACCATGCTGCGAGAAGGCATATTGCCATCGCTTGCGCTGACTGTTCCGATATTTGTGGTTGGCCTCATCCTTGCTATCACCCTGGCCCTTATTTGCGCTTTCTTTCGAAACTCATTCATCGACAGATCTTTCGTTATAATGTCCGTTGTTCTTATGAGCGTCAATTACCTTGTATGGCTTGTTCTTGGTCAATATGTACTGGGATATATTACAAGGTGGTTCCCTGTATGGGGATACCAGTCATTTTCTTATCTCGTTCTTCCTTGCCTGCTCGGGATTGCCCATGGACTTGGATCAAGCCTGCGTTTTTACAGGACCGTCATGCTTGACGAAATGTACCAGGATTACGTTCGCACAGCATTTGCAAAGGGCGCGACAAAGCGAAGAGTGCTTTTCCGGCATGTGTTGCGCAATGCAATGATACCGATACTTACCAGCGTTATTATTACCATTCCTTACCTTTACACCGGCAGCCTGTTGCTGGAAACTTTTTTTGGAATACCGGGATTAGGCCGAATGTCCATAAATGCCCTGAACAGTTCGGATTTTGATGTGATTCGCGCTGTGGTTTTGCTGGGGGCCTTTATCTACATAATTGCCAACCTGTTGACCGACCTTAGCTATGCTGTTGCAGATCCAAGAGTGAGGCTGAAATGAAACCTTCCAAAAACGACCAACGAAAACAAGACCATGGCATATGGCGGACAGTTTTGCGGAACATAAAGGGCCAGAAACTTTCGGTAGTCTCGGTATGGATTATCGCAATTTTCTTTGCTGCTGCATTATACGGCGAGGTCCTGTATTGGCGTTACCACATTATAGATTCGAAGTTCCCTTCTGCCCTGCAACCGGTAAAAACACTACTGGTAAAAACACTGAATGCGGAAAAAGTAAAAGGAGAACAACCGCCTTATGACATAAAAGATCTAGACAAGGAATACCTGCCTCCTTCCCTTGAACATCCCATGGGCACTGACGGCCTCGGAAGAGATGTAATGCACAGACTTGTTCAGGGAGCCAGGATAGCTTTCAAAGTCGGCATCATAACATCATTTATTGCGATTCCTATAGGCGTGATTCTTGGATGCCTTGGCGGTTATTTCGGGGGTTGGATTGACGATATTGTGGTATGGCTATACTCGACGGTTGCCTCAATGCCGACATTGCTGTTTATTCTTGCAATATCAATGGTTGCGGGCAAAGGACTTCTTGGGGTATACCTTGGGATAGGACTTACAACCTGGGTGGGATTATGCCGTCTTATCCGGGGAGAAGTCATAAAGCACAAGGAGCGAACTTATGTTCGCGCGTGCCATGCTTTGGGGATCGGTTCTTTCCGAACCATATTCCGGCATATACTTCCTAATGTTGCGCATATTATAATTATCACCTTTTCGTTGAGATTTCCTTCGGCGATTGGTACAGAAGTGATAATGAGCTACCTCGGGATAGGTGTTCAGTCTGAGCCGTCATGGGGTACTATGATTGGAAGCTCCAGGATGAGATTGTGGCATGGGGTCTGGTGGGAACTGACTTTTACTACGCTTGCCATATTCCTGGTCGTTCTTGCTTTCAACCTTCTGGGCGACGCGCTGCGAGACGCGCTTGACCCGCGGTTGAGGCGTCAAACCGAAGGCGCTTGAGTGTAAATCAGGCAGGGGGGATGTAAATTTGCAGCAGAAAGTCGACAAAACAAAGAAACTTAGAGTTCTGGATAAGGTCAATAGTCCCGGAGACATTAGAAAGCTGCCTTCAAGCGAGTTGCAATTGCTTGCCGATGATGTCCGCGAAATGATTATAGATTGCGTAAGTCAATCCGGCGGCCACCTCGCTGCAAGTCTTGGCACAGTAGAGCTGACAGTTGCTCTTCTCAAAGCCTTTAACCCGGCCTCGGACAGGATTCTCTGGGATGTGAGCCACCAGACTTATGCATATAAAATTCTGACTGGCCGTAAGAACAGTTTTCCCACAATCCGCCAGGATGGCGGACTTTCGGGATTTCTGAAACGTTCGGAAAGCGAATACGACGCATTTGGGGCAGGCCACGCGGGAACAGCCTTATCCGCCGCGCTGGGCATGGCCTGCGCGCGCGACATAAGGGCTGCAAACGAAAATATTATTGCTGTGGTGGGCGACGGAGCTGCTGGTTGCGGCATTACATTTGAAGCATTGAACAACCTTGCCGGCGCGACGAAACGGTTAATTGTTGTCCTCAATGACAACGAAATGTCTATTGGCGCAAATGTGGGGTCAATTTCATCACATCTGGGGTCGCTCCTGGCGAATCCCAGATACAACAGATACAAGAGTTCAGTTGAAACGCTTGCAGGGAAGATGCGCCTGAACTGGCTCAGATCCAGTTACTACCGCATTGAGGAAGCAGCTAAAAGTCTCTTCCTTAAGAGTGTATTGTTCGAGGAGTTCGGGTTGCGGTATGTCGGGCCGATTAACGGACACGATATTCCCGCCATGCTGGATGCTCTTTCCGTCGCGAAAGATTCAACAAAGCCCATTCTGCTTCATGTTTCCACCCAGAAAGGCAAGGGCTACTCTTTTGCAGAAGCAAGACCTGACCACTGGCACGGAACAGGTAAATTTGATATTGAGTCAGGAAAAGCAACCGAAAACAAGCCGGGTGGATATTCCGCATTTTTCGGCAAGTCGCTTGCCCAAATAGCGGAACGGGACGAAAAACTGGTGGCAATTACAGCCGCCATGCAGGCCGGAACCGGGCTGACAGCTTTTGCGGCGCGATTTCCAGAACGGTTCTTTGATGTCGGAATAGCCGAAGAGCACGGCGCTGTGTTTGCTGCAGGCCTTGCGGCCGCCGGTCTCAAACCGGTATTCGCGGTATATTCCACCTTCTTTCAGCGTTGCATAGATTCTGTTATCCATGACGTCTGTCTACAGAACCTTCCCGTGGTTTTCTGTCTCGATCGGGCCGGTGTTGTAGGACCTGACGGTCCAACGCACCACGGTATGTTTGATCTTCCTCTTGCCTGTTCAATCCCCAATATTACGATCATGCAACCGGCCGATGAGTTTGAGCTTGGCGATATGCTCTATACTGCTCTTCAGATGAACTCCCCGGTTATTATTCGTTATCCCAAAGGCGGCAAAGACGTTTCCCTGAAACAAGAGCACGAGCTGTTATCTGTCGGCAAAGCGGTTGTTGCCAGAGAACCTGTTGATGGCTCTTTAGACGGAGCGGTCTGGTTCTGGGCGCTCGGCGATATGGTTGAAATAGCGCAAGAATGCGCAAAGCTGGTTGAACAATCAGGCGTATCAGCAGGTGTTGTCAATGCGCGTTTTGTCAAGCCTGTGGACCATGATCTTCTAAACGAGCATTGCCTGAAAAGCAGGGCCCTGGTCACTCTTGAAAACGGCGCCGCGTTTGGCGGCTTCGGCTCGCTTGTTGAATCGCATGTTCATGCATCCAAATCACCTGTGCCCGTTATAAAGGTGGGATGGCCGGACAGGTTTATCGAGCACGGAACCAATGCCAAGCTGATGAGAAATGCCGGATTAACACCTGAATCAATTTGCGAAAGAGTTCTATCGGCCCTTGGCAAAAGAAGAGAATAGACCGGATTGCGCCATGAAGAAAGAACGTTTAGACAGGCTGGTTGTTGCTCGTGGTCTTGTTGACAGCCGTGAAAAGGCGCAGCGTATGATTCTCGCCGGAAAGGTGCTCATAGACGGCCATGTGTATGGTAAATCCGGCATGCGCATAGATTCAAATGCAAAGATCACGGCTAAGGAGAAACCCAGGTTTGTGGGCAGAGGCGGCGAAAAACTTGAGGGTGCATTCAGGTATTTCAATCTGGACGTTGACGGAATGGTATGCATGGATGTCGGGTCTTCCACCGGCGGGTTTGCTGACTGCATGCTGCAGCATGGAGCCGCAAAAGTCTACTGTATTGATGTCGGAAAAGGCCAGTTGGACTGGAAATTGAGAAATGATGACCGGGTCATAGTGATGGAAAACGTCAATGCAAGGTATCTGGAGTCCGCGAGCTTTCCTGAAAAGCCCCGGTTTGCAACAATTGATGTGTCTTTCATCTCGTTGACTAAGGTGCTGCCGGCTGTTATAAAAGTAATTTCTCCGGGCGCAGAACTGGTTCTGCTGATTAAACCTCAGTTTGAAGCAAGACGGGATGAGGTTGCCAGAGGAGGCGTAGTTCGCGATCCGGAAACAAGGAAACGGACTGTAGATAAAGTGCGTGATTTCGGGGTGGGGGAACTTGACCTTGAGTTTGTCGGAGTTGAAGAATCGCCCCTGCGGGGCCCCGCGGGGAACATTGAATACCTTGCTCACTGTAAGGTTCCTGGCTCGCCGGGAAGATTCGCGCATAGCCATGGGGAAATTTTATGAGAAATCTCGGAGTGATAGCCAACACCAGTAAAAAGGATGCTCCCCATATTTTAAGCAGGCTTTCCGCTAAAGCTGAAGAATTAGGCATAAAGCTTTTCTCAAACAAAGAGACCGGGCAATTGGTCGAATGCTGCAAGGTTGTGGATGTTGACACAATGTGTAGGAACGCTGATGCGGTATTGGCGCTGGGCGGTGACGGGACAGTGCTGCGCACGGTGCGGCTTTTGAACTCTTGCAATATACCCGTAATGGGCATTAACATGGGTGGACTTGGATTTCTGACAAGTGTTTCGCATGCAGAGCTGGAAAAAGCGATCGAATGTATTGCCGCCGACAGTTACTCTATCAGTTCACGTTCTGTCATCAACTGTAAGGTATTGTGTAACGGCAAAAAGTCGGTTCAATACCGGGCGCTCAATGATGTTGTAATTGCCACAGGGGGATCCATGAGGGTAGTGAGCCTTGATGTTTCGGTTAACGGCGAAAGCGTAACCTCGTATATCTGCGACGGACTGATTATTTCAACACCCACCGGAAGCACCGGCCATGCGCTGTCTGCAGGAGGGCCCATCGTTACTCCTGACACCCAGTCCTTTGTTATCGGGCTTATCTGCCCCCACACCCTGAGCTCCAGGCCGTTGCTGGTGCCCGATACCGGCACAATTACCGTGCGGGTGGCAGCATCGGAAGATGAAATACCCTTGTCAATCGATGGCCAGGTTGGACAGTCCCTTAAGAAAGGCGACAGCATAGAAGCACAACGCGCCCCTGAGACGGTCAGGTTCCTGCACCTTCCGGGTTACAGTTATTTTTCAGTGCTTCGCCGGAAATTGAACTGGAGCGGTAGAAATGTATAAAAACCCAATCTGGTGCAATTATCCGGCGAAAAGACAAAAATGCTGAACAAAGTCAGTGTTTCTTAATCTCTTCAAGCTTGTCCGGATGTGCTCTCAGAGCGGCTTCGTAAACTTTGCGAACAGGCGTCTGCTGTTCTCTTGCGATTCGCACACAGTCCTCGTATTCCGGTGACCACGTAACATCTTCGCCGTGCAGGGCGCCAATCTTTATCTTTACCGGACCGTATCGGGTCTGCACCGCATGCGAGCGCCTGGCCAGCGTGGTTCGGCTGACTCCGTATTCACGAATCCCGAAAGTTGTTGTTTCCCTGAAAATCAGTTCCTTGATGCAGGCTTGGTCCTCCGGCCTTGCCAGAACCGAAAGCAGGGTTCCCGGGCGGTGTTTTTTCATCTGTGCGGCTGTGAAAAACACTTCCAGGGCTCCGGCCTCAAACAATCTGGATGCCAGTGAGCCAAGCAATTCAGGAATCGTATCGTCAATATTGGATTCAAGTACGATACAGTAGTCCGATGTTTCATGCACTTTTTTTGAGGCGCTCAAAAGCGAAATCCGCAAAAGGTTCGGACGCGCAGAGAGCTTTTTGGAACCGAATCCATGTCCGGTTTTACTGACAGTTGCGGCACAGTCCGCAGGCGGCAGAAGCTCCTCCCATGTAGCCAACAGGGCTGCTCCTGTTGGGGTAACCAATTCAGTGGTCTCTTCTGTTTGGATAATCTGATGATTCCGAAGCAGCAGGCAAGTGGCTGGGACCGGCACAGGCAGAAGTCCATGCGCAGCCGGTATTGTTCCCCGGCCGGCGGGAAGCGGGCCGACTGTTACGCTTTCTATTTTCAGGCTTTCAAGGCAGAAACAGGACCCAACAATATCGATAATTGAATCGGCTGCCCCTACTTCGTGAAATGTCACTTTATCCGGCGTTGTGTTGTGTACGGACGCTTCAGCTTCAGCCAGTTTGCGGAATACTTGAAGGCTTGTATCCTTGACTTTCGCCTCAATGCCCGACTTTTCAAGGATATCCTGAATGTCATGGAAAGTTCGGTGGTGATGATTACCATGCTGATCGATTTTGATTTCAAGACCGGTTCCGTGCAGTCCATTCTGCTCAACCTTGCGTGGAATAAGTTCAAAATTCTCGATATCAAGCTGTTTCAGGGTAGATATCAAATCTTTGCTGTTCACGCCGAGATCAAGAAAAGCTGAAAGAATCATGTCTCCGCTGGCTCCGCCCACGCTATCAAATCTGGCTATATTCCGGGAGTTACTCATCAGTTTTTTGCTTTCCGACAGCAGTCCGGTTGATAATCGCCGCCGCTGCACCTCCACCAAAACCGTTATCGATATTTACAACACTGATTCCGGGAACGCATGAGTTGATCATAGTGAGCAATGCGGCAACGCCCTTGAATCCGGCTCCGTAGCCAACGCTTGTCGGCACTGCGATGACCGGCTTGTCAATCAGTCCTCCTACCACAGAAGCAAGCGCCCCTTCCATTCCGGCTACCACTACAACCGCGTTGGATTGATTAAGCGCATCCACATGATTCATCACACGGTGCAGTCCGGCGACGCCAACATCAAAAATTTTCTTAACCCGAGCGCCCATTCGTGCGGCAGTAAGCGCGGCTTCCTCGGCTACATTGATATCAGAGGTTCCTGCACAGATGACAGTTACCAGTCCCACCGGCTCCGGGGCGGGGGCAACATCGAGCGTAATCGCGCTTGCCTGTGGGTGCCATTCGGCCTCCGGTATCCGCGCGCGTACTGTTTCGAATTGCTCAGGGGTGGCTCGGGATGCCATGGCATTCTGTCCCGCTTTCTTTAGAGCAAGCAGTATTGACGTAATTTGTTCCGCACTTTTACCGGGACAGTATACAGTCTCCGGCGCACCACAGCGATTAGCGCGATCCAGATCCACGCGGGCAAAATCCATATTATCTTCTTTTTTCATACGAATAGCGCCGAAAATTAATTCCAAGCCTCAGAGATAGAGATTTAGTCTAACAACTCTGCAAAACGGTTGGACAGTTCTGCAAGCGCAACCCGTTCCTGCTTCATTGAATCGCGGTCTCTCACTGTCACTGTGTCGTCTTCCAATGTGTCAAAATCTATGGTGACTCCAAAAGGTGTTCCTGCCTCGTCCTGTCTGCGGTAGCGTCTGCCGATGGTGCCGACCTGATCCCAGTCGACAGTCCAGCGGCTGCGCAGCATCTCAAAAACCTCGCGACCCTTTTCAACCAGCGGGGGCTTGTTTTTGAGAAGCGGGAATACAGCTATTTTTATGGGCGCGACGCTTGGCGCGAAACGCATCAAGGTTCTCGTCTCATAGCCTTCGGGCGGAGCCTTACCGGGTTCAGCAGGCATCGGCTGGCCTTCCGTTTTGCCCCTGGGCACCCACTCTTCGCAATACGCATTGCACAAAAGGGCAAGGGCAATACGATCTATTCCAGCGGATGGTTCTATAACATGAGGTATATACTTCTCATTCGCAGCCTGATCAAAGTATTCCATAGACTTTCCGCTGCACTCCTGGTGCCTGGACAAGTCAAAACATCCCCTGGCGGCTATACCTTCAAGTTCTTGAACTCCGAAAGGAAAATGGTAAGTAACATCAGTGCATGCCGAAGCATAATGCGCCAGTTCATCATCCGGATAGACATGTTGTCCCAGATCTTCTCCTGGAAGGCCTATGGATTCGTACCATTTCAGCCGCTCATTTACCCAGTAACCATGCCAATGGTCTTCGGTTCCCGGTTTGATAAAGAATTCAAGCTCCATTTGTTCAAACTCGCGAGAACGGAAAGTGTAATTACGGGGGTTGATCTCGTTTCTGAATGCCTTGCCCATCTGGGCTATGCCAAAAGGGATTTTCTGACGGGAAGTAGCCAGTACATTGCTGAACTGGGCAAAAATCCCCTGTGCTGTCTCCGGCCTGAGATACGCCACGGAGGAATCGTCTTCCACCGGCCCGATGAATGTCTTGAACATCAGATTGAATTCACGAATGTCAGTGAAATCTGCGTTGCCGCAAGACGGGCATTTGATGCCGTCAGGAAGGGCATAAGCGGAATCTTTTCTGACAAGGCTCTTATCCTGTTCTTCGCAGAGCTGATCGGCCTTGAACCTCTTCTTGCACTGCCTGCAATCAACCATCGGATCGGCAAACCCGCCGATGTGGCCTGAAGCTTCCCATACTCTGGGGTGCATTATTATACAGCTATCGAGACCAACAATGTTTTCCCTGCTGCTTACTATATTCTGCCACCATGCGTCCCTGATATTTCTTTTCAATTCGCAACCAAGCGGACCATAGTCCCAGAATCCGTTAATACCGCCGTATATTTCAGAGGTCTGGTAAATGAAACCCCGTCGTTTGCAGAGCGAACTGATAGAATCCAACGATTTCTCTTTGTGTGTATTTGACATAAGCGCGAATATTGAAAGAGATCCGCCCATCAGTCAAGCCAGCATTTAAATAACAGCGGGGTCACATCTTCACATTTCACAATTGACAGCAGGCAAGGAGTGTGCAATTGTACAGGCATGGCAAGGCCTTTAAGAGTGGATATAGCTGATGGTTGGTATCATGTTACCTCTCGCGGAATTGAGCGAAGGACGATCTTCGGCAATTACCGGGAACATGAGCACTTTCTGGAATTGCTTGAGGAGATGGTGGGTCGGTTTCGTGTTGTCTTGCATTCGCACGTTGAACTTGATAACCACTATCACCTCATCGTACAGACACCTGACGCAAACCTCAGCAGGGCGATTCAGTGGTTAAACGTCAGCTATGTGGTATGGGTTAACAGGCGTCGCGAGCGGGTAGGGCCGCTGATGCAGGGGAGGTTCAAAAGCATTCCTGTTCAAGATAGCGCATGGGCCTATGAACTGAGTCTATACGTGCACCTCAATCCGGTAATGCGCAAAATTCATGGGCTTAAAGATTGTGACAGGAAGGCTGAATCCAAGGGGTTGACTTTTGCTGATTCTCAAACGGTTACAAAACGACTGGCTGAGTTGCGGCAATATCCCTGGAGTTCATATCGTGCCTATGCAGGCTATAGTAAACCGCCCAGCTGGATGTGTATCAAAAAGATTTTGCGTCGAGCTGCCGGGAAAAAAGAGCATCGAGCGGCACAATATCGCTCAGATATAAGACAACGCTTAACAAAGGGTGTTGAGCCATTGCTGCAAGAGCGCCTGGCTGATGGTTTTGCGCTGGGAACAGAGGCATTTCGGGAACGCATCCGTATTGCGGGGAAGGGTGGCCGGGAGATTGCAGGAGACGGCAGGCTACGTCCAAGGATATCGATTGAGAATCTCGTCGAAATCATCGAGCATTTACGAAAAGAGGAAGTCGAGAATTTTATGTCATATCGTGGTGATTGTTCGAAACATCTTCTTCTGTGGGCATTACGGCGCTACAGTGGAATGACACTCAAAGAGATTGGCGAAGCTGTCGGAGGAATGGACTACACGGCTGTAGCTATGGCAGTCAAACGTTTTGAGAAGAAAGCAGAAAGTGAACAGAGTCTCAGTAGATTGATTCAGAAGGTGAAGGTTAAATGTGAAAAGTGAAGACGTGATTCAGAAGGTGAAGGTTAAATGTGAAAAGTGAAGACGTGACCCCGGGAATCTTTTTTTCCCTGGGAGCGTATGCCGGAAGAATTTCAGAAAAGTACAAATCCGATGACCTCCTGGCGGATTTACGGAACATTGCCGGGAAGGTACGCTCCGGATCTTCACTTGGACCTGGAACGGCAAGAAACAGGAATGTTATCGCCAGATTGCTGCTGGGAAAAGTTGAATCCGGTTCGCCTGAATCACTGCAGGTAGTAATAAAGAGTTTTGCGCCTCAGCCACTTATCAAGGATCTGATAGACAGGAAAAGAGGATCCAAAGCTTTCAAAACATGGCAGGCTGCAACAGCGCTTCTGGAGGGCGGGGTCTCAACGCCCGAACCCGTATGTTACGTGGAACGTCGTGAAGGCAACAGACTGACCGAGAGCTACTACGTGGTAAAGTATGATCCGGAAATTGTCAGCTTTAAGAGTGAATTAATCCGGCTCTTTCGCGAGGAACCCGAATGCGGCGAGTTTATGGCGCTGCTTGAAACAGTCGCTCGCGGTATACAGGGCATGCACAAGACCGGTTTTCTACATAACGATCTTGGCAACCAGAACATATATTTGCGCGGGGCCGGACGTGAGAAATGGGGTGAGCCGTTGTTTGTGGATCTGAACAGGGGACGTCTCAAACCGGTATTGTCTTTGCGGGAACGTGCCAGGGATATTTCGCGAATCTGGCTGCCTTCGGATCTGCTGCGAGTATTCAAGGAAATGTATTTTGACGGAGAGCTGCCTCCCATTGCTTTTCAGAAATGGGAGACGATTTTCCGGAATCTCTATGCCGCTCATGCCAACACTCGTAAGATTAGACATCCAGTCCGTCACTTGCGTGCCTCTAAAGATGCAACACCGCCACAACAAAAATACCCGCGGCCAAAAGAAATGTGGGTGTGGGACAGCAGATCAGTTCAACCAATCAGCCTGATGAGGCGTAAAGACAGGAAGAAGCATTACCTCCCGGGACGAAATTTGCGAATAGCGGCTTCTACTGCCGGGGCTGCCGTGCCGGTGCTCAAGGAATATCACGGTCTTCTGGAAGGCTGCTATACGCTTCCGGTCCAGATGTCGAAACGCACAGGTGTTGCCCTGGGCCTTGCTCCGGGGAGAGCAGAGGCTGAAATTGAGCTGCTTCGCGAGCTTGGCGATCCGCCGGTTTTTGTGCGGCTTTATAGGCATGAACACAGCGAGGTTTCCCATTTTAAGAGGAGATGGATAAAGCAGCTGCATTCACTTGGTCTCGATGTTTCTATAGCGCTGGTTCAGGACCGCGAGTCTGTTATTGATCCGCGTCTGTGGGAAGATTTCGTTTATTCATCTATTGATGACATCAGTGACCATGTTGGTTACATTGAGGTGGGTCATGCCATCAACCGGGTAAAGTGGGGGATATGGGAACCCGGCGAGTATATCAGAATGCTTGAGGTTATTGCTGATATCGCAAGGCAACGGCCAGAGGTCAGATTTACCGGTCCTGCCGTTATTGATTTTGAATATCCTTATCTCATTTCGGCGCTTAAAAGAATGCCGGGATCATTCAGTTTTCATGGATTGTCGCACCATCTTTATGTGGATCGGCGCGGCGCCCCTGAAAACCGGCAGGGACCGTTCTCGTTGCTCGAGAAATGCGTTCTGGCAAGGGCAGTGGCACGCTGGAGCCGAACCTGCGGGGATCGACTGATAATATCAGAAACAAACTGGCCTTTGTCGGGGACTGGAGTGTATTCGCCGGTAGGCGCTCCGTATGAATCTCCGGGACCCAGGTTTAATGATCCCAGTGTGGACGAGGATACTTATGCCGACTTTATGATCAGGTATCTGCTCATAGCCTTATGTTCGGGTATGGCCGAGAGGGCCTACTGGTGGCGCCTTGTCGCATACGGTTTTGGCCTTGTTGATGATCGATCTGAGGAACAGTGGCGGAAACGCCCAGCTTTTGGAATGTTGCAGCATTTTATCAAGATGACGGAAGGAAGCGTGTTTTCTCGAAAGCTGACTCCTGTGCCAGGCGTGCATTTTTTTGTTTTCAAAAAAAATGACGGCAGCCAATGGTGTGCAGCATATTCGACGAATGGCGAGATTTTCGTCGACCCGCCGTTTAGTTTTGAATTGGTGACCAACGCTTTCGGCATACCAATCAAAGAGAACGCAGAAACCTGTAAACTTTGCTCAAGACCGGTCTACATGTGGCTTAGTTGAGGCAGTATCATTTCGCAACTCTTGTGCATTGATGCCAGGACTTTGTCAGTTTCTGCGACCAGAGGAATTATGATGGCTCCCTCGTTAACAAAGGAAGGACTACCGACATCTGAACCTAAATTCGGCAGTTGCCAAGTTTGATGTATCTGCAAGGCTTGAGGGCATTGGCTATAGTAACTATGCCAAAGCCCTTGTAACGCAGCAGATGCGGCAAAATCGGCAACCCCCTTGTGGTTCAAAATGCAGCAAGCTTCCTTTCACCCAACAGGTGAAAGCTATACAATTAACTACCTCCTTATTCAAAAGGACTTACGCCGCTTGCTGCATTTTGAATGCCGGATATAGGCTGAATAGCGTCAGCTTGTCGTTGCAACTGCTTGCTGCAAAGTATAAATTGTCGGGAGTTCCAAATTCTGGAGGTCGCAGCAGATGCAGGCATCATTACATAAGAAAGACATGTTGTTCATTGACAAAGTATTTCTTTCCAGGCTTCCATGTTTGATACGGGGCGTAGAGCTTTTTAATCTAAAGCTTATTGAAGACATCGCGCAGAGTGGAAGACCTGTTGATGTAGTCTGCCATAAATCATGGGTTCAGAAGCTAAGCAGCCTTGACTGTGCGGAAGCAATCAATGCCATACAGGTCTCTTCTTGCAGCCGGCCGGACATCAATGGAATACTGTGCGCCCTTAAGCTTTGGCGCCTGAAAAGCAAGCCATATCGTGTTATGTTGCTTGGCAATGTTGCCAATGGCTTGATTCCGGCCTTATGGATTCTAAGGAAGTCGGGATTATATGAAAAAGGGGTGTTGATCGCGCATCGCGAGCCTTCCGGAAGGTTTCTCCGGGCGCTTTGCAAGGATAGCGCAGTTGTGGCAGTAAACAGGCAGATTGCGTCGCAATTTCGGGAGGCGGGATTTACAGCCGAGGCTGATTATGGTGTGACAGATTTTTCTGCAATCGAGAGTAGAACAGAATTGCCAGGGGATGAAAAACAGACTGTTGATTTCTGTCTGCTGGGATATCTGGACAATGCCTGGAAAGGGGCCGACACTGCAATTGCGGCGTTCCAAGGATTGCCGGCGGAGGTTAGGAAAAAAAGCCGTCTGCACCTGGTTGCTTTTAAAAATCCGCCAATGCTTTCGGAGCACAACATCATACCTTACAACTGGATGGAGAGTTCGGAGATTCCTGAGTTTCTCTCTTCGATGGATGTCATGATAGTTGCTTCCCGGGACGAAAATGTCATGCGTGAAACTTTCTGCCAGGCAATGGTTCAGGGCATGCTAAGCGGGCTTCCGGTTATAGCGAACAAACTGCAGGTGCTGACTGAAAAACTTGATCAAGGCGGAGGATTAGTTTTTTCTACAACAGAAGACCTTACTCGGGCTATGGACCAACTTTTCAGGGACAAACCCTTAAGAGAACACATGGGAAACCAGGCGCGCACCACAGCAAAGAACCGTTATATCTGGAGAACGGCTGACTTTCTAGAGCGTTACTGTTGATAAAGCTGAAATGGTGGGATTGGCATGACATATAATATAAGAGAAAGAACAGGGTTTGGCTGGGTTGCAATCCTGTTGTACAGCGCAATATTTGGAATAACCTTTTCCATCGCCCTTGGCGAGACGCTTCTCGGCATGGCTTTTGTTATTCTGATTTACCGATGGATAAAAGCTGGAAAATCTCCTGTATGGCCTTTAGAGGCATGGTTTGCTCTTGCATTTTTTGCATGGGCAGTGGTGACAATATTGTTCGGCGTAGATATGCAGCTGGGTTTTTCCCGTCTATCCAGACTTGCATGGTTCGCAACGATACCGGCTTTTGCTACCGTGGTGAGAAGCTCCGAAGATGTAAAGAAGTATCTGAAGTTTTTCGCGGCAGGCTGTGCGGTTCTGTCGGTCTATCTGCTCTCGTCAAATCTGCTGGAAGCCTACCGTGTTTCGGCCGCAAACGGCACAAGTTATTACAACGCCCTTGTTGCCGCCGGGTCTATGACGGGAAGCCAGATGCTGGTTATGGGAATCCTTGCCACCATGGGCTTGTTGTTTGTCCTCAAGGGCAGGAAATGGTTGTTGTGGTGTGTTCTGGGTTTGCAACTGGTGACGATTCTTTTGAATTTCAAGAGGGGATCCTGGCTTACCCTTCTTATTCTGGCTCTTGTATTCCTGGCTTACCGGCGAAAGTGGAAAGTTCTGCTTCTGGCTGTGTTGATAATCGGATCTGCAGCGGCGACAACGCCTGTTCGGTCCAGGCTTGCAGGACTCAGAGATGAGATGGATCCGTGGAGAGGCGGACGTTTTACAATGTGGACTAAGATTGCTCCCCAACTGTTTTCTGAGAACCCCTGGACGGGCATAGGATACAACTCGCTTTCAAACGAAACCATGAATGATGCCGCAAAGCGCAAATGGCTGCATCAAAACCCTGAAAAACATCCTCCATCGCAGCTTGTTGAACCGCGTAGAGATCATTTGCATTCAAATCCTGTACAAATTATTGTCGCAACCGGCATTCCGGGTTTTCTGTTATACGCGACATGGATGCTGGCTGTTGTTGCCCGGGCAATAAACATTAGAGTGAAAGGCAAGAGGCTGGGAAAAGATGTTCGTACGCTTCATTTTGCAGCGCTGCTTATGATTCTCAGTATTCTGATCAACGGCTTAGTAGAATACAATTTTGGTGACACGGAGATGCTTATTGTTCTGGGATCGCTGATGGGTATGGTCGGCGGGTTGAATAAGAAGCATTAACCAGGATTTATACATTGCGTTGAGACGAGTTTCTGATAGCATTTCGTCAAATATCGCGAAAATTTCAAAACCTGATACGATGGAGGTTGGTAATGAGACAACACGCTGTAATGTCAACTGTTAATTTTTTCTGTATGCTTTCCATGTTCCTGTTCCCGGCGCTTTGCTACGGCCAGGATGCGCCCGAAGTTGTAGAGGTGGGCAACGAGGCCAGGTGGTATGGAAATTTAGGCCTTGGTATAATGGATTTTGAAGGCAACCAGGATTACGAGGATGCATTTGTTACTACCTTGAGATTGGGCTATGACTATTCTGACCCATGGTCATTCGAAGGCGTTCTGACTCTTGCCCCTGGAATTGATGCAAACAAAGATTATGAGGAAGAACTCGGCTGGGACAGCGCAAATGCTGTGGGGCTGGCCATGGACGGCCTGTTTCATTTCACAAGATGGGACCGACTGGACCCCTATATTGCCGCTGGAATCGGGTTTATGAGTTTTGACGAAGATCCTCGAGAAGGAGACGCCACTGATTTTCAGCTCAGGATAGGCGGAGGCGTTTTGTATCATTTCAACGACGAATGGGCTGTGAGAGCTGATTACCGCGGAATGCTTGCTGGTTTCGGCGGATCGCCTAACGCAAATTCTATAATAGACGGGGGAGTAGTCTGGACCTGGGGCGCACGCTATCCGCATCAGATTGTCGCAGTTGGCGCTGATGCCGATACCGATGCGGACGGACTCTCAGACAAGCGCGAGACGGAAATCGGAACCGATCCCTATGATCCTGACACCGATAAAGACGGGCTTTCTGACGGAGAGGAAGTGCTTGAATACAAAACTGATCCGCTGAATCCAGACAGCGACTGGGATCTTTTGAAGGATGGCGAAGAGGTCCATAAGTACAAGACCGATCCGCTCAAAGCTGATACCGATGACGGTGGTGTAAGAGATGGCCATGAAGTGCTTGAAGACGGGACTGATCCGCTGGACGGCTCGGACGATCTGGTACTGTACACTTTAGATATCAATTTCGATACAGATTCGGCTGAAATTAAGTCCAAATATTTTGATGATATCAACATAATCGGCAAAGTGCTCAATCGGAATGAGGGTTCCACGGCGGTCATTGAGGGACATGCGGACGAACGCCAAACATCATCCGCAACCTACAACAAGAAGCTGTCGTTAAGACGGGCAAGATCGATTAAGAGCTACCTTGTCAAAGAATCGGGCATAGCGGAAGACCGTCTGACGTCCAAAGGATACGGATTCGAGAGGCCAGTTGCTCCAAACGACCCGGAGACTGGAAATCCAGAGAATCGCCGTGTCGAGGTTTATATTCGAGGCGTTGACAAAGAAAAAGAAGCAAGTCTTTCAAGTCCGGAGGCGGAACCAGAACGCGATGTGGATTCAGAACTGGAAATAGTCAAATAGGGGACGTTACCGTCACGAGACGCGGTTCATTCATCACAACTCGTTTACATTCCGCTGGATGCTCGCATCAAGTTTTTGCGCGCGCTTAGTCTAACCCGCATATCTCACAAAATTCCTGCTGCGAGTTGGGATAGCGCCACTGCGAGGGCACGAATTGGAAAACGCCAGATGGCGGACAGGCTGCTACGAAGTTTCGTGAGATATGCGGGCTAAACACTAAAAATCAATATGCTCACTGCAGCTTTGACGGATCGGGTTTCAAGGCGAAGACTGCAGTTGTGCTGCCGAATTTACCAGGTACACGGGCCACTAGAAGGCAAACCTTGTGGTTGGGATCGTATTCCATGTTGTAGTTCATTCCGCAGGCAAACGGAAGTGTGGCCGAGGGAATCTGCGTCCAGGAATCGCTTGCCAGATCGTAGCACCATGTTTCTGCCGTGCTCTTTTTAGCCCCGTCCTTCCGGGGTGTCCGGTCTATTACGATCACCGTCTGACCTATGCCCTCGTGAAAACACATCGGGTTATGCTGATCTTTGGGTGGACGTTTACCCGTTGTCGGCATCTTAAACTGTTCACCGGTGGACGGCTTGTATATCACGATGTCGTTCGCATTCTGGTTTGTCCCGAAAATAACCAGCGCTTTCTCCTTGTTGTCATATACACAATTATCGTGATACCCGAAGAAGCGCTTGGATTTTATGGATTTCCACGAACGCGGCACATCGCTGTAATGCGTTTTACTGTGTTCACAACTTATCACCTTGCTGAGCTCAATTTGACGGAACAAAAATAATTCCCGAAAAACCTTCGATCACAGATCTGTCTGGACTCAAAAACGGCGCCTTCGCCGCTCGAGGACAAAGCGGATCCCATGGCATGGCATGACAATCAGTACAGGTATCGAAGCCCGATGTTTGCAGTTACATCTGTGCTGCTGCCATCCTTATCTTCCCATTCGTAGTCATAAACCTCTGAGTCGGCCCAGTTCAGGTCCAGTTGCGCTGACACGGAAAGGATTTTTGTCAGGGAAACCTTGAGTCCAGCTCCACCGCTTAGTGTGAATACGGTGTCGTCATCTTCATCTCCATCCAGGAATCCCATGGAAGCGGCAAGGTATGGCACTACCGGAGATTCTGTTTTAAAATGGTATTCACCGTATGCGCCAAGACCCCATAGGTTGCTTTTGCCCCAGTAGCCTGTTTCCTTCTTTTCGAAGGAACAATAGCCGCCGAAAAGAACACGTTCCCAGTGATACCAGCCAAGGCCTCCGACTATGGCTGGATGATCGTCATCGCCGCCGGAATCAGAAATATCCGAAGACAATTCAAGTTTTATTTCATAAAGTGGCTGGCCCTCTGCGTTGTCAACCGCCGGTATAAGCATGGTTGCAGTCAGCAATGCAATCAGAAAAGCTTTCATTGGAACCTCCTTGACTATAGTTGAATTTTGCGGGACAAGTCCCATTCAGGTTTGGATAATTTCAAGTTTAGCTCACCGGGTCAAGATGATTTGATGCAAGTGTGTCAAATATGAAATGCATTTCATATTTCAAAACACAATTTTACGGGTTGCGCTTATGAAACGAATGATGTAAATTATGGCGTTAAGTATGTCTTCGGGATCGGGTGATTGGGGTTCCCTAATAAATAAGATGCCCTGAAAATCCTAACCGGCGGTAACAGTCCGCGAGTCCTGATTATAGGGATTGACGTGTTGGAATTACACGACCGACAGTATAGTCTGGAAGGGAGAGGGCAGGTTTTTTCCGAAAGGAAAATGATCATGGAATATACCCGAAGGTTTTTGCCTTCGGGTTTTTTGTTGGACGGAAAAATTATGACCGGAAATTTAAATAGTGTAGAAGAAGGAATCGCTGCAATACGCAACGGAGACCTTATTGTTGTTACTGACGACGAACGCAGGGAAAACGAAGGCGACCTTGTTATGGCAGCGGAAAAGGCCGAACCCGAAAAGATCAATTTCATGGCAAAACACGGAAGAGGTCTGATCTGTGTTTCACTAACTGCCGGGCAGCTTGAGAAAATGGGCCTTTCGCGGATGGCATTGCGAGGCCCCGGGGACAGGTTTGATACGGCGTTTATGGAATCTGTGGACGCTGCCAAGGGTATAACTACCGGTATCAGCGCCTACGACAGGTCTGCGACAATATTGACTCTGGTTAATGATCAGTCTACTGGCAAAGACCTTGTGAGCCCCGGCCATGTATTCCCCCTGGAAGCAAAGGAAGGCGGTGTTCTGCGGCGGGCGGGTCATACCGAAGCATCAGTTGATATGGCCAGGCTCGCGGAATTGAAACCGGCAGGAGTTATATGTGAGATACTTAATGAAGACGGGACAATGGCAAGATTGCCTGATCTTAAGCGTTTCGCCGGAGAGCATGGACTCAAAATTGTCAGCATCGCAGATATTATAGCTTACAGGCGCAAGAAAGAGCGTCTCATTGAATACATCAGGTCAGTCAAACTACCGACTCAATACGGGGAATTTGAACTGAGGTTGTATGAATCATCCGTGGATCGGCACAGCCATGTTGCGTTGGTTATTGGAGATGTTGATCAACCGTCTCCCGTCCTGGTCCGTGTTCACAGCGAATGTCTTACGGGGGATGTTTTCGGTTCATTGAGATGCGATTGCGGTTCTCAACTTCATGCAGCCATGCGCATGATAGCACAAGAGGGCAGGGGGGTTGTGCTGTATATGCGCCAGGAGGGCAGAGGTATCGGTCTTTCCAACAAGATACACGCCTATGCATTGCAGGAAAAAGGCATGGATACAGTTCAGGCCAACGAGCATCTGGGCTTTCCTGCAGACCTGAGAGATTACGGGATAGGCGCACAGATACTGTGTGATCTGGGGGTGAGCCGTATACGGCTGCTCACAAACAATCCAAAGAAACTTGTCGGGCTGGAAGGCTATGGACTGGAAGTTGTCGAGCGAGTGACAATGCCGGTTGCCTGGACAAAAGAAAACGAAAGATACCTGAGTACAAAAAGAGATAAAATGGGCCATATGTTTTAGTAAAAAAGCGTTGGCTCGTGACAAAGAGGAGGGATTAAATGAAAGAATTTTCCGGAAAATTGACGGCGGATGGGTTGAAAATCGCTGTTGTAATAAGTCGTTTTAATGATTTTCTGACCCGGCAATTACTGGAGGGCGCCAGGGATTGCTTTCTTCGGCACGGTGGAAATGAAGATGATATCGGTGTTGCCTGGGTTCCGGGAGCCAACGAAATACCCCTCGTTGCAGACATGTTTGCAAGGGGCGGAAAGCACAGTTGCATTGTTGCTCTTGGAGCGGTAGTGCAAGGCGCTACTCCGCATGCCGAACTCATAAATACCCAGGTGTCCCGCTCTCTTGCCAGAACAGCGATGGAAACTTCCTTGCCGGTCATAAACGGGGTTGTATGTGCCAATAGTCTTGAGCAGGCTATAGAGCGATGCGGAACAAAAGCAGGCAACAAGGGGTGGCAGGCTGTTCTTTCTGCGATCGAAATGGCGGGACTTTACGCTGAATTAAAAGCAAGCGGAGCCTGAGAGGAAAACACAGTGACCAATCGCAGGGAAGCACGGGAATATATAGTGCAGCTTTTGTTTCAGATGGATATGAATCCAGCGCCTCCTGATGAGGTTTTTGAAGAATTCTGGGTTGATAAGAATGCCCACACTCGCACGCGTGATTTCGTGGAAACTACCGTTCAGGGTGTGCTTGCCGAGCTTTCACGCATTGACGGGATTATCCAAAAATATGCCATGAACTGGGAAATCAACAGGATGGGCATCGTGGACCGCAATGTTATGCGTATGGCAATTTATGAGATGGACCGGTATCCGGACATTCCGCCGGTGGTTTCCGTCAATGAAGCTGTAGATCTTGCTAAGTATTTCAGCTCCAATGAATCCTCACGGTTCGTCAACGGCATACTGGACCGCGTTTTACGCCACCTTGACCGTCCCTTGCGTACAGGCGCAAAACAGGAATAGGGACCCTTTTACTTGAAGACTGATTCCGACATCTACTGGATGAACAAAGCGATGAAGCTGGCATATCGCGGTCTCGGCCAAACCAGGCCAAATCCGCCCGTAGGAGCGGTACTGGTATCCGGGGGGCGAAAAGTATCGGAGGGATATCATTCTTGTGCGGGTAAGGCGCATGCTGAGGCCAAGGCGATCAGCAGGGCTGGAACCATGGCTCGCGGCGCAACGCTTTATGTTACTCTGGAGCCTTGCAGCACCACCGGCCGGACACCGCCTTGCACAGAGGCTATCATCCGTAGCGGAATAAGACGAGTTGTAATTGCAGCTGAAGACAGCAATCCGGTAAACAGGGGAAAAGCGCAGAACATTCTGCGTGGCAACGGCATTTCCGTGGATACCGGCTGCATGAAAGACGACATTCACCGCATGCTTCAGCCTTACATAAAATGGTCGCTTACAGGTATTCCATTTGTGACACTGAAACTTGGCATGACAATTGACGGTAAAATTGCGGACTATCGATATCATTCCAAGTGGATTACCGGCGTGGAATCCAGAGAGATGGTTGGAAAGATAAGACGCAAGGTCGACGTCGTCCTTGTCGGATCAGGCACCGCAACAAGGGATAATCCCGGGCTTACCGATGGTTTGAAATGCAAAGGAAGGCTTTTGAGGGTTGTTGTCGATACCCGCGGTTCTACGCCGCCATCAGGGAAAATTTTTCGTGCAGATGATCCCGGGAGCACAATCATCGCAACTACTGCAATGTGCTGCATGCGACGACAGGAACAATACAGACAATGCGGCGCAACGGTCTGGCGGTTGCAGCAATCGGGAGGCATGGTATCTTTGAAAGCCTTGATGAAAAAACTTGGTGTCGAAGGGGTGCATCATGTGTTATGCGAAGGTGGCGGCATCCTGACGGCAGGGCTAATGGAAAAAGGGCTCATTGATGAATATCTTTTTTTTCTGGCTCCGTCCATCCTGGGAGGCGATCAATCCAGACCTGCCGTTGGCGGACGCAACCGGAGCCTGAGCAAAGCTATAAGGCTTGACTTTGCCAACACACGCCGCATCGGACAGGATCTGGCGGTTACTGCATTTCCAGGTTCTCAGGTTTCCGGCGTCCGAGGTTCGGTGGTTTCACAGGTGCTGGCAGGAAGTGTGTGAAAATGTTTACTGGAATTATTGAAAAAACGGGAACAATCGGGATAAAACGCGTTGCTGGTAAATCGTGCAGCCTTACCATCACTCACGAACGGTTTGACCAGCCTCTTTCCCCGGGCGAAAGCGTTTCTGTAGACGGCGTATGCCTGACAGTTACAGAGGCGGAAAAGGACCGCTTTCACTGCAATGTTCTGCAGGAAACTTTAGAGCGTACCTGCCTTGGAAGCGCCTCGGCTGGACGTCGGGTTAACCTGGAAAGAGCCGTTCCTGCCAACGGCCGGTTTGGCGGGCACTTTGTTTCCGGCCACATAGACTGTGTCGCGCCGGTTTGCGACGTCAGTGATGAGGGTGGGGATACGGTTCTCAGAGTAAAGCCCGGCGCTTTATGTGCAGTGAATGTAGTCGACAAGGGATCTGTTGCTTTAAATGGTGTGAGTCTTACAGTCTGCGATCCCGCTGCGGAAACTTTTGCCGTTAAAATCATACCGTTTACGCTGTTTCATACGAATCTTAAAGAAGTGAGTTCCGGCGACGAGGTCAATGTTGAGTTCGACATGGTCGGCAAATATGTGCGGAGGATGTTGGCAGAACAGGCAAAAGACGAAGTTACAGAGAAAAAGCTGCGCAATGCAGGCTTTATTTTGTAGCAACTGTTTGACAGAAACGAGCCGCTTGTATAATGTTAAGTTTTTCAATAAGCAGATAAGGGGTTCTCGTGGATGTAGTCGACAAACTTCTCGACGTGCAGGAAAAAGACGTCGAAATAAGGCATATGGAAAAAGAAAAGAAGGATATTCCTGCGCGCAAGAAAGCCGAAGAGGAACGTCTCGCCGAACACAAGGCGAAGATTGCTTCTGACCAGAGCCTTCTGCAGCAGAAACAATCTGCAGTAAAAGACCTTGAGCTCGAAAGCGAAAGTTGCATAGAGAAGATTCAGAAATTGAAAAGCCAGCAGTTGGAAATCAAGACCAACAAAGAGTACCGGGCAATGTCTGCTGAAATCCAGGGCATGCAGAACCGGATATCCGAGATTGAAGACAGGCAACTTGTTGCGATGGAAAGTGTAGAGAAAGTTAAAGCCCAAATTAAAAAGAGGCAAGAGACCCTTTCAGAAGAGGAAGCTGCGTTGGCAGAAGACCTCAAGGAGCTAGACAAAAGAGCCGCTGAAATAGAAACCCGTTTAAATTCCGCAAAGAAGGAACGGGAGGATATGGTCAAGGGTATTGATAGAGAGTGGCTCCAGCAGTATGAATCCATCATGAAAAGCAAAGATCGGGCCCTGGTAGAGTTGAAAGACAGCGTTTGCGGAGGATGCCATATGAAATTGCCGACCTATGTCAGGCATGACGCGAAAAAAAGGCTTGGAATGGTGCGTTGCGATTTTTGTGGAAGGCTGTTATATTAAGGTGTTGAGCGGACGGATCGATCGCTTCGGAATATCGCTATTCCGGAGAGGAAAGTCCGGACTTCACAGGGCAGGACGCCCCGCGAAATGCGGGGAGTTTCTCATTGAAACGGGAAATATGGAAAGTGCCGCAGAAAGCAAACCGCCCCGTTCACAAAAGTGGCGAAAGTTGCTTTTGTGACGTGGTAAGGGTGAAAGGGTGGTGTAAGAGACCACCGGGAATACCGCGAGGTATTTCGCATGGCAAACCCCGTCCGAAGCAAGATCGAATAGAGGATCCAAAGGTTCGCCCGCCGTGATGAATACAATGTATTCAGGATCCCGGGTAGATCGCTTAGATAAATGATCGAGCGCTGTTCAGTCGGCGTGACAGAATCCGGCTTATGAAGTCCGCTCAACTACTGCCGGACCTTTATTTCTGAACGAATCAAACCGGCTGATGAGGTTCAAATTGTAATGAGAATTCCAGTTCTTGATGATTCATTATCCAGGCTCTACTTAAAGTTAGCCTGGTTGGTCATGGCTGTTGTCCTTGTGCTGACAGGATGGCTTGTGACCCAGTATATTCTTGCTGTTCCTGCTGTTTCCGCAACAGTTCAGACAGATGATGCGGGGATCAAAACACCTCATTTGCAGCCGCCTTCGATTGAAACCGACTTTGACTGGGCCGTATTCAGCAATCCTTACAACATTGCATCATATTCCAAGGAATCCGGTCTTGCCTCAAAATTTGGACTTGTAGGCACTTATTTCGTATATGACCGTGCGATGAATAACAGAATGCGGAAAGCCATTGTTGACAATATTGAAATCGGGACCCAGCACATTGTTGGGGAAAAGGAGGTCCTTGCGGACGACATCATTGTTCAGAGCATATTTCGGGAAAAAATAGTTTTGATCCAGGGGGGCAAGGAGACCGAGTTATGGCTGAGTTTTTCCGGAAGGGGCAGGGGAAAGGATGATCAGGATGCCAATTCCCTCGAACAAGACAATAATAAGTTCGGCGCCAGAAAGGTTAACGACCACAGGTGGGAATTAGATAGAGGCGCCCTGCTCGATTATTACCAGGAATTGCGCAACAGGCCCGAACGGCTTGTACAGGTCTTTGATTCATTTGACCCCATATATGATAATTCAGGCGGCATAGAAGGATACGAAATCGGCATCGAGGGCGAGGACGAGTTTTTTGAGGCCACAGGGCTTAGAGACGGCGATATTGTGCGGGAGGTCAACTCGATAAAGATGACCAGCCGCAAGCGTGCTGAACTCTTTATCCATCAATTTGCAAAAGACCAGGCGAATACTTTTGTCCTGGGCCTTGAGCGCGACGGAAAAGAACGGCGACTGATCTATCGCCTTAAATAGACTTTTTTATGATCGTGCCCTCAACGAGCCGCTGAACCCGAAAACACAACATATTGTGTCACTTATCGCTATCGAGTAGACATAAGATATATTATACGACGTTCTGGCGGGTCGTGACTTCCACTTGGAATATTTTGAATTTATGAGGGCTCTTATCAGTTCAGCTCAGCGAATTGTGCCCCAGCGCGAGGAAATCGGCCAATAGACCATAACTGCCGGTCCAACGGTGTTTTCTTCCGGAACTGTACCCCAGTACCTGCCATCTTTGCTGTTTTTCGAATTGTCGCCCAAAACAAAATACTCGCCTTCGGGAATAAAAGCTGTCTGGCCGTACTTTTCAAGAAACAGGTTGTATTCACTGCGCGCTTCTTTTCGAGGCAACGAGTAATCTATTTCATTAAATATCGGCGTGTTTGTGGGAACATGGCCGTTGATAAGCACCTGTGGCGGAGCCAGTGTGATATATTCACGAGGCATTCCAACGAGACGCTTTATATAATGAGCGCCTGGAAGAAGATCTTTTATTCCCTGGGTACGGAAGACAATAACCTGGCCTCTTTCTGGTTGAGAAACTTTCCACCTCATCTTATCAACGAAGATGTGGTCTCCCTGGGTAACTATGCCGGACCATAAAACTGTTCCGGCGGGTACATGTTCGCCTGGATAATGCGACAGCTCGCGCCGGTACACTGCGTCCTTCGGAACTTTGTAGATCTTTCCTCCAATCGTAAAAAAGTATACATCGGGGCGTTCCTGGTGTTCATTTAGTTGACTCATAATCCCGGACCTGGTCACCTTAATATTCCTGTGCCATTCACCATATATTAACCATTTAACGTACCTGGCGGGGATTGAATCTGTCCAGTCGGGGTCTGGTTTGTAGCGTGAATGTATCCCGTACAGTGTTGTTTTCATGGAGCCGGTTGGAATTTTGAAAGGTTGATAGAAATATGCTCTGAAAGCCATTGCGACTGCAACCGCAACCACTATTACCTCGAAATTTTCACGCAATCCAGGCACTGATTTTTGCGGTATAGCGGGCTCCAGCGCCTTGAGCAGATTATCACATGCATCCTGTAATTCACTGGTATCTGCTCGTTGTTTCTGAAGCCGTTTAAGAACATTTTCCGCATTTTCAATATCGCAGAGCCTGTCTTTCCGCATCAGATCTTCCCGCATATTTCGTATATGGCGGGAATGACGAACAAGATTCTTTGCGTTTTTCCTGATCCTGCGTCGGCGAAAATATTTCATTAACCTGCCTTCATTACAGAAAGAAAAGCTTCCTGGGGCACATTGACTTTGCCAAACTGCTTCATCCTTTTCTTTCCGGCTTTCTGCTTTTCCAAAAGTTTTCTTTTTCTTGTAACATCGCCCCCATAGAGCTTCGCAGTAACGTCCTTGCGCAATGCCTTAATGGTTTCTCTTGCAATGATCTTTTTTCCGATCGAAGCCTGAACAGGAACTGCGAAAAGGTGCTGTGGAACAGCTTCTTTCAAAGCCTGGCATACCTGTCTGCCGCGGGTTTCAGCTTTTGACCTGTGAACCAGCGAGGAAAAAGCGTCTACCACTTCCCCGTTCAGCAATATGTCAAGCTTCACTATATCGCTTGCTTCATAGCCGATGTGTTCATAATCCATGGAAGCATATCCTCGGCTCACGCTTTTCAGATTATCATGAAAATCGATCAACACTTCGTTAAGCGGCATTTTACACGTCAGCATAACTCGCTGTCTTCCCAGCGACTCAGTATTGGTGACGCTGCCTCTGCGATCCATCGCAAGTTTCATGATATCACCAATCTGATGGTTAAGACATATAATATATGCCTTTATCATAGGTTCCCTGATCTCTTCTATCTTTGTCTGATCGGGCATCATGTGGGGATTATCGATGCTGAGAACAGATTTGTCGCTGAGATGGATCCGATATTCTACCGCAGGCTGCGTGCTTATCACATCAAGATCGAATTCTCTTCTGAGCCGTTCGTAGATTATCTCCATGTGCAGCATACCAAGAAAGCCGCACCTGAATCCAAACCCGAGAACCAGTGATGTCTCCGGATGATAAACAAAAGATGAGTCGTTCAGGCGCAATTTTTGAAGACCGTCCTTAAACCGGTCGTAATCGGCAGTATTAACAGGATATACGCCGCTGAAGACAACCGGATGGATTTTCTTAAATCCCGGTAGAGGTTTTTCGACCGGGTGCCTGGCATCTGTAATAGTATCGCCGATTCTGACGCGAAGGGGATCTTTTATGGAACTGACAATATAGCCAACTTGTCCGGAATTCAGACTTCTGACTTCCCTCGGTTTCGGGAAAAATCTACCGACTTCCTTGATTTCAGATTCTATTCCTTCCTGCATAAACCTGATACGATTGTCTCGTCGCAGCGAACCTGCAAAAACCCTCACATGGGCGATTACTCCCCGGAACAAATCGTACTGTGAATCGGTTACCAGGGCCTGGGTCCCCTTCCCTTCCGGCGGAGCATCAGGCGGCGGGACTTTTTCCACAAGGGCTTCCATCAGGTCTCTGACCCCTTCCCCTGTTTTGGCGCTGACGCAGTAGACCTGGGATGTGTCAAGTCCAAGCGCCTCATCGATCTGGCTTTTTACAAGTTCAACGTTGGCATTTTGAAGGTCGATCTTGTTGATCACGGGGATGATCTCCAGATCATTGTCTATGGCCATGTAAGTATTTGCAACTGTTTGAGCTTCAACACCCTGCGCCGCGTCGATTATAAGCAGCGCGCCCTCGCAGGCAGCCAGACTGCGAGAGACTTCATAACTGAAATCAACATGACCGGGCGTATCAATAAGGTTGAGTTCATATACTTCGCCTTTAAGCGACTTGTATTTCATTGTTACGGGATGCGATTTTATTGTTATGCCTCGTTCACGTTCAAGGTCCATGTCATCAAGAAGTTGGTCCCTGAATTCACGGTCAGCCACGGTATGGGTAATCTGTAGCATACGATCAGCCAGCGTGGATTTCCCGTGGTAGATATGGGCAATAATTGAAAAATTCCGTATATGTGAAAAGTTAGGCATGGTGTGAAACAACAATCCTCAAAATGAGAAATTTTCTTCTGCTGAAAGGCGCATCATCTCAATCTCTTTTTGCATATTATCGGCGCCATAAAGCGTTGTTCCGGCAACAAAGGAATTTGCGCCCATTGCAGCGCACCGGCCTGCATTTTCAACATTGATTCCCCCGTCAACCATTATGTCAAGGCTGTCATTGCCAAGCGCCTTGGCTTTGTTACGTATGCGCCTTATTTTATCAAGGACAACCGGCATGAAAGACTGGCCCCCGTATCCCGGATGCACACTCATGCACAAGACTTCACTTGCGACATTAAGAACGTGAAATATCATATCCGCGGAAGTTTCAGGGTTGAGCGTTATGCCGGGCCGTGCCCCGCCTTCTCTTATGCTGCGAAGAGTTTCCAGCACATTACAGTCTGCTTCGATATGTATAAAAAGAGTATCGGCGCCGGCGTCAACAAACCGGTCGAGGTATTTATCCGGATTGGTCATCATAAGATGAACGCTTAACGGGATGTTCAAGCTTTCAGACGCCATTTTGACAACGTCGGGGCCCATACTGAGATTGGGCACAAAATGTGCGTCCATTATGTCAAGGTGCAGCTCGTCGGCGCCTTCGTCCTGCGCCTTGAGCGCCGCTTTTCGCAGTTCGCCAACATCCGCAGCCAGTAAAGATGGAAGTATCTTGATTTTCATAGAGTGGGAGTATGCCAGATCAGTATGAGACGTTCCAGAGAAAAAGGCCTTGAGGCGGAGCGGTTTTTACAAGAGCCGTTCTTTTTCGACTCTCCATGATATCCTTTGTCTGTTCCGGATTTACGCGCCCTTCCCCTACCCTTACCAGATGCCCGGCTATACTTCGTACCATTTTGTACAGGAATCCGCTCCCCTTGACACTTATTACAACTTCTGAACCTTTCCTGGATATTGCAAGTTTCCATATTTTCCTGACATTGGACTCAACGGGTCTGTCCGGGTTGGCCGAAAATGCTCTGAAATCGTGTTCGCCTATCAGGTATTGAGATGCGGCACGCATTTTTTCGGCATCAAGCTTTGCCGGAACTCTTGTTCGGTAGCGATAAAGAAACGGCGGAACAACGTCCCCATTCCATATAAAATAACGGTATTCTTTGCCTTTAGCGCTTAGCCTGGCGTGAAAATCTGAATCAGCAGGCATAGCTTTGTAAACTCGAATGTCCGGTGGCAAAAGCGCATTCAACGCTTTTTTCAGGGACTCAATCTGACAGCCTGCGGGCAGGTCAAAATGTGCCGTCTGTCTTCGCGCATGCACACCTCGGTCCGTTCTGCCGCTTCCATGCACCGTGACTTTATTCCCGGTCAGCCCCATCAGAGCTTCCTGGAGAACCTCCTGAACTGTCACAGCATTCGGCTGAATCTGCCACCCCGCGTAATTGCTGCCATCATAGGAAACATCAACGCGATATCTGCGAGTCATGTTCGGATCAATCATATTGGCCGAAAAAATCCTCCTGCCGCGAATCGAGATAGGACTGCAGAATTGACTGGGCAGCTATCTTATCTCTAACCGTTTTTCTGTAGCTCCTGGACATATCGTTTTCCAGGAGCGCCTTTTCGGCGAAAGCGCTGCTCAGGCGCTCGTCCCATTCAAGAACTTCGACATTCAGGGCTGAGCGCAGGTCTTCCGCAAAAGAGGAAGCTTCCTCTGTCATCTCTCCTCTTGTTCCATCCATATTCAATGGCAAACCTAATACGATGTGTCCAACGTCCTTTTCTTCGCAAACTTCTCGTATAGCGTCGATGGTTTCCTTTTTTGATCTAACACGGATTACATCAAGAGGCATTGAGATCATAGCGGTGAAATCGCTGATCGCAAGACCTATCCTTTTGCGGCCGTAATCAATTCCAAGATATTTCATTAGCGTTATACTTATTTGTCCAGAAGGTTACTGTCAAAGTTGACGACACGGTTGTCTGTACAAATTTCACTTTTGCAATAAGTCGGGCCGCCGATTTTTTGAACGTATTCCCCGTTTTCAGTCTTCATAAAAAACTTCTGACAGCGTTTTATCGCAGCTTTTCTGTTGTTCCGGATTTACAGCAACTGCTGATAGTCCTTTTTTTCGTTCAACCGTTTTACCAGTTTCTTTACATCTTCTGCGCGGTCCTTGTGACAGATCAGCGTTGCACGGGGCGCTTGAACCACTACAAGGTCACGCACGCCGAGCAGAGCAGTCATCCGATTATCGGAAACAACGATATTGCCTGCGCTGTCAAGTATTTCAGAATTGCCCACAACAACATTTTCTGACGCGTCTTTGTCAAAATGATTGCCGATTGCATTCCATGATCCAACATCATCCCAAGGGAATGTACCTTTTACCATTACAATATTATCCGCCTTCTCCATGACGGCATAATCAATGGATATCTTCTCCAGTCTAGAGTATTCCTCTTCCAGCTTTGTCTCAAATTCTTCTGATCCAACTAAAGCTTCCATGGTCTCAGCCATCTCCTTGAGTTGCGGTTTGTACCGCTGTAGCGCATTCTCCAGGGAGGCCGCAGACCAGACAAACATTCCGGAGTTCCAATAGAAATTTCCGGCCGCGAGGTATTCCCGAGCCTTGGCGGAATCCGGCTTTTCCACAAACCTTTTCGCCTGCATAAATCCGGTTTTGCCTCGGGTCCCGATCTCGTCACCTGTTTCAATATAGCCGTAGGCGGAACTGGCAAACGCCGGCTCGATGCCGATTGTAATCAGAACATCTCTTTGTCGAGCCAGATCCAGCGCATCCGACAGCGATCGCTGAAAAGTCTCGACTTCGCCGATTATGTGATCGGCGGTAAGAATGCAGAACGCCGCGGAAGAATCCCGTGCTTTAACAAGAGCCAAGGCCAGTGCGCAGGCAGCGGCTGTGTCCCGCCCAAAGGGTTCCCCTACAAGATTTTTTTTCGGCAATTCAGGTATTGCTTTATGCGTTGCTTCGAGAAGAGACTGATTTGTAATAACCAGTATATTCTCAATAGGGATAAAACCTTTGAGGCGCTCCACCGCAAGCGTGATCAGGGGTTTACTGCCGACCAGGCTGAGGAGTTGCTTTGGATGCGCGGAGGTGCTCAGCGGCCAGAAACGTTCACCTTTTCCACCTGCCATAATAACAGCATAATTGTTTTTTTTTGTTGTCATGGGTATTCCTCCCTTTTTTACAGCCTTTTCCGTAAAGCCCGCGCTACCCTTTGTTCAATTCGTAGATTCGCCTCAATCCTTTGAGTGTAAGGTTTGAATCAAGCTGAAATTTCATTTGAAGGTATTGCCCGATCAGCCCGGCGCTGCCGCCGGTCAGAACCAGAGGCACATGTTTAGAGCCCAGTTGCTTGCGAAGGTGACGCACAAGTTCTTTGACCATTCCGCTGTACCCGACTCGCGCGCCGAGCCTCATTGCTCCGCTGGTGCTCCTTCCAACGGCCGGGCAATTCCCTTTAATGTTTATCCTGGGCAGCAAAGCGGTCCTGTCTGCAAGGTAGTCGGTCATAAAGCTCAATCCCGGCGCTATGGCGCCTCCAATGTAGCTGTTCTCGCTGTCTATTACATCAAATGTCAGCGCAGTGCCAAAGTCGGCAATTATTGCCGGGTACCCGTAGAGGAATGACGCTCCCGCCGCATTTGCCAGCCTGTCTCCGCCAATTGATGAAGGATGAGGATACGATATGCCCATGCCAAGGTTGGACTTATGATTAACGATAATCGGGCGTGATCCAGTGACCCGCGTCAGCCAGCTTTCCCAGATTTTGCATAACTCAGGAACAACTGAACACATTACGGCCGCATTGGCTGATTGGAGCGGTTGCAGGTTCTCATTGGACTGCAAGTCCCTGTTCCTTGCTACTGCCCGGGTGGGTATCCTGCAGACTTTGACAATTCTCGATCCCCTCGCCAGACCGACGACAGTTGTCGTATTTCCGATATCAATCAACGCTGTCATTGCTGTCCAGGCTCTTTTGGAGGGGCGTCGCATGCCTTGTCAAAAGCCGTAATTTCCAGAGAAAAATCCACAGATCTGGCTGAATGCGTCAGGCAGCCCAGCGAGACCGCGTCCACGCCTGTTTCCGCCACCTGCCTGGCATTTTGAAGCCCTATGCCTCCGGAAGCTTCCGTTTTGCATCTGCCTGCGCAAATTGAAACACATCTTTTCATCAGCGGCAGGCTCATGTTATCAAGAAGAGCCCAGTCCGGTTCTGCTTCCAGTGCCGATCTCAGTTCGTCTTCTGTTTCAACCTCGATTTCGACTGGGATTCCAGGCTTGTATGTCCTGGCAGCCCTTATTGCGGAAGCCAGATCCAGTTTGACGGCGCCTTTTGCCCAAAGTGCGCGGTGATTGTCTTTTATCAGGAAGCAGTCGTAAAGCCCCATCCTGTGATTGCGCGCTCCGCCGCAGGAAGAGGCATATTTTTCCAGGATTCTCAGAGCTGGTGTGGTTTTCCGGGTATCTAGAATAATAGTATTGAAATTCGCGACCTGCTCGACAAATTGACCCGCCATGGTAGCGATTCCGGACATGCGCTGCAAAAAGTTAAGAGCCGTCCTTTCTGCCGTCAGTATCGCGGCGGCGGGCCCTGAGACAGTGAGCACAGTTTCGCCTTCGGAAACATTATCCCCGTCATCCCTCAGCGGTCTGCAGTCCAGTTTTGATTCAACCTCCTTGAAAACCCTGGCCGCCACACTTATACCTGCGACTATACTCTGCTCGCGGGCGATGATTCCGGCCTCAACGTGAACGTCCCCTTTGACCAGCGCTTCGGTTGTTACATCTCCCGTGCCTATATCCTCATCCAAGGCAAGGCGGATAATTTCAATTATTTCTTTTTTTTCAGCTATCGGCTCATTCATCTGCGTTTATCTTTGTGTTATCTCAGTGGGACTCCACCTGTAGGGCATTATGCAGTATCCTTCAAGCTGGCTTTCGGATTCAATGGCAACAGGAAAGCGGTTATCGATTCTATGGTAATTTTTCTTATGGTCAGGCGAGTGCAGGGAAAAGGAGAGCAGATACGTGCCTTTAGCCATCGGCACAGGTCCGATTTCCAATCTGAGCGTGCCTTTTCCCTCTATTTGCGCAGGATTAACTCCATCAACCTGGGTATTGCTTCCAAAAACCGTTCGGCCGTGCCTGTCGGCTATAGAAAAGCCGAAAACCGGCGAATCGATCCGTTCAAATGCTTCGTAATGCAGAATCACTGTCATCGTATCGCCTGTCTTGAAAATTTCGGCAGGGTTTCCGTTTGTATCGAGGACTTCAACGTTCTCAATTCTTGCTTCGCCGGTCCCCCACTCTCTTCCCACGGCCTCTGCTGTTCGTTTCCGTGAAAGAGCCTGGTATGTGTCAACAACAGAGTCAGGAGAGCCCAGTCCTTTAACTTTTCCTTGATCCAACAGAAGTATCCGGTCGCTTATGGACTGTATAGTGGGTAGATCGTGAGAAACGATAACCATTGTTTTATTTCTATCCCTGAACTCACTCATCTTCTTAAGACATTTCTTCTGAAAATCAACATCACCCACGGCAAAAACCTCGTCAATAAGAAGAATATCGGGGTCAACCTCCACAGCCACGGCGAAACCGAGTCTTACATACATACCGGATGAATAGTGCTTCACCGGCTGGTTAATGAAGTCTCCTATGTCGGCAAATTCCGTAATATCATCAAAACGTTCCTTCATGCGTTCCTGCGAAAGCCCCATTATCGCTCCGTAAAGAAAAACATTCTCCCGTCCTGTAAGATCGGGGTGAAACCCTGCCCCTAATTCGAGGAGTGATGATATTGTGCCTGTCGTGTGTATCCGGCCGCTGCTGGGAATTATGGTGCCGGCCACAAGAGAAAGCAAAGTGCTCTTGCCCGCCCCGTTGTAGCCTATAATGCCGAGAGTTTCGCCTTTATTTACTTTCAGGTCAACATCTCTGAGAGCAGCAAAAAAGTCGGGTTTTTTCCTTCTGCCGATCAAACTGAGCGCTGTCGACTTGACCGTTCTTGTGCCTTTCTGTTGGAGGCGATACTGCTTCGTCACATTCTCAAACTGTATTGCAACGATATTTTCTTTAGAGTTCGTCACCGAATCTCACCTCCACTTTCTGAAAAATCCATATTCCCAGGGGCATTATCAGCCAGCATACCAGCGCTGAGATAAAAACCATTGCCGGTTCTACCGACTCTGGAGTAAGTCCCATGAGCAACTTTCTGTAAGCGCATACCAGGCCTGTCATGGGATTCAGGAAAACAGCATATTCCATCCAGGGTCTAGGTATTGCGTCCATCATTCTGAAAACCGGGTAAATCACAGGGGTAAGAAAGAACCAGGCCAGCGTAACAACACCGACAATGTGTTCTGTGTCCCGGAAAAAGACATTGGCGGATGATATTATCATGGAAATACCGATACAAAGCGAAAGATGGGTGAGAATTACAAGCGGCAAGAGGTAGACATGACTAAAAGACATGCCCGTAAGCAAAAGATAGAGTATCAGCACCGCTGTGGTGAGCAGGAAATTGAACAAGTTGGCAAATACCGTGGCAAGAGGCAGAATAATTCGCGGGAAAGCAGTCTTTTTAACAAGATTCGAACTGCCCAGTATAGCGTAAAGGGAATCATTGAGACACATTGCAGTGAATTGCCAGGTGATTATCCCTACGATCAGATATTGTAGAAAATTGGGGATAGAACCTGCAAATTTTAGTATCCCGGCAAAAATACCGTAAATGAGTATGAACATCAAGGGCGTCAACAATGACCAGAAAAAGCCCAAAACAGAGCTTTTGTAACGGATCTTGAGATTGCGTCCCACAAGTATCCACAGCAACTCCCTGTACTCATAGATTTCTTTAAATAGTCGAACCATGCCTAGATTGTTTTCCCCACAATCGTTAATGTCAATTTGAAATAAAAGTTCTTTGCCATTAGCCTGATCTATTCATCAACTTTTCGGAATAATATACAAGTCGATTGCTGATATTTTGTAAAACACTGATTGCACTGATAACACGGATTTGTGTTTTATATTCATAATTCTTATACTTTATCCGTGTAATCAGTGTTATCCGTGGTTATATTTGCTTCTTGTGAATAATCCAAGTTAGAATCAAAATATGGCTGGCAAGTTAACACAGAATGAATGGTTAGGCGACCTCAATTCTCAGCAAAGAGCCGCAGTGATGCACGGCGAAGGGCCCCTGATTGTTGTTGCAGGCGCCGGCAGCGGTAAAACCCGAACCCTAGCCTACAGGGTAGCTTACCTGATATCACAAGGCGTTGCGCCAGAGAGGATTCTACTTCTCACTTTTACACGACGTGCGGCAGAAGAAATGCTGCGTCGCGCCGGATCTGTTGCCGTAATGGACGGGGATGCAGGAAAAGTCTGGGGCGGCACATTTCACTCCACCGGTAATCGGCTCCTGCGGATTTACGCCAAAAGCGCGGGACTCTGGCCGGATTTCACGGTGATGGACCAGTCTGACTCACAGGATCTGATAAATGTGGTTCGACATGAAATGGGGCTGCACAAGAAAGAAAAACGCTTCCCGCGAAAACAGACCTGCCTTGCGGTATACTCCAGGTGCGTCAATTCAAAGGACTCTCCGGGCAAAGTCCTGAAACAGCATTTTCCATGGTGCGAAGAATGGGAAGAGGAACTTAAAGTCCTGTTCCGTAATTATGTCATCAAAAAGCAGGAACGTCATGTTCTCGATTATGACGACCTGCTTTTGTACTGGGCAAAGATTTCCGCGAATCCTGAGATTCAGGAGCATATGGAACGCCGGTTTGACCATGTTCTTGTAGACGAGTACCAGGACACGAACAGTATACAGGCTGAAATCCTGCGCAACATTCGTGCTGAAAACAGAAATATTACCGTGGTAGGCGACGACGCGCAGAGCATTTACAGTTTCAGAGCGGCCACAGTTCGAAACATGCTCGACTTTCCGAAAATGTTTCCCGGGGCGACAACCATTACCCTTGAGCAGAACTATCGCTCCGTTCAATCTATACTGGAAACCACTAACCGGCTTATTCAGGGCGCCAGCGAGAGATATACCAAGGATCTCTGGTCGAACCGGGAAGCAGGCCGTAAGCCCAGGCTTACTACCTGTAAGGACGAACGCCAGCAGAACGATTACCTGATTGACCGCATTCTCGAACATTACGAAGAAGGTATTCCCCTTAAGCAGCAGGCTGTCTTGTTCAGAACAGGTTACCTGTCAGATTCGCTGGAAGTGGAGTTGACCCGCAGAAACATTCCTTTTCATAAATACGGAGGACTTCGTTTCATTGAAGCCGCCCATGTAAAGGATGTGATCTCGTTTTTAAGGATTGCCGAGAATCCCAGGGACGAGATTGCCTGGTTTCGAGTGCTGCAGTTGTTTGACGGTGTCGGGCCAGCTACTGCATCCAAAATAGTGCAGCGAATTGAGGAAAGCGGATATGAAGCCAGCCAGGGACTTTCCAGCTACAAGGCGCCTGCAGCAAGCGGCGGGATGCTGACATCCCTTGCACATCTAATGGAAAACCTGAATGTCATTGGGAATACTAAACCAGAGGCCCAGGTTGAACTTATAAGCAGCTTTTACACTCCACTGCTGAAGAAAAACTATGAAAACGCGGGGGTTAGGCAGAAAGACATCCAGAACCTTGAAAACATAGCCTCGGGGTATCGTTCAAGGCGGAAGTTTCTGACAGACCTCCAGCTTGATCCCCCTGATTCAACCGGTGATCTCGCCGGACCTCCGTCCAAAGACGAAGATTGGCTGGTTCTTTCAACAATACATTCAGCAAAAGGCTGCGAATGGGATGTTGTTTACCTTATCCATGCAGCAGACGGTTGTCTGCCCAGCGACATGTCCACTGACAAGGCGGAGGAAATCGAAGAGGAGATGCGCCTTGCCTATGTTGCAATGACCCGCCCCAGAGACTTCCTTTACGTCACATGGCCGTTCCGGTACTATCACAAGAAGCGCAGGTTTACAGACCACCACAGCTACGCGCAGCTTTCGCGTTTCTTTACCGATGACGTAATTGACTCGATGGAAAGGGAAAATATTGCGCAGGATTCCCCTGACGACGCTCCGGTTCACACGAGAATACAGGATGATGTCACTGGTATTATACGTGAAATGTGGGACTGAAGCAGATACCTATGGCTAGCTTGCCGCTTGAACTTTCTTTGGATGTTTCAGAAGCTCGCGTGTTTCCTTTAGCGTTAGCTTTTCTACCTTTTCGCTGTCCATTCCAAGGTCAACAAGCCTTCTTTTCTGAACTTTCAGGCGGTGCCGTCTTTCAGAGACTGACTTCCGCGGTCGTGTCTTGGACATCTTATTTAATGTTCTATTTGTACCCATTTTCTCTTAGACCTCACTGAGTTATATTGATTTATTAGTCACAGGCGCGTTAGTATTGACCCCACTGCATATCTGTTGCAAGCTAAAAATAAAGGAGAAACTGTATGAAAGAACCTGATACAAGAATTGCTGTTACGCTTTTCAATGTCAACAAGCGCTGCAAGACAATTGAAGACCTGGATAAGACACTGGGACGTCTGAAGGAGATAGGCTACCGCGCGGTGCAGATTTCGGCAATTCCTGAATATGAACCTTCAGAGGTAAGGCAGCTTCTTGATAATCACGATATGTTCTGTTGCGCCACCCACGAAAACCTGGACAATTGCCGCAACAATTTCGACAAAATTGTGAGCAAGCTCAAAACCTATGGCTGTACATTTGCTGCGCTTGGCAGCCCCGGTAAGCATCTACTGAATCCGGAGGGAGCAGCGGAGCTGCCGGGCATACTGGAAGAAATCAGCCTCCGGTTCGACGAACATGGTATCAGCTTTGGATTCCATAATCACCACAGGGAATTCGAAAAGTTCAATAAAAAGCCTCTTATCGAAGATATATACGACAATACCACAAAGCTTTGTGCCGAAATAGACGTACACTGGGTTCAGCGAGGCGGTGGCAACCCAGTGACATGGATAAAAAGGGTTGCAGGAAGAATGCCTGTAGTACACCTGAAAGATTATGCAATTGTTGACGGCGAGCCGGTCTTCTGCGAAATAGGACAAGGCAATCTGGAATGGGAGCCAATAATGGAAGCATTAAGGCAGACCGGTGTCCGCTGGTACGTTGTCGAGCAGGACCGTCCATTTAGAGACAGGGATATCTTTGAATCCATGGACATTTCCTACAAAAAACTGGTTGAACTTGGCGCCAACAGAATATAGCCTAAGAAAATACACCTTCTATAATGCTCAGGTTCTGCTGGCGCAGCAGAGAACTGAACAAACTGACACGCGTAAGGAGCAAGCTCATAAATGAATGATATAACCGCAGATAAAAGCCGCCCTTTTGACGAAGTCTGGCAGGAAATCGAAGCCAGACATGGCTGGAAAATCGAGATAAGCCAATACGACAACCCGGAGCCGGCAGTCAGTCGCTATCCATTTATCTGGTCTGATTATGACAACCGTAGAGCCGCGGAGTTTCGCGAAAAATACCGCCTTGACCAGATATTGGAAGGCGCAGAGGATGATTGGGACGCAGCATTGCGTATTCGACACTGGGTATTCACGCATATGATTAACGATACCCATTCCAGTTTTCCCGGCGGCGTGGAGCCTTTCAGTAAATTGGACCCTTTCGCTTTACTGGAAGCCTCACGTGTTGGCGGAACTTTCTGGTGCAGCTATTTTTCGATGGTCATGGTTGCAGCCGGCACCGCCTGCGGTTTACCTGTAAGAAAACAGTCGATTGATTGCGAACATATGCCTGACGAAAAGGGAACGCATCACGGAGTTGTGGATGTGTGGGTAGATCGTTTCAGGAAATGGGTGCACATGGATCCTAATTACGATCATCATTTTGAATACGAGGGTGTGCCCATGAGCACTGAAGAAGTCGGCAAGCGCTGGCAGACAGCTCGCGGCGAAGGTATTCAGCCGGTAACAGGTATCGAAAGGCGTCCGATGGACCGGGCTCGCAAAGGCAAACCCGAAGATCATGAATCCCGAACACTTTTCTGGCATCTGATTGAATGTCGCAATGATGTATTCCGCCTCGATGGGCGCGGATCAAAAGCTTTGTCTGTGTTGCTTGTGGATGAAGCTCGCAAGAAACAAAGATGGACCCAGGGAACACCACCCAATTCATTCGAAAAAATCGGTTACAGCGATGGCACAATGATGATAACAGAGGATTATGCTGATGCGTATCCTGATGTAAACGCCGCCTTTTTTAAAATTAATCCACCGCACAAGATACCTTACTATTGCCGCGTTCGTTTGGATACGCCAATGGCCCCGTTCTTCAGCCATTATGAAATCCGCGTGGACGGAGGCGAACCGGAACGCCTTGACGGACTGGAGTATCCCTGGCGGTTGCATACCGGCACGTGCCGGTTTGAGGCTCGTACGGTAAACGTTGCAGGCCGACGAGGGCCTGCTTATTCAATGGAATTGAATGTGGAACACGACAAGACCGCAAAACCGACTTGGCCCTGATGCGAATCCCGTAACGCGCCACTTTACATAATTCTTTAATGAGAATAGGTAATCTGCGGGTTCTGTTCTATCGCTACGAAATTTCGTGAGATATGCGGGTTAAGCGTCGTTGTAGACCACTGCCGAGCTGCCGGCGCCGCGCTGTCCGAAAATGTCAACAGGAACTACCTCTATAGCATTTTCTTCCGGACCGAGCTTACATTCAAAGCTGCTATCTTTCACTTTGGCGGTATTTTTATTGACTGTAACTTCATAATGGCTGAAAAAGGGCATACTGTTCTCAAGCTTCAGATTCAGAACCCCGGCCTGTCCTTTCACCGCCTCAATTTCAAAAGCGGCCTGATCTAATGTCCAGTAAAAGTCGCTTTCCTCGCTGATTGTATTGCTTGAACCCTTGCGCGCAGGCGTTTTTTGATCAACCCAGAAAGGATAGTCCGCATAGCCGGGTCTGTGCCCGAAAGCCCGCGGGTTTGCGTCGGGATTCGAGTTGAAATCGTTTCTTGGAGTCATTTGGAGAAAACCTGCCGCCAGATAACCATGACGCCAGCCCCAATCGTAGTCCTCTTCCACAGGTTTCCCGTAATGCCATTTGCCCTGCCTGACAGCAATCGGCTTCTGCCCGCCAACCCGGCGCACAACATCTCGCGTGGCAGGGTTCTTGCGTTTACTGAACCAGGACATCTTTTTCCCTTCAGGCAGAAAATGCTTAACTACAATGCGATGCATTTCAAGCATATTCAGCGGCTCTCCAGTTTCAAGATCTTTATAGTATTGCGTGAGCGACGGATCAAAATAAACCCACTTGCCCATGGACGGAACCCATACTTCCACAACCTCATGGCACATATCTCTGAAACCCTCTACGGCAAAATGGCGGGCTTTAAAACCAAGCGCGGTGCATGCGTCAATCATGACAGCCGAATAGCTCATGCAATGCCCGCTCACAACAGCCTTGCCTGAATTATCCCAGCTCACAAGGGAATCAACGCCCCACAGATAATGTCCGTCCTCAGCTCGCTGCGCCTTTGTCTTGCGATCATTATGCAAGCTTCCGACCCAATCCATCAGTCTTACGAGCTTTTCAAAATCGCCGCCCTCCCCTATCACCTCGTCAAGTTTGGCCTTCTTCCTGAATTCAACAAGATCCTTCTGATCCGGCCGCTCGTAAACAAAATCTATCGAGCTTCGTACAATAGTCTGTATGTCGTGTTTAACAACTGTTACTTTCCTGCCCAATTCTCCGCCTGATTCGGGCTCACCTGCAGCGTAGCACAAATTCGCGCACAGCGCTCCGGCTGAAATGATCGAACAAAAAGCCACGTTTAATTTCCTGATTCCCATTCTGCTCTCCGTCATACTTCTTTCCTTTCGATATAGTAAATAAGCGAGATATTCCTGTTTAAAGCAATTTTTTTATACTATAGCATAACTTGATGCAAGTGAAATTGTAAGCAAATATGTTTAACCTGATCTATTCATCAACTTCGTAATGAGAGTGCGCAGGTTACTTTAGATCAATGGCTTTGCGCAGATAGCCGGGCAAAATCAACAGCAACACGGTTCGTGAGATTTGGGCAACACGCCCCACCCATAGAAAGCTGATAAAATCAGCTTCTCTCCAAAGACTACTTTCGCTTGTACCTGTAGGCAAGCATTGTTCCGTTACTCTGGCTGTCGTCCGCGGCATGCAGCAGGAAGGCATTTAATGTCGGGTTGTAATGCCCGGTCCACTGAGCATACCTCCCTCGCTTCATCTCGGGCACATTCTCTGCAACCACTTCCCATTCATTCGTCTCGGGATGGTAGGCAAAGATGGCCTTTTCCTTAGCGCGCTGTCGCCGGGCTTTATATCTATATGCGGATAGCCGCCGCCGGCAATATAAAGACGGTCGCGCTTGCTGTCGTAGCACACCTGCTGGTCAATATGAAAGGGCGGGATATTGCCTTTCTTCTTAATATGTTCCCAGTCATGGGTGTCAGGATTGTACCATGCGGCGCGCCCGGTTTTATTCTTGTACCCGAAAGCCTTTTTCACGCTCGGCACATAAGTTAACTGGGTTCCGTAACCGCCCGGTGAACCATGATGTTCGGTGCGGTAGCGCTCGAACCGGCCGGTCCGTGTATTATAGATGTAAGGGCTTTTCCCCTTTCCGGCCCAGGGCAGCGGATTGCCTTCTTTCTTCGCCTTTTCGACTGTCTTTTTGTGTTCCTCGATACACCCACACACAGCTTTCATTACTTTTCATTAAACTTTTGACACTACCTAACCTGATCTATTCATAAAAATCTATTACGAGTGTGCATGTCACTTCATCTCAACGACTTTGCTGGCCAGCCGATCTTGACGTATGTTCATACGCCTTCACCCGGCTATCTGCGCAAAGCCATTGATCTAAAGCAACCTGCGCACTCTCATTACGAAGTTGATGAATAGATCAGGCTAAGTGTATTAAAAGAGAAATTTTTCTATATCTTTCAAAAGTCAACGCATGAAAATATATAAAGGTGTTTGACAGGGGTCGTAAATACTCACCAGGCACGCCTCTATCCACCGGAGTTTAACGTGAACGGTGACTTATTACTCTTAGTCTTATAACACGATCAACATGATGGCGTCAAGTTGGAAACAGGTGAACGGATCGGCGAGACTGCGGCGTGGCTACGATGTATCAAACGCCGGTACGAAGGGGTTGCCGCCGAACCAGACAGCGCGCAGGCAAGGAACCGCCCATGACAGTCGCGGATCAAGGCGATCTCGCCGTCCGTGATCTTCCGCCCCTGAACCTAAATTCGGCAGTTGCTAATTTTGCTGTAACTGCAGGACTTACGCCGCTTGCTGCATTTTGAATGCCGGATATAGACTGAATGACCATAGCCTGTTCCATTGTCAGAAGCTTAGAAGATCACGCGCTCCGAGTTCAGCAGAAAATCCGTGTTTTTTCTGTTGCGCACGGAGGGGATAGACTACGATTATTCCAGTGGTAGCGCCATGGTGTGGCTACTTGAGTAGTTACAACGCTCCATATAAAATAAACCCGGCTTAAGAACGAAAGAGAGAAAAGATGTCAATGACCCCGCGTGATGTCGTAAGAAAAACAATAAGATTTGAGGGCGCCGACCGCATCCCCTACTCGCTTGCTCCTGAATATGGTTCGGATTTAATGACAGTCCGAATGAATCCATCACCGGACGCGCGTCCTTCAAGCGGCCGTGATGAATGGGGTTGCCTTTGGAAAAATATGGGCATATCGAATATCGGCGAAGTCAAACAGCCTGTTATAAAGGATTGGTCCGAGTTGGATTCATTGAGTATTCCTGATATACTTGAATCGCAGAGATGGGAGTCTGTAAAAGGAACCAGAGAACGAGCGGGCGAGAAATTTCTTCTTGCCGGCGGCATTTCCCTGTACGAGCGCGTTCATTTTCTGCGCGGGCTCGAGAATACCTGGGTCGATATTTATACCGCTGAAAGCGAGCTTTGCAGGCTAATTGATATATTGGTCGATATGAATCTTTATGCCATCGAGCGTTTCGCTAAAGAGGACTTTGACGGCTATTTCTGGTGTGATGACTGGGGTTTGCAGGATCGGCTCATGATTTCTCCGGACTCATGGCGCAAAATATGGAAGCCAAGGTATGCCCGCGTGTATCGCGCGGCGCATGAAGCCGGCTTACAGACATTTCTGCATAGCTGCGGCAATATCACGCAGATACTTGATGACCTAATTGAAATCGGGCTCGACGTCATTCAGATGGATCAACAGGAAAACATCGGTCTGGAACGCCTTGGTAAAGAATTTGGTGGGCGCATCACATTCTGGTGTCCTGTTGACATACAAGGCACAATGGCCCATGGTTCACTCGACGACATTCGCGCCTATTGTCGCAGGCTTGTAACAGAGCTTGGCAGACCCGAAGGCGGATTTATCGCGCAATGGTATAGCGACACAAAGGGAGCAGGTCACAGCAGCGAAGCTGTTGACGCAATGTGCGGGGAATTTGTCCGACTCAGCGAAGAACACGGAAAAAACGCAAATCCAGGATGACTATTCCTACCATTTTCACGGACATGGGCTCAACATGGGTTATGGAGGAGCCACGCTCGGGATGCTGTCTACGTAAGTCCATTTACTGTAGGTCGCCCTATATCCAGGGACGGCACGGTAGTCAGGACAGGTGAACTGGAAGCGGCCATGTTTCACTATCCGGCCCAAAAACTCTACCACCGATAAGGATGTTAAGATCAAACAAAGCGGCAAAGGTTCCCATATCACAGTAAGCCTTGATAAGGGGTGGCCAATGGAATTCATGCTTTCTGTCAGATAGCCTGTCTTGTGGCCCACAATCGTGAGGCGCCACCGAGACAACAGGAACGCGAACTTGTCTCTTTAAACTGCAAACAGTTCTTGACACATCTTTTCGATAATATATAGATTGCTATCTGATTCAAAAACGCACAAATTCAGCAGATCGAATATATAACAGGAGGTAGTGTCATGTTGAGAACTCTGTCCATATCATGCATGTTGTCGGCTTTAGTTTTAGCCGGTTGCGCCACGCATCGCGCACAAGCGGAAACAAAAGAATCTGCCGACTCCGGCGACGTAGCGGCCCTTGCAGAACGCCTGGATAAATTAGAAGCCCAGGTTCGTAAGATTGCTATCGCCACAGGTACGCTTCCCGCCGAGCCGGTCAAGCAGATTGGCGTCAAGAATGAGACGCGCAACACATGGAAGTGCGTCGAGGTGAAGAATGCCCCTGCTATTGACGGGAAACTCAATGATGACGCATGGAAAAAAGCCGTGCAGGTGAATCTCGTGAGCGACGAAGGCAAGAGCCTGATGAACAACACGGCCGTGTTGATCTGCCATGACAAGGAAAAACTTTACATCGGCGCTATGGCTATGGAAATAAAGATGGATCAACTGAAAATCACTGCCACCAAACGCGACGACAAGGTTTACATGGATGACTGCATAGAATTCTATATCGATCCTGAACTTGATCGCACCGATGCAGTAAAGTTTGTGGTAAATCCTGACGGCGTGTTCATGGACTTCATGCGCGACCTTGATGGCGACGCAGGAGATGTAAACTGGGACGCCGATGTCAAGGCTACCAAGCTCGAAGACCGCTATATCATGGAGATATCGATTCCGCTTCGCGATATGGGGCTCAAGTACAAGCCGGGTATGCGGATCGGGTTTAACGCTTTTCGTCTGCGTAGCGGCCAAGGCAAGAAAGGCGAAAGCAGCACATGGTGGGGCAAATGCAACGCAATAGCCTCCATTGGAACAGTTGTCTTTGAATAATGACGCGCACGGAGAAAGTCCTATGAACCAAAGAGCCCTCCTCGCCGGAGGGCTTCTCTTTATGATGGGCGCTATAGCCCTTCACGGGAAGCCTTCTGTTGATATTGACGTCAAAGTCAGGGAACCGGACGGCATCAACCGCCAATCCGAACCGGTCACCTCCGGGATTCCTCTTCCACGGGGTTTCAGCAGACTTCACAAGCTGGTCCTGACTGATGCATCGGGCAAGACGGTGCCCTGCCAGTTTTCCCCCCTTGGCAAACGCGACGATGGCAACCCCTACTGGGTTCTTCTGGATTTTCAGACCGATGTTCCGGCAAAACAGACCGCGGCATACAAACTACAGGATACCGGAGGCAATCCCTCCCCTGCCCAACCCGTGCAGGTGAAAGAGTCCGGCAGTAGCATCCGAATCAACACCGGCCCCCTCTCATTTGATATATCCAGGAAGAATTTTAACTTTATTGAAAACGTCACACTCGACGGAAAAAAGATACTGGATCCGGGGAAAACACCCGCCCTCCGAATTGTTGAGGGAGCCGCCGACAATCGCCTGAACAGTCTCGGTGTTCCGCCGTATCGCGTAGAGGTGGAATACGCCGGACCCATGCGCGCCTGCATTCGTGTGGACGGCGTCTATACGACAGAGAATAAGTACTTTCTCCATTACACAATGAGAATAGAGGCGTTTTCAGGCAAGCCCGACGTTGCCGTGAGCTGGAAGATCAGGAACAGCCAGAAACTGTGGGCATTCAACGCCTTTGTTAAAAAAGCGACCCTTGACACAAGGCTGAAGGGCGGAGGCGATGTAGTGAAACCCGCCAATCCAGGCAAAGACGGATGGATAGCCGTGAACGGGGATTCGGCATCCATGGCATTAATGATCCGCTTTGCAAAGCATCATGACAATATGGGCCTTACCGCCCAGTCCGACGGCGTTATAAGTTTCGAGCCTTTTGCCGGTCCGGGCTGGATCGAAAAACATATGGAATACGAATGGCAGTTTCTCTACCGATTCAAAAAAGAGCCTTTCGCCAGCGAAGACTCAAAAGATATGGCCGCAACTCTTCGGCGGCGCCTGCTGGCGCTCGCACCCGGTGAATGGTACCAGGAGTGCGACGCCCTCGGCGGTCCCATAGGAATGCTGGATGATGAAATCGCAACTTACAAAGACTGGGGTTGGACAATCCGTGACAGAGGAAGACCCCGCCCTTCCAACAAGCGCTTTGTGAGCTACCTTGGGGTACACGACGTTTCGGAAACAGACTCGGCGCGCGACAATCTATGGCAGTATATTCGAACCGGAAACCGCGGTTTTTTTGACGTAGGGGAAGCTTACGCCCTTTACTATCGCAACCCTTATACAATTCACTGGGATGAAAATTTTGATCCCGACACGCTTGTTCCCGGCACGGAACTTGAAAGAACGCCTTTTCCGCGAATTCGCAGGAATACGGACGCAATGAAAAAACTGCGACGTTCACGCATGTGCACCTGTCACAGCTACTATGCAGGCTTGGTCGATCATTACCTGCTTACCGGCGAACGCGCCAGCCTCGAGGCGGCGGAAGCTTTCGGGCAATTCATCGAAGACGAGTACAAAAACCGTGTGCCCGGCGAATACAATCCTGACGGCGGCCGCTATTTCGGGCGTCCGTTCGGCAACATATGCCGCTTATACGAAGTAACCCGCAAACCAAGGTGGAAAGATCTGATGACCAGGATGGCCCGTCTCGCGCTGGAGGCTCCTGACAGGGATGAACGCGGGATAATCAGTTCATCAAATTCAGCTTCACAATGGAACAAATATGCCGCGACGCAAGGCGGACGCACACTCCTGGCCAAACTTGGCGATAAGGGAATATATCCCCAGCCCATTCCGACCAAAGGCTGGTCCAGTTGGGAACTTTCCATATTCAATTATGCACTCGGCCGGTACTACGATATAACCGGCGACGAAGATGCCCGTGATATGCTGATTGCCCAGGCATGGTTCATGGTGCGCTACGCCATGGAACCGGTACATCAATACACCGGCTACACTTGCGTACTGGACTTCCCCCGTAAAGGCGACGCTTTTTTCCCGCGAATGTCCGGAGTGCCTCATGGTCCGGATTGCAGACACAACGGATGGTATACATGCTCGTGCCCGGATAACTGCACAAGAGGCTACCGCCTGACCGGACGAAAAGAATTCCTCGAAATGGCAAAGCGCTACTGGAACCGCGGCTCGAAAATAGGCTACCGCCAGCGCGAAAGCAGCCGGATTCCGGATGACAAGACCGGCCGGTTTGCCTCCGCAAGAGATCCGAAAGACGGTAACCTGATGTACGTAAAGGAACTCTTCTACTCCTGGCAGAACCAGAAAGAAGACAATCAACCCCCTGCCCCCATACGGAAACTGAAAGCAAGGGCAACGGGCAAAGGCAGCGTCCGGCTGGAATGGAAGGCGCCATCCGACAATTCAGGGAAAGCTGCCGCCTACCAGGTCAAATGGGCCGCCATGCCCATTAAAGAGTATAAGGGCTACAACTATCTCGAAGATGAAGGCAAGATTCGCTGCTGGTGGAGAGCTCATAATGTCGACGGCGAACCCGTGCCGGGTAATCCGGGCAAAAAAGAAACATTTGTCATCAACGATCTCCCGTCCGGTTCACTGTGGTTTGCCATTCGCAGCGACGATGCCGAGATGAACCAGAGCGACATCAGTAATGTAGTCAAGGTTAATGTCGAATAGACGTTCAGCTTTGATAAAAATCTCACTGGAGGGAGCGACTTATGAGACTCATAAACATTTTATTTCTTGCCGCATTGGCAAGCGTTACAGCAGGCGCCCTTGAGGTTGAACCTAACACATGGAAAGACGCAAAGACCAGGCACATACCCGCTACCAACAGTATACCTCGGGCATGGTGGGACACCGGCGACGGTTATTGTGCCGCAACATATCGGACAAAAAGCGGCTGTATTCTTTCCCGAACAGGCGTCAAAAGCCTGCGCGAAGGATATCGACCCGGTTTTTATTCCAACGCGACTCTGGAATGGGACCTGAAGAAAAATGAAGCGCGCGTTGTAGAAGTCTCAAACTGGGGCGGCGGCTCTTCGGGCCGCGGCAGGCTTCTGCCCGCATTCAAAGAGCGTCCCACCCCATCTCCCCGTCACACTTACGATGGCATTACTTACGTCGGTTCACAGGATGCAATGTACCTGATGCTTGGCGCCAACTGGCGCATCGGGGGCAACGGCTGTACCGACGAGGCCAAAAAGCAACTGCGCATTGACAACAAATCCACATGGAAATACTCGTTTGCAGACGGCCGCTGGACGCGTATAGACAGTAACGTGAACACCTTGTTCAAGGTCTCTGCCTATGAAAACCATATGCAATGGTGGCCGGAAGGCAATAAGCTCATATACCTTAACAGTAAGGGCAACCGATATGCTGAATTTGACCTGGAGGCAGGTGAATGGAAAAAGGTTGATCTTGAAAACAAGTGCCCTCAGTCCCTGTACCATGCCAGGTCAACGTGGGATTCAAAACGGCAATTGTGGGTTTTTAGGCTCGGTCCGAAATGCTGCACGTTCGATCCTGCGGCGCGAACCTTTCAAGCGCTTCCTGCTTTTACCGACGAGCAGTACGGCGATGGTGATAAGCGCTCTATCTGGAAGGGAATCGCCTATATCCCCAAACATGACGTCTATCTGATAACAGGCCCGACTGGTAATGACACATGGGTGTACGAAATTGAAAAAGGCAAATGGAAAAATATAAAAGGCGGCGACATCAAACTGCCAAACGGTTATGCGCAGTATGATCCGACTACTGACCTGGTAGGGCTAGTTATTCAACTGAAAAATTACGTATTTCGCTATACGCCGGAATAAAAATCCGCAAATACTCCGGGTTCAGGCAGGCTGGCCATCCGGGGCATTCCCTTTTTATTCTGCACTGGTAGTCTAACCTGGCAGCAATTCTCATTATGTCCTCTTTCCGCCAAAACCGGCTCTGTCAAGTTTTCTACTCCATTTGTTGGGTTAACCTGCTTTTCATAAAATTCTTGTAGCGGATTGGTTATTCTCCCCAGGTTTGTGGGTGTGTGGGTATCTGAGTGCATGAGTATATGAGGTTCTTTCGGCCACTCCTTTGAGCATTCGAAGGTCCGCATGGCCGCGTCAAACGCCTCTCGGTATACCCTCAGTTCCCTGAAATGCTTAACCATGCCAACTCCTATTCACCCACACACTCACATACCCACACACAGCTTTCATTACTCTTCATTAAACTTTTGACACTACCCCAAAACCTATTTGTATGAAGATGTGCGTAGTAGCGCGGGCTTCACCGAAGCCCAGCGCTGATGGGGCCTCGGCTTCGGCGGGCATATGTCTGTTACGGAGAATATCCAGGGCAACATAACTATTAGCGGTGGAATCAATCTGCGTTCGGCGGAACGGTTTTCCGATTCCGGATATCTGAAGCTTGTCTGCAACGGCACACCTCGGCGGACATGTCTGGCAGTTACCGAATCTGGACAACAGCGGTGACGGCGGACTGCTGATGGTTGAACCCCCGTCCGGCACAGTGCTGATGATCCGCTGATCAACCGCTTATTTCGTGGCTAGAAAAAGCTTGACCTTTAGGCCATATTTCGCATATCTTTGCTCAAGTTCGGTATGGTATTTTTTGAACAGGCTTAAACCCTAACAGGAGCGGAGGCAAATCAGATTATGAAACGCTTTTTTAATTGTGTAGCAGCTATTTTATCCACTTTTGCAATGGTCGGCTTTACAATGGCTGCTGAGCCATTTGAACCGGTTTTCCTGCTGAAGCAGTATTCAGGAAAGTGTCAGGTAAAAACCCCGGACTCACGTTCATTTGTGGCTGCAATGCAGAATAGAGCATACCCATACGGAACTATTCTGAAAACAGGCGCTGAATCTGTTGTTCATATTGAGTTTTCAAAAAACAACACCTGCAAGGTTATGGCAAATACAACAATGGAACTTGCTGAAGACTCTGAAAACAAAAAGCTGAAACGTCTTCTCCTTGACGTAGGAAAGATTGAAGTGACCCTCGATGAAGCGCTCAAAGAAACCGGCAACAAAATACAGGTAATGACCCCAACATCCATATGCGACGCTCCCGGAACCAGATTCACAGTTGCCGTACAGGCGCAACAGGACCTTAGAATTGCAGCTTTTCTCGTCCGTAAAGGAATAATTAAAGTATGGGGCGAGCATTTTACTGTGCCCGAGCTGCTCAAGGACAGGAGCGTATCCATCGCTGCTTCCAGCGACATGAGCTTTATACGCCTGCGCAATCTGAAAGGGAAATACAAGGTTGAAATCCGGGACGAAAACGGCGAACCCAGAATTGTGGATACAGAACCGGGAGCAACCTTTAAAATACACCAGAGATGGTCCCCGGACGGGAAATATCTGCTGGTGACAACTGTCCTGATTTCACCGGACCAAGAACTGCAGGAATCCATCACACATAAGATCGAGGCCGATGCGCTGACCGATGTTCCGGATGAATTGCTGCCGGAAAAGCCTGAAGTCGAGGTTGAGGATGAAGAAGGCGCTGAAACCACTACTACAACAGGCCGGGAAATTACAGTAGTGACGACAACAACTTCCACTACAACCACGACAACTACTACTACGGTGCCTTCGGTGACGCCAGTGGGACGATTCTAGCCTGATCTATTCATAAAAATCTATTACGAGTGTGCATGTCACTTCATCTCAACGACTTTGCTGGCCAGCCGATCTTGACGCATGTCTATGCGCCTTCACCCGGCTATTATCTGCGCAAAGCCATTGATCTGAAGCAACATGCCCACTCCCATTACGAAGTTGATGAATAGATCAGGCTAGCGCGCATATATATATTTCAAGCGTTTTTCAAAAAGAAGCGGGCTGGAAGATGTGAGCGCCGGTATCAGACGGTCAGGTTGGATAAAAGGAATAGCAACTGCATTCCGGTTAACCCGCATTTCTACCAGGATTTCTGTGAGAAATGCGGGTTAAAAGGCGGAATGCAGTGTTTTTTTTAAATGAAGAGTTTGTGTAAGTCTAGGGCTCTGAAAGGAAAGACAGGTCATGTTTATAACCAAATTTAATAAAATGATAAAAAATCGCATTTTGTGGGGAGCTTTCGCCATTATCGTCTGCATAGCTTTTATAGGCGCCTATTCGATGGGAGGCGGCAGCAAGAAGACCGAGCGGCTGGCAGGACGAATTAACGGCAATGATGTGAGCCTGGATGAATTCAACCGCGCAACCCTCTTTGCCATGGAACTGAGACAGCCCCGGCAACTCGACCCTGAGATGCAGAAAATGCTTCGGGAAAAAACATGGAAACGGCTTGCCGCTCTACAGGTTGCAGAAGAAATGGGACTGCAAACCTCTGTCCGGGAAATGGAAACATTCAAACGACGTGATCCCAATTTCCAGGAAAACGGCGAGTTCAGTCAGAGGAAATTTGAGCAATTGGCGCGCCAGAGGAATATTACTGTCAGACTCTACGAAGATTACCTGCGGGAACAAATCACGCTTGCTAAACTCAGCGAGCTGTTTCAGGCATCCGTTTGGATTTCTCCCATGGAAGCTGACCGCAAGTTGCGTGATTTCACCGATGAGCGCACAGTCAAATGCGCTCTATTTGAAGCTGATAAATTAAAAGAGGACATCGATTTGTCGGAACAGGAAGTTGAAGAATTCTATGACAAAAACAAAGAATTATTCAAAAGCCCGGAAAAGGTGAGCGTTAAATACGTCTCATTCCCCTACTCCGCTATGCTCGATCAGGCGGAGGTGTTGGATGTTGATCTTGAAACTTACTATACCGACCACCCTGAACTTTACACCGGAACAAATGCAGCAGGAGAAGAAACTCAAGTTCCTTTCGAAGAGGTCAAGGAAGATATACGTGAGATTCTCAGAAAAGAGGAAGCCGCCTACCTGGCCTATAGAAAAGCTGATGAGTTTGTGTCCAGGCTGACTCCTTCTAACCCGTCCGACGAAGTTCCGTCTTTCACAAAGCTGGCAGAAGCTAAAGACATCTCAGTGTCTACCACCGAGCTTTTCAGCGCCGGTTCAAACCCGCCTGCAATAACAAACAATCCTGAATTTGCCGCGGCGGCTTTCGCTCTTGAGCCTGAAATTCCAATGCGAAGTTTCAGTGATCCGGTCAGTGGCAAAGATTCCGTCTACGTTCTTTCCGCTGATACAAGACAGCCGGAGAGTGTGCCGGATCTAAAAGAGATTTTCGACGAGGTGCAAGAGGTCGCCGCACGACGGAAGCAGCAGGAAGTGTTCTGGGAAAGAATAAACAGGATAAAAGAAAAAACTGCTGATATCATTGGCGAAAACAAAGATTTCGAAAGCGTTATTGCCGGGATGGGCGGAAACGTGACAACTACCCTGACTTTTTCAGCCTACAGCGAGGAAACCCCGGACTACGCCCATTTCCGGTCAATCCTTGAGAATACACTCACCCTCAAGGCAGGAGCGCTTTCCAATCCTATACGCGTCCCGGAAGGAGCGCTCCTGGCATACGTGAGCAGCCGCAAACCCGGCGATATACAGGCTATGGAAGATGCCAGGGCGGAGATCCGCAATATGGTTTCCAGGTACAGGTCTGAAGGCGTTATGCAGGACTGGAAAGACTACATAATGGGCAAAACTGATATAGAAGTTATGTTGGCCCCGATTGAAGACGAGGAATACGAACAGGAAGCTTCGCCTTCAACTCCCCGGGCCTGAGACATCGAAAGACCGTAACCACGCAGCTGCATATCGTTGATCTTGCCCATGCAGCAAATTTCGCTTATTATTCTATTTGATGAAGGCGTATCTCATAGTCCTGGATTCTGCAGGCATCGGAGCCGCTCCAGACGCGGCAGAATACGGCGACGCGGGCGCAAGCACAATACCCCACACTGCCGCTGCCTGCAATGGTCTCAATCTGCCGTTTATGAAGTCGCTGGGTCTTGGGAACATTCCCGCCCTGATCCCCGGTGGTCTGCCGATCCAGGGTGTCGAACCCGCGGATTCGCCGGTTGGATCATATGGAGCCATGCAGGAAATGTCATGCGGCAAGGATACCACTACCGGTCATTGGGAAATGGCGGGCTTATTCCTGGAGCAGGGATTTACTGTCTTTCCGGAAGGCCCGCCTGCGTTCCCCCGCAAACTCGTTGCCCGTTTTGAGTCCGGGACAGGATTGAAGATTCTCGGAAACAAGGCCGCAAGCGGAACTGAAATTATTGAAGAACTGGGCCAGGAACATATGCGCACCGGCAATCCGATAGTCTATACAAGCGCAGATTCAGTATTCCAGGTTGCCGCACATAAGGAAATTATACCCCTGGAACAACTCTACAACATCTGCAGCGTGGCAAGAGAACTTTGCAATAAATACAACGTCGGGCGCGTTATTGCACGGCCGTTTAGCGGCGAGCCGGGCAACTTCAAGCGAACCGACGAGCGAAAAGACTATTCCCTGCCGCCAACCGGGGAAACGATCCTGGATAGATTGAGCGAATCAGGCGTAAACACTGTTACGGTTGGAAAACTTGACGACATTTTTGCCGGACAGGGAATATCAGAAGCCCTCCATGTTGAAAACAATGCCGGGGCAATGTCAGCTCTTCAAGAACTTGCATCCCGTGGGGCCGCCGCTCCAACTTTTGTTTTTGCCAACCTTGTTGATTTCGACATGCTATACGGCCACAGGCGCGACCCCGAGGGCTACGGACGCGAGTTGGAAAAAGCAGACGGGTTCCTGCGCGATTTCAGCCTTCTCATTGATGATAACGATGTGATGCTGATTACAGCCGATCACGGCAATGACCCTACTTTCCGGGGCACAGACCATACTCGCGAATACACACCTTTGCTCTGTTACTGTAGAAACCGTGCGCCTGCAGAACTCGGAATACGAAAAGGATTTTATGATATTGCCCAGACGCTTGCCGGCCTGTTCGGGGCCCAGGCAATGGAAAGAGGAACAAGTTTTCTCTGATTTTAGTTCGCATATCTCACGGAATTTCGTAGTGAGAGCGTGGAGAGTGCTTCTGCGGGGGTGCAAATTGGTAAATTGCCGGAGCAGCCGTATAGACATACTGCAATCTGGCGTTTTGCCAATTCGTGCCCTCGCAGTGGCGCTATCCGCGATCGCAGCAGGAATTTTGTGAGATATGCGGGCTAGTTCGCCGGCTCCAGCATGTGCCAGCATGTGTGACCGTTTATGTCTACCTCTTCCCAATCGGCAGTTACCGCAGCCTTGTCCTGCGATTTCATTTCAACTGTAAGTGTTTCCGCGGCAATATAACCGCCGAAGTTTTCCATTACATGCTCAATCTCAGGCGGGGCGCAGTACATATACTTTATCCTCTGCGAAACCTCGAGATCTTTCTGTTTTCTAAGATTTTGTATACGATTGACAATTTCCCTTGCGTGTCCTTCTTTCACAAGCTCTTCGGTCTGTGTTGTTTCCAGGGCCACGGCTACCTCACCCTCGGAGGCTACAATCAGGCCCTCCCTCGGGATACGCTCAATCAAAGCTTCGTTCGGCTTAAGTTCAACTTTTTCTCCATCGATAAAAAGTTCAACACTTTTCCCGTCAGCAAGCTGTTCTGCGTCCTGATCGCCAAGCAGCTCTATTGCCCCTGCAATTTTACCTACCTGCCGACCCCACTTTGGACCCAGGAGTTTAAAATTCGGCCTTGCCTTTAACCTGACCAGCCTTGTTTCATCGGATTCAACTTCAACCGACTTAACGTTCAATTCATTAAGCGCTATATTCTTGAGTTCGTTCACCTGTCTTCTGATAATTTCGTTCCGCGAGACAATATGCATGCGCGCCAGGGGCTGACGCACCTTGATATTGTGTTCGGAACGCAAAAGACGGCCCAGTTTGACCACCAGCATAACCAGGCTCATCTGCGACTCAAGTTCGGAATCCCGCAGACTTTCATCAGGCTCGGGAAAATCGCAAAGATGCACTGACTCCGGCATGCTCCGGCCTTTAAGGTTCATGTAAATACTTTCGCTTATAAACGGAATGAACGGCGCTGCTATCCTGGATACTTCAAGGAGAATATGCCACAAGGTTTCATACGCCTCGGATTTATCCCCGTCATCCCGGGATTTCCAGAAACGCCTTCTGCTTCTTCGTATGTACCAGTTGGTCAGATCATCGATAAAGGACAGGAAAGGTCTCACAGCTTTCTGCAGGTCATACGAATCCATGGCGTTGGCAACCTTTTCAGAAAGACTCTGAAGCGAGCTGAGTATCCACCTGTCCAGTATGCCTGTTTTCCTGTCAAGACCTGTTGCCTTGTCAGGGCTCCACTCATCAATATTGGCATAGGTTACAAAAAAACTGTAAGCGTTCCAGAGAGGAATGATAATGTGCCGAAGAACATCCCTGACCCCGCTTTCTGAAAAGCGCAGATCTTCGGCCCGGACGACCGGCGAGGAAATCATGTATAACCTCAGGGCATCGGCTCCATAAGTTTCTATTATGTACATGGGATCGGGATAATTCTTCAGCCGCTTGCTCATCTTGCGGCCGTCCTCGGCAAGGATCAACCCGTTGACTACTACATTTGTGAAAGCGGGTTTTCCAAATAAAGCGGTCGATAGAACCATGAGCGTATAGAACCAACCCCTGGTCTGGTCCAGCCCCTCGGCTATGAAGTCGGCGGGAAAATTCTGTTCGAATCGATCTTTATTTTCAAAAGGATAATGAGCCTGCGCGTAAGGCATTGCGCCGCTCTCGAACCAGCAATCCAGCACCTGCGGCACACGCCGGAACTCTTGTCCGTTGTCTCCTTTAATGACTATCTTGTCCACGACATGCTTGTGCAGATCCTCAAGTTTGCTGCCGGAAGCATTTTCAACTTCTTTTATGCTCCCGAAAACCCTGTGCTCTTTTCCGTCCGGGCTTTCCCATATAGGCAGGGGCGTTCCCCAGAACCTGTTCCTGGATATTGCCCAGTCCCTGGCGCCTTCAAGCCAGTTGCCGAACCTGCCGTCCCTTATGTGCTGGGGCGTCCATCTGGTTTCCTTGTTCGCTTCCAGGAGCTTGTCCTTGATCTGCTCAACGTTGACAAACCATGTCGAAACAGAACGGTAAATCAGGGCCGTGTCGCACCGCCAACAATGGGGATAACTGTGAATGATGGTTGTCTTATGCACGAGTTTGCGCTCGAGTTTGAGCTGTTTGATTATATCCAAGTCAGCCTCTTTGACCTCGCGTCCAACGTAATCAGACACAGGTCCGGTAAAACGGCCTTCGGCGTCGACAGGGCAGACAGCAGGGATTCCCTTCTGCCTTCCGAGGTTCGAGTCATCCTCTCCAAATCCCGGAGCTATATGAACAATCCCGGTTCCTTCCTCCGTCGAAACAAAATCAGCTGCAAAAACCTTGAAAGCGCCTTCCGCCTTCTTTTCCGCAAAATATGGAAAAAGCGGTTCATATTGCAGCCCTTCAAGTTCGGAGCCGGAGAGTTTTTCGATTTTCTCTATCTGTGATTCATCCTGGTAATAATCTCCAACCCTGTCTTCGGCAAGATAGTAAACTGCATCTTTCTCATGGATCCGGGCATAGGTGATATCCTCTCCCACTGCCAACGCCATATTTGAAGGCAGCGTCCATGGCGTTGTCGTCCAGGCCAGAATATACTCGTTGTCTCTCCCGCTCACTTTGAACCTGACTGTTATAGCGGGATCTTTTACATCCTCATAGCCCTGGTTTGCTTCAAAGTTGGACAAGGGGGTCGAACACCTCGGACAGTAAGGGAGTATTTTGTGTCCCTTATAAACCATGCCGCGGTCGTAGAGCGATTTAAAAACCCACCATATCGATTCCATGTAGGTCGAGTCCATGGTCTTGTAATCGTTGTCAAAATCAACCCACCTGCCCATCCGGGTGACTATTTTCCGCCACTCTTCAGTGTAACGAAGAACAATGCTCCGGCATTTCTCATTAAATTTCTCAATGCCCAGTTCTTCAATCTGCCGTTTGCCGCTTATCTGAAGATCCTGTTCGACTTCGTATTCAACCGGCAAGCCGTGACAATCCCATCCGAATCTCCTGTCAACATAGCGGCCTCTCATCGTCTGGTAGCGGGGGATTATGTCTTTGATCGTGCCCGCAAGAAGGTGTCCATAATGCGGCAATCCGGTTGCAAACGGAGGCCCGTCATAAAAAACATACTCACCCGAACCTTTCCGCTTCTCCAGGCTTTTTCTAAACGTCTGTTCCCTGTCCCAGAAAGACAGTATACCGGTTTCAATTTCGGGAAAGTCAGGCTTGTTATTCACTGGTTTAAACATCTTTTCTGCTTCTCCACTGCAAAGGCCCCGAGACTTCGAGCCAACTGGTAAAATGCTGAAAATAGCCAATAACGCTGAATCTATCAAATAAAACTTTGTTGACTCCAATGTTCATTTTGCTTGCCAACTCCGCCATCCCTGATATTCTTATACGCATTATGAAAAATTACCTTAGATTTGTTGTGCTACTGAGTGTTTTTTATTCATGCCTTCTCTATGACGTAAACGCAAAATCATCGAAAGGGGTCAACAAACTTTCCCTTGGAGGCCGATACTACGCCGAACAGGAGGATTTTCCTGAAATCCCATTTGGCGACGGCGATGTTGCCTACGGAGTTGCCTACGAATATCACGAGTCTGCAGCCGCATGGCAACTTGCAGCTACATACTGCCCCGATGTAACAGGGGACGATGCAGTTGACTATATCATTACTCCCGAAGTCAATCTAATAGTCAAAGACGGAATCTGGCGCGGTGGCATAGGCATGCTTTACAGCTACCTTGAAAGGGATGACCATGCTGCTGACGATGACGAGTGGGTCGGGCCTTATTGGCAATTGCTGTTCGGCCTCAACATTCCTTTCTTTGGAATGGACTTGAAGGCTCTCACATATTACGACTTTGAAAGTTTCAATGACCTGGATGAATTTGAACTGGACAAGCTGGATTATGGAGTCTGGGTCAGTTTTTCATTTTAGCGCTTGAATTTGCTCATAAGTCGCCAGAAAAGAAATTTGATACGGGATACAAGGGATACGCTGCTACGACGCACGTTCGGATGTCTATCCGGCTTTTTTCTCATGTATTCTCTGTCGTAAATACCCATATTTCGTCATAGTTATAATGCTCAAAAGAGCCTGGATCAACTTAAAATGAGACTCAATGTCAAAATCTTACTATTATTTGCTTTTCTAACAGGCGCGACGGCGCACTTTGCCCCGTCTTTCGCCAGCGAGCCCGCGCTCAGTAAGTCAGTGGTCAAAATATACTCGGCCACTCAGCGCCCGAACTATTCCATGCCATGGCAGCCTGATCAGCAGAGGAGAGCAAACGGAACCGGTTTTATTATAACAAAGAAACGAATTCTAACCAATGCGCACGTGGTATCGGATACCCGCTTTCTTTTAGTTCAGAAACACGGAGACCCGAAGCGATATCTTGCACAAGTGCTTTTTTCCGGCCATGACTGTGACCTCGCAGTTATTGAAGTTAATGACGCTGATTTTTTCAAGAATACAAAGCCTGTCAGGTTCGCAAAAAATGTTCCCGACCTGAACGATGAAGTGCTCGTTATCGGCTTTCCTTTGGGTGGAGACAGGCTTTCAGTTACCAGGGGCATAGTTTCGCGCATCGATTACAGTGTTTATGCCCACAGCGGTGTCGACCAGCACCTAATTGTCCAGGTTGATGCGGCCATAAACCCGGGGAACAGCGGCGGACCTGTAGTATACAACGGAAAGGTCGTTGGCGTAGCCTTTCAGTCAATGGCATGGGCGGAAAATATCGGTTACACCATACCGGTTCCTGTCGTTAACAGGTTCCTGGAAGATATTGAAGATGGAACTTACGACGGCTATCCGGAACTGGGCATAGGACACATTAATACCAGAAACCCTGCCCTGCGCGATGACATCGGTCTGTCAGACAGTCAAACAGGGGTCCTGGTTTCCTACGTTGACCCTTTTGGCAGCGCCTTGGGAACCGTAAAAACAGGCGACGTTCTAATGGCCATAGAAGACCATGACATCAACAACGAAGGCCGTATTGAAATAGACGGCAACCAGATAAATTTTTCCGAAGTGATGGAACGGAAACAAAAAGGAGAACGTGTGGAATTAGGCGTCTTGCGCAAGGGAAAATCCATGACTTTATCGTTGACCTTGACCGGCGAGTCGGATCCATATACTTTCCGCAATCTCTATGACAGGCAACCGGAATACTTAATGTATGCTGGCCTTGTATTCACTCCAATCACCCGTAATTATTTACGCGCCGCAGCATCAGGTTCGCTCAACGCTAAAACACAACAGATACTCTATTATGTGACAAACGCCAAAATCGATAAGTTATACAAGGATAGGCAGAAGTTTGTTGTCCTCTCACGACGGCTTGCGCATCCTGTCAATACGTATACCGACAACTTTGTGGAAGGTATCGTATCAACTGTAAACGACATTGAAATTCTCGGGCTCGACGACCTGAACAAGGCATTCAGCAAACCCGTCAACGGTTTTCACATCATCAAATTCGCAGGGATGCGCGATTTTCTTGTTCTTGACGCACATGAAGCAAAGACAGCTACTGATATCATCGCCGCAAAGTACGGCGTCCCAAACTTGAGCCATATTATATCGGGAGATAAATGAATACTCTCAATCGAATCGCAATCTTAACAGTGCTTGCAGGCCTTGCCATGGAGCAGGGAATTGCAGAACCCCAACATCTGGAAAACTCGGTTGTCCAGGTCATAGCGACATACCAGCACAGCAACCCCCTTGCGCCATGGCAGAAACAAGCTCCAGGGGTCAGAACAGGTTACGGAACATTTATCAGTAACACGCATATACTGACAAGCGAAAGTCTGCTTCGGAATAACACTTTGATTGAAATAAGAAAGGCCGACTCAGGTAGAAAGATCCCGGTTAAAGTCTTTGTTGCAGAGCCGCAGGCCGACCTGGCGCTTCTGGAAATTCCTCCCGGAGAAAAGCAGTACCAGCCACTTAGCATTGCCGGAAAGGCTGAGAAGAACAGTGAAGTGACCCTGGCACAATTTTCCGATTCCAACAACATCCAGGTCGGGGGAGGAAAAATACTGGAACCTTCGGTCCAGTCGCTTCCGTTCGCTCCGCATAGCTGCCTTATTTTCAAGGTGCTGACTGATCTCAACGTGGACGCCCGGGGCGCTCCTGTTCTCAAAGACGGCAGTCTTGCGGGAATCGTGTTAGATTACAACCGAAGTTCCCGTACCGCGAAGGTTCTGCCCTACCCCCTCATCAGCAGGTTCATAAGCGACGCCTTGAATAAACCATTTGAAGGATTTGCTTCGGCAGGTTTTCTCTGGTCCCCGCTGATCGATCCGGCAAAAAGATCATACCTGAAACTGCGTGATGAGTCGGGAGGAATACTTGTTATCGGGCTGCTTCCGGGAACCGAAGCAAGTGACCTGCTCCGTCCCAACGATGTGATTTTAAAATGGGACGGTTACTCCATAGACCGTCTTGGGTATTATAGCGATTTCGATTTCGGGAAAATACGCCTGCCTCATCTGATACATGGGAAAAAAGCGGCCGGCGAATCGGCCAGAGTCGCGCTTCTAAGAGACGGCAAACACCTTCAGGTGGAACTGCCGCTGCAACGGATGGACGATGCAGACCTGCTTGTCCCGAGAAACTATCTTGGGAAACCGGCCGACTACGCCATTGAAGGCGGGTTTGTCATCCGGGAACTAACAGGGCGCTACCTCAAATCGCATGGACGAAACTGGAAAAAAAGATTGCCTTCAGAACTTGTACACCTGTACTTGAGCCGCCGCTTTATGCCTGAGAAAGCCGGAGACAAGGTTGTTATCGTTTCACAGGTTCTGCCCGATCCCATAAATATCGGATATCAACAGTTCAGCAACAGAATACTTACACATGCCAACGGAGTCAGAATTAAAAACATGGGCGATATTTTCGAGACAATAGAAAAAGACGGGAACATACACAGACTCAGACTCAGGGGAATGGCGGTCGATCTGACACTGGACAAGCAGTCGATCAAGGCGGCAAATTCAAGGCTTGCGACAAAATACCGCATAGCGGAACTTAAAAAGAATAGCGAGGTCAGGTAACACTGATATTCACCGGAACAGCCAACGCGATCCGTGAGATCAGTCTAAGACTTGCGTAAATTCTTTCTGACTGACGGCGATCAAAGAAACACAATGCATAGATCAGGTTATGGCAATAGATGCTGACATGATGCAAGCTGGTTGTGATCATCCCTTTGAAACCGCTGCCCCTGATTTTTTAAATGTAAAATGTATGGTACAACACAGTCGTATAGAAGACTGACAGGGAAGGCTTCACTTGAACTTCCATAAACACATAATGGCAATAGTAAAAGCCATTGTCTTTTACCTTGTCCTGGTTGCCACCGGCACTCTGGTTGTTGCTATGGGCGCTTCCTTTGCTAAATCCAGCCGGTTGATCGAATCGGTCAGGAAATCCGACGCTTACCTTGCCCAGAAAGCTCCGGCTCAAGCAGTGGCAGTGATAAAAGAGGCCGAACATCTCGCCCCCTCTTATCCATCCTATTTCAGAGCGCTTCACTGCAATGAGGTAAGAGCATACGCCAGGCTTTCAAGATTCGAAGAATCCATGCATACGGCAAAGGAAATCTACAAATGGAACACCAGCAAATCAGAGCCGTCTTCCGCTCTCCTGCCCAACCTGGCTTTATGGGGCGACAAGATTGTCAACCTTTACTTGCAGATTTACGGGTCCGGTTTGAACTACAACAAGTGGTCAGGCTACAATGCCCTGCTTATCGAGCTTCGGCGCACCGGAAATCTGGATATGCTTGACAAGGTGGCCGACCACATGCTGGCGCTTGACCCAAAAAGCCGTCTTGCCAGACAAACAAATCAATATGTTCAGCATAGAAAGAAAATTGCCTCGGCTCGATCGGATAAAGAGCGCACAACAGAGGCGGCGAAGCAGCCGGCAACAGTTCACAGTCCACAGAAGAAAACGAAGTCTCCTACAGAGAAAACGGCGCAAACATCTAAAAAATCCGGTATCAGAACCGATAATCCTTATGCTGAGCAGTACTTGAAGGCTAAAAAGCAATATGTTGAATTCTATAAGAGTGTCCAGCAACTCAAGGAGAAACGGGATTCGGCAACAGGCAAAAAACGCGTAGAATATGCCGACAAACTCCAAAAAATGAAATATGAAGGAATTCCGCTCCGGAACCAGTACCAAAATGCTGCGCGCCGCTATAAACAATGGAACCGGCAAAACCCATCCGAATAGAACAAAACCTTATGCGGAAAAAAACGAGGGCAACATTAAATCTCCACAGCCAGAAAACCATGGCCGGATCGGCACGTGTCTAAGAGTCTTCATAGTATTGCTCTGGCTGGCCACAACTGCCTGGCTGATCCGGTTCGAGGCATTGCCGCACCTCTTCACCGGCACACTGCAGGGATACCAGACCGTGCTGCCCTCAGATGTTCTGGTCGCAGACTCCTGGATGAACCTGTGGATCAATGGCCAACCGGCGGGATATTCGCACTACAGCGTTCAGACAGAGGAAACAGGCAACCAGACCTATTACATAATAACCAATACAGTGGAACTCGGGCTGCGGATACTGGGCAAGGCTCACCGTATCGAAATGGAAAATGCCGCGAAAGTCGATCTCGGCTACCGATTGCAGGAATTTCATAGCAGCATTACCTCTACAGCGTTTTCTGCTGCAATTTCAGCCGAATACCTCGAAGAGGGATCTTATGACGCGACGCTTTCCTACAACGGAACCAGTGAGTCGCGAAAACTGACGATACCTGCGAATGCGGTGGTGTTTACTCCTATGACCGGACTTAACTTGAAAAATATCAAAGTCGGCCGTGAAACAGGATTGAGAATCTTTGATCCCATGACCATGAAACCTGCGCTGATTACAATAATTCCGGTAAAAAGCGAGAAAATAAAAATAGATGATAAACAGTATAACGCAATGGTAGTTCACATGGAGTACCGGGGAACAATTTTTAAATCATGGCTGGACACCGAAGATGGCGCCCTGCTCCGTCAAACCACGCCCTTTGGACTTACAATGCAGAAGTGCGATCCTGATAACGCTTTCTTGGCAAGTACAAACGCGGCCGAGGCGCCCGACATTTTTCAATCATTCGGCGAACAACTGATTGACAGGAATTAATCATGATAAAGATACAGAATCTTACAAAGCAATTCGGTAACTTCACAGCCGTGGATAATCTCAGTCTGGAGGTCCCCAGGGGCGAACTATTCTGCTTCCTGGGCCCTAACGGAGCGGGTAAAACAACTACAATAAAGGTTCTTACCGGATTGCTTAAACCCACCAGCGGTCAGTTGCACATCGACGGCAAAAATATTGTAACCAACCCGAAAGAAGCCAAGAAGATTATGGGTTATGTTCCGGATATGCCGTTCCTTTATGAGCGCCTCACGCCCGACGAGTTTCTAGCTTTCATCGGCAATCTCTATGACCTGCCGGAAGATATTCAAAATTCACGCAAAGAAGAACTCCTTGAACAGTTCGGCCTGGCAAAGTACAGAAACTCTTTGATAAAAGACTTCTCTCATGGTATGAGGCAGCGCCTGATTTACGCCGCCACTTTCCTGCACCGCCCGAAATGCCTGTTCGTTGACGAGCCTTTGATTGGCTTGGACCCGTATACCATTCGACTGCTTAAAAATATGCTTCGAAAATACGCGGCTGATGGTATGACTATATTTCTGACAACCCATATTCTAGCCCTCGCGCAGGATATCGCCGATAGAATAGGTATTATACTTGAAGGGCGCCTCATTGCTCTTGGGTCTTTTCCCGAGCTACAGAAGAAAACGAAAGGCCGGTCCCTGGAAGACATCTTCATCCAGATGACAACCGGCGACAAGCCCGAGACGGGAGGAACCGGCAATGTCGGTATTTTCGGCCCTCGCACTTAAAAATCGTCGTTACATAGCCAATATTAGGCGCATATTGCGGGTGCAATCCCGATTCAAGGTCCTGTTTATTTTCTTTTTTGCGGTCATTTTCGAAACAGGCCTGTTCAAGCTTTTTCTGGATGGCTTCCAACTGATATCGCGGCTGAGCTCAGCGGGTTTCCTTTTGATGCCCAGGCTGTTTACACTTTTTTTCCTTGCCATGGGAATCATGCTCGTGGTTTCAGGCATTGTCAGCTCATATACAACCATCTTCCGTTCAGATGAAGTCCCCTTCCTTCTGGTGCGGCCCTTGAGTATGCGCGAAATCGTTGTCTACCGTTTCTTTTCGTCAACATGGCTTTCCTCCTGGGCGTTCCTTTTTATACTTTTTCCGTTTGTCTCTGCGTTCGCCGCACATGGGGGCGTTTCAGTTTTTTTTCCTATATGGACTACCCTGTTTTCTATTCCTTTTCTGATTATATGTTCGTCCCTCGGATCTCTTGTCACCATGGCTTTCGTGCGATGGTACCCAAGAGGCAGGGTCGCGAGGTATATTGCAGTCATGCTTGCGGCAGGAGTTGTTGCCTGGCTTTATGCTATCGGGCGCACAGGCGCTTCCATGCCCATTGAAAGCAACCTGAACCTGTCGCGGCTTGTGCCGGGAATGGCTGTTTCTTCCAACAAACTTCTACCGAGCTGGTGGATAGCAGAAGGAGTCATGTCGCTGACAAGAGATGAATGGTTGCGAGGAAGTCTTTTCTGGCTCCTGCTCTCTTCGACCGCCGGCATCATGACCCTGGTTGTAGAGTTTGCGGGCGGTAAAATCTTCTACGAAGGCTGGCAGAAATCATCAGTGGGCGCGGGCAAGGCGGCAACAGGCTCTTTTATAGGCTCAATTGTGGACAAAATGCTTTTCTTCGTTCACCGTGATACCAGAACGCTTATCGTTAAAGACGTCAAGACCTTCTTGCGCGACCCGCAACAATGGTCCCAGGCATTAATCTTTTTTGGACTTCTTGCTATATATTTCTCGAACCTGCGCACATTCAACTACCACACCTATGCCGAACGATGGCGGAATCTTATTGCATTCCTTAATGTCTTCAGCGTGTCGGCGGTAATGTGTTCACTTGGTTCAAGATTCGTTTATCCCCAGTTAAGCCTCGAAGGACACGGTTTCTGGATTCTGGGCCTTTCCCCAATAACATATCTGAAAATTGTCATGGCAAAATTCTGCGCGTCTGCATTCGGTATGAGCATACTCAGCGTCGGGCTTATGCTCCTCTCATCCCATATGCTCCAGGCATCGCTGATAGCCCGGCTGGTGTCCTCGGGTATCGCGCTTTGCGTAGCGCTTGCAGTCTGTGCATTGTCAACAGGACTGGGAGCAATATTCCTCAACCACGAAGAAAAGAATCCAGCAGCTATTGTTTCCGGTTTCGGCGGTACGCTCAACCTGGTGTTCTGTCTTTGTTTCATGCTCGCGGCGATTCTTCCCTTTGCGTTTATTTTTCACCTGAGACTGGGGGGAATGTCCTACCGGCACTATGTAATTGCTGCAACACTCGGTGGAGTCTGGCTCCTTGTCATTACCTGCGCAGCAACAGCCATTCCTTTATTTTTGGGGCTTCGTTCCCTTAAAAACCGGGAATATTGAGCTGCCGAACGGCGGGTTTGATCTTGACATTACGCCTGTTTTTTTGGAGGCTGATTCTCAACAGGAGAGCGGTATGGTCAATAATCAATGGACGGAATGGGAGAAAAAAGCTCTCAAAAACATGTCTGATGCCGTCATTGCCGCCGACAACAAGGGATGCATAACACTTGTCAACCCGGCCGCATCCCGTATGCTCGACAAGCCGGCAACAGAAATTGTTGGCACATCCCTTCGAGAGAGCGTTAAACTTGTCGATCTGACTTCGAGAAATTCCATACAGTTGCCCACTCAGTCCGCTCTGCGTAAAGACTCTTCTTCAAGGATTTTTACAAATGTAACCCTTGTAACCGATAAAGGACTGGAGGCGCCGGTAGAGGCGGTTCTTTCTCCCGTGACAGGTTTTCGCGGCTCAATCGCAGGCGAGGTATTTGTTCTCAGGGACAGAACAAAACAGGTGGCAATCGATCAGTTCTACCTGATGAACAACAAGATCGAAGCGATTGGAAGTCTTGCAGGCAGTATAGCGCATGTTTTTAACGACTGGATCGGAAGAATCAGCTCTAAAGCTTCTTCGATAGTGGACAATCTTACACCGCGCACTCAGGCGCACAATGACGCAGTCGCCATTCTTGAGACAAGCAAGAAAGCCTACGCTTTGTCCCGCAGGCTTTTGAGCATAGCCAACGCAAGCAACCGCCCTTTGCCTGAAGAATTGGACGCTATTTCACTCAAAAAGGTGCTTAACGAAACCATTGGAATGGTTAAACCCGACCTTGATAAACGCGGCATTGAAATTGACATCAAGAATTCCGATAATTTTCCTTTTGTAAAGGCAGAAGGCGGACAGTTGACCGATTGCCTTGTGAACGTTTTCCTTAATGCCGCAGAAGCTATATCCGAACCGGGCGGAAGGGTAAAAGTCGACATATCTGAAAAAAAACTTGATAACGCCGAATACTGCGTTCTCAGAATCCGCGACAACGGCGACGGCATGCCCCCGGAGGTTCTGAAAAGGTCTTCCGAGCCGTTTTTTACAACAAAGAATCCAAACCGGTCCACGGGGCTGGGGTTGACGATAGTGCAGGGCTCAATGCAGGCATGGAACGGACAACTGAAGATCAGAAGCAGAGTTGGACAGGGAACAAGTGTCAGATTATTTCTGCAGAAATGCCGGCCTGAACCCGATGCGAATCAGAAAACAGAGCGACCCATTGCGTTTGTAGCCGACGATCAAGAAGATATCCTGGCCCTTGCAGAAGGCACCCTGAAAAACATGGGCTACAGGGTAATGTGCTCAGCCTCCGGGGAGGATTCAATCGAAACAGTCAAAAAACATAATGGCAAAATAGATCTGTTCCTGGTTGATGTTTTTATGCCGGGGAAAAACGGAAAAGACATTCTGAAAGAGATTCTTGTCGCAGATCCGACCGCCAATGTCATCATGATGTCCGGATTTTCAAAAGATTACGTGAGAGACTACCTGAATAGAGGCGTCTGGGGATATCTCCAGAAACCGTTTGACGAAGAAAAGCTCATGAAAGCCATGGGCCGTATAAAACGGAAGCAAGAGAAATAAGAATTATGGCGGGTATGAATAATCAAAAACAGATTGCTTTTCTACCATTTATCTGTCTGCTGCTCCTCTTTTCTTTATGCGGTTGCGCTGAGAAAAAGGAAAACATGGAAAACGCAAACGCAGAGTCTGAGACCAGATCAAACGCCGGAATTCTCCTGGACGGTATAACCGGAAAAAGCGCGGTTGAACACGGGAGGAAAACTCAGGATACTATTCACGATATCAGCAAGGAACAAACAAGGTCGCTTGATCAGGCCATGGACCTGTAATCCTGCATCCACAGAAGGATAACACCATGGCCGGCATATCTCACAGTCTTACGGCGGAAAATTTTAACTTGCCTGCAAAAGGGCAAACAGATATACATGTCTGGTAATTGCAGTAGAAAGCGACCGCAATGTTTCCTTTTCGACCATTTAACACTCTGGCTTAAAAGATAATGGCTGACATTAAGATAGTTTGCAAAGATTGCAGCAAAGAATTCCGTGTTTCCGAATTCATTGATAACGACATGTGCGTATGTCCGGCATGCGGCGCCGAAAACAAAAAGCCCGTTGGTTCCGGAACAGTCGAAAAAAAGAAACCGCTCAAGCTTAAGCCTAAAGAGGACACCGGCAATACTGTTACCCCCGAGAGCTATGAGGCGGCGAGGAAAGACTCAAACTGGAGTGTGCGCGAACAGATCAACGAGGACCTGTCAAAAGATAAGAAACTTTCGTTTCACTGCGCCGGAAGCTGGGTTGTCTTTATTCTGCTCGGGGCGGCAACCGGTTTCCTGAGATATGGCGATGTTCTGCCCAACGATAGACTCGCTCAGATGCAGGAATACGGACCGTATGCGATCCTCCTGTTTCATGTTGTTATTGTACTCAAAGCTTTCAAGGATTCTGTATTCCAGGGGATACTCTGTCTCCTGATCCCGTTTTATTCAGTTTATTACATTTTTCTTGTCTCGGACGATTTCTATCTGCGCGCCATTCTAGGAGGCCTGCTCGTCGGAACCGGACAGGACACTGTTGTGTTCCTCAACGAGGAATTCCAGGATATCATCAAGACTGTGGACAGCTTTATACAGACAGGCGGCGGAGCCGTTCGATGAGTTAACTCGAAAGCTTTTCGATCTCAGATACAATTATTTCGCTCAGTTCGGCTTTTTTCATGAGCGGTAAATCCCTCGTATTGCCGCCGGCAAAAAACAGCGTCGCCTTGTTTGTTTCGGACGCAAAACCGGACGCTGGATCTCCCACCAGGTTGCCTACAATCATGTCCAGCTTCTTGTTCCTCAGTTTTTGAACCGCGGATGCCGCCATGTCGCCAGTTTCGGCAGCAAACCCCACATGAATGCGTTTTCCCTTGGATTTTCCCAGGGAATACAGAATATCCGGGTTCCTCTCGAGCTTGATACTTTCGCCTATGCAGGTCTTTTTCAGTTTACCTGCGGTTCTTTGCGCCGGGCGCACATCGCATACTGCAGCAGCCATTATAATCGCATCAAATCTCTCTGCCGCAGTGTGTACCGCCTCATACATCTCAAGGGCAGTCTCTATAGCCAGAAATTCTACGCCGCCGGGAACACCAAGACTTACCGGCCCCGAAATCAGCATGGTACGGTGCCCCCTGCGACAACAGCATTCTGCCAGTTCATACCCCATCCTGCCCGTCGACCTGTTCGTAAGAAAACGAACATCATCAACAGGCTCCCTGGTTGGACCGGCCGTTACCAGAATACGCATTTAACGCTTCTCCTCGTTGCTATAATTTAATATTGTCTAAAATACACTCCCCAGCTAAACTTGAAATTTATAATAACAGAATTAGCCGGAAAGTTGAAATATGCAAATACATTGTCTAACCTTAGGCCCGATCCAAGCCAATTGCTATTTAGTACAGAAAGACCCAAACCGCCCGGAAGCATTGTTGATCGACCCGGGCGCCGGAAAAGAAGAAATACTTTCGCTGGCACAGAGCAAGAATCTCAGGCCGGTGTCCATTCTCCTGACCCACGGCCATGCCGATCACATTTCCGCAGCTTCAGGTCTGTCGAAAGAATTCGAAGCGCCGGTGGTTATCCATGCCAACGATCTTTCATGGGCATTTGATCCGGATAACACCATAGACAATTTATATCCACCCCCCGGAACACCATTCTCCACCATCTCTTTGAAATCAGCACTCGAAAACCGGCAGGATGCCGGCCTTGACTATGAGGCCATACTGACCCCCGGGCACACCGGCGGGTGTGTTTGTTACTATTTCCCGGAACAAGCGGTCCTGTTTTCCGGAGACACAGTTTTCGCCGGTTCAGTCGGACGCACCGATCTGCCGGGAAGTATCCCTGCCCGGATGACCGAATCCCTCAAAAAAATCGCCGCCCTTCCGGGGAACACAACTATCTACCCCGGACACGGCCCGAAGACAACTCTCGATACTGAGAAAAAGAAAAACTTCTTCTTCCAACGCCTGTGAATATACAATACACTCTGCTCCCCTGCCCTGCAAATCAAGCCAAAGCTGTCTCCCTCGCCAGTTAAGGCCTGTTCTGCCTTTTCCGGTTTTCTGAACTTGTTACCGTAACGTTTATGATCTAAAGTTCTGCCATGAGCGAGAACACACTACAGATAAACGCAGAAGGTCTGGACACCGAACAAATAGTCCGGAAGATCAGGCAAAGGGTTAAAGAAAAACGTGAAGACGGCGTTTATTCCGATCCTGCCCTTGCCAGAGCCGAGCGCTATAACCTGTCAAATTTGAAAGATGAAGAAGAATTTCTGCCATATTACCTCTCCTGCTTAAACGATACCACGGAGGTAGATATAAACGATTTCCAGATCCTGGAACGCAGGCGTGTCTTTTCCGGGGCCCTGGTTTTCGGCAAGAAGCTTGCATGGAAAGCGCTGAAGTTCTATACCTACAGGCTCTGGTCTCAACAGAACCAGATCAACGGGTTGCTCCTTGGCGCAATACAGGGCATACACGAACACTACGAAAACAGGATTCGCAACCTGGAAAAGAGAATTTCACAACTCGAGAATAAAACTGAATCCTGACGCAGAAATCCTATGCCGAAAATCGCTTTCATAGCTCCCCGTTTAGCAAAAGGCAAAACAGTTGGAGGAGCAGAGACACTTCTTAAAAGCCAGGCTGTGTACCTGAGCTCGCAGGGTTGGGATGTTTCATTTCTTACAACCTGCGCGGTCAACCATTTTACATGGGAAAATGAACTGGAACCCGGGTTCCGGGACATCGACGGCATGTCAGTGGGATTCTTTCCTGTTGACGACCGGGACCTTGATCTGTTCCATTCGCTCCAGTCAAGGATATGCGCTTCAAACACCCTCTCGCAACAAGAGGAATTAGAATGGATCAAAAATAGTGTAAACAGCGCTTCGCTCTGCGATTATCTTTCGTCACACACCAGTGATTTTGACAGGATAGTGGCCGGTCCTTATCTCTTCGGTCTGCCGTTCTTCGCGTCAAAAGTTGCGCCCGAAAAAACCGTCCTGGTTCCCTGTCTCCACGACGAGCCATTTGCCAGGCTCACTATCTTCAAAGAAATGTTTGAAAAGGTCGGGAGCGGAATGTTCAATACCAGGGCGGAAAAAAATCTCGCGCTCTCTCTGATTTCCGGCTCGGTCAAAGACTGGCCCTGTGTGGGCACAGGAATAGAACCCTTCAATGTTCAAACAGAATCGTTTTTGCGTGATTATCAAATCTCAAAACCTTATGTCCTTTATTCGGGCCGAAAGGAAATGTTGAAAGGAACACCGTTGCTTGTTGACTACTTCAACACCTTTCGCAAGCGCACATCAATGGATCTTCAACTAATCCTGACCGGAGCAGGAGAAGTTGATATTACCGCCGCTGCTTCCGAACATGTACGTGATCTTGGATTTGTTTCTGAAGAGGACAAGCAAGCGGCGATGACTGAAGCAATCGCTTTCTGCCATCCGTCAGTAAATGAAAGCCTGGGCATAGTTCTGCTCGAAGCATGGATAGCAAGAACCCCGGCTTTAGTCCACGCTCGCAGCCCTGTGCTGGTAGACCAGTGCCGCAGCAGCGGCGCCGGACTCTGGTTCAGTTTTTATCCGGAATTCGAAGAAGAACTCAAGCTTCTTGTGGAGGACAGAGATCTCAACATGAAACTCGGGGAAACCGGTCGCCAATATGTACTTGATGAATATTCCTGGGATAAAGTCGGACTGCGTCTGAAGTCAGCGCTCACTTCTCCGTAAAGGCAGGTCTAGGTTTCCTGCTGGCTTTCTCCAGCATCTATTTCCTTAATTGCGTCCGCAATTTGTGACAAAGCCTTGCCTATTACCTCTGTCTTTTCCCTGATAGTCTTAAAACAACGCATGTTTCGTGTGCGCGAGGCCTCGAGATACTTCCTGCGCTCATTTATCTCTTCAAGCTCGCCTTCGAGGGCCGCAATACGAGATTCAGCCGCAGTTAGAGAGTTGCGCAGATGCAATATCCTTATTTCCTGCTCTTCCTCAGTGCTGTCAATGTCCGTAAGTTCCATCCCCTCGGGTATAGGAACCTGCACCTCCGTCCCGCAGTCGCTGCACGGTATAGTAAGGCCTGCACCACGGTAATCAATAGCAAGGCTTTTACCGCAGTGAGGGCAATCAAAGATGATATCTGTATCTTTGATGTCCTCGGACTCTTTGATTTCGTCAGTCATATCGGCCTGGCAGCCACCTCGGTTAAACACACAGTTTTATCGTCCACTCAGGGGGGCCTTTCGCCCGTTCAGGCTTTATTTATTTTTCCGGATCTAATGCAGGAAGCGCACACTGTCTTTCTAACAGCGCCTCCGTCTTCCCTTACCCTGACCCGCTGAAGATTGGGCAGGAATCTTCTCTTACTGATCCCAGTAGTATGAAGCCCAATTCCACCCTTGCTCTTGCGTAAACCCTTGCGAACAATGCTGTTGCCCGTAATTCCACCTTTTCCGCAAATTTCGCAAACTCTCGGCATCTCCATCTCCTTTAACTGCAGCCACAACCATTACCGGCAATTTCCGGCCTTATAAATTTACATCCACTTCTGTAATTTACCCTATACTATGGTTTTTCTGCAAGACTTTTCGCCCAGCAATTCTCATTATGGCCTCTTCCCAAAAAAACCTATTGGAATGAGGATGTGCGTAGTAGCGCGGGCTTCACCGAAGCCCAGCGCTGTTCGGGCCTCGGCTTTCGGTGAAGCCGGGCCTACTAGCGGGTGGCAGCAATATCGTGCCGGATCTCCCGCTCGCCAGTACATTTATTTTCGCCATCGGGATACTTCTCCATCAGGCCATATCAGGATTTGGTTGTGTTTCAAGGTGAAGACTGCCTGATATCCTTAAGCTTCATCTGAAGATTCCGCCTGCCCTTCCACTCGTTAACTTCCAACTCAAAAAGCGCATCCAGTGCGTCGCCTTCCAGGGGAACACGATCTCCCATCCTGAATCCAATAGCGTCAATAACACTCCGGCCGACACGAAGACTCAGTTTTAGATGATTTTTCCCGACAATTCTCGGGGCGCCGACCACGAGCGCGTTTTTTACTCCCCACAATGGACCTTCATTGCCCGCTCCAAAAGGTCTTAATTTGTCGACTTCGTCCACCATAGTTAGCGAGAAATCAGGCTCTTTCATCCACGCAGTAACAATAACACCCGGGGTCAGATCCTTGCCGTTGAGTCTCCTACGGCACACTTCGTTAAAAGCCGCATGGAAATCGGCAATCCGATCCTTCTTGATCTCCAGCCCCGCTGCCGCCTGATGGCCTCCATAGGCCTCAAGCAGATCGCCGCACTCACTCAAAGCTTCAATGAGGCTGAAATCCATGCCATCGGGTCTGCGAGCCGAACCCCTGCATGTTACCTGCCCATCATCAGAAAAGATCACTGCCGGCCGGTTATGCCTGCCGGATAGCCTGGAAGCAACAATGCCTATAACTCCGACCGGCCAGTCTGTCCCGTTCACCACGACAGCAAAGTCCGTACCGGGATCAAAACATGATTCAACCTTGTCCTGCGCTTCGCATCCGACCCTTTCCTCAATTTTCCGTCTCATGCTGTTGGCGTTATTCAATTCCTCGGCAAAAGGCCTGGCAGCAACGGCATCGGAAGCAAGCAACAACCGTAAAGCCCTCGTTGCATCTCCGGTCCTGCCCGCGGCATTCAAACGCGGACCAAGCCGAAATCCAATATCATAGGAATTACGGCAACCCGATATCTGCGAAACTTTTACCAGTTCGGCCAGTCCGGGTGACGGAGAAACTTTCATGCGGTCGATTCCTGCTTTGACAAGAATCCGGTTCTCCCCGGTCAAAGGGACAATATCCGCAACAGTTCCAACAGCAACAAGGTCAAGAAAGTCCCGAAGGTCCAATTCGCCTGCGACCTTGCGCCCCTGCTCCATGGCTCTCTTCTGCATAGCATGACAAAGCTTGAAGGCAACGCCTACGCCCGAAAGATACCGGGTTTCAGGGTTGGATGAGCGTTTGGGATTCACAAACGCAGTGGCCTGCGAACAAGGCTCATGAAACTCGTGATGATCAGTAACTACAACATCTTTCCCGCGACTGCGCAGTATGCCTGCCTGCTCCCCTGCACACGAACCGCAATCAACAGTAACGAGAGTTTGAAAACTATGTTCGGCGAGGCAACGTTCAACTGCGGAGCCACTCAGTCCATATCCTTCTTCCTCCCTGTGTGGAAGAAAATATGAGCATTCCGCCCCGAACTTCCTCAATACCTGGTAAAGCAACGCCGTGGCAGTCAACCCGTCAACATCGTAATCACCGAAAATTGTTATCTTCTTTCCAGCATCGATACAGCCCCACAGGCAATGCACTGCATTGTCCATGTCAGGAAGGTCAAAAGGGTCGCTCAGATTCACTAGCCTGGGTTTCAGATATGCCTGTGCATCTTTTAAACCGTCTATACCCCTCGCCCACAAAGCCGAGGCTATGGCCTTGGAAACATCCAGCTTTTCGCACAGCTCATCAACAGCCCGCCCCTCAGGCCGCAAAGTCTTCCAGTTGTACCTGGCTTCTATACTCACTGTCCCGCAGCAAAGTCGGGCTTTTTGCCCCTGTACCATAGCAGCACCACCGGTGTTGCGATAAATACCGAAGAATATGTTCCCACAACCACACCGATAAACAGCGCCAGCGCAAAGTCATTAACAGCCCCGCCGCCGAATAACAGCAGCATTACCACCGCGAGCAATGTTGTCAGCGATGTCAACAGGGTGCGTCCGAGCGTCTGGTTGATGCTCAGGTTGCAAATTTCCATGAAACTCTTGCCCTTAACAAGACGCAAATCTTCTCTTATGCGGTCAAACACAACAATAGTGTCGTTAACAGAGTAACCAACAATCGTCAATAAAGCCGCAATGATTGGAAGACTCAACTGCCGTCCGCACAAAGAATAGATACCGGCGGTAATCAGCACATCATGAATCAGCGCAACAATGGCCCCACATGCAAAACCGAACTCAAACCTGATAGATATGTATATAACAATACACACCAGCGCTATTATAATCGCTTTGACAGCCCTGACTTTCAGCAGCCTGCTGACCTGGGGTTCTACCTGCTCTTCAGTTGACACCATAAAGCCTGCATCCGGAAAGCTTTCCTGCAAAAGCTGTTTTATCTGTCCGGATTCGCCCCTCGAACTTTTTATCACGAGGTACCGGTTATCACCGCCCATCTCTTCCTGGTACTGTATCTGCGCTCCCGGCAGGCCGCTGTTATCAAGGATTTTCCGTATTTCATCGACTGCAGGCGCGGTATCATACGTCAGAGAAAGCGATGAGCCGCTGACAAAATCCACTCCAAAAATCCGGGCCGGATCGGACATGCCCCTGTGAACCATGTACCCCATAGGCAGCGCAATTAATAGTATGGAAACCACTGCGGCAATTCGCCTCTTGCCTATAAAGTCAATGGATGTCTGCCGGACAATAGAAAACATCTTAAGCCTGGTGGTGTGCATTTTCGGAGTAATAGCGCCGAAAAGCAACCGTGTCACAACCAACGCCGTGAAAAGACTGACCATTATCCCGGCGCACAGTGTCACCGCGAAACCCCGTATCGGTCCGGAACCGAATATGAAAAGAATAATACCGGTGATTAGCGTGGTGACATTCGCGTCCATGATCGTAACAAAAGCCCGGTCATACCCGGCCGTTATTGCATTCCAGAGCTTTTTGCCGGCCTGGAACTCTTCCCTCATTCGTTCAAATATCAGGACGTTGGCGTCGACAGCCATGCCGATGGTAAGAAGAATGCCCGCAATGCCGGGCAGGGTAAGCACAGGCAACATGAATGGATTGCCTCCAGTTCTGGTTCCCAGGAATGTGCCCATAAATCCGGCAGTAAGCACCATTCCAAGCGGCAGAAGAACAAGATTCAAAACCAGCGCAATATCGGCAATAAGCCCGCTCAACAGATAGTATGCCGCCATGAAGATCAGCACGGCAATACCGGCCAACGCAACGGCCAGGATTCCGCTATTTTTTGAGTCCTCGCCCATCGTAGGATCCACGATCCGCTTTTCCACTATCTCAACCCCGGCGGGGAGCGCTCCGGTTCTCAGGACCATTGCAAGCCGGTCCGCTTCTCTGCCCGGGAAATTCCCGGTAATCATGGCGCTGCCGCCGGAAATCACCTCGTTAATCATTGGAGAGGAATAAACAACATCGTCAAGGACAATGGCAAGTTGCCGGTCCGTGTGCTTGCGGGTAATATTTTCAAAATCCCTGGCGCCCTCGCGGTCAAGATCAATGGTCACATACTTGCTTCCCATGGAAGCAACTTCAACGTGGGCGTCTTCCAGGGAATCCCCGCTTAATTCATAACGCCGCTTAACAACTGCAGGCCTGTACAGGCGGTCTTCAACACCCGGCACTCTCATCCTCTCAAGAAGATACTTGTAACCCAGCGGCGGATCAAGCTGTCTGAAGGGCTCTTTGACAACTTCGTCACTCAATACATCTGTCGTTTTCCGATAGTAAAGGTCCTGGTCCACACGCACGATCTGGTAACCTTCAGGCGTAATCCCTTTGCTTAACAATTCTTTTGCAAGCTCGGAGTTGTCCTTATGAACCAGATGAAATGCAAGAAATGCAACGCGTTGGATTTGTCTAATAGCTTCTTCTCGCTTCTCCTTGTCTGCTCCGGGAAGCTGGATAACTATGCGATTGCTGCCCTTTTCCTTGAAGATAACAGGCTCGGCTATTCCAAGCTGGTCAACCCTGTTTCGAATCACCTCAAGCGCGCGTTGATGAGAATCTGTAATTTCTTTGCGGATCCTTCGCTGCAGATCCTCCTCGGCCAGATTTTCAGGCGCCTTCTCCCGCACCTGCGCGGCAACATCTTCGTCATCAACCGCAACAATCAGACTCGTCCCGCCTTCAAGATCCAGGCCCAGACGAATCTTTTCACCCGGAGGCCAAACCAGAATGCCCGACACTGCAATGCAAAGAACAACAATAAGCCATTTCCATTTCGTCTTAGTTTCCACAATGATTGCTCCCCTAACTATTTTTTATCAGTCTCCGCCGGCTTCTCTCCCTTGTCCAGAACTCTGGAAACAGAAGCCTTCGCTGCCTCAATCTTCACATTGTCTGCAATTTTTATAACAAAAGTGTTATCCTTCACGTTCGTTATCGTTCCAAGAATGCCGCCGCTGAACATGATCCGGTCTCCCTTCCTGGCATTCTCTATCATTGCTTTCCGTTCCTTTTCTTTTCGCTGCTGCGGCCGGATAAGCATGAAATAAAAAATGAGCACCAGTATAATTATCGGGAACCAGCCCATCAACTGCGAACCACCCTGTTTTCCTCCCGCCTGTGCGATATAAATCATGTCCTGTAAATCCATACTGCCAATCCTCCAGTTCAAATATAATCAGACCGCCGCAGACGCGGCAGTAAACTCGTCTGCGAATTCCGCAAACCTGCCGCATTTAATGGCTTCCCTGATGTCTTTCATAAACTCCATATACCTGTGAATGTTGTGCAGGGTCAACAAATGAACCCCCAGAATTTCGTTCACGTTCAGAAGGTGCCTTATGTACGCCCTCGAAAAATTGCCGCAAACGTAACAACTGCAACCTTCTTCAACCGGTCCTGCGTCAGAAATATATTCTCCCGCCTTAACCGCCACCTTGCCCCGGCGGGTAAAAGCCGTTCCGTTCCTGGCAAAACGGGTGGGCATTACACAATCAAACATGTCCGCTCCCTTGCGCACAGACCACAGTATCTGGTCCATCTTGCCAAGACCCATTACGTACCTGGGACGCTCCCACGGCAAATGCTTTACCGAGGCCTCAATCCCCCTGCGAAGCTCCGCCTCGGGCTCGCCCACGCTGACTCCTCCAACCGCATAACCGTCAAATCCTATATCAATCAGCCCCTCGGCGCAATACCGGCGAACCTCATCAAATTCCCCTCCCTGCACAATACCGAAGAGCAACTGACCTTCAGATCTTTCCTGTTCCCAACAAGCAGCCGCCCATGCTAAGGTCTTGTCCACAACTTGACAAGCGTAATCATAACCGCACGGATAGGGAGGACACACGTCGAATGCCATTGCAATGTCCGACCCAAGCCGCCTCTGAACATCCATGGCCTCGACAGGACCAAGAAATAACCTCCGGCCGTCAAAGTGCGAGTTAAATTCAACACCATGGTCAAAGATTTTGCGCAACTTTGCCAGGCTGAACACCTGGTACCCGCCGCTGTCCGTCAGGATAGGCCTCGACCATCCCATAAACTGATGCAGCCCGCCCATTTGATCAATGACATTTATCCCCGGACGGACGCAGGCATGATAAGTATTAGCCACAATAATTCCCGCGCCGGTTTCTGTGAGGTCGCGCGGCGTAAGGGCCTTAACGCTCATTTGAGTAGCCACCGGCATAAAGGCAGGCGTTTCCACAACTCCGTGCGCGGTCTGAAGCCTGCCGGCGCGGGCCTGGGAACCGTTGTCAGAAGCTTCTATATTGAAGGTTCCGGGCGAATCCATATCAACTCATCCGCGCCATGTCGGCAAGCACAAGCGCCGCCATCGACTCAACAACCGGAACTGCTCTTGGCACGATGCAGGGATCATGGCGGCCCTTCAACTCGAGTTCGCGCATATTGCCTTTGTAGTCACTGCTTTGCTGTTTTTTTTCAATGCTCGCAGTAGGCTTGAATGCTGCCCTGAACACTACAGGTTCACCGTTTGTAATCCCCCCCTGGACCCCGCCGCTGTGATTTGTCGCCGTGCCCAGCCTGCCGGATTTCATCGTAAATACATCGTTGTGCTCAGAGCCCTTCATGCGCGAAGAAGCGAATCCGGCGCCTATTTCAAAACCCCTTGCGGCAGGAATGGAAACCATCGCCGCAGCAAGACGGGAATGCATCTTGTCAAAGACCGGTTCGCCCCACCCCGCGGGAACTTTCCGGCATACACATGATACAGTGCCGCCCACAGAGTCGCCCTCTGCAATGGCCTCCTCCACTATCTCAATCATCCGGCTGGAAGCTTTGTCGTCAGGACACCGGACCGGCGATCCGTCAACCATGTCCCTGTCAAGCGAAGTAGAATCCACTTCGCAGGACACATCTCCGATGGAACTGACCCAGGCAATGATTTCGATTCCGTAAAGCGATTCAATATACTGTTCGGCAATGCTTCCGGCTGCAACCCGACATGCAGTTTCGCGCGCGCTGGCCCTGCCCCCTCCGCTTGCGGCAACAATGCCGTATTTCGATCTGTATGTAAAATCTGCATGAGAAGGCCGCGGAGCCTCCTGTGTTACGCTGTAGTCAGAAGGGCGGGTGTCGCGGTTTTCAATGATCAAAGCTATAGGTGTTCCCAGGGTCGCCCCCTCGCGCATCCCCGAAACTATACTGACTCGGTCAGATTCGCTGCGCGAAGTTGCGAGCCTGCTCTGGCCGGGCCGCCGCCTGGCCATCTGCGCCTGTATTCGTTTTTCCGATATCTCAACACGAGAAGGACAACCGTCAATCACTGCGCCTATGCATGGCCCATGCGATTCTCCAAACGTCGTTACCCTGAAAATCCGACCAAAACTATTAGACATTCAACATACCTCCGGAATGCCCTGTAAACCAGGACTGTTCAATAAAAGAGTTCATAAGACTAACCTCATACAAGATTAAATACAAACTCATTTACGTTGATTTTGCAGCATAGTCGGCATGATCGCTGTAACGATTTTCATCCACAATGATCGTGATAAGGATGAAGAGGATCAAGATCGGGCAAACCGGGTTTGGCCTGCAATGGCTGTGCTATGGAGCGTTTATGCCGGAGGAGTGTGAGAAATGCGGGCTAAAGTGCTACATCTGAAGCGTGTCGGTAAGGGACATGATAGGCATTAAAACAGAGATTGTTACCAGCAACACAAAAGCTCCTATGAGAAGAATCAGAAGAGGTTCAAGCAGGCTAAGGCTTCTGTCCACAAATCTATCCCACGCCGCGCTGTACCTTGAGGCGGCGCTGTCAAGCATTCCCACTACATCGCCGCCGGCTTCGCCCACTCTCAACATGCCAGGCAGACTGCCGCTAAGAGGCGGAATGCTGCCTACTGCATCAGAGAGCGTTCCGCCATGCTCGATAGCGTCAGCCTGTTTTTCTGAATCAGCAACAATACCGGCGCTACCTGTCGATCTTGCTGCCAGTTTGAAAGCGTCAATCAGGGGTACGGCACTGTTCAGTAAGGCGCCAAGAGTCTGCGCAAAACGCAGATTAGCCACTATCCGGTAGCCCCGGCCGAAAACGGGCAGACTGAAAAGCTTTTTATCGGCCATACAACGAAAGTCAGCATCGTTTGCAATCTTTCTTCGCAGAAAAATCAGAATCAAAACCGCTGCCCCCAGAACAGGCACGCTCCAAACAAGGACAACGTTGCCAAGCGCTATCATAAAGGAGGTTATAGCAGGCAGATTCGCGCCGGTATTTTTAAAAAGCTCTTCTACTCTAGGTATCAACAGGCCTAGCATCAGAATGGCTACGCAAATTCCCGCCCCCATTACTATCGAAGGATATATGAGAGCTGTCTGGACCCGTTCGCTGACGCGTTGCTGATTTTCGAGAAAAGCTGCAGTTCGATCCAGAGTTGCAACCACCGCAGCGGATCGTTCTGATGCTTCAAGAATGGCTCTTTCATAAGAGGTAACAGAAGGACTTGCAGTCGAAAATGCCGAGGCAAAACCCGCGCCGTTGCGTACGTCGTCGCGCACGGCCGCCAGAACAGACCTGATGTCCGGCTTTTCCTGCGAATCAATCAGCAGGTCAAGCGCACTGGCAAGCGGGACACCCGCTGATAAAAGCGAACTGAGTTCGCGATAAATTTCCGCCCTGGGGCTCCGCCTGATCCTGATTCCCCTCCTGGTCTCTTTCATTTTCTCGGCCAGTATGCCCTGCGAGGCAAGCCTCTCGCGGGCTTCCTTGAGGTCGGATCCGTCTATCAAGCCGCTCTGCGTCCTGCCATTGCGGTCATATCCCTTATACTCAAAAGTCTTCATAAAAAAACCGATGTAAGGCTGAGATGCACCTGGGCCTCATCCCCTCTTTTCCCCTTGATTATCGAAAATCCCCCATCCAATGCCCACTGTCGCTAACGCGGATTATTCGTGCAAGGCGCGAACAGTCCACTTTCGCCACCGGCAAAAGCCGCGGTGTTCGCGGCGTTGCCGCGAACAAACGGTCTGCCGTCACGTTCGCTCACCCCGTTGCGCCAGAGTGCTCTATTCATGCACTTGCCGAGTTGATGAATAGATCAGGCTAAGTGCGCATAACCTTTATGACTTCCTCAATGCTGGTTGTTCCGTTAAGAACCTTTGCGACTCCAGCATCCCCGAAATTCTTCATTCCGTGATTCTCCGCCATAGTTCTCAACTCCAATGGCCTCACTTTTCCGGAGCGTAACACATCGGCCATCTCTTCGCTGAAAGGCATAAGCTCAAACAGCCCGGTCCTGCCCTTGAAACCCTCAAGGCATTTGTCGCAACCCGCCGGTGTCCATATCGGCCGACCCTCGAGTTTTCTGCCGACTGGCCCGAGCCGCGCAATATCTTCTTCCGTAGCCTCCGCCTGGCTGCGGCAACTCTCGCAAAGTGTGCGGACAAGACGCTGGGCCAGCGCCGCGCGCAGACATGAGGCCAGCAGGTAAGGTTCAACCCCCATATCCAGAAGCCGCACTACTGCGCCGGGCGCGTCATTGGTGTGCAACGTGGTAAAAACAAGATGACCCGTCAGAGATGACCTGATGGAAATCTCGGCAGTCTCAAGGTCCCGTGTCTCGCCAACCAGGATCACGTCCGGATCCTGGCGGAGTATATGACGCAATCCGTTGGCAAATGTAAGCCCGATTTTCGGTTTAACCTGCATCTGTCCGATATCAGGAAGCTGGTATTCTATGGGCTCCTCGATAGTCAGAATGTTTTTTCGCGTGGAATCAATCTCATTTAAAGCGGCATAAAGCGTGGTCGTCTTTCCCGAGCCCGTCGGGCCGCAAACAGGAATGATGCCGTGCGGAAAATTTATAACCTCGCGGAAAACACCAAGCATTTCCGCGTCCATGCCCAGTTTTGAAAGGGGAAGCAAAGTCGCATCCCGGTCAAGAAGCCTCAGAACCACCCTTTCGCCTTCCGCTACCGGAACAGTGGACACACGCAGGTCGATTTCTCTTTCACCGACTCGAACCCGCGCCATCCCGTCCTGGGGCAGTCTTTTCTCGGCAATGTCCATTCCGGCCATAACTTTGACCCTCGACACAATAGCCCGTTCAAGGTGCTTCGGAGGGGAGGCCTTTTCATAAAGAACGCCGTCAATTCTGTAGCGCACGCGCAGCCTCGATTCAAATGCTTCGAAATGAACATCAGAGGCATTCTGTTTGACAGCTTCCAGAACTATCAGCTTTACCAGTTGTGTGGCAGGGGCGGATTCCGCAGCCTGTAGAAGATCGTCGGCTTTTATACGTCCTATCGATATCTCCTGGTCTTCCGATTCGAGGCCCTTGATGTAATCTCCAGGCGAGCTGTCCCTGCTGAAATAAGCCCTCTCAATGCCCTGCACTATCAGCGAGCGTTCGGCAACAACCGGATGCAAAGGGCAGCCAATCATCAACTCAAGAGCATTTTGCTCCTCTACCGCCGCAGGGTCGGCAGTCAGAACACAGGCATCTCCATTGATCCTTACGGGAAGCAGACAATGCGATCGCGCCCATTCTACTGGAAGTTTCCCGATCAGTTCCTGGTCCAGGTAACCGGTTGGCAGAACCTCTATTGACTCGAGTCCGTACTCCAGGGCCAGATCCCTCGCCGACCCGGGCAGCCCGGCGGATAAATTCTCCGGTCTCCCGGGCATATTTTCCGCGTTGTTGCTCACTGTTCTTGTGTCTCCAGTTTGCTATTCGGAGAATTCGGATTTCATGCCGGTCCGAGTTTCCCATTCCTCAACAGTCTCGCCGCCCCTTGACTTTCCGGTAACGATCCGCGGCTTTACAAGAATGAGAATATCCGTCTTCTCCGATATATCCTCATGGCGTTTGAACAGCATGCCAAGAAGAGGAATTGAACCCAGAAGAGGAACTTTCCGAACTCTTGTATTCTTGTCATCCCTGGTGAGACCGGCAATAACAATAGTGTCGCGGTCATTCACCGTCACTGTCGTCGAGACCTCCCTGCGCGCAATTGTGGGTGTAAACTGCGTATCGGAAGGACCGGAATCCACAACCGTCTCTATGCTTGGATTAAGCACTATACGCACTTCTTTACCGTCGATCACATGGGGAGTCAACTTAAGCTGTATTCCCACTTCCATGCGTTCTATATTCTGAATAACATCCCGGGCAGTGCCCGATCCGCCTTCAATTGTAGACTTCAACACGGGAATATCATTGACTATGCTCACGCTGGCTTCTTTGTTGTTTTCCGCTTCCAGAGAAGTCTGGGACCGAACCTCAATGCGAACATCCTGATCCATGGCCTCTAAATTAAGAACACCGGGATACCCGATAGAAAGGTTGCCTTCTTCATTCATTCTCGCGCCGCTGGCCACACCCACGGTTATACCGTTGGGAAAAATGCCTTCCTGCACAGCCTGCAACAGCGTCTGGGCGCTCTCACGGGTAATACTGCTGCCCATAACGACCGTGTCATTCACCCCGCCTGGCTGGTCAAGAGCTGCCATTTCAACACCAAGCGTAAAATCCTTTCTGCCGGTCAACTCCAGGATCAACACCTCGATATGAACTTGTTCGGGCAGCTTGTCCAGTTGGCTGACGAGCTGTTTTACAGCTTCCAACTCTCTGGACGAGGCGTCCACCAGCAGGGCGTTGTTGCCCACGCTGGGCTCAACAGATATTACTCCGCTCCCGCCGTCATCTGCTTTGCCCGCAGATCTATCAAGCAATGCGCCAATGCTCTTTGCTGCCTCGTCAGCCGAGATGTATTTCAGAAATATGGCGTTAAGCCTTCCACCCCTGGTTTCAGCTTCAACATCCATCTTCCTGACGAGTTCCGACAAACGTTCAATGTCTCCCCGGCTCCCCGTCAGAATAATGCTGTTGGATCGAGGCGACGGAACAATGCCGATTCCCTGCCCCCCGGCGCTGTCGCGTCCAACAGCAGGCAGCCTGCTTTTAAGCCGCTCCGCCCTTGTCCGGCTTTCGGAAATCGCCGATTTGATTTCCTCTGCAAGCTCCACGGCGTCGGCATGCCGTAAAGACAAAATCTTTGTGACCCGCTCGCTGCCCGGTTGGTCAATCTCGGAAATCACCTTCTCAATCCTGCGCACACTGGCAGCAGTATCGGTAACAACAATATGGTTGGTCTCTTCAATTGCCGCAACAGATCCGCCCTTCCCTGCCCCCAGCCTTGAGGCCAGAATCCTCTGTATCTCACCGGCAGACACGTATTCCAGCCTTATAATCTTTGTTATCAAGCCGCTTAACGGCGTCGGCTCCTCTGCACCTATTACCGGAGCGCCGGCCACCTCCTTCTCGTCCCTGACAACAACCCTGTACACGCCGGATTGCTCGTCGCTGACCACCGTGCAGCCAACAGATTCCAGGATAGTAACAAACAGCGAATATACATCTTTCCTGTCAATCCGGGGCGCAACAACAGTTATACTGCCCTTTACATTCTCATCAACCACAAACATCCGGCCGGTCATATCGCCTACGGATTTGACAAACGACCGGACGTCAACGCCGTCAAAACTGAAATTGACAAAACCGGCGCCGCGTATCCTGTCTGTCGTGGTTGCATCGACGCCGTCCTGTCCGCTGTTCTCAGCAGCAGGAGCGCCCGACACCAGACAAAGCGCCATAATCGACGCCAATACATGTCTCGGAAAAACACCTTTCGCTGCGCTCTTCAAATATTTGCAGTAACATGGTTTCATAAACTACTTGATTATCCCCCGCTTCGAAGTTTCCACGAAATCCGCAAGGTGCCGTGTTTCCTCGGTCATGCGCTTTGATCTTCGGATTTTTTCCAGCGCCTGGGCCGTTGACAGGCCTTCGCGATATAAGCACTTGAATGCCGCCTTAAGCTCGTTGCGGACCTCAAGATCCATGCCCCTTCTTTTGAATGCCGTCTTGTTCGGCCCGATAACCCTGGCCGGGTTGCCGTCTACAATCATGTACGGGGGACAGTCCTGACACGCTTTTGTGCAGCCTCCAAGCATTGCCATACTTCCTATCCTGACAAATTGATGCACACCTGTGAGTCCGCCGAGGATAGCGTAATCTTCAACCTCGACGTGGCCGGCCAGTGTCGCGCAGTTTGACATGATTACCTTATTGCCGACCTTGCAGGCATGCGCAATGTGCGCATACGCCATTATATGGCAATCGTCGCCGACTTCCGTCGCCTCCCCGTCGTTCGTGGCTGAGTTAATCGTCACATATTCGCGCACCGTGGTGCGGTCGCCCACCCGCACGTAAGTGCTGCCGCCTTTGTACTTCAGATCCTGGGTTGTCGTTCCCAGACTGGCAAAGGGAAAAACCTCGCATTCCTCGCCAATAGAGGTCTTGCCGTCCACAACAACATGGCTCATCAGTTTTGTCCCCTGCCCGATCTTCACCTCCGGGCCCACAACGCAATATGGACCAATCTGTGCGCCCTCTCCTATCTGAGCGCCGGCGCTCACAACCGCTGTTGAGTGAATCTCCGGCATCAGCTCTTCTCCCCGGGGGATATCATACACATCATCTCAGCTTCTGAAACGACAGAGCCGTCAACAGTTATCCTGGCTGTGAACCGCGCTGAACTTGACCTTGCCTTCTTCAGGTTCACCTCAATATTCATAACATCTCCGGGCCGGACTACTTTCCTGAACTTAGCTTTGTCTATCGACATGAAATAAGGAACTCCGCGGGAAGCCTTGTTAATCTGCATCAACAGTATTCCGCCTGTCTGGGCCATTGCCTCAAGCTGCAATACTCCGGGCATAACCGGGGACCCGGGAAAATGACCCCGAAAAAAAGGCTCGTTGACGGTTACATTTTTCTGCCCCACTATTCTGGCGCTGTCATCACATTCCAGCACCCTGTCCACCAGTAACATCGGATACCGATGCGGCAACATCTCCATTATCTCTTCAGCTTCCATTACAGCCATTGCGTGATCTCCCTGTTTATTAAACATCTATGCATTAGATATACCATAATCCCACCGCCGGGCGCAACCAAAGGCCTTCTCCACCCCAGTGACACCCAGAGCGTCCCGGCGTCGCGGGGTAAATGACTCGCTCAAAGAACGAAAATGACATCTTCCTCCCCCGTTTCCTCAATTCGTCCGCGCTACCAGCCACGAACCGAGAAGAAACGATATAATCACCGGAAGCCATACTATAACCTCCGGGTGTGCCTCAGGGGTTTCCGCCAGCGATTCGGCCACGATAACAAAAATGTAAAACACAAGCATAAGACCAAGGCTTATCGCCACTCCCACGGAAGACTCCTTGCGGTGGGCTTTGACGCCAAGCGGAGCCCCAAGTATGACAAAAGCAAGACAGGAAAGAGATACCGCCAGCCTTAGGTTGATCTCGAACAGAAGCTCCGTTCTTATTATCTGCCTGTCCGATTCAGAAACATTCGAATATTCGCTGCTGACACCTGCAAGCTCGCCAACAACTTCAAAAATAGTCTTGTCTGTCAACCTTACCCTCGGTTTCCCCGACGACAGGGCATCAGGCAATACCACCTCGTATTCGTCCAGAAATGCCGGTTTATCCTCATAGTAAGGCTCTATCCTTACCTGCCTCAAGATCAGGGCTATATCCCTGGTGCCTTCCAAAATATCGATCCTGCCGGATTGTGCAACAATTTCTCTCCTTTGGTCCCCCGTAGTGTCATAGATCCGGATATCCTGTATAGCCCCTTCGTCTTCTCTGCCTATGTAAATGGTATAACCCTCAAAATCACGGATAAACCTGCCCTCCTCGAGCAAATCGGTGGCCGATACAGCGCCAAGCTCCGCGACAAGCGCCCTGCGGGCATACTCGCTGCGCGGCCCGACTTCTGCACTGATCCAAAGACAAAGACTCATCAACGCGGCAGCGACGGCAAGCGGAGCCGCAAATACCTGCCACATGCTTACACCGCTTGCCTTCATGGCAGTGATCTCGCCGTCTCCAGACAACCGGCCGAATACCAGCAGGCTGCTGGTCAAAGCCGAAACAGGAATAACAAACCCCAGGGCGGCAGGCATGCCGTAAAAAAATATAACAACGATAGGCCGCCAGCTAACCCCCCTGGCAATCAGGTCTGTCATCTTGAAAATAGCGCCCATAGACACGACGGAACTGAGGACAAACAGCGTCACCAGAAAAGCAACGATAAAACTTCCGCCAATGTACCTGTGTAACAATCTCATCAGCCGGAACTCCACCGCGATATGCTCATCGTTTCTGCAGCAGAGCGCGTGCGTTTCATCTTCCACCTACATCTTCGGCATAAGGATAATCCCCGTCAAATCCGTAACACGGGACAAGGTAAAATGTGCGCACCCTGATATCGTCAACAACAATAGGCAGATCAATAATCTCGCCAACCCTGGCAAAATGCCGTCGCAGCGCTTCCATATTTATGTCATCATCTTCCTTGGCAACAAAAATTGCATCCTGTCCCTGGTACGCCTGAAAATTATCCCAGAACCTGTAATTCTCGCCGTGGCGCCTGCGCGGACCCCAGAGATGGGTCTGTATCTGTTCCGGGGTATAAAACGCGACGCTGGCCGCAAAACCATACGACCCGCACATAACGAAAATCCCATTGTCGTTGCCGGCTGAAGCAAGCATCTGCCCCCGCAACCGGGAAACCTCGCGGCCAAGTGCGCGCCACCCGAAACGTTCGACATGAGCGTCAACGTTGATCCGGTCGTGATCACCGGCAAAACTCCATTCAAAATTCAACCATGAAGGCGGAACATGTAAAATTGCGTGTATTGCGATAGTCATAAATACACACAGAGCCATCGAAAACATCCTCGCCTTTCCACTGAACAAAGACCCCCACCTGCCTCCCCTGCTCCATAGAATGCCAAGCGCCGCAAGAATTCCCATCCATGCCGGCGTTACCCAGTGTGGAGCAACCCTGCATTTAAAGCTGGCAAAAGAGAAGTACAACAGCGCCCCCAGCGCGGTACATCCCAGGTAAAGCAATATCCTCCTTTTCTCAGGCTCGCCCCGTTTCAGGGACACAAACAAGGCATACAGCGCATAGATGAATATTCCAGGCGAGAGCGCGAGCATCTGTCCTGCTATATATATCGGCACATACTGCAGACCGAATCCGTCGCCTTTCTGCCTGTATACCAGGTTGAACATGAATGTAGCCCAGTCGTGATTCATGTTCCACCACAAAAAAGGAGCCAGCACAAGCAGCGACAGCGCCGCGGCCACATATGGGCAGGGATTAACCAGCCACTTCCTGTCCGGAGCCGAAATCAGGCAGAACAAAAGCGCCCCAAGCGGCAGGAAGGCCGCAAGAAACTTGCTTTGTAAAGCCAGCCCCATACACAGTCCAGCGCCTGCCCAGAAGCAAAGCCTGCGGTCAATGATTCCGCGAAAGAGCAGAAACAGTGTAAGCGCCCAGAACAGAATAAGCGGCGGGTCAGTGCTCATGTATACCGAAAACACAGCGTATACAGGAACAAAAAGCATGAGCGACCCGGCAGCGAATCCCGCAAGCGCGGCTTCCGCCCTGCTGCGTCCCAGCCGCACTGACGCCAGCCGAGCAAGAAAATATATGACAACTGCCGAAACCGTGAGACTGACCAGGGCAGGCAACCGTACGGTAAATTCATTGCTGATACCGAAAAGACGGGTGCTGAGCCATATGAAGTAAGCCGTCATGGGGGGATGATCATAATATCCCCCCGCAAGGTGGCGGGACCATTCCCAGTGATAAGCCTCATCCCCCGATAAGGGAAAGGTGGTTATGTACCACAGTCTGAATAGAAAAACAGCCGACACGAGAACAGCAAAAACCGCCCCCGGCGAAAATGAACCGTCCCGCTCTTTTAACCATGCCGTACAAAACATAATACGCATCACTGGCACAGCATCGGGAACAAGCTGTTACCCGCTCCCGCTCTCTGCCGGCTTACTCGGTTGACAAGCGGTTGCCTGTTCAATAACGGTAACCGTCAAGCTTATAAGGGCCTTCGCGTTTAACACCCAGGTAATCAGCCTGGGCCTTGGTCAACTTGTCGATCTCAACGCCAAGCTTTTTGACGTGAATACGGGCCACATCTTCATCCAATAGCTTAGGCAGCACATAGACGCCTACAGGGTACTTCTCCGGATGCTGGAAAAGCTCGAGCTGCGCAAGCACCTGGCAGGTAAAGCTGTTGGACATGACAAAGCTGGGATGCCCCGTGGCGCAACCCAGGTTCACCAACCTGCCCTGCGCCAGCAGAATTATGCTCTTTCCGTTCGGAAATACTACGCGGTCTACTTGCGGCTTGATCTCTTCCCACTCGCACTTCTCTTCAAGCTTTGCCACCTGGATCTCACTGTCGAAATGGCCGATATTACATACCACGGCCATGTCTTTCATCTGGCGCATGTGCTTTTCTTTGATCACATCGCAACAGCCAGTGGCTGTGACAAAAATGTTGCCCTCTTTGCACGCCTCGTCCATGGGCTTAACTTCGTAACCTTCCATGACAGCCTGCAAGGCGCATATCGGGTCGATCTCCGTTACAATCACGCGCGCGCCCTGCCCTCTCAATGCCTGGCAGCATCCCTTGCCTACATCGCCGTATCCGGCAACAACAGCAATCTTGCCGGAAATCATCAGATCCGTTGCGCGGACTATCCCGTCTATAAGCGAATGCCGGCAGCCGTAAAGGTTGTCGAATTTCGACTTGGTCACAGCATCATTCACATTGAAAGCAGGGAAAAGAAGCTCGCCCTTTTCCCGCATCTGGTAAAGACGATGGACGCCGGTTGTAGTTTCTTCAGATACGCCACGAATTTTAGGCGAAATCCGATGGAACCTCTCCGGATCGCGTTTGATCGACTTCTTTACCTGCGCCAGAAGAACTTTTTCCTCTTCGCTTCCGGGCTTTCTGTCCAATATTTCAGGGTTTTCCTCCGCCTGGTACCCGAGATGGACAAACAGGGTCGCATCGCCTCCGTCATCCACTATCATGTTCGGGCCCTGACCATTGCCCCAGTCAAGCATCCTGTCGGTATATTCCCAGTAATCTTCAAGGGACTCTCCCTTTTTCGCGAAAACAGGCACTCCGGAAGCAGCAATTGCAGCGGCAGCCTGATCCTGTGTCGAAAAAATATTGCAGCTTGCCCACCTGATGCGGGCGCCAAGTTCGCGCAATGTTTCAATCAGAACGGCTGTCTGTATCGTCATGTGAAGCGAACCGCTTACCCTGGCTCCCTTCAGCGGTTTGTCCTTGCCGTACTTTTCACGAAGCATCATAAGACCCGGCATTTCATTTTCCGCCAGCTCTATTTCTCTCCGGCCTTCCCTGGCCAGTTTTATATCGTTAACTGCATATTCAGCTTTTCGTTTCTTTGCTGCCAAAACAACCTCCCGGTATTCCTGATTCTATTCGTATTGTTTCTGTTTTCGCTTCTATCGCAGCGCCGTTACACTGCATCCAGCAACGCGTCTTTCCTGTCAGTCTTTTCCCATGTAAATTTATTCAGTTTTTTTGTCCGTCCAAAATGGCCGTAAGCAGACGTGTCTTCGTAAATGGGCCTGAGCAGATCCAGTTCCTTTACAATCTCGGCGGGTTTGAGGCCAAAAACCTTTCGCGCTGCCTTGGCCAGCTTGTTGTCGTCAACTGTCCCTGTTCCGAATGTGTCCACAAGGACTGACACCGGCTCCGGATACCCTATTGCGTAGGCAAGCTGCACTTCACACTTTGCGGCCAGCTTGGCGGCCACAATGTTCTTGGCCACATACCGCGCCATGTACGCCGCGCTTCTGTCAACCTTGGAAGGGTCTTTCCCTGAAAAAGCTCCGCCGCCATGCCGGCCCATGCCGCCGTAGGTATCCACAATTATCTTCCTGCCTGTCAGACCGGCGTCACCCTGCGGGCCTCCTGTGACAAAACGTCCCGTAGGATTCACAAGGTACCTTGTTTTTGTATTAAGCAGCTTTGCCGGAATATTCTTTTTGATAACTTCCTCGATAATCGCGTCTTTCAGTTCCTTGTGCGAAACATCCGGGTCGTGCTGTGTTGAAACAACAACATTATCGATTCTCACAGGTTTTCCATCATCATAAACAACAGAAACCTGGGATTTTCCGTCTGGACGTATGAATGGGACGGTTTGGTTCTTCCTGACTTTGGCCAAGGCCTTGGTCAGCCTGTGCGCAAACATGATGGGCATCGGCATCAATTCCCTGGTCTCGTTGCAGGCATAACCGAACATCATACCCTGGTCTCCGGCGCCCTGTTCCTTGAACATTCCCTTGCCGCTGGTCACTCCCTGGGATATGTCCGGCGACTGCTTATCCAGTGACACCAGAACAGCGCAGGTATCATGGCTGAACCCGCTCGCGGGATCAGTGTATCCTATTTTTTTGATTTTCTTCCTGACAAAATCAGCATAAGGCACCTGTGCTTTGCTGGTAATCTCACCGGCAATTACTACCATGCCGGTAGACAAAAGCGTTTCACATGCCACCCTGCTGCGTTTGTCTTCGGCCAGAAGAGCGTCCAGTATCGCATCAGAAATACCGTCCGCCATTTTATCAGGATGCCCTTCAGTTACCGACTCCGATGTAAAAAGAGTTCTAGTTGCTGTCATTTCTTTTTCCTTCCTGTATCATTTTACCGCATTACGGCGCTCAATGAATTATTCAATTTCCGCAGTCTTTTACACGGCAAGCCTATAATAGCCGGAGGCGAGACATCGCTGCGAACCGGACTGATACCGCTGAAAACGACTAAACGCGCGGATATTACAGTAATTTTGTGAGAAAACCAAGGATTAATTGAGAATTTTCGCGGAAAACCGCAATCTGGAGTTTTGCCAATTCGTGCTCTCGCAGTGTCGCTGTCCGCGCCTGCATACGGAATTCTGTGAGCAATGCCGCCTAGACAAGCTCAAGAACCTCGGGCGCAACCTCCCGGGTTAAATCACGGCACAGGCGCCTGACCTCAGCGCCGGTCTGGCACTTTAAGGCCTCGGCGGCAAGTTCCGTGGCCCTTGCATAACTTACGCTCCTGATCGCGTCTTTGACCAGTGGCGTCGAAGCCGGTGCAACGCTGAACTCGTCTATGTCCAATCCTACAAGCAACAAAGCAAGAACAGGATCGGCCGCCATTTCACCGCACAGTCCCACCCAGATATTGTTATCATGCCCGGCCCTCACTGTAGCTTCAATGAGCTTCAACACGCCGGGGTGAGCAGGCTCGTACAGGTATGAAACCGATTCATTTGCGCGGTCGACGGCAATGGTGTATTGCACCAGGTCGTTCGTGCCAAGGCTGAAAAAATCAACATGCCGGGCAATGCTGGCAGCAGTCAAAGCCGCAGATGGAATCTCGATCATAACCCCGACTTCAATCTTCTTCCGGAAGGTAGCACCCTCGGATTCAAGGTCCTTCTTGGCTTCTTCCAGTATCGCATTTGCCTGGATAACTTCGGTCACGCTGGATATCATGGGATACATCAACTTGACATTTCCGTGTATGTTTGACCGCAAGATAGCCCTCAGCTGGCTTCTGAATTGATCCGGATTTTTCAATGACAACCGAATAGAACGGCATCCGAGAAACGGATTGGCCTCCTGCATAACATCCGATTCCGAGAAAAACTTGTCGCCCCCGATATCCAGGGTTCTGATGATCACAGGCGCGGGAGCAAGAGCCGACGCAACTTCTTCGTATACCTTTGCCTGTTCCTCCTCGCTTACCGCCGCATCCCTGGACAGGAAAAGATACTCGGAACGGAACAATCCGATTCCCTGCGCCCCGTAGGCTATCACGGCATCAACTTCTTCGGGCTTTTCCACGTTAGCCGACAACACTACGCTGTGCCCGTCCTTCGTCTCAGCCGGTTCCTCCTTCAAAGTTGTGAGATTACGCTGAATACTCTCCCTGGCCTTGGTTACCTCTCCATAATCCCTGAGCTGGTCGGAATCCGGTTTGACAATGAATGTCCCTTTATTGCCGTCAAGCAGAACTTCGTCGCCGTTCTGCACCTTGCTGCTGATATCGTGAAGAGCAACTATGGTGGGAATTTCAAATGCCCGCGCCATAACAGCAGTGTGAGAAGTAGGGCTCCCGAGGTCGGTGGCAAGGCCCATAACCTTTTTCGCGTCCAGCGCTGCCGCTTGCGAAGGGGCAAGGTCAGAAGCAACAAGAATATATTTGCCTTCCGGCTCATTAACCGAAGGCGAAAGGTCGCCGGTAAGGTTCCGGATCAACCGCCGCCCAACGTCGCGCACGTCGGCTACGCGTTCTTTAAGGTAGTCGTCCTTGACTGAGCCAAGCATTTCCGCGTATTTCTCGGTGGCCTGGCGAACTACCGCTTCGGCGTTTTTCCTGTCTTTTTTAAGCCGTTCAACAACCTCCTCGATAAGAGTCACATCATCAAGCACCATCAGGTGCGCATCCAACACGCCGCTTCCCACATGCGAATCGTTCTTCAACAAGTCCGACTGCAAATCCCGTATCTGCCTCCGGGTCTCGATCAGGGCGTCTTCAAACCTCATTATCTCGGCTTCAATCTCCTCCTCGGCAATTTTCCTTGACCTTACCTGCGCAGATTCTGTCGCCACAACTGCAACCGGACCGACAATGACGCCAGGAGAGACGCCTATGCCGTGGTAAACATTATCCTGGCATGTTGTTTTCGAATCATCGGTCATGGACTATTCCTCGTCAAATTTCCGCGCTATCAGGCTTTCTATCTCGTCAAGAAGATCTTCGGCATCCTCACCTTCAGCGCTGATTATAAGCTTTGATCCTTTTGAAGCTTCCAGGGTCATAACACCCATTATGCTCTTGCCCGATACCTTGTTGCCGTCTTTTTCTATATAGCAATCCGCGTCATACCGGGAAGCTATCTTCGTAATCATCGCAGCCGGCCTCGCATGTATGCCGTACTGGTTCTGAATAACGACCCTTCTTATGACAGGCTCCTGTCCGGTTTCTGTTTTATTCGGTGCCATCGCTGGTTCTACTCATAATTTCCATCAGGTTATTGTCAAGTTCCTTTGTAGCATCGTGGCCAAGCACTCTGAGCTTCTGATCGAGAGCGGCGGCTTCCACCACGTTTGCAAGGTCTCTGCCCGGAAGCACCGGAATTTCAACCAGGGGCAGTTTCTGGTCCAATATCTCACAGGTCGACCGGGATGCGCCCACATCGGTCGGCATTTTCCGGGCTCCTTTCCCCGGATCGTAAAGGCGAACGACCATATCAAGACGTTTCTGTTCCCTTACCGCCGCAACACCGAAGAGACTGGGAACATGAATAATGCCCAGCCCCCTTATCTCCATGTGATACCTGGTAACCACAATCGGAGCCCCGAGAATAGCGCCCGAACTGTCCAGGCGCAACGATGTTATGTCGTCGGAAACCAGCGCATAGCCTTTCCGGATAAGCGCAAGGGCCGTTTCGCTCTTGCCCAACCCCGGCTTGCCTTCGATTATTACACCGATCCCCATAATCTCCACCATCGTTCCCTGGTACTTGATGATTGGAGCCATCAGGTTTTCCATCAGGATGGTCGCGGCATTCACGAAATGCTTGGTTATGGCGTCTGTTCGCAGCACCGGCACCCGGTACTTGTCGGCAAGTTCCTTTATGCAGGGAAAAATCCTTTTGTGCCGGGAAAAAACAACGCATGGAACCTTTTTCTCGAAGAAACGGTCAAGTCTCTCCTTTCTTTCCTGGCTTGACAAAGAAGACAGGTAAGAATGTTCCGCCAGGCCGATAACCTGCACACGTCGTTGGGGGAAATGTTTGAGAAAACCCGCCAGGCCGAGCCCAGCGCGGTTGATTGCGGCTTCGGGAATGTTCCTGTTGAGCCATTTCTCTCCGGCAATCAGCTCAAGATTCATACTGCGCTGGCCGGACTCCAGAAAGGTGCGTACAGTCACCTTGTTCTTGTGCTTTGATTCGCTGATCATTGATCCGTGTTAAACTCCTGTTTTTCTGCTTCTTTCTTCCGCATTGTAAGCTTGTGATCCTTTAGCTTGTCATGCTGCTTTCTCATCTGGCGCTCTATTTTGTTAATCACCGAATCCAGCGAGCCCCGTATTTGATCGCTCTTTTCCTCAGCTTCAAGCCTTATATGATTCCTGGCCTGAACAACAATTTCAGCAAGCTTATTGTGCCTCTGCTCATCAAGAATTATGTGAATGTATTCTATTCCCGGAAATTCACGCATCAATTCATCCGCCTTGGCCCTTGCATAATCCTGGGTGCCATTCGAGATTTCCATATGCCTTGCCGTGATTTCTATCGACATCCAACCCCTCCTTACATTTTAAACTTCTGTCCCAGGTAAAGCTCCCGGCTTACCTTGTCGTTAATAAGAAAAGAACTCTTTCCTTCCCTAAGCACTTTGCCCTCGTATAATAGATACGCACGGTCAACTACTGCAAGCGTTTCCCGCACATTGTGGTCGGTAATGAGAATCCCGAGTCCCAGGTCTCTCAAACCGATTACTATTTTCTGGATCTCATCTACAGCAAGAGGATCAACACCGCTGAATGGCTCGTCCAGCATAATTAAAGCCGGATTCGTAACCAGCGCACGGGTAATCTCAAGCTTCCTGCGCTCGCCGCCGCTCAACGTAAATGCTTTCTGTCGACGGACTTCCTTCAGTCCAAGGTCGCCCAGCAGCTTTTCCAGCCGTTGCTTTCTTTCATCCCTGCTGATATCCAGCGTTTCCAGGATAGCCATGACATTGTCTTCAACGCTCAGCTTGCGGAAAACCGACGGCTCCTGCGGAAGATATCCAAGGCCCATCCTGGCCCGCTTGTACATCGGCCGCCCGGCAATATCCTTTCCCTTGAATTTGATTTTTCCCCCGTCAGGGCGTATCAGCCCGACTATCATGTAAAATGTTGTTGTCTTGCCCGCGCCGTTCGGACCAAGCAAACCGACTATCTCCCCGGCGCCTACACGAACATTAACATCCTCAACCACGGTCTTGCCATGATATCGCTTAACTAGGTTTGTTGTCTCCACAAGATTGCCGGTCATGCTGCCTGCTCGCTCCCATCAGGTTGTTGAGAACCCGGAATTCTCAATTTCCACCTCCGCCGGTTGGATCTTCATCTTTTTCTTTGCCTGTCAACGGCGAGGCGCTGTCTTTTTCCTCGCTGCCGCCGGCAGCTTCATCCCTGCTCTCCACGCGCAGATGCGCGCGCCTGGCCCGAAGTTTATCATCGTTTACCCAGAAGGTAATCTCTTCGGCCCGAAGCTGATTTTTGTCTTCGCTTATTTCCGCATTGCCCGTAAGAACAATTTCACCTTTTGCTACAAAATAGACGGCCCTGTCGCATTTTGCTTTCCTGTTCTGTCCGAGCACCTGCACATTGCCAATCGCGGTGGCTGCCTTGATGGAATTGCTGTCACCGAAAAACACGCGGAGTATGTCAGAACGGATCTCGACATTGCCATCTACCGCCTTAACAGACCCCTCAAACTCAGCAACACTCCTCTTGTAGTCATAGGTCATTGTATCGGATGTTACCACAGTCGTATTGGTCGATGCCGGTTGTTCCTCTGCAAAACACAGCCCGCAGGCAATTGCAAGCGTTGCAACAAGGAGTATTGGCTTCCGGAAATAAGCAGGGCATCGTACCGCGCGGGGGGGAACCCCCGTTTCGCAGCGGCTTTTCACTGCCTGGATCTGTCCCGCATAGCGAGCGTTACTCATCCTCTTGCGCCTCCCCTGTCCCGACTTGTGCAAGATGTCTGAAGCCTTCAAAACCGCCTGCTAATTGAACTCGAACGTCTGAAAGAATCTTCACCGTCTTCTCGCCCCGTTCCCACTTCAGGCCCGTGCCGGTTATCACAGAATTACCCCGGCGGAAAGAAACATCAGACTTTGAATCCATTTTCCCTCTTGCCTTGTCAAAAACACATTTTTCCAACTGCATAACCATCTGCACTGCTCCGGCAGGTCCGTAAAACTCGACCTTGACTTCGGTGGCCTTGATCAATCCTTCTTCAGTGGACATAGAGCCTGCAAACAACTGCGAACGAAGATTGCCTTTTTCGTCGAATTCAAGAGGAAGCCGGACTTTTCGCCCCGTTCCTCCCCTGGTTTCCAGATCCCCGGCGGCAATTGAAACCGTAATGGCAACCACAGCCAAAAAAAGCGGCGGAAAAATTTTTCTAAATAACTTCATCAATTTTTCTCAATACACTGTAAAGCCCTGGTACAGCGGTAAGAGGCAATACAGTATCCCTGTCAGACAAGGACTTTCCGGGTTCCTTGTGGCATTCAAGAAACACAGCGTCACAACCCGCGGCAACAGCCGCCCTGGCCAGAACCGGGGCCATGCGCGACTCGCCCGATGAGCTCTTGCCCGCTCCGCCGGGCTGCTGCACTCCGTGGGTTGCGTCAGCCACTACCGGATAACCTGTTTCCGCCAGGCGGATCATGTTTCTCATGTCCATGACAAGATCATTGTAGCCAAACGAATTGCCGCGTTCAGTGATAAGAATTCTGCGGTTTCCCGTGCTGGACACTTTTTCCACCGCATTCTCCATTTCGGCGGCTGACAGGAACTGGCCTTTCTTGATATTCACAACCCTCCCGCTGTGACCTGCAGCAAGAAGAAGATCAGTCTGCCGGCACAGAAAAGCAGGTATCTGCAAAACATCGGCAACAGCCGCTGCCAGCGGCGCTTCGCTTTCATTGTGGATGTCGGTCAACACCGGAACACCGAACTTCTCGCGCACTTCTTTCAGCATCTCGATTCCCCGGGAAAGACCTGGCCCGCGAAATGACTTATACGAAGAGCGGTTTGCCTTATCATAAGACGCCTTGAAAATAAACGGCACACCCTCTTTCTCCGCCCACCGGGAAAGATAACGGGCAATCCCGACAACTGTACTGCGTTCCTCAAGAACACAGGGGCCGGCAATAAGCGCAAGTGGCGCGGACCCTCCGACTTCAATTGATCCAATCTTGACTCTTCTTGACATAAATAACTAACTTGTCCCTTTCAACATACGCTCAGCATATTCCAGGTCGCCCGGGGTGTCAATTCCGACAGCCTCATCCCGGGTCTCAAGAACCAGTATCCTTGCTCCCATCTGCAGCGCCCTCAATTGCTCAAGCTTTTCTGCCCGCTCAAGGGGGGAAGGAGGCTGCGCCACAAAAGACTCAAGAAAATCCCGCATATACCCGTACACTCCTATGTGCCTGAGATACTTTAAATCTTCGGGAATTTCATCCCTTACAAAAGGAATCAATGCCCGCGAAAAATACAGGGCGCGCGACTGCCCGGTCACAACAACCTTCACGGTCGATGGATCACGGGCTCTTTCCATATCAGGAACAGAAGCCGCCGCAGTGCACATGTCCCACCCGCCAGTCGCCAGATTTTCAACAATACGGTCTATCAGGTCAGGATCGATGAACGGCTCATCCCCCTGGATGTTCACTACTATTTCCGCGTCAACCTGTTGCAACGCTTCAGCTATGCGGTCTGTTCCGCTTGGATGATCCATGCCGGTCATCAGAGCTTTGCAGCCTGCCGCTTCAACAACCTCGAAGATGCGTTGATCATCGGTGGCAACAGCAAGCAGGTCCAAACCAGAGGCTTTTCTCGCATTCTCAATAACATGAATTATCAAAGGCTTGCCACAGATTTCCGCAAGCATTTTCCCGGGAAACCGGGTCGAAGCCCATCGGGCCGGAATAATTCCAGCTGTTTTCATAATATCACCTCCTCTCCGCAGTACAGCAGGTTGTTCTCCAACCTGCCCCCCTTTCACGCCTTTTCGAGCCTTCGTAGTTAACTCTTCCTCTCTTTCCTCCCACTTCCTCTAGCACCAATAACCAATAACTAATGACCCATAACCTCTTCCCGCCCCACCCTACTCCACACTCGAGAGCAATTCCTCAACTGAACAGGTCGCGGCCCCGATTTTTCCGACCACAATGCCTGCGGCATGATTTGCCATGTCAGCGGCTTCAAGGCCGGTAGCCCCGCTTGCAATCGACAACAGCGCCACTGCTATGACGGTATCGCCCGCACCGCACACATCAAACACCTCCCTGGCTTTAGTAGGCAAAACAACTGCTTTTTCGCCGGAACGGGCTATATAAAGCCCATGGGGGCCCAGGGTAATCATCAAATATTCGGGTTTCCATCTCTCCAGAAGGTTCCGGCCCACCTTCACAAGATGGTCGTCCTTGCAGGGATCGCCGTTAAGCGCCCCTTCGCTCTGCCCGGCGGAAATGCACGCTTCCCGGTAGTTAGGCGTTGCCAGTGTTATTCCTTCCACCACCAGTTCGTGGTTGTCTTTAGGATCGAAGCCTGAGGGAATCGAAAGCCGGCGGCAAAGCCCTATCGATGCGTCAACAATTCTCTGATTCACTGCGCCTTTTCCATAATCTTCGATTATGATCCCCGTAACATCGTCTCCCACCGCCGCTATCCTGTCGGCTATTCCATTGGTCAGCTCTGTATTGTTTCCGGGCCCGGCTTCGTAGTCCACGCGCACAACCTGTTGCCGCTCCGCCAGGACCCGTGTTTTGGAAATCGTGCGGGTGGCGGAAGATTCAACAAGTCCTTCAACGGCGATGTCATGCTCGAGTAAAACGGATTTCAATATCCCGCCATCACTGTCCTTGCCCAGGCAACCCACAAGCAGGGGCGTCCCGCCGAGAGCATGTATGTTCAACGCAACATTGGCCGCCCCGCCGGGAAGCGCCCGCTCCGATTTAACATGCACCACCGGCACCGGCGCCTCAGGCGAGATCCTTTCAACAGTACCGGAAACATAACGATCCAGCATCAGATCCCCTGCCACAAGTATCCGCTGACTTGAAAACCGGGCCGCTATCTCTTTTGCTCTATTCAGGGTTATCATCCGGGTCCTTTCTATCCGATTCAACAGCTTTGCCGGTTCCAATGGATTCCCTGCCCAGCCATCTGTTTTTTGGCCCTGCAGCATTGCCTGAATCCGCGGGAGCAATGTCAATAAAATCATGCCTGGCCGAGCTCAGCCATTCAGCTTCGAGGGCTTTTTTCTTTCCATCCGGATAAACCGCCTCATCGGCGCTGAGGTGATAGTAATACATCCTGTTGCCCGGGACGTCGGCTGGCGAGAAAACGAAATCAAGTCCGGTAACAGACGCCAGCTTCCGGCCCGCCGAATCAACCCACCTGATCTTTGAATCGGAAAGCGAAAGCGTCATGCCGTTTCGCAGCTCCCTGGTAATATGCGAAATCATGTGGAGTTCCGAACCGGGAACATCGCCCAGAAGCGCTAAGGACTGCGGACTCCATTTCCCTTTCCGGGAGACGGTCATGGTGAGATCCACATTCCTGGCGGAAGCCCTGAGAAAAGGGAACGCGCCCAGCCGTAACCTGATACTTTCCACCTTAAGCAGCGGCGCCTCGCCGGGCCCGGTCATCTCCGAACTGACTCCCTTGATAACAAGCACATACGGAAATCCGATTCTGGTTTTCTCAACCTTCAATTCCATCCCTAGCCGGTTTTCCAGCCAGTCGGTTATCAAACCCCTGCCCCCGTCGGATTTAACTACAAATATTCCGGTAATCATTGCAATAACAACAATAACCGCCAGAACAATTACCGCGCGCCCCAAACATCCTGAACGTCTTGGTTCTTTAGTAACTCTCATAACTAACTCACCACTTTCTTCTCACCGTGGCCCCGGCCTGCATCCTGCAAAAGCCGGCCCATGAGCGCCAGGTCGAGTCTATAATCCGCCCTCTCATCTTCCCCCGAATATTGCGCTTCCAACCCTTACCCACGTGGCTCCTTCCTCCACCGCCACTTGATAATCATGCGACATTCCCATTGAAAGGCCTTCCATTTTCATTCCTGTCTGCTCGTTGCCCTTGTCTCTAAGTTCCCGCAATTCCGCAAAATAAGACCGCACATCCTCCGGATCCTCGGCAAAAGGTGGCATTGTCATGAGGCCGCGAACCTCCACCCTCGCAAGATCACAGCAATGCTGCAGGACAACCGGAAATTCTTGGCGGCTGAACCCGTGCTTACTGCTCTCTCCGGCAAGGTTGACCTCCAGGCATACCGGTACAGTCCGTCCCTTCTTATCGGCTTCAGCTTCTATGGCGTCAAGAAGACGCATGGAATCAACCGAATGAATAAAATCAAACAACTCCAGGGCCTGGCGCACCTTGTTTCTCTGTAAATGGCCGATCATATGCCATTCCAGCCGGCCGGGGCATATATCCTTTTTCTGCATGGCCTCCTGCACCCTGTTTTCACCAACAACCGAAATGCCGGCATCAGCGGCCTCCGATATTTTTTCCGGATCAACCTTCTTGGTAGCTGCTACAAGTTGAACATCGTCACTGCTTCGCCCGCTCCTTGCGCAAGCCGCGGCGATACGATCATAAACCTGTTCAACCCTTATCTCAATACTCTCACCCACGTCAAACTCCCGCTCTTCTCTCCAATTTCCCATCCAATCTTCCCTATGATCATTCCATTCTTCTCTTTCAACCAATAACTAATGACCAATGACCAACAACCTCTTACCGCCGCCCCTTAACCGCACGAGCCAGCGTCACAGGGTCTGAATACATAACCGGGCTTCCCACCGGCAGGCCCGACGCCAGTCTTGAAACTCTCACACCTCTGCCCGCCAGAGTTTCAGAAAGAAATGATGCCGTAGCATCGCTCTCCACGTCAGTGTTCAATGCCAGCAATACCTCTTCTATATCCTCTTTTTTTATCCGTTCGACCAGTTCATTAATCCTCAGGTCGTCAGGACCGGCGCCCCGCGATGCCGATATCTTGCCCATGAGCGCGTGATATTTTCCTTCGTAAGCGCCGGAACTTTCAAGAAGCATGATCTCTCCCGGATTTTCCACAACACATAAGATCTTAGTGTTCCTGTCCGGATCGGAGCATATACGGCATGGATTTCTGTCAACAGAGGTAATCATCCCGCAAACCGAACAACACATCAACTCCCTGTACGCCGCCTGCATGCTTCTGCCGATGTCGCGAAGCAGCCCCTCCTTATCTTCGACCAGCTTTACAGCCATGCGTTCGGCCGATCTCCTGCCGACTCCGGGAAGCCGTGCCAGGGAGGCAACAAGAATCTCAAAAGTATTCGGGGGTCCGGCCACAATCTACTTTCCGAGAAGCTGGGAAAGACCTTCCATGCCGCCTGTGAGTTCAGACATCTGCCTGCCGGCCTTGTCCTTGGCTTCCTTGAGCGCTCCGTTCACAGCAGCAGTCAGGCCTTTCTGGACTTCTTTCTGTTTCGATGCATCAAGCAGATCCGTATCAAGTGATATATCCTGGATGGTCATATCGCCTCGCGCAGTGACTTTTATCTTTTCAGCCCACGTATAAGTCACTGTCTCTTTTGCAAGCTGCTTCTGCATTTTTTTCATATTCTTCCGCATAGACGCTGCCTGCTTCATCATATTCATCATGTTCGCCATATCTATCTCCCCCTTCTTTTTCATACACTGTCAACGCTAATCTGATCTATTCATCACGCGCCGAGTTTGCCGCAGCTCCAACCTGTTGCCATTTCCAGTTTTTCCCAGTTAAACTCCCCTCTTACCGCTCCCCTGATAACACTCCAGGGCGCGTCGGCGTCTAGCCTGATCTATTCATAAAAATCTATTACGAGTGTGCATGTCACTTTATCTCAACGACTTTGCTGGCCAGCCGATCTTGACGTATGTTCATACGCCTTCACCCGGCTATCTGCGCAAAGCCATTGATCTAAAGCAACCTGCGCACTCTCATTACGAAGTTGATGAATAGATCAGGCCAGGGATAAATGACTCGCCCAAAGGGCGAAAATGACCAGCGACTTCCCTATTCCTTTATGTCCACCACACTGCCGTTGAAAGTCTCAAGCACTTTCTGAACAGCCGGATCTTCAAGCAGATCTCTTCTTGTTTTTTTCCCCTTTTTTTTCTTCTCCTGATCGTGCGCCGTCGCGGCTTCCGCGCTCTCCGGTTGCCGGGCGCTCTCCGTCTTCAGGTCGGGCTCAGGCTCATCTTCATCTGGCTCTTCATCAGTAACTTCAAATTTAGCCCTGACCTGCCGTTTCAACAGGGAACCAAGCGCTCTTTCGAGGGCATTACGGTTCCTTGCTGTCTTAAATCTCTCAATACTCCTTGCGGCATCGGGCGCAAACCCGATAGTTACTGAATCCTCGCCCATGGCCACCGGCCGTGCGTCTTTCAAGGCGCTTCTTACCATAACAGACATTTTAGCCGCATTATCAATAACATCATTCCATTTGGACTTCAAATTCTGCAGCTCAAGTCCGCTGTCGCGCTCAACAACGGTTCGTTTTATACCGGTCGGCTCAGTGGCATCATTTTGAGTCGTTTCCTTGCGCTGTGCAGGCTGACTGCTTCGGGCCGACGGCATGTAGGAACCGGAAGGTTCATTTACGACAACTCTTTCACTGCTCCCGTTTTTTTTTATGTCGTTGATCATGGCCATTATCTCGCCCAGCGATGCAACGACGGCGGCGCGACTGCACCTTATCAGCGCTGTTTCAAGAATCGTCCGCTTCGAAAGCGCGTAACGCATCCGGCGCTCAGCGTCAATCAGGATATCGGTAAAACGAAGTATCTTTTCAGTGTCGGTTTTCTTTGCCTGTTCAATAAGCTGTTCGATTTCCTCGGACATCAGATCCATAGTCTGCGCTTCTTTTCCGGTATGCATGCACACAAGCATATCCCGGAAATACTCAACAAGATCCAGGGTCATTCGCTGAAGATCCTTCCCCGCCTTGTCAAGCTCATCCACGCAGCGAAGAATACCGGGAACCTCGCCGGACAGAATACTGTCCGTGAGCTGCCGCATTCTTTCCCGTGAGGCCAGGCCGAATACAGAAAGCACATCGTCTTCGGCAATTTTCTCGCCCTTGAAAGAAACCAGTTGATCCAGCGCGGATTCAGCGTCCCTCAATCCGCCTTCCGAGGCCCGCGCAACCGCAAAAAGTGCGCCATGGTCGGCTTCAATATTCTCCTCCCGGCAGATTGCCTCAAGTCTTTCCACAATTAACGGCACAGGTATGCGCCTGAGGTCAAACCTCTGGCAACGCGAAAGAATGGTGGGCAAAATCTTTTCGGGCTCCGTAGTGGCAAAAATAAATTTTACATGCGGAGGTGGTTCTTCCAGAGTCTTGAGAAGCGCATTAAAGGCCGCGGCGCTGAGCATGTGCACTTCGTCTATAATGTATATCTTGTAATTACCCCGGGTGGGCGCATATTTGACGGTCTCCCGCAAGTCCCGGACCTGGTCAACGCTGTTGTTCGAGGCCCCGTCTATCTCCTGGACATCCAGGCTTGATCCAACAGCAATTTCCCGGCAGGAATCACATTTGCCGCATGGCCTCACGGTTGGCCCTTCCTGGCAATTGAGGGCCTTGGCAAATATTCGCGCGATTGATGTCTTGCCAATGCCCCGGGGGCCGACCAGCAGGTAGGCATGCGCGAGCCTGTCGCTTTCTATCGCATTTTTCAGTGTGCCCGTTACGTGGTCCTGCCCGACAACATCGTCAAATTGCTGCGGTCGCCACTTCCGTGCAAATACCTCGTATTTCATAATTTTGTTCAATCAGGCTTTAATTTTTCAACAGAATTCAGTTCCACTCACAAACAACTAAGTATCATCAAAATCAGCCGGTTTGACAAGCCTTAACGGCAATTCTCCAGCAATTCCAATTTTGCCATTCAGAAAGAAATAATATCAACCCACCGCCGCCCTTTGGCAGTCAACGTCCATCCGTCTTTTGCGGGGCGAATCAAGCCGGGCCCATTTCGACCCAGCACGTCAGCGTCAACCCGCAACACCATGCTGCTGCGCCGGCCAAGGCGCTTTAGCTCCTCAGCGGCCGCCGGACGGCCTGCCGCTATCACGCCGCCATGAGAAACCGATACCACCGCAAAGTTTCCGGGCGGCGATCGGGTTTGCCACAAGGCTGGATAACGCTGAAAGTAGTCCAGCGGATGCTCTGAGCGCAGTATGAGCTCAAAGGCAACAGGCAGGCTGGCGAGGTGTTCCTTCATCGAAAACAGTTGTAACCGGTCGGATGATGGATAGAGGGCAAGCGGATCAATTCCGGTCAGATTCCATCCATGATGCGCGCCGTGACGAACACACATCTTGTGCTTGCGCAGCCAACCTTCAAAGTTGCTGTTCAACATGAGGCAAACCTCAAAGTGCAGATGCGAACGGGAGCGAGGAATGCCCAGGGTCGAACTGTGCCCCATCCGTCCAAGCGCCGCGCCGCGCTTGACGCGCTGCCCTTCGCTCAAATCTTCAGAAACACCGGCAAGGTGAGAATAGAGGGAATAAACCGGACCTACGGGATCATCATGCAGGATAACAACATACCGGCCGTAACTCGACGCTCCCGCCGTGCGATTTGCATAAACAACCCTGCCGTCGGCAATGGAAAAAACATCGTCCAGCGCCCTGCCCGCCCTATCGCGCCTGACGGGGGCAAGGTCAATGGCTTCGTGGAACCTTGGAACTGCCCTGCCGTTGCGAATCACTGTGCGAGTAGAGCCATACAGGGCCGATTTAACGCGCCCGGACTGTGTGGGCATGAACACAGCGGCATCGTTGGTTCTCCACAGGTTTGTCTGTGCAGTAGGGAAACCGACAACCAGGCCCTCGTGCATTCCGTCATCCCGGGCGCCGCGTTCACACGCGCATCCCCGCCTGCCGGAACCGCGCCTCGAACCGATACAACCGGTCAATCGGCCTGCCAGCCAAAGGTCCATAATAATAATCAGAACCAGCCACCACCATTTGCGAAAAAATTTTTTCATATAAATTCATCTATATAATTAAAGCCTGTGCAAAGCGGCCCCTGCCTTCCATCACGCAGGCAGCCAGCAGATCAGGTTGCTCTTTTTGCGTTTCTGTAAAGTGATATCACTTCGTCAAGCCTGTCCAACCAGCGGTCAAGCCCGATTTGTTCGAAAGGAGCAATAAGATAATCAAGCCCGCGGCGCCTGTCGGCAAAATGGTCTTTAACATCATCCATTACATGCAAAAAAAAGCGTCCTCCCCCGGCCTCGCCTTTCGGCAGACGGGACTGTTCCCATATGCGCCTGGTATACTCCAAAAGCGAGGGCATGGCGTCAAGCAGCGGAACAATTTTTTTTCGTGCTTCCATCATTTTCGACAAAACCGGGCCGGGATCGCCGCTTTTCCCTGCTTTTGCCGCGCAATAAAGCAGATCTTCCGCATCGGCTATGCCTCCAACCAGTTCCTCGAAAAAAAGAATGTACCGGGCAATGGAAATCAATACCTGTAGATTATAGCTATTCCTCGTTGCCTTCTCCGCGTTTTCCATAAGACTTCCAAGAAGGCGCCGATTCTCATCAAGACGTATGGGAAGCTCCTTGATAACATCGCTGTACCGGATCCCGAAGTCTTTGCCGACAGATATGGCCGTATCGCTTGGCAACCGCGGTTCCGACGGAGAAATCATCGTAATATCTGTCCTGGGCATCGGACCTTTCCAGGCTGGATGGCCGTATGCAGGCCCCCGCACAGTGGAAGGCAGCTTCTCCATGGCAAGTTCCATAAATCTTGCCTGCGACTCCAGGGTCCTGTAAGCAGCCTCCATGTTATCAACGCCGGGCCCGTAAAAAAACTCCATAAAAGCCGCCATGGTCAGAGCAGGGGAAGCCGCGTCCTGACTCCACGATGCCTGTGCGTGAGTTGCCCAGCCGAGCCAGAAGGTTTCGTTGTGCAATCCGGAATCGTCCCAGGCAGCGCAAATTGCGCCCGCCGCATCGCAGCCTTCAACAGCGGACTCCGATGTTCGCTCAAAAAGATCATACAGGCGCCCGCGCCGCTCTGTGCCATATCGGCCATGGCCGGAAAAATAGGCGGGAAATGTCAGCTCGCTGCCCTGGGCAGGACAATAAGTGAACCGACCAATGCCATGCGCCTCTTCTTCCCGGGTCAATTCTTTATCATGAAAACCAACACCATTCAGTATGTCCGCGGGCAGGAGCCTGACGTGTTCGGGAAGCAGCGGGTATTCGCCCCAGATAACTGTTTTCCGGCCTTTATTTTTGAGAAAAGAATGCGCAGCATTGACATAATCAACCCAGGTAAGCGACCGGTTTTCGGCATTATACGGTTTGCGGAATTTCTCGCAGATACCCGCGTAATAAACCTCGTCGGTAGAAACATGAAAGTAACGAGACCCGCGAGTGGCGCTGCATACGTCGGCATACATGTCAAACAGAAGCTGCCGCGACTCGGGCATATCCATGCAAATCTGGTAGTTGCTGCCGTCACATCTCAGGTGGGCAAACTCTTCATGTTTTAACACGTAGCACATGTGTGCAGGCCCTTGAATCATCGGGATAATCTCGATGTGTCGTCTTAGCGCGTAGTCCGTCAGTTCCTGCAGCTCGGCGCTGGTAAACGCCCCCGGCGCGCCTATCTGCGGATGCGAGGGATATTCAAACTTATCCGCAAGTTCAAATAGCACACCATTGATTTTAAAACCGGCAGCCTGATCAAGATAGCGGCGCAGAGTTTCAATCCTGTCAAGATGGTGTTTTAAATCCCAGTGTATTACCCGTAATTCGTAACGCGGCCAGTCAAGGATTCGCGCTGTCGGAACAACCCAGCCGTCGGCGCGGTCTGATCCCGTAAGCTGGAGCAAAGTCTGAACGCCGTAAAAAAGACCCGCAGCAGCGTTTGCCTGAATTCGCACGCCATCCGGCCGGATCTCCAGCATATATGCCTGCTGCGCGCGCGCGCCGCCTGCGGGCGTGTCTACCAGGCCGTTTTCCACCCGCAGATCTATCACGCCGCATTGTTCAGGCCTGGCTGTAGCAGGAGACTTAAGCGCGGCAAGCTCGCGATTCACCAGTTCCAATGCCGCATCGTCATCCTTTACTCCGGTGCATCTCAATTCACATTCAGAATTCAATCTGACAGAGCCGCCGTGAAACTTCACCTTCTGCGGAACAGGAAGCAAAGGGTATTTCCCTGCTCCCGCATCATTTTTTAATCCGTTTTTTAAAACACTCAATAGTAAATCCCGGAATATCCGCTTGCAGCCTGATTCCCCTTCTGAATGCGCCCACCCACAGAATCATCGTCAGAAAGGCCGCTGATCTCCAGATTAGCAGACTGTTCAAAGAATCAGAAAATCAGCAAATTAAGATCAAAGCTCATCACTGCAACCCAAAGCAATAAACCTGCTCGTTTCTTCATAAGGCACATACTACAACCCGCCGCAAGCCAATACAACCCGGATCTGCCTGCAGGGACAGAGATGAACAACCTTAACCCGCATTTCTCACACTCCTCCGGCATAAACGCTCCATAGCACAGCCATTGCAGGCCAAAACCGGTTTGCCCGATCTCGATCCTCTTTATCCTTATCATGATCATTGTCCCGATTTTTGTCGATGATGATCGAGACGAGGATCGGGACGAGGATGGCAGCGACGATGATCGGGATGATGATCGGGACGAAGATGGGATAAGGGGACGGAAACAATCAGTCGAAAGGTTTCGACCCACACTGCCAATACTCTGAACCGTTTCTGCTCGAAAAAGTGTGATCAATGCGGGTTAACTCACACACATGGTGCAGTAATTGCTTTTTAATACAAACCAAGCTTATCTAAGCGCAATCCCCCCTACCCCATTCGCATAAAAAGTACAGCAGGTTGTCCCGCAACCTGCTGCCCCCCCCCAACCCCACAAACCCCAATTCTTTGTGTTCCTTGCATTCTTTGTACTTACATCCTCCCATCCTCCCCCCAAAAGTACAGCAGGTTGTCCCGCAACCTGCTGCCCCCCCCAACCCCACAAACCCCAATTCTTTGTGTTCCTTGCATTCTTTGTAGTTACATCCTCCCATCCTCCCCCAAAAGTACAGCAGGTTGTCCCGCAACCTGCTGCCCTCCCTTATTTCCTTGTCCCCGCCCCCCAGATCAGGTAAAAAGCCCACACAATCCAACAGTATGCAGCAAAAGGGCAGATATGATTCTGGATAATCAAAGCGCCGACAAGAAGGTCCATGAATGGATCACCCGATACACCATGGACGGATCAATCGACTCTGTAACCGGCTACTTCACGGTCGGAGCGCTTGCCTTCCTCTCCGATCAGATTAACGACCGCATAAAGCAGTTCCGCTTCATTATCGGCGATATCGTCAAGACCGAAGTCACCGACGAACGCCCGCTGGACCTGCTTAATGAATCGCTTACCGTTGAGGGCGCGCTGAACCTTAAAGGCGCAGCGGTCAAGGCGGTCGAGTTCCTCAGGCAAAGCAAGGTAAGAACCAAAACCCTGGAACCGAATTTCTGTCACGCCAAATTCTGGCTGTTCAACGGTTCGGACGCTCCCGAGAACTACTTCATTACCGGCAGCTCCAACCTCACAACCGCAGGCCTTGGCCTGAAGCCGACCCACAATATCGAGCTTAATTCCGTGGGCCAGGGCACGCACTCGGATTACAGGGAGTTGAAGGAGTGGTTCGAGGAACTCTGGAACAGGCCGGAGGCTTCGTTCAAGAAGACTGTCGGCGGACGCAAGGTGGATTTCAAGCAGTACCTGATCAATGAGATCAGCCGCATATTCACCGAATACACTCCGCGCGATCTCTATTATAAGACTCTCTTCGAAATGTTCGGCCGCCCGCTGATGCAGTTCCAGGACGACCCGTCGGTCAGCCGCAACATAGGCAGGCTGGAGCACAGCGAGATATACAAGGCCCTGTACGAGTTCCAGAAAAAAGGCGTGATAAGCCTGATCAAGATGTTGCAGACGCACGGGGGCGCAATTCTTGCCGATGCGGTGGGGCTCGGCAAGACATGGAGCGCTCTTGCGGTAATGAAATACTACCAGTCGCTGGGATACGACCTCGTCCTCCTGTGCCCCAAGAAGCTGGATCACAACTGGCGCCGGTTCCTCAAAAATCACGAATCACGGTTCGAGAAGGACGAGCTGGACTATGTAATCCGGTATCACACCGATCTCCAGGACGACCGTATGGAAAGACATGCCGATGGCATAAAGATGGATTTCTTCCAGCGGGAAAGGCCCAAACTTTTCGTCATAGACGAAAGCCACAACCTGAGAAACAGCAAGTCCAACCGGTACCGGTTCCTTGTTGATAACATTCTAAAAAAGAACGACGATATCAAGGTGCTGCTCCTGTCCGCGACCCCCATAAACAACACCCTGCTCGACGTCAGGAACCAGTTCAAGCTGCTGGTCAAAGACGACCCGCACGGATTCAGGGATACACTGGGGATCAGCAACCTGGACTCGGTATTCAAGCGGGCAACACAGGCTTTCAGCGAATGGAGCCAGGCCGACGGTCGGACGCTATCATCCTTTCTCCGCGCCCTGCCGCCGAAATTTTTCACCCTCACCGACGCGCTGGTAGTCTCCCGAACCCGCCGCCTGATACAGGGTCATACCGATCATCTGACTTTCCCGGAAAAGGAACCGCCGGAGAACATCTTCCTGGAAGGCTCAATTATCGGCAAATACGATTCATTCGAAAAATTCATAGATGCTTTCCCTCGCTACTTCGCCGGTTACATGCCGGCCTATTACATCGAGCAGGCCGAAGATATCAATGTCCTCGAAGATGAACGGCAGCGCGACTTCTTCCTCACCAAGATGATGCAGATGCTGCTTGTCAAAAGACTGGAATCAAGCTGGCGTTCCTTCCAGACCACCCTGGAAAAAGTTCTCGAACACCACCGCGGGGCGCTTGCAAAGGTAAAGCATTACAAGGCCGGCCAGGCCAATGAAGAGATGAAGATGAGCTTCGCCAATATCATCGACGCTGATGCCGACTGGGCCGAAGAAGAATTTACGCTCGGGAAGCGGGCAATACCTATCAGCGATATAGCCGGGGCCGGGAACCTTAACCGGTTCAAGAAGCATCTTGAGGACGATATCCGCCGACTTGAAGATCTCGCCGCCAGCCTTGCCTGGTTTGAAAAACAGATGAATGCCGAGAAGGAGAAAGGCAGACCGTCAGGCAGCCGTGACGAGAAACTCGCCCGGCTGATCGACCTGATCCAGCGCAAGAGAAAGGCAGGTGAGAACCGCGGCAACGACAAGATCCTTATCTTCACCGCCTACACCGACACCGCCCATTATCTCTACGAGCAGCTTCTGGCAAGAGGATTCACTCGCATAGCTGTGGTCTCAGGTTCCGAAAGCCGGGTTTGGGATGCCCCGCATGCACACAAAGACTTTGAACTCATACTCGAAAGATTCGCGCCCTGCACCAAGCTCTTTGGCGAACGCGAATGGCCCGGATTTCATGCTTCCAGCCCCGACGACATCCCCGGTTCATACCGCCAGTGGCAGGAGTGGATTCATGACAACAGCCCGGAGGTTGCCGACAAACTTGCCCATCCTGTCGATATACTTATTGCCACCGACTGCCTCTCCGAAGGGCAGAACCTCCAGGACTGCGACTACGTGGTCAATTACGATATACACTGGAACCCAGTCCGCAGCATCCAGCGCATGGGCCGGATCGACAGGCTCGGCTCAGTCAACCAGAAGGTATTCGCCGCCAATTTCTGGCCTACCCGCGAGATAGACACCTACCTTAAGCTGCAACGCCGCATTGAGGACAAGATGGCCCAGATGCGGCTGGTCGGCGCCGAGGTGCGCAGCGATTTCACCGAAGGGGTAAAACAGATGCTCGACGACGAGCATATCCAGCAGAGCCAGCAGGAAAAACTTCTCAAGCAACTGGAAGACAGTTGGGAGGACATAGAAACCGGCGAAGACGAACTCGGCTTCGACAAGCTTTCACTGGAGAACTTCCGCCAGGAGCTGCTCGGCGAGCTGGGTGAGGACAAACAGAAGTATCTGGACATGCCAAACGGCGTCTACACCGGGTTCCTCGCCGACCCCCGCCACTGTCCGTCAGAAGGTATCATTGCCCTGCTCGGTTATCCCGCCGGAACCCCCGGCCAACACCACAGGTCATACACATCCTATGACCTGGTCTATATCGACCGCGAAGGCAATGATGTCCTGCTCAACCCCAAGGACATCCTTGCCGCTCTTGCCCGGCACAAAGATAACGAACGGATTGTGCCCGAAGGACTGGACAGCGGCGACTCCCACGAGCTCACTGTATGGGCAAACGCCATACGCAACTGGCTCCACGGCCAGGCAGTCTCTGAAGTTGAAGACCAGGACGGCCGCAAGACCCCCGTTGCCGGCGCCGCCACCATGGACTACATCAAACAGATGCAGCGCGGCGACAAATCCCCCGACCAACCCCTCCCCGCCAACCAGTCATTCGAAGACCGCTACAAGACCCACAACGTAGACCTCATCCTCTGGTTCGCCGTAACAAAAAAAGAATAACCCCCCACCCTCACCCCAAAAGTACAGCGGGTTATCCCGTAACCCGCTGCCCCCACCCCTCTTCTCCCTCAGTACAGCGGGTTATCCCGTAACCCGCTGCCTCCGCCCTCCTCTCCCCCAGTACAGCGGGTTATCCCGTAACCCGCTGCCCCCCCATCAAACCTCCCCATTCATTTTTTCGTGCATTCAGCGTATTCAGCAGTTAATAATAATCCCCAAATGAACACAAAATCACTACAACCTTTCGCTGACCGCCCCAACCTCTACCACGCCACCCGCGCGCTTTTCGAATCCGACCTTGCCATCCCGCTCAAACGCGTCACCGAACTACCCATCCCCCTCCCCGACCTTCTTGGCGGTAACTACCGCGACAAACTCCACAAAACCATCAACAAAGCCTACTTCGCCGGGATCGTGGACGACGAAGCCTTTGCCGCGCCCGGCAACGACGTTGCCCCCGCTCCCGACTCCGCCGAATCCGCCGCCGAAGCTGCCCGGGACCAAACCGCAGAAAAGGATTACGACGGCCTGGTCATCTTCGCCCTTGACCTCAGGACGCCAGAGAACAACCTCGCCCCCACCCGCTCGAACCTTGCCGCCATCACCCGTTCCTTCAACCGCTCCTTCCACGGCAGCCCCGTGGTCGTGCTCTTCCGCTACAAAGCCGAAGGCTCAGACTATATTTCCCTGGCAACCTGCGAACGCACCCCCTACAAGCAGCAATGGCGCGAAGGCGAAAAACCCGGCAAAGTCTCGCTCCTGCGCGACATCAGGATCGACCAACCCCACGCCGGCCACCTCCGCATTCTCAACGACCTCAGAATCCCACGAACCGGCAAAAAAGCCATCAGTACCTTCGACGCCCTGTACCAGCACTGGCAGAAAAAGCTCGACCTCTCCATCCTGAACAAGACCTTCTACCACGAGATAGCACAGTTCTTCTACAAACTCACCGGCGGCAAAATCCAACAAGGCTCAAAGACCCAGAAGTTTGAACGACAGCTTCGCCTGCCCTCAGTTTCATCTGATGACGCGCAGACATACCAGGAATTCGCCGTAAGGCTCATCGGCCGCCTTATCTTCTGCTGGTTCCTCAAACACAAAAGCTCCAGCACCGGCGAACCGCTTCTGCCGCCCGATCTTCTTTCCGCCGACCGCGTCGCCGAAAACAGGAAATTTTACCATTCTGTCCTGGAAAAACTCTTCTTCGAAATCCTGAACACCCCGCAAAAACAGCGCAAGGCCCGCACCCTGCCCGATGCCGACCGCATTCCCTTCCTCAACGGCGGACTTTTCGAACCGCACGACAAAGACTTCTTCTTACCGGCCTTCATAAACGTCCTGGAAATTCCGGACGAATGGTTTTCCGACCTGTTCACTACTCTCACCGGATACGTCTTCACCATTTCCGAAAACACCCCGCTTGATGAAGAAGTCGCCGTGGACCCCGAAATCCTCGGCCGCATCTTCGAAAACCTGCTCGCCGAAATTAACCCAGAAACCGGCGATACCGCCCGGAAGAAAACCGGTTCCTACTACACTCCCCGCGAAATTGTAGACTACATGGTCACCCAGTCCCTCGTTTACTGTCTCAACGAAAAAACCGGCATAGACCAGGACTCCCTCAGCAAGCTTATGAGCCACGACGACGATGATATCGAACTCAGCGATTCACAGCGCGATGCCTTGATCAAAGCCCTTGATACAATCAAAGTGCTCGACCCCGCCTGCGGCTCCGGCGCGTTTCCCATGGGGATACTGCAGCGGATACTGCTCATTCTTCAGCGCATCGACACGAAATCCAAACGCTGGCTCGAACTCAAGCTCGCCAGGATCGAAAACAAAATGCTCCGCGATCAGGTTGCCGAACGGCTCAAGCACGAAAACTACGACTACATTCACAAACTCGGAATCATCCAGAACTCAATATTCGGTATCGACATCCAGCCCGTAGCCGTCGAGATATCGAAGCTGCGCTTCTTCCTCTCACTCATCGTCGACGAAAAACTTGACGACACCCGACCAAACCGCGGCGTCGAACCGTTGCCCAACCTGGAATTCAAATTCGTTGCCGCCAACACCCTTATCGGCGCGCCCGACGAATATAACGAAGGCGATCAGGGCATCGGCCTCCAAGACCCGTTCTTCGACAAATTCGAAACCCTCACAAAGAACTACTTCTCCGAAAATTCCCCCCAAAGGAAAGCCGAACTCCGCGAAGAAATCGAATCGCTCATTAACGGCAAAGCCATGGAAAAATACCGCCATATTCAGCAAATAACCGAAAACATGCGCCACCAGCAGGACGGCACTTCAAAGAAAAAGCGCGAAGCCGTTATAAAGAAGCATTCCCACGAACTCAAACTCTGGCAGAGCTATCCCAACATCTTCCGCGACGCCGCCGTAGAATTCTTCGACATCAAATACTTCTTCCCCGACGCCGCCGACGGCTTCGACATAGTAATCGGCAATCCGCCGTATGTCCGCCAGGAATCCATCATAGAACAGAAACCTTTTCTTAGCACAAGCTGTACGGAAACCTTCACAAGTACCGCCGACCTGTATGTCTATTTTTATGACCGCGGCCTGCAATTCCTGCATAAGGGCGGAATACTTACCTTCATCAGTTCCAACAAATACTTCCGGGCGGGCTACGGTAAAAAGCTGCGCAAGCATCTTGTTGAGAATACTGCGCTGCAGGAGATCATTGATTTCGGTGATGCCCCGGTTTTCACCGCTATCGCATACCCCGCCATTGTGATAGCGCGCAAACAGGAAACCCAGGGTGCGCCAGAAAATGAATTCAAAGCCCTGAACTGGAAGCCCGGCGAACCCATAGCACAGTTTGCCCATGTTTTTGCCCGGCAGGCATTCACAATTTCACAAGCCGGCATGACTCCCGACGGCTGGCGATTCGAACAACCCGAAGTTCTCCACCTGCTCGACAAGATGCGCAACACCGGCACCCCGCTCGGCGAATACGTCAACGGTCGGTTTTACCGAGGAATTCTCACCGGCTACAACAAAGCATTCGTAATAGACAAACCCACCCGGGACCGTCTGATCGAAGAAGACCCCAAATCGGCAGAAGTAATAAAACCATTCCTCCGTGGCCGCGACGTAAAACGCTGGCGCGTCAATTTCGCGGAGCAGTATTTGATCTTCATACCTTGGCACTTCCCCCTTCACGAAGACAGCACCATAGTTGGTGCCTCAGAGAAGGCAGAAGAGGAATTCCGGCGACTGTACCCGGCTATACACGGCCACCTCTCGCAATACAAAGAACGCCTTGTCAATCGCAACAAAGCAGAAACTGGTATCCGATACGAATGGTACGCACTACAACGTTGCGCGGCGACTTACTGGCAAGAGCTTGCACATGATAAAGTAGTCTTGCCTTCAATTGACAACAAACCAAATTTCGCATACGACGATGCTGGCATGTTTGGAAACGACAAAACAAGCGTCTGCGTCAGCAGCAATGTCAAATACTTGGTTGGAATCTTGAATTCGCCGGCTATATGGTGGTATCTGCGTCAAATTGCAGCGTCACGGCAAGGCGGATTCTACGAGTTAAACCCATGTATGTAACTCAACTACCGATCCCCCCAGCCCCAAAAGCACAGAAAGCAGAAATGGAATCCATCGTAGACCAAATCCTCGCCGCAAAAGCCGAAAACCCAAAAGCCAACGTCTCAGACCAGGAATCCAAAATCAACCACCTCGTCGCCCGATTATTTAATCTCACTGACAAAGAAATCGAGATCTTGGAGGGAGAGGGAAAAACTGATCAAACTATTAAACGGACGAACTAGTTATGTCTGAACATCAAACTGCAAAACAAGTGGAGCAGAAATACATGCATGTAATGGGCCCAGAGCTGGGAGCCCTTTTCTATCATTTGCGGAATGAGACAATATCGCTCAACTGTAAATGGATTGAATACAAGACGCTATTTGGTACAAATGAAACCAGGATTGGATTGTTGAATGATGCTGCTCCCTCTTTCTTTGGAATCGTCCAGAAAATTCTATGGAATGACACTGTCCTTCATATTGCACGCATGACGGATGAGCCCGAGATAAAGGGGAAGAATACCTTAACACTGAGGAAATTACCGGAAGTTGTTGAGATCGAAATGCAACCATACTTGATAGAACATTTGGACGCCGTACTCAGTAAGGCAAAGTTTGTGCGAGATTGGCGAAATCGTCGGCTTGCACATAGCGATTTTCATCTAAATGTAACAAAGACGGCAAAACATCTTAAGAGTGCGACCCGCCTTCAGGTGGATCAAGTCATAAAGGCAATAAACGACTTGCTCAATTTTATCAATTTTGGCTATTGCAAAACCACGACACTGTTCGACGGAGGGTTCATTAATGGCAATGCAAAGGACCTTCTTTATGTGCTCAGAGAAGGTCTTGCAGCCATGGAGCAGCAACAAAAGCGGCTAGAGGAAGGAAAGTTCTTTCCAGAAGACGACATCCCAAAGCCCCGCATCTGATTCTATTGGTACGCGAAACCGCGTGACTGAAGGCCAGCACTTCCATCAAATGCGCCTAATTAGCACCATGCCCCGTCAGCCACGCCAGCCTCGTTGAATGACGCAGTGGAATCGCTGTTGTCGGTTGACAGGATACACCTTGAATTCCCCAAATCCATATGTCATGCTCAACGCATAACTCTGATTTGGTACGCTCGCGGAGCTCACCAGCAAACGGCTGGGCATACCCGGGACACAACAAAAAACCTTGAGGTCACGTCGCTAACGCGCCGAACCTCAGGACAAACGTTCGAAACGAGAGAAAGATGAGAAAATTCAGTCAGATCACTGACAAGGTTTTGCGGTTCTTCCGTGAAAACAAATACTTTGCACTCATCTCGCTGCTCGCAGCTGGGACTATCGCTCTTGCGACATTCAAGGACTCTATCATCTCGCTTTGGGATCTGATGGCCCTCAAGAAGAAAGCATCAGCTGATGTAGCGGCGATTGAGAAGATAAGGAAAGAGGTCCAACATCATCGAGATACCATTCAGATGATCGTACGAGATGCAAATGCTGTTCGGAAAGAACTGGACCCCCTATCTGACAATGTCCAGTCCTTGAACCGTGGCATTGAGCAAGCTTCGCAGAATCTTGACTACTTGCGAGAAGAGCAAGAACAGATTGCTTCCGTGGGACATGCCGAAGCATTCAACAGAGATGCTTACCGCAAACTGGAGAAACTTGCACGAGGGACAAATCAACTCGCTCCTTTGGCTCGAGCCACACTCAGCAAGGTGCGGCGAACTCTCATTCTGGATCGCGCAAACCTGACCACTCTCATTCCTCTAGAACGACGAGGCCAGGATCGCTTTACCGGGCCATTCTCTACTGATGAACTGGCTGTGAGATTACGACAACGCCCTCCCGATGCTGCCATCAATCTAATAGGAAAGAAGAAATATCGTGTATTTGTGCCGGAATTGATCAAACTTGCACATTCCAAAGACCTCTGGACTGCGAACCGCGTGTCCAAAGCATTACAGGAAATAGCCGATATCAGTTTTGATCCCTGGGACGTAGGACCACTGGAGGCTTGGTGGGAGGAAAATCAATCAACATTCACCAACTGGCCGTATGAGGCTTACTACGCTGCAAATGCAGAGTTTAGTGCTGGCCAATATAGAGGAGCACTCGAGCAATTCCGAAAGGTGCTGTCAGTGGATCCTGCTGCAGACCGCAGCCGGGCTCTTTCTGTTGCATGTGCCTTGGAATTGGATGACATGATAACAGCGACGAATCTAAACGTTGCCTTTGAACAAGAAGGTGGCAGATGGGAAATGTGGGCACAATGCAAGATGCTGCTGGCGACCGGGGAAGTGCCTCAAGCTACACAGGCTTTTGCAGAACTTTCCAAAGAGTATCCCACGTTTTCAGACAAGACATGGATACGCAAAGGAAATCATGTCCTACGCCGCATGGACTGGCCCATGTATGAAAAGGTAATAAAGAGAGACAGAAGGACACCCAACAAAAGCAGGATTAGATAATATCCAACCGCAGGGAGCTTCAGCGTGAACTTTAAGGAACCCTTAAGAATCCATACGCATCGAAGGTTTGAACATTCCTTCTCGGAAGAAACCTTAAAAGATGTTTTTTCAGACAAGATCATCAACAAAGTCACTCGGGGAGTTGATGGAATGTCGGTTGAGGTCTTTAAGCAGAACCTTGATCCTCATATACAGACAGCCAGCCGAAAGGTCTCAAATGGACGGTACAAGTTTTCCCCGTATGTCGAATTACAGGTTTCAAAAGGGCGCAACAAAGCTCCTCGTATTTTATCCGTACCAACCATTCGTGACCAGGTTGTTTTGTCTGCCTTGAAAGAGCATTTGCACGCAAAATTTCCCTCTTGTGTTGCTAGGCGTTTGCCAAGTTCATACATCTTCCATCTGATGCGGTTTATGCGGGAACACAGTTCCGAAGAACTAGGTTTTATCCGAACAGACATAACGGGGTTTTACGACAATATTGATCGAGAACGATTAATGAACCGGGTACGCAAAACAACGATCTCTCGGTACGCTCTTCAGTTATTATATCGATCCATCACGACTCCAACAGTTCCGCGAGGAACTGCATCTTCACAGCGTTATAAGTTTTATTCGCCACAAGGCATTCCGCAGGGGCTGGCTATTTCGAATATTCTCGCCAATATCTATATGCATGATTTTGATGAAACATTTGATCGCCTGGTTTCTCTTTATATGCGTTACGTTGATGATATTCTTTTAATCTTTCCTTACCCTGAAAATAAAAGCCTCCTGGAAAAAGTGCGGTTTGACGTTGCAAAACTTGGTTTGACACTAAATGATTCTAAAACCGAAAGCGGACGATTAGGGCATTCAGAATTTGATATTCTTGGCTATAAGGTGTTTTCCTCCGGCTCTATTAGTGTTCGACAGTCTTCAGTTGAGCGGCTCATGCAGTCGTTTGCTAACATGATAACGGGTGCGGACCATCGAAAAGATGAGTTTAAGAAGAGGCATGATTTGGATGCGGACGCATATCGTTCGATGCTGATCGAAGATTTAAATGAAAAAATCACTGGTGCTATTAGCAAAAAGAAGCGGTACGGCTGGCTTTATTATTTTTCGCAAATGAATGACATTTCATTACTACATCATCTGGATAAAACACTAAGTCGGCTTTGTGAACGGTCTGTTGTTTTGAGGCGGCGGTCATCTGAGTTGAAGTCTTTTGTGCGGGCGTTTCGTGAAATTCATAAATCGCGAAAGGGAGTAGATTCTGGGTATCTCTTGAATTATGATGAATGGGATCTGAGAAGAAAGAGGAAGTTTATAAAGCTGCATGGCGAGTGGCCTGGCAAAAAAAGGTTGAACGAGGATGAGATTAGGTCATTGTTTGAAAAAGTTATTGAAAGAAGAATGAGTCGACTGGATGCTGACCTGAAATCATTATATTAATTTACCAACGAACAGGCAGACCCGTCTTTAGCGGGGAGGTTTCCGTGCATCGGAGAACGGAAGCAAATGTAAAGCACCTGTTTAGCAGCGATATAGCCCCCTTCAAGGGAAGAGCGGGGTGTTTGGCTTATGAAATGTCGCCTGTTCGTTGGATCTGTTTGGGAGGAGTAAAGTATGATCGAAAAGTTTAGGCTGGGGGGCTGGGACTATTTTGTATACCTGATGACGGGAACAACATTGTTGATGATCATCACGATGCATTGCCTGTTGACAGGTGTGTTGCGTATCGAACAAGCACTAAACGTTCCGGCCGCAACACTGATAGCATTGCTTCTCTTGGCCCTTCTACTTACGGGGATGCTTATCGAACCTCTGGCCAATCTGCCTTATAAACTCATCAAGAACAAGCCTGGAAAGTGGCGGGATGAGCTGGGTTTTAGAAAGTGGGACGAGCAAATAGAAGATTTAAAGAAGGAAACCCGCAAATGCGTCCCGGAAGTGAATAATGACACAGTTTTTCAATTTGCAAAGAACTGGGCGCTTAATCACGGTAACGCTACAGAATTCTTTGCCTTTCTTTCGAAATACGGATTTTACAGGAGTTCGGCATTTGTTTTTACGCTCAATGCAATCGCCACACTTTTTATTTATTGGTTTTGGTGGGGAGCAGCCGGATTTGTTTTGAATATACTACTGGCAATCTTATTCTCTAATAGAGCTTCCGTTTTCTATAGACACATGTCCGTCAGTATTTACAGCCAATTTATTCAAGGACATAAACTAACGGATTCCGAGAGCAAACCGCGAAAATAGAAACATCGGTTTTGCCAACGATTACTTGAATCTCATCCTTCCAAGAGTAGAATGCAGTAGGTAGCCTGAAGGCAAAGGAATGCTTTGGATGAATTGTCAAATGTCAAGATGTGACGTCGCAAAATCTCGGACTTGACGCCTCCGGCTCGGTTTGCTAGCTTTCCCCCCATAAGTGAGGTCCCTCAGATCGGTTCCAGCGGGCAGGCGCCCGTGCCGGCTGAAAAGCGATTTCTTGTCATTTTTTTTCTACGGACTTCACCCAGCAACAGAACGAAGGATCCCCGAACATCAACAAGGCTCGCTTTGTTGGGCGGCGACCAGCGTACGCAGAACGGGGGTCACGTCTCGACAATCGACATTTCAGAAGCGCCCTGAACAATTCCGGCAATATGGGAAAATGCCAAATTGAAGCTGGCAACGTTTCACAAAATCCGGTATAAAGTTTACGAATAATTCATTGTAACCGGATACTGACAAATGATTCATTTCAGCGAAAAGACCTGGCTACTGCCTGACACGGCCATGACCATCCCCTTCCCTACAACCAATATACTTATTTACGTTTGCGGGCAAAACGAAGCCCTGCCCTGGGACTTTAGTACACTTACTACTACGTTCACCTGCGAGCACGACTCAACATGCTGCACCTTCTCCAACACAACCGGCACCACAACAAACTACATCTACGACCCCGGAAATTCCTCAATGATTACAGGCAAAACCGACGGAATTCACAACTACGGCCGCACTGCGCACACCTCCACCTGCGCAGAAATGCAGGTGTATTACTACGGCTACAGATATTACTCACCCGAGTTGGGGCGGTGGGTGAACCGGGATCCGATTGGGGAAAGAGGGAGACTGCACTTGTATCTGTTCTGTCGTAACAACGCCTTCTTTTGGTTGGATTCTGATGGGCAGGAAGCCGACCCTGTTCAACCGACAGAAGAAGACGATGAAGGAGTAATTCCTCCCACCCCGGAAATTCCGGAAAACAAAGAGATCGAGACTTACAACTGTGGCGGCTTGGCTTTTGAGACGTATACTTGGATAGAAGATGCTGAGGAAGTGGCAGAGAAACTGGAAGAGTGGAACTGCATAGAAGTGAATTGTGATACCGATTGTCAGGCTGATGAAACAAAAGTATGGCTTTGGACATGGACTCTTTGGAGATACAGGCGAAATGCGGCAGAGCAATGGGAATTATATACAAAATCTAGTGATTTTCATGTGGTGTCGCACCCAGGATTCTGTAGCTATTGCTATGCAAAAACCGGAGAAGGTCCCATCCGCGGTCCGATAGATCCAGAGTCAGAAAGGCCAGATGAACAAAGTCGTACGACAGTCAATGGCACTGAGGAAATCCACCTTCGCAATCCTATAAATGAAAAATGTTACTGTTGTGAGGGTCCTGAGGAGTTGACCCCAATTGATCCCATACTCCACTACTGACAACCTGTTGTACTGCCAGTGGATAAAAGAATATACGATCTGGATGAATCAGGAAAAAGTAATGAGTTATGCACGTGAAATTCAGAACGTATAATATGAGCAGAATAACGGAGCAGTTCTTTCTCGGAGCATTTTTTTCTTTTGTGTTTATTGGCAGCGTTCGTGCCGAATTTCCGACGATGAGTTCATCAAATGCATGGGAATCTATCAACACGTCAAGCAAGAAAGTGTGGAAAGACACCATCGAAATTCAGCGCATCCAAACAAACCACTGGGTTAGGCAGACGCTTGAGGCTGAATCATCCGCTGAAAGCATAGGATTCAAGATTGTAGCACTAGAACCAGAAGGAGTACGTGAAGAGCTTTATCTAGTAGAGAATGATGGGGCTTATAAGTGTATTGCAGAACGCGCATTTCCTCAAGGTGACATAGGGACCAGGTCCAAGGAGTTACTGAATAATGAAGCCAGAAAGGGCTATTATACTTTAGTTCCAAAACCGTCTCCGGGTTCCACAGTGTTCCAACTTGTTTGGAATGCGAAATGGCATAAAATGTGGATCATGCCCGCGAAAGTCGCATCTCCCGATGCAGATTTGGTTACAAGAATTAATGCCATAAGTGCGCCTAATCTCTATATGCCGGATGATTCTGATACGCAACAAGACATTAATCTGATTTCCATTCATAACATTAAAGTAAAGGTCCTGAGGTATTCAGTAACAGAAACAGTTGTCGGTATTGATATGTCCGAGTTCAGATTTCCTACAAACTCTCCTACTTCCTTTGCACGGCTCGTTGACCTTGTGCAGAATACTGAGCAATGCATTTTGACGACAGCTAGATCAGGAACGGAAAAAGCCACGAAACTTGAAATACATCTGTTATCTCCACCGCCGCGGCTAAAGGCGTGGGAAGGCCATCGATGGACCAAGACTTGGAGCGAGTCATAGGAAGAATTTGCTAGGTATCGGGGTCAGACTGCGGGCGCTGCTGTCCAAAATAATCGCCAAATTGGACAGGAAATCCACGGGGTCAGAGTACCAGGAAAAGGTCAACGATAAATTTTGATTAATTTTGAGACAAAGAAATCCCTGTCCCTCCTGAGGCTCTTTTTTTCGAGACGCTGCATTGAGAGGGTTTGCTGTTTCTATGGAAAGGCAAGAGTCGTGCGAATGAAAGGCAGCGGAGGTGCGGCGTAGCTGGTGGCGGAAAGCTGTCCGTGATGCCCGACAGTGGCAGTCTGGTTTACGGGATCTCGAAGATCAAAGTACCTTTGAGCCATCATAAAAGGTCGGGCGGACAGGTTAAGGCATTCTGACCCTAGCCGTCGCGGACATCTCTTCTTCGAGCGGAGAGCCGTGCGTGCAACCTCAAAACAGCCATCCTGTCCGCCGCGTCCTCATTTGCCGATAAATCCGCGTTGAACACTCACCTCTTTTTAGGCGTATTATCGCCGGGTATTTTCAGTTTGATGTCATAGAGATCCTGTATCATGTTGCGCCACTGCCCCAGTGGATTTTCCGGAGCGAAAGCAACTTTGTGTGCGCCATATTTTTTCCACTTATCTATCAGGTATGGCCAGAAGACCTGGTAATACTCGATTCGCGCCTTGACCTGTACGACGACAATTACACTTCCCCACTGACGACAATTAGACTTCCCCACTA